>NZ_NQLA01000001.1 GCF_002252705.1 Vulcanococcus limneticus LL
CGGCGAGCACTGGTGGCATCACGCCAACGCCCCGCACGTGCTGGAGCCGGGCTCCGCCGCCGACACCCATCCCTACCCGGTGGAACTCGATCTGCCCCCCTGGACCGTGGAGCGCGACATCGACCTGCGCAACTGGCTGTTCGGCTTTGGCGCCGGCATCCGCATCGAGAACCCGGCGGCCCTGCGGGAGGAGCACCGGCAGAAGCTGGAGGCTGCTCTGGGGGTGTATCAGGGGGTCTGAGGGGGACGCATTACAACGTCCCCCGCCATCCCCAACGCGGCCCACGCCAAGGCTGACCCCAACATCAAGCGGTCCTGGAGGAAGGCGGCGCCATCACCGCGTGCGGCTCCTGCCGACCGACGACCGCCTCGACGCGACTTCCTCCCGGGTACGGGCTTTTGCCGTAGCATTGACTAACTGAGCGGGGCGGGCAGTGGCTGTCGACGAGCGGCTGGATCTCAAGCTCAGCGCTGCAGACAAGCAGCTGCTCGCGCAGGCTGCCGCCATCGAAGGGCTGAGCATGGCGGCGTTCGTGCGGCTGGCGGCCAAGCAGCGCGCCGCAGAAGCCATCCAGCGCGAGCAGCAGATCAGCCTGTCGCAGCGCGACTTCACGGCGTTTCATGCCGCCATCGCCCAACCCTTCACGGCCAATCCCGCGCTGCAGGAGGCGATGGAGCAGGCCCGCACACGCGTGAGCCGTGTTTGAAGAGCAGCTGCTCGACCCCTCACGGCACAACCGCAAGGCGTTCCGCTGCGGTGTTCCTGCCCTCGATCGCTTCCTGCAACAGCAGGCCCACCAAAACATGCGCCGCGGCGTGAGTCAGACCTTTGTGCTGGTGCCAGCGGATGCGCCAGCAGAGATCGCCGGCTTCTACACCCTGGCGCCAGCGGAAGTCAGGCTGGCCGATCTGCAGCCCGCCGACGCCAGGCCACTGCCTCCCTATCCCGTGCCTTGCTTTCGGATGGGGCGCCTGGCCCGCGATCAACGCTGGCAGGGTCAGGGCCTCGGCCCCCTGCTGCTGGGCCTGGCCGTGCAGCGCTGCCTTGAGGCCAAACGATCCGTTGGGGGCTATGCGCTGCTCGTTGACGCCAAAGGGGCAGAGGTCAAGGCCTTCTACGAGCGCCATGGCTTCCGCTCTTTTCAGGACACACCGCTCAGCCTCTATCTGCCACTGGGTCGCTGACGGCACTGGTCGGGGTGTAGGTAGCCAAAGCGGCCAAACCGTCAGTTGAGCGAACGGGCCCGGCGCTGCTTGCGGGAGGTCTGCTCGATCGCCTTCAGCGCCTCGGCCTCCTGCTGCAGCTCACCGGAGAGGGCCTCCAGCTCATCGGCGGCCTGACGCAGCTGGCCGCTGAGCTTCAGGCCCTGATCAATCGAGGCGCCGTAGGCCGCAGCCGCCTGGTCGATCTCGGCGAACAGCTCCTTGTACTCCTCGGGTGGGTTGCTGTCCCAGTCGGGATAGGCCGCTGCAGCCTGCTGCAGCACCTCCAGGGCAGAGCGCCAGCTGGCCTTGAGCCGGAAATCGAGATGGCGCAGATCCACGTGCGTTCGCTTCAGCTCCTGGGTGCTGGAGACCTGGGCCAGGGCGAGGACCTGCCGCTTCAGGTCGGCCAGCGTTGGTTCCTGTTGCCGCTTGGATCGGGCCTGGCGCGCCATGCTGCTCACTCCGCGAGGCCCAGGCCCAGCTGCTCGCCGCCGCGCAGCTGTTGCAGCTCCTGTCGCAGCGCCTGGCTGGTCTGCCGTTCGATCCTGAGGGCCTCACGCAGTTCATCGCGCTCGCGCCGGTAGCGGTTGGTGTGGGCGACGCGCCCACCGAGGCTCTGGTTGTTCCTGGCCAGTTGCTTGCGGCGCTCCACTTCGGCGTCAAGGGCGCGCTGCAGAGCTTCCAGCTCCTTCTGGACTTGCAGCTCCGCCTTGGATTGCTGCTGCTCGGAGCGGAGTGCCGCGTTCTCGGCTTCCAGGGCCTGGATGCGTCTGCCCAGGCGATCGACCTCCACCTGCTTGCCCCGGAGGGCTTCCTTCAGCTTCTGGAGGAGCGCACCAAGCCGTGAGCGTGCTTGCTTCTGGGCGAGGGCATTCTCTTCGCAGAGGCGGGCGAATTCCCGCAGCAGGCCGGTGCGCCGCTGCAGCGCCTTGGCGGTGCACTGATACTTGATGATCGTGATGACACGGGAGCGCTCGAGTTCATCGAGCTCCTGAACCAGTGGCAGCTGCCTGAGTTGGTCGTAATTGGTGCACTCATGCCGCAACTCCTGGGTGGTGACGTGCTCCTGGGCACCAATCCGCTTCAGGTTCCTGAGCTGAACCCGGTCATACCAGTAGTCGAACAGAGCTTTCTGGTCTGCACCCCCGTTCATCCAGGTGGCCTCCAGTCCATGTTCGCCGGCTTACCAATCTTAAGTAGCCCCAGGGCGCCCTCCCAACCAGGCCACCAGGGCCCGGGCTCCGTGGATGCCCGGTCCTGCCGGATAACATCGGGTTTCACTGGCCGGCTCGGCGCTCCAACCGCAGGATCCGCTGGGCGTGGAGATCGGTCTCGGCGCTCCAGCCAGGGTCCGCCTGATCCGGAGCTGGCGTGGTGTTCTTCGGCGTCTCGACCGGGCGACGAGGCCGATCGAGCGTGGCCACGATCAGCAGGGCTAGCACCAGCTCAGCCATCAGCAGGGGGTCGACCATCGGAGCAACCGCAGTGCGGTGTGGGTAACGCTGCCCGCAGCCTGGGCCGAGTAGATGGATGGTGTTCCAGATCTCCTGCGAAAGACCAGCAGAGCCTCCGGTGCTGTCGCGAAGGCTATGCGTTGATTGCATACCCCCGGATGGCTCTGACAGGCCCAGCCAGGCCTGTCTGCAGGCAGGATTGACCCAGACGAACGAACGGCGTGGTCTATCTGCCGCCCACAACCGACTTTCCCCCGGATCCCAAGCCGCTGGATCGGGACACCCTGGAGAGCACTTACCTCGAACTGCGCAACTGCTACAAGAGCTTGATGCGCAGCCGCGGGCAGCACCGCAGTCTCGCCGCCAAGGCCAAGGGAGAAACGGCTCAGCTCAGGCAGAGCCTCCTCGACCTTGCCGCCAGAGAGGCCTCCGTACGCAAGGACGTCTACGAAATGCTGGAGATCGTCACAGCCCTGGCCGGCGACATTGAGGACGCTGGCGATGACCTGGTGAATGAATTCGGCCGCTACAAACTGGGCCGCAGGTCCTATCAGGGTGGTTCGTTCATCGGTGGCCTGATTCAGGCCGTGATCCGCTTCATCAACCGCTGGACCCAGACCAAGGAGCGGGTTGTGGAACTGGATCGCAAGCGCCAGGAGTTCCTGGAAAAGAGCCAGGAGTCTCCACCCCTCACCATGGGAGGCAATGGCCACCCGAATCCGGCTCCACAGGACAGGGTGGACGACGACGTCAATCCAGCGGAGGCCGAGCATGGGCCAGATCGCTGACACGCTGCGGGCAACCTTGCGGGATCTGGCCCAGTCCGACGGTCGGCTCTATCGCGGTCTGCAGCAGGAGCTGGCTGACCCCACACCCGTCCGCAGTGGGCCTGGAGAGCTGCTGGAGGGTGCTGAACTGGCCAGCCGGGAGGATCTGGAGGGGCTCTCGATCAAGGCGCTCTGGGAGTTGTGCAAGGCCAGGGGGATCAAGGGTCTGAGCAGTGGCCCAAAACCCCGGCAAGTGAATGCTTTGCTCACCCACCCCGATGGCCCACCCCTGCGTCGGTCACTGCCGGGCAAGCCCCTCAAGGGCAAGGCCGCTGCAGGCAGTCTGACGGCCCCTGCCCGAGGCCAGCAGGCCGATCTTGAGGCCTTGGAGCGTCGACTCAGTCGCCTCGAGCAGCTGGTGGTGCTCATCGCCCAGCAGGTGGGAGTTGCTCAGCCGGCGATCGATCAGCTGGTGCCGCCTATTGCTGAGCCGCCCATCAGCTGAGCCCCGGGCGGCAGGGGTGAACCGTCTGCGCTGGATGGCGTCAGGACGATCGTCCCGGCCTGCGGCAATCCCGCTGCACCGATACCCAGTAGGTGTACCAACCATCGCTGTCCTCCAAGGGGGCGATGTCGATCTCCACCCAGAAGCTGGAGCCGTCCTTGCGGTAGTTCAGCAGCTTCTGCCGGGCCGGCTGCCAGTGCCGCATGGCCTCGCGGAGGGTTCGCAGGGCCGCGGGATCGGTGTCGGGCCCCTGGAAGATCCTCGGGCTCCGCCCCAGCACCTCTCCCAGTCGATAGCCGGTTTGGCGCAGGGCGGCCGGGTTGGCGTAGATGATCACCGGACCCGGGGCCGCCATCGGCTCGGCGGTCGTCACGATCACGGCATCGCGCACATGCTGCAGGATGCGCTGGTGCATCAACAGCTGCTGGTGGAAGGTGCCATTGGCATCGCAGCGATCCGCCAGCAGCACGATCCCGATGCCGCAATCGGATCGGAACAGGTTGACCGTCCGCAGCCGATCCCCGATGCCCACCCGCGTCACCACCGGGCCTGAGCGGCCAGCCACGAGCGCGTGTTCCTCCAGCACTTCCGCCAGCTCCGGCCAGATCTCATCGAGCCGATCGCCGCAGCGGCAGCCTGGCTCACGGCCCATGAGCTGACGAGCCCTCAGGTCGAAGTAGGTGATCACCCCATCGCCATTGGCGAGGATCAGGCCATCACCGGGCAGCAGCAGGAAGTCCGCGCTGTGATCCCAGGTGCAGCGTGGGGCGACAGTGGCTGTGTCTGCAGGTGCCATCCCTGCCCTGGGTCCTGTCCATTGCTAGCTGCTGACTGGCCGGGACGCAGCTGTTCCACCCCAATCCTTCCTGACCATGGCCCTGCCGCTGCAGCCCCATCTGTTCGCCGAGGCCCAGCGCTCGGACCCCTCCACCAGCGAGCCGGCCACGCCCTTTGCGGAGGCCCAGCGGCCCCATCTGGAGGCCGCCCTGCCGGCCCTGCTGCAGCTGATCGAGAAGCCCGACCGGGTTCCCAGCGCCCTGGCGATCCTCAACACCAGCTACGCCAGCCCCCTGGCGGCGCTGGCCCGTGATCGGCTCCGCCAGGACCCCGCCATCGCCGCCCTGGCCAGCGAGCGCTACTGGGGGCCCTGGCCGGGGGTCGAGGCCCTGGCCGCCATGCCGACAGGCAGCCTGGGCCAGGCCTTCGCGGGCCTGTTGCGGCAGGAGGGTCTGCAGCTGATCGACCGGCCGGAGGGGCTGGAGTCCCTCGGCGACGATGACCAGTATCTGCAGCTGCGGGCCCGCGCCTGCCACGACATCTGGCACCTGATCACCGGGTTTCCCAACACCCTGCCCGGCGAGGTGGCCCTCAATGGCTTCGGGGCGCGCCAACTGCGCCAGCCGGGACCCGTGCTGCTGTTGGCCGCTGATCTGATGGCCCGCTCCCATGCCGCCGACACCGTGCCGGATCTCGCCGATGCGGTGTCCTTCGGGCTCCGGCTCGGTGGGGTCTGCGCGCCGCTGCTGGCGCAGCGCTGGGAGGAGGGCTGGACCCGTCCCCTGGCCGACTGGCGGCAGCAGCTGGGCATCGCCGAGGAACTCCGCCTGAGCCCCTTTGTCGAGTCCTGAACCCATGGCCCAGCCGCAGTCCGGCGCCGAACCCCAGGCGGCTCTGCCCTCCCTCGGCCTGATGGCCCTGGTGGTGGGGCTGAGCGTGGCCAATCCCTTCTATGCCCAGGCCCTGCTGCCGGCGGTGGAGCGTGCCTTTGCGGTGCCGCCAGGCACTGTGCTGCTCGGTCCGATGGCCACCCAGCTGGGGATGGCGCTCGGCTTCCTGTTCCTGCTGCCCCTCGGCGACATCCGGGAACGCCGGCGGCTGCTCATCCTGCTGGCCCTCGGCATGGCCCTGGCCTGCCTGGCGGTGGTTCTGGCACCGTCGTTCCCTGTGGTGCTGGGCAGCTGGTTCCTGCTCGGGGTCGTGGCCCTGATCCCCTCCCTGCTGCCCCCGTTCCTCACGGCCTTCGTCCCACCAGCCCAGCACGGCCGCATGTTGGGGATCGTGTTGAGCGGCCAGTTCAGCGGCATCCTGCTCTCGCGAAGTGTGAGCGGTGTGGCGGCCCAGCTGTGGGGCTGGCGCTCGATCTATGGCCTCTCGGCCCTGGCGATGGTGGCGGTCGCCCTGTTGTTTCACAGCCGACTACCGACCCTGGCTCCCGTCGAGACGCGGTCGTACTGGCGGTTGCTGGCCTCCCAGGTGCAGCTCTGGCGTCAGCACCCACGGCTGCGCCGCTCCTGCCTCACCCAGGCCCTGCTCTTCGGCAGCTTCATGGCCCTCTGGAGTGCGGTGGCCCTGCACCTGGCCGCACCGCCCTGGCGCTTCGGGCCGGCCCTGATCGGCAGCTTCGGACTGGTGGGCCTGGCCAGCATCCTCGCCGCTCCTGCCATCGGCCGCCTGGTGGATCGCCTCGGTCCCGATCGGATCGTGGCGGCCGGTGTGGCCTGCGCGGGCCTGGGGGTGCTGGTGCTCGGCCTGCGGCCCACCTCCCTGGTGGGCCTGGCCCTGGGCTTGATGGCCGTGGATCTGGGGGTGCAGGGCAGCTTCGTGGCCAATCAGGCCCGCATCTATGCCCTCGACCCTGCCGCCCGCAGCCGCATGAGCGGCCAGCTGTTTCTCACGGCCTACCTGGGGGCAGCCCTCTGCTCCGCCGTGATCGCGATGCACTGGAGCAGCTGGCAGTGGCCCGGCACCTGCGGCTTTGCCCTGGTGTTGGCCGCGATCGCGCTCGTGCTGGAGCGCACCACCTGGTGGCCGCCCACCCGCAGGGGCTGAACGGTGACGAGCCTCGGCGGCCAGCACCTCAGTACGGTTTGAGCCCCCCTGGCTGCAGCCATGAAGGCCCCTGACCCGCTGCTGCAACGCCTGGCCCAGCTGCCCGCCATGGGACCCGGCCACCGGCGGCTGGTGCTGCTGCTCTCCCAGCTGGGGGACTTCGACAGCCTCGAGTACGCCCAGGCCCTGGTGCCGCTGCTCCCACGCCTCCAGAGCGCCGGCATCGAGGTCGTCGCCATCGGCATCGGCGCCGAGGCGGGCCGCCAGCGCTTCTGCGCGTTCACGGGTTTTCCCGCCGAGCGGCTGCAGGTGGATGCCACCCCGGAGCTGCACCGGGCCCTGGGCCTCTACCCAGGACTGAGCACCCCCGCTGGCGCCTGGCCTGCGTTGCTGTTGATGTGTGCGGGCATCGGCTCGCCCGGCACCCTCGCCGAAGTGCTGCGCGGCTACACCGGCGATCGCCGTGCTCCCCAGCGCCTGGCCTCGCCCCTGTTTGCCCTGGCCGGTGGCGAGGGCTTCCAGCGACCCTTTGAACTGGCCACGGTGCGGCTGCGCAACATGGTGGAGGTGCTGGGCAACTGGCGCACCTATGTGCCCCGCGACCACTTCATCACCCAGCGCGGCGGCACCTACCTGCTCGAGAGCGACGACACCCTGCTCTACAGCTACCGCGACCGTGGCATTCTCGGCTTTTCCGAGACGATGGCGCAGCCGTTGCGCTTTCTCGATCCCTACCTGGAGGCCTAGCGCCATGGATCGCCGTCATGTGGGCCTGCTGCTGGCGGCCCTGGCCTGCATCGCGGGCCTCGGGCTCTGGATCGGGGAGATCGATCTGGGCATGGAGGAGTCGATCACCGCCCCTCCGGCTCCCACTGCCCCGACCAAGCCCCCGACCAAGCCCCCGACCACCAAGCCATAGCCGCCCAGAGCCATCCGGCTTGCTACGCAGGTTGGTAATCAGTCCCTGGCCAGATGGCATTGATTTCGTCTGCTTGTTGCTGAGCCGTGAACCGTTCCCACGTCACGCCGTTGACATCAGTGTCGCTGCAGAACGCCTGCGCAGCTGGGTCTTCCCAGCCCAGATGACGCAGCTCGCCTGGCTTGCATGAAGGGTCCTGGCGCACTGAGAGGTTCAGCGTTTCAGTGCGCCAGAGTGCGTATTCTGCTTCGACGATCACACAGGGCTTGGCTCCGAGCCGCTTGCTGTAATCCGTAACTGTGTCTTCAAGCTTTGCTGTAGAGATGGCGATGTGTAGTTTGTTCATGGCTTGTCCATGGATTGTCTGGCGCTGGGCTTCGCGGGCGGCCTTGCGAAGGGTGGGTGGTTCGCCCGTCGCGGCGAGCAAGGTTGACAGCTGAGGGGATGGTGTCTGAGCTGCCCGTGCTGATTACAGCAGCTTGGTGCCGAGTGGAACCTCATGCTGGGGGATGCATAGGGACACCTGATTGCTGGCGTTGTGGAAGCCAGTGACAAGGCACTCGGACAGAACGGGACCAATCTGTTTGGCAGGCAGGTTGATCACCGCCACAACCAATTGGCCCAAGAGATCCATCGGTTGGTAGAGATCGGTGATCTGTGCGCTCGATCTGCGTACGCCAATCTCTGGGCCGAAGTCGACCTGCAGCTTGAAAGCTGGCTTGTGAGCTTCAGGGAAAGCTTCGGCGCTGATGATGCGACCCACGCGCAGCTCTACTTTGGCGAAATCGGCCCAGCTGATCTGCTCCATCTTTCCCTTTGGCTGCTTAACATTTAAGGCATGGTCCTGCGTGGCTTTTCGCGCAGTGGACTGAGGCATCATCGGTGGGGCGGCATTGGCTAGCCAGCACGGTTGGGAAAGGATAGTTCCAGTACGACGCAGCCACTATCAGTTCTGAACGGTCCGTGAAGTTCCCCCGGAGGCCGACTGGCATAGTGGCCCGCCTCCAGCCAGAGATCAAACGCTTCGTCATAGAGACGACCGCTGACGATGAAGACTTCTTCGGGATAGGGATGGGTTTTGCCCCCGAAGCTGGCCGTATCCGCGCCAGGTAGAAAGCGGGTCAATTTCGTGTAGGCGCCAGATTCTTCATCTATGCTCAGAGTCAGCTCCTCGGCCATGGTCTCCAGTCCCTGGACCGGTGCCCACTGCTCCTGGGCCTGTGGACTGAACACGTTCCAGTAGGTGGCAGTGGTCTTGGCCATGAATGACACTGGCGGGTTTGGAGAACGTACCGATCGGCCTGCTAAGGCGTGCGATGGCCAGGCCGCGGCAAGAATCGGCACCTTTCCTTATCTGTATGGAAGGCTGTTACGCAGGCTGCATCATTGTTGCTGCAATTCGATTGGACCTGGACGCCAGGTTTTATTGAACCAGGGCTCCAAGGGGCCATAGAGGCGCAGCAGCGTGAACCAGCCCTTGCCAGGAATCGTCTGGACCCAGTTCTGCTCAAATCCAACAGGGGCCTTAGGTCCAAACCAAACATCAACAGAACCGTCGGCATTGGTCTTGATGCCCTTGTTCTGGCTGCTGACACTCGGGGCTTTCTGGTCTGTCTGCAGCATGGAGCGGGTCTGGGTGTCATACACGATCACAGACCAGAAATCGGCCACCGGGATATTGGGGGGTAGGCGGAGCCTGTAGGTTTTGCTGCCATCCAAGCGATCGCCCTTGGCATCCAGCGAGGCCCATGGATACTGGGATCCCTTGCCTACAATCTTTTCTTCCATGGCCGGCGTGACGCCGGTGGCGAAGTAATAATAGAAAATGGCGCCATCAAGGTTGGCTACGCCTGGGGATGCCTGGAACTTGTAACCACCAAAAAACGGCAACCGCCACGAGCTGTTGGGATAGAAGTAGGCTTCAGGTTCGCGAATCTTCAGGGCAAGGGTGCGTGCAGTCACTGCCCCGATGTTGGCGGCGTCGGTGAGGATCTTCTTCCAGCGCTCATCGGGATTGAAGGGCTTGCCTTTTTCAATGCCGATGGAGGCGAAAAGCCCCAATGTCGTCGGGTCAGAGCCGGAGGGAGGTTCCTCCTGAATCACCTGATTGAGGAGTGCCCAGAAGGAATAGTCGCCAGGGGCCACGAAATTGGCCGGCACACCTGAGGCGTTGGCAAACTTGATCGCTGGTGGGTTGGCAGCATCCGCGAGTTGGTAGATCTTCAGATTTGCCTTAACCGACTTCACGCCTGGCTTGGTGGAACCATCCACAAGAAAGGAGCGAAAGAAGAGCCAGTTGCCATAGGTCTTGGGTTTGACAACGACGTAGCCTTGCGGGATGGTGCCCTGATAGCCGGGTGGCAGGAACAGGTACTTGCCTCCCGCGCCCTTGTCGGCCCCCGTGATGCCGATGTCGGCCACCCAGCGATACCAGAAGTCGTTGACAGCACCCAGCACCTTGGGGGGTACTTCGACCACCAGGGGCCCCTTCTTGGTGTCGAGCCAGATGAAGCTGTAAACCGTGTTGTCGTTGGCCGTGAGTTCTACTGTTCTGGGATCTACCAGGTTTTCCCAGATCACGTTGGTCGTGTTGACCGGGCCGAACTTGCGCAATGATTCACGCATGCCGGCCTGATTCACGATCGGGATCGCCAGCAGGTAGGCCTGCAGGGCACGGGAGCGATCCAGGTTGTCGTAGATCTTCTCGACAGTGTCTGGCTTCGGGAAACCATCGATGAGATTCAACGGACCGATCGATGTCTCGAGCCGGTCTGGAGTGGCTACTCCAGGCGCAATGGCCGTTGTCATCTTGAAGGGCTGGGCTGAGGCCGCACTGGCAACAGTCGCAACAAGGGCGGCAACGGCCAGGCCCGTGCGGAATTGGCTTGTCGTCCCCATCTCAACGGCTCCAGATCGGAAGTGGGTAAGACCCCTCAGCCATGGATGATACTCAACATTCCTGCCTTCGGTATCTGAATGTTAAGTAGGTAGTCTCTCGGTCTGAAGATGCCCTTCCTGCCAGGTAGAGGCTGATGGGATACAGGCCTGGATGGTCAGCTCTGTGGATGCTCAGTCCTGAGGGTGCTCACTGCAGGGCATCCAGAGAGTTCCCATGGCATGCACCCCGTCGCAGCCGAGTTCTTTGGCTTTCCTCAGTGCAGTCTCTCGGCTTGGGTAGGCAAAGAGGTTCTTGTCACTCCGCTCATGGTGGCGATGAACATGGGCGCCATTGCTCCCCAAGCGGAAGGGGCCCATGCCATCCATGCCAACCCACCACACTCCCATCACATTCACGCCAGCAATCAGGATGCCCATTCCCACCACAGAGGCATTGATCATTCCCATGGCAACGGCGCCGATGCTCAACACCCCCATCGGTACGACGCCAATGCTGACCACTCCCATGGGGACGATGCCGATCGAAATGATGCCCAGGGGGGCGATGCCGATGGCAAGGATCTTCGGCCGTCCACCGCATGCTGGTTGCGAGGACCTGGAGAGGAGATCCGATTCCGCTGGAGTCGGCATCAGTGCGCAGATGGGGTGGACTGGCTACCGGAGGCCTCGCCATGGCTGGCACAGGGCATCCATTGGTTACCCATCTTGTGGGCACCCTGGCAGTTGAACGACTTGGCGGCGGCCTCGGCCTCGGCCTTCGTCTTGAACATTGCTATTTTCGCCCCTTGCTCGCTGTGCTGAGCGGAGCCGGGTCCAGCGCAGAGCCCAACCATGAGACCGCCAACAGCTGTGAGCAGCGCTAGGGCCTGCTGGTGACGAGGTGCACGGAGTGGACGCGTTCGTTTCAGCATTGCAGAAAGGAGGGGCTGATTCAAATCGACGAAAGCCTCGTGATGGCTGTTAGGCACTGCTCCCTTGGTCCGCCCAACGTTGCCATCACTGACGCCAATCAAGCTTAGCGGAATTCCTGTTCGCGTGCATGGCGTGGTTTGGTCGATACGATGCCCTTGCTGATCCATCAAGGCGGCTGAAGCAGTCGAGCAGGTCGCCCTTCTTGTGTCTGGCTCGTTGCGGCATGGGATGAATGCTCGGGCCCCTGAATCCCTGCCGATCCTTGTTGCCAACTTCTCTATGAAAGGGCGAGAGGCACGGTTGTTCGATCGATCTTGTCATTGGATCTGCGGGGGCGCTCCATTCCCTCGGCTCCTCTCGCGTCGGACTAGCCTCGATGGGGCTCTCGACAAGCATTGATTCGTAGGTGTCCATTGTCGATCTAGGCCATACCCATGGCACGTCCTCGTCCTATTGCGCAGCTGCCATTGTTTCAGAGACGGCGTCAATCCATGGCTGTTTGCCATTCGTGATGGCCAGTGCTTGATCCCCATGCTCCTACTGCAGTGGCCTCGGTTTCCCTATTGGCCGCAGCCCACCGGCTCCTGTTCCGTAGGGATCGGCCCCGCTTGCGGCAGAAGCTGCTCAACCGGCTGCTGGATGCCGGGGTTGATGGCTTCGATGGCGCCAGGTTGTGGCAAGGCCATCGCTGAGCTGGTGCCCAGGCGGTTCGTGCGCGATCTCCTGCCGCAGCTCCAGGCACTGCGCGACGCCCTGCCGGCTGAGCTCAAGCCGCGACGTTGATCGGCTCTACAGCAGCTCGCCCAGAAACCCATGGCTGAAGACCACTGCCGCCGTCAGGTTCTGCTCTTCGCTGAGGCCGGAGCTGCGGGTGGGCTTGAAGCTGTGGTCGCCGCAGGGGATCCACTGCAGCTGCACCTGGGACGAGAGTGTGTAGCTCTCCACCTCCTGTCGCTTCCCGAAGCTGTCGCGCTCCCCCTGCACGATCAGGGTGGGGGTCTGCAGGGCGGCCAGGTGCTCGGTGCGCAGCTGCAGCGGCTTGCCGGGCGGGTGGAAGGGATAGCCCAGGCACAGGCAGCCCCGCACCCCATCCCTGGCGGCCAGCCCATCCACCAGCAGGCTGGCGACGCGCCCACCCATCGACTTGCCCCCGATCACGAGGGGCCGCTCGGGGTTGGCGGCCCGCTCGATCCGCACCTGCTCGCGAAACGTCTCCTGGAGCACCGCCATGCGATCGGGCCCGTGCTGGCGGCCTGTCTCGCGGCTGCGGGCCATGTAGGGGAATTCAAAGCGCACCACCCGCCAGCCCCGCTGGGCCAGGCCGCCGGCGATCGCCGCCATGAACGGGCTGTCCATCGGCGCCCCGGCCCCATGGGCCAGCAGCACGCTGGCCGGTGCCTCCAGCGGGCCATCGATCAGACGCGGCCCGTTGGTTGCGATCTCAGCCTTCATGGGCTTCCGGCCGCTCCAGATAGCCCGCCGCCCACACTGCTGGGGCGATGCCCCGCGGCACGATGCGCCGGTAGGCGTCGCTGGCGAGGATCTCCTGGACGGCTTCTCCCAGCAGGGCGGTGGAGCGGCTCTGGGGGATGCGGTGGCTGAGGGTCTGGTGGATCCGCAGCAAATACCAGGCGCTGCCCTCCAGGCCAGCCGTGAAGCGGGTCCAGCTGTGGGGATCCCTGCGGGCATCGAGCACCAGGTCGCGGGCGTTGTGGGCCTTGTCGGCCGCCGTCACCAGCAGGGATCCCTCGGCCTTGTGCTCCAGGCTCGCCAGATAGCGGGTCTTGCGCAGCAGCCAGGGTTCCTTCTCACCCCCCGGCTCCGTGGGGCCCTGGGTGTCGGTGCAGTCCACCACGATTCCCGCCACCTCCTCCCCGAAGCGGGCGGCGATCGAGCCATGGCTCTGGCCGGCGTCCTCGATGGCGTCGTGCAGCAGGCCGGCGATGGCCTGGTTCTCACTGCCGCCGTCCTCCCACACCAGCGCGCTCACGGCGATCAGGTGGGAGATGTAGGGCACGGCTTTGCCCTTGCGCCGCTGCCCCCGGTGCAGCTCAGCGCTCCAGCCGAGGGCGTCGCTGTAGCGCTGGCTGTGGGCGAGGTCGGGGGACGTCATCAACTCAGTTCAGGGCCGACTGGCCTGAGGCCCTTGCCAGGCGGCATTGACGCCATCCTGGGCCATCTCCAGGTGCTGCAGCAGCTGGCCCCCGGGGCGCCAAACTTAAAGAATGATCAGCCGCGCACGATCCTGATCACTTCTCTCCCATTCTGGTGACAGATGCGGTGGGGCGATGGGATCGAGGTCACCAGGGCTGGCATCACGGCTGTTGGGGGCGCCCGGTGGGCATCGCCACCGGGTCTATCGGCTCATTGATGCCTGGTGCCAGCCCCACGGCCACCTGGACACCCTCTATGGATCCCTGGAGGAGGCCCTGGGTGACGCCATCGCCTGGTGCCAGGAGCATGGGCTTGATCCGCTGCTCCGGGAGATCGGGGTGGAGGTCCGTACCGCCACGGGCGACTGGCGCACCGTGCGGCTGCCCCACCCCTTGCTCTGTCCGCTGTTGTGCCCCCTGTGAGCTCCCGCGCCTGACGGCGGGCTAGAAGCGGGACATAGCCCCGATCTTGGCCAGCTTCTCGGCATCCAGACCGGTCAATTCCTTGATCGTGAGCAGCTCGTCTTTCACCAGGCTGGCGAACACAAACAGAATGCCATCGAGGCGGAAGTCGAAGCGGCCTTCCATCGTGTGCCGCTCGATGCTGAGGTAGTCGTGCAGCTGCCACACGCTCTCCGCTGAGTTCAGTGCAGCCGTTCTGTCGCGCACGGTGGCCACCAACCGCTCCACTGCCCGGCCATAGGCGCGCTCAAAGGCCTCCTTGGCGATGGCCTGCTCAGTTTCGGTCCACCCGTCGAGCTCCGTCCATCCTTCGCGCATCGTGTCCACCATCGGTTGAGAGCTCCCAACCCGCGACCCTAGTCAGGTCATCAGGCGAGCGTGAGCGGCGCTGCCCCTTGGGCCTCACGGCTGCGCCGTCGTTCTGCCGGCAGCTGGAACCAGGCCAGGACAGGGCTGTCGTGGTGCTCCCGGTGATAGCCGAAGTGGAAACAGGCCAGCAGCGACAGCCAGGGGGGCAGGTCCAGGCTGTCGGACTTGGGGCGGTAGAACGGCGCGCGCTGGCCACGGTGCGGCAGATAGGTGCCGAACACAAACAGCTGCACCGAGCTCAACAGCAAGGGGAGGGTGCAGAACAGCAGCACATTCAGCCAGCCCGTAGCACTGAGCTGGCAGGCCACCAGGGCCAGCAGAGCCCAGCTGCCCAGCAGCCGCGCCATCTGCCACGCCGTCAGGTAGCCGCCCATGAAGTGCAGGTACCAGCCCAGGGCCCCGCTCCGGGGGTCGCCATGGAAGTCAGGATCCTTGGCCGTGGCCTGGAAGCGGTGGTGGTACTGGTGATTGCGGCGGCAATCCCGATAGGGCAGGGCGGCGTAGAGGGCCAGAACGAGAGCACCGAGGCGATCGTTCCAGCGAACCCGCTCGGGCAGCAGCACCCGGTGCATGGCGTCGTGGCCGACGATGAACAGACCGGTCTGCAGCAGGGCACGCACCGCCACGGCGATCACGATCACCAGAGCGGGAAGTCTGGCCAGGTCAACGCTGAGCAGGCTGACCAGAGTGATCAGCCAGCCCAGCAGGATCAGCGCAGCCAGGAGCAATCCCGTGCGGGTGGGATTGCTCAGTCGGCTGGTGCCACTCAACGGGCGAACTTCAGCAGCTCCGCCGGCGAAGCGAGCAGATCGATGGCCACGAAGTAGATCTTGCCCTCGGGGTTGAGCAGGAAACGCCAGGCCACGTTCATGCCGATGCCGGCACCGAACCAGGGCGTCTGCACCTTGCCGGTCACCTTGATCTGGGTGAAATCGCCCTCGGTGGGCTCGGCGTAGCCACGTTCGGGCAGCAGGCGCAGGTTCTGGCAGTCCTCCCGGAAGAAGCGCAGGATGGCTTCGCGGCCCACGATCGGCTTCTGGAAGGGTGCCTGCAGGGCGCCGTCAGGCAGAAACAGCTCGATCAGATTGTCGAAATCGTTGGCGTTCAGCAGATCCATGTAGCTGTTCACCGTGGAGTTGATCACCCCTTCGATGAACACTTTCTTGCGCTGCTCCTCCGGCGTGGGCGCAGTGATGGGCTCCATCACCCGCTGGCCTTCGCCCTTCTGGGGGTCATAGCCCATGTCCACCACGAAGTTGCGCAGCAGGGTGATCTGCTGGCCCTGATCCACCTCCTTGACGGAACTCAGCACGGCCGACGCGTTGGCGGAGAGCTGATAGCCCTCGGGAATCGGTGCCACGATCCCAGCAGCCATCCACTCACCCAGCTGATACCAGAAGCCCAGCTTGATGTTGACCGACCAGTAGGCATAGGTCCGGGCGATGGGGGTGTCGGTGCGGTTGGCGAGATCGCACATCACCTGGCTCTGATCCGCAAAGGACATGGCCTTGATCTGGTTCAGCACCGGCTCGGCGAACTGCATCCGGGCGGCACCGGGAGCGGCCACGGTGATGGTGTTGCCCATCTCCAGATAGGCGTACCAGATCAGGGCGAGCTGGTCTTCGGCACTCAGCAGGCGAAAGCGTGCCGTAATGGCGGGGACAACATCCGCCGACAGCGTTTCCGGGAAGATCTGCGCAGCCCTTTCAAGTGTGAACATCACTGTCTCCTCATTTGTCACAAACTGTAGCAGGCTGGTTCTGGATCTCGGTATGGGGTTGGTGGGCGGTTATCCCGCCACCACCTGTGTCGCTTGAAGCGGGGAGAATGTGCTTGTTAGTGATAGGAGCCGCAGGAGCCGGCAACGGCGCACGGCATTGACGGTTGGTCGGGCTGCTGTTGTACGGGCTGCCAGGGCTGGGAGGGTGCGGCTGCTCGGGAATCAGTTGACGTCCTGGGCTCGGACTAGGGCGGCTTTTGAGGGTTTATGGGCCTAAGTTTAAGGCTGCTCGTTGTTACTCTTCCGAGAATCCATCGTTCTGCTTGTCGCTCGCGGTTGCTGGGGCGCTGCGTCGGCTGCCTGCGCTGAATCCCAGCTGGTTGGCCCGTCCAGCGGTCCTGGCCCTTGAGCATGCTGCTGCTGTGCCGTACGCCCACTCCTGCCCATGGCTCCGCAGCCGATCGTGATCCTCGGTGGCTTTCTGATCAGCCCGGAGGCCTATGCCCCGATGGCCGAGCGGCTGGAGCAGCTTGCTGGCCAGCCGGTGCGGCTGGTGGCGGTGAGCAAGCTCGACTGGCTGCTCACCGTCTTCGCCTTCGGTTGGGCGCGGATTCTGGATCGGGTCCAGCAAGTGGCGCTGGATCTGGCCCGGGATTCGCCCACGGGTCGGGTGACGCTGATCGGCCACAGCTCCGGTGGCATCATGCTGCGGCTGTTTCTGGATGACGCCCCGTTCGAGGGTCGTCGCTACGACGGCAAAGCCCTTGCCGATGGGCTGGTGATGCTGGGCAGCCCCCACACGGCCCTCAAGGCCACGGTGCTGCGCCAGATGGTGCAGCGGCGGCTGCCGGGAGCGGCCTTCGCCGATCGGGTCCGCTACGTGTCGGTGGCGGGAGATCTGGAGCTGGCAGCGGCGACGCCCCTGGCCCGGCGCCTGGCGCCGACGGCCTATCGCAACAGCACCGGCGATGCCAACGACCGGGGCGACGGCCTTGTGCCGGTGGCCTCGGCCCTGCTGGAGGGTTCCACCCCCGTGGTGCTTCCGGGGGTGGCCCATGGGGGCGCTTTCGGGCCCGTCTGGTATGGCAGCCCGGAGGTGGTCGAGCGCTGGTGGGGCGTGTTGTGAGTGCTCAGTCGGCCAGATCGGGTTGGAGCAGCGCCCCAACGATCCAGGCGCCGAACAGCAGCACGGCGAGGGTGGCGATCATCGGGGGTTGGTTGACGAGAGGTCGCTGGGGCGGCTCAGCACAAAGACGACCATGCCAGTGAGCACAACGATGAGGCCCACGACGGCGCCGATGGCGGCGGTGTAGTTGGTGTCCATCGCGATCAGCCCAGACCGATCTGGGAGAGGATGCCCTGGCCGGTGAGCAGCTCGGTGCTGAGGCCGATCACGAAGCCGAGCATGGCGAGGCGGCCGTTCCAGGTTTCTGCGAATTCGACGAAACCGAAGCGGGAGGAGGTGTCAGCCATGGACCGTTACGAAGTGTTGCTCCTACTGTAACGGAGTGTGACGGCTTCTGGTCGGTGGGGTTCTCCGCCCTGTTCGGGGCTGCGCGGCGTCGGCTCCAGGCCCTGGCTAGCCATGGGGCAGTTCGGCCGCCGCCATGGGCAGCGCACTGGCCTTGCTCCTGGGCCATCTGGATCTCTGGACCCTGGTGATCGCCCTGATCGGCGCTGGCTTCGCGGTTCGCCGCAGCCCCAGCCTGGCGCGCTGGTCGGAGGCGACCCTGCTGTGGATCGCCTTCTGGGTGCTGGGGGTCAACGGCCTGGCCGGCTTCCTGATGCACCTGCTGCTGGGGCCCTTCATCGCGGCCCAGATCGGCTGGCCCGACAGCCCGTTTCAGAACGAAGTCGCCTACGCCAATCTCACCATCGCGATCCTGGGTTTCTCCTCCTGCTGGCTGCGCCGGCGCGACTACCTGCTGGCGGCGATGGTGGCCTACGGCTCCTGGATCTTTGCCGATGGGGTGGGCCATGGGGTGTCGCTGGTTGCCACGGGCAATTGGGCCCCATCCAATGTGGGCACGATCCTCTACACCGACCTGTTCACCCCGATCCTGGTGGCGGTGCTGCTCTGGCTCAGTCGCGCCGAGCGCACCCGCCTGAAGGGCTGAGCTGGCCCTTGCCTGGTTTGGGTTGGTGTCAGTTGTTGTGTCAGTCGTTGAGCAGATCAAAGATCGCTTTCTGTAGATCCTTGGACTGCTCGAGTTGATCGAATACCCAGGCCATGGCGGTGGCGGGATTCTGGAAACCCAGTTCCTTGCAGAGGCGCTGGATCACGTCAGAGTGCTGCTCATAGAGGGAGAGATCGGCCACACTCTGCACCCGGAGATGGCGGCTGATCAGCTGGCTTGTGGCGAGATCTGCAGGCTCCATGGCAATGCATCGCATGGGTAGAAGTGTAGGCATCCGTTTCCCTGGAAGACCTTCTGCAGGAGTACTCCTTCAGCGGGGCAACAGGCATTGCAGTTCCCGCAGGCGCTGCTCCAGGGCCTCGATGCGCTCCAGGTAGGTGAGGGCGAGAGCCATGCCGGGCGTGTTGAGACCGAAGGTGTCGCGCAGGGTCGCGGCTCGCCTGGCCTGATGCACCACCCGGGCCTGGAAGCTCCAGCCCGAAACGCTTCCGTGGCTTTCCAGGACCCCGAACTCCACCAGTTCCAGCACCTCCGCCTCGGCCAGACCCGAAGCGGCCAGCAACTCGGCCAGGTCCACCCGGCTCTCCGCATCGGCTGGAATCAGCACGTCGTCAGTCATGGGAGGCACCTGCGAAGAAGGATTGGCGTGGGTCGAAGCTGGAGGCGGAGGCAAGCTCACGATAGAGCTCCTGTTCGCGCTCGCCGATCTGCTTGGGCGTCACGATCTGCAGCACGCCGTAGAGATCCCCCGCGCCCTCTTTGCGCCTGGGCAGTCCTTTCCCGGCCAGCCGTAGTTTCTGCCCCGTCTGGGCACCGGCCTGCACGGTCAGCCGTACGCGGCCATCGAGGGTGGGCACCTCGATCTCACCGCCGAGCGCGGCCTCCCACGGCGTCACGGGCAGCTGCAGGTACAGGTCATGGCCCACCGCCTGGAACAGGCGATGGGGCTTGAGATGGATGTCGAGATACACGTCTCCCGGTGGGCCGCCGCCGCTGCCCGGGCCGCCGCGGGCCGGAATGCGCAGCCGCTCGCCTTCGGTCACGCCCTTTGGGACGCGGATGCGCACGATCTGGTTCTGGCGCCCGAGGCTGCCGTCGGGGCGCCGCTGCGGCACCTGGCGCTCCAGGCTCACTTCGGTGCCGCGTGCCACCTCCTCCAGGCTGAGCTGGGCCACGGCCTCGATGTCCTGGCCGCGCATGGGGAAATCGGGCCGGGCCTGGCGCTGGGAGGCATGGAACCCCATCTGTTCGAACAGGTCGGCCAGATCCACCTCGCCATGGCTCTGGCCCTGCCAGAAGCGGCTGTCCCAGCCCGGTGGTGGACGGAAATCCTCGCCAGCCTGGTGGCGGCCCAGTTCGTTGTAGGCCTGGCGCTTGTCGGGATCTGAGAGGGTCCCGTAGGCCTCACTGATCTCCTTGAAGCGCTCCTCAGCTCCGGCTTCCTTGGAGATGTCGGGGTGAAATTTGCGGGCCAGCCGGCGGTAGGCCTTCTTGATCTCCTCTTCGCTGGCGTCACGGCCAACGCCGAGGGCCTCGTAGTAGTCCTTGAACTTCATCGCCCCGCACCAGCGGCATCGTCACCATCGCCATGCCGCGGAGGCTGCGTCAACGGTCGGGCGTTTCTAGCTTGCGGCCATCAGGGGTCTGGGCCGTTGGCGTGACGCGATCCCGACAGCGCGTGGATCCACGGACCCGCAGTGATGCGGAGCTGGTGCGCTGATCCTGGCCCCCAGGTTGGGTCCCCCGTGTTGGCAACCCATTCCAGCCCCGTCCGCCATGCGTCCGCCGATGCCGATCGCCACCGATCCGCGGGGAGCCCCGGGTTTCGACTACCGCCTGCTGCACCGGGTGCCCGCTACGGCGGTGCCCCAGTTCCTCGCCCTGGAGAGGCGGCTGCAGGCGGCGGTTCAGGACTTCCCCGGCTACCTGGGTGAGAGCGGACCCCGCTACGTGGGTCGGATCCGGGGCCAGGCGGGGCAGCGAACCGTGCACCTCTATGAATCGATCCTGCGGTTTGACGGATTGCAGGGCTTCCTGCAGTGGATGGACAGCCCCATCCGCCGCGCCATGCTCCAACCCGCCGAGCAGCAGGGCTATGGCTTCGAGGGCTCCGCCGACTGGGAGGGCTATTCCCGATGGCTGGCCCTGTCGGTGCCGGGCCCGGTGCCGCTCTGGAAGACCAACCTGCTGGTGCTGCTCGTTCTTTACCCCACGGTGATGGGGTTGACCATGGCCCTGCACGGTCTGCCCTGGGATTTCCCCGCCAAGTTGCTGCTCGGCAATGTCTGCAGCGTCGCCATCACCGGTTGGCTCCTGGTGCCCTGGGCCAGCCGCCTCTATGGCCCCTGGGCCGAGGGTCGGGGTCCCCGGTGGCAACGGGCCCTCGCCCTGGCCTCGATTGTGGGGGTCTTGGTCGCCCTGCTGCAGCTGTTTCGCAGCCTGCCCTCCACGCTCTGGTGAGGGACTGGCCCGATCGCTCCAGGCCGCCAGGGGCTGCTCAGCAGTCCCAGGCCCTCAGCAGGTTGCTGTAGCTGCGGCTGATCAGGTCGAAGATCTCGTCCTTGCCGCTGCGGGCGAACAGGGCCCGCCGTGCCGAATCCAGCTCGAACAGCAGTTCCCGCTGTTCGGCCTGGCGGATCCTGCTTTCGATCCAGCCCACCGCCACGAGCCGTTCCCCCGAGGTCACCGGCTCCACGCGATGCAGCAGGGTGCTCGGATACACCAGCGCGTGGCCCGCCGGCAGCCGGAACGGCTCCTCGCCGCTCGGCGATTCCAGCACCAGGGCTCCACCGCTGTAGGCGTCGGGCTCGCTCAGGAACACGGTGAAGGAGAGATCCGTGCGGCCGCCCGCCATCCAGGCGTTGTCGACATGGCGCCCATAGCCCTCCCCCACGCCGCTGCGGCTGAACAGGATGCCGTGGATGTGGCGGGGGAAGGCCGCCGCCTGAACCAGGGGATGGCGAAGCAGATGATCCTGCAGCTCCGAGGCCAGCCGCTGATGCAGCGCGCCGCTTCGGTCGAGCTGCTGGTTGTGCTTCACGGCGCGGGCGTGCCAGCCGGCCGTCTCCGCTCCCGGCCGCCAGTCGGCGTTGGCGTTCTGCAGCGGCTCGGCCATCGCCTGCCACTGCTGCGGGTCGAGCAGCGGCTCCAGGGGGAAACGCATGGATGTGACGGTTGTTACCGCGGCGTGTTGTGTCTGTTGATGGATCCCGCTGGCGACTGGTCCATCCAGCAGGATCGAAGCACCGTCAAGCCGATAGCGCCCCGATGAAACGCCACAGCATTGCCCTGTTTCTGAGCAGCCTGGCCCTGGCGGGCGGAACCGTGGCCTGCGGTCGCACCCCGGAAGCCGGGGAGAACGGTGGAGACCGGGACCGCCAGGAGAAGCCCAGCCAACCGGCCAAGCCCGCGCCCGCCAGCGACGACGGTGGTGAAGGTGGCGAGGGCGGCGAGGGCTGAGGTCGCAGCGCGTGGGGCCTGCTGCGCGGGGGAGCCTCCGAGCGCCAGCGGCCCCAGTCCCGCTTGGTGGAATCGTGATCAAGCTGGAGATGTTCCCTTGAGCACGAGGCCGCCATGGCCATCAGGCCCATTCCTGGTTGGACCTGGGGGGCGGCCATCACTGCCGGGTTGCTGGCCAGTTCAGGCCTGGTGCCGCCGGGCACGGGGGCGGCTCCAGCGCCGCCGGTTGGCGCGGGCCCGGGGGCCATGGGCATGCCGATGGGGATGCGGCCGGCTGATCAGCGCTTCATCGTGATGATGATTCCCCATCACGATGGGGCGATCGCGATGGCCGATCTGGCGCTCACCAGGGCCAGGCGGCCGGAGATCCAGGCCCTGGCGCAGCGGATCAAGGCCAGTCAGAGCGAGGAAAACGCCCAGATGCGCCGCTGGTATCGCCAGTGGTATGGCGCCGACGTGCCGGCCTGGACGCTGGGCGGCCCGGGCTCAGGCATGGGCATGGCTGGCCCCATGGGGATGGGCATGGGCATGGGCATGGGCGGGGCAATGCCGGGCCTGGCCACCAGCTTGGAGGCGCTCAAGGCTGCGCCCGATTTCGATCGCGCCTTCATCGAGCAGATGATTCCCCACCACCGCATGGGCGTGATGATGGCCTCCCACGCCCAGTGGAACAGCCTGCATCCCGAGCTGCGCAGCCTGCAGGCCGCCATGGTGCGGGTGCAGAGCCAGGAGATTGCCCAGATGGAGCAGTGGTATCGCCAGTGGTATGGCTCCTGAGGGCGTTGCGCAGCGGCAGACGCCACCCCTTGACTCTCCATCTACGGGAGGCTGCACGGTGGGGCTGGTCTCCCCTCCAGCCGCCCGCGATGCGTCCTCTCCTGGTGACTCTCGCCCTGTTGGGTCTGCTGGTGCCGATGGCCCAGGCCCAGATGCCCTCCCCTGCGCACCACCAGCACCACAGCCAGCCGCAACCGGCGCCGGCGCCGGCTACTTCAGCGCCGCGGCCGGTCGCTGGATCCATGGATCACGGTGCCCATGGCCATGACGTGGGTGCCGCCGGTGCCACCTACGACCTGCGCTGGATCGACGCGATGGTGCAGCACCACACCGGTGCGCTGCGGATGGGCGAGGTTGTGTTCGACATCGGCCAGCCGGGGGTGGGGGCACTGGCCAAGACGATCTGGCGGGACCAGGCCCAGGAGATCAAGGCCATGGGGCAATGGCGCAGGGCCTGGTATCCGGAGGCGCCCGTCTACCCCGTCGCCTTGAAAGCCGGCGGTGATCCCAACAGCCTGGCCGGCCTGGAGCGCATGGGCCCCGCCCAGATCGAGGCCATGCGCATGACCGGCAGCACGCCCACCAAGGCCAACCGCGTCCGCTGGTTCCTGGAGGGGATGATCGCCCACCACGGCGGCGCGCTGGAGATGGCCCACGATGCGCTGCAGAAGTCCACCAACACCACCATTCGGCGGCTGGCACGGCAGATCATCGTGGCCCAGCGCCGCGAGATTCTCGAGCTGCGGCACATGCTCCAACGCGACGGCCTCGATCGGCCGGAGTACTACCGCTACGACGCCCTCTTCTCCAACTGAGGGGAACCATGACGGCGATCCGCGCTCTGGACGAGCGGGCTGGACTGCTGTGCTGGGCTGCTGTGCTGGGCCGTGCCCTGCTGCTCCCATCGCCCCACTCCTGCGCCATTCTCATACGGACTGCCTGGACGGAAGCGGCGTGTGGATCAACGTGGCCGTGCTGCTCGCCGGCGTGCTCCTGCTGTTGGGGATTGCCTCCAGCAAGTTCTCCGCCCGCGTTGGGGTGCCGGTGTTGGTGCTGTTCCTCTCGGTGGGGATGGCGGCCGGCTCCGAGGGGCTGGGCCGCATTCCGTTTGAGAACTATCCCCTGGCCAACAGCATCGGCAGCGTGGCCCTGGCCCTGATCCTGTTCGATGGCGGTCTGCGCACCTCCCTGGCTTCGGTGCGGCGGGTGTGGCGGCCGGCCCTGGCACTCTCCACCGTGGGCGTGCTCATTACCTCCCTGCTCACGGGGGTCGCGGCCGCCTGGGTGCTGGGGCTTCCGCTCCTTCAGGGCTTGCTCCTGGGCAGCATTGTGGGTTCCACCGATGCGGCGGCGGTGTTTTCGGTGCTGCGCACCAGCGGCCTGAAGCTGCCGGAGCGGCTCACGGCCACCCTCGAGGTGGAGAGCGGTTCGAACGATCCGATGGCGATCTTCCTCACGCTCGGCCTGATCGGCGTGATCACCGGCGGCATTGGCTCTGCCCAGCAATTGGCATTGCTCTTCTTCAGTCAGTTCGGGGTGGGCGGCCTGGTGGGCCTTGCCGTGGGCTGGCTGGCCATCCGGGCGGTGAATCGGATCAACCTCGACTATCCGGGCCTCTACCCCCTGTTGGCCCTCGCCTTTGGCCTGGTGGCCTTCGGGCTGGCGGCGGTGTTGGGGGGCAGTGGCTTTCTGGCCGTCTACATCGCCGGCATCGTGCTGGGCAGCGGTTCGATCGTGTTCCGGCGGGGGATCTTCTCCTTCCACGACGCCGTGGCCTGGCTGGGTCAGATCGTGCTGTTTGTGATGCTGGGGCTCCTGAGTTTCCCCAGCCGTCTGCTGGCCGTGGCGGGGCAGGGGTTGCTGATCGCCCTGGTGTTGATCCTGGTGGCGCGGCCGATCGCGGTTGCGGTGTCGGCCTTCCCGTTCCGCTTCCGGCGCCGGGAGCTCACTTTCCTTTCCTGGGTGGGCCTGAAGGGGGCGGTGCCGATCACCCTGGCCACCTTTCCGTTGATGGCCGGCGTGCCCGGCAGCGCGCTGATCTTCAACGCGGTGTTCTTCGTGGTGCTGATCTCGGCGATCACCCAGGGCTGGTCGCTGCCGCTGGTGGCCCGCTGGCTGCACATCGGCCGGCCGGCCGATCCCACCCCAGCGCTGTCGGTGGAGCTCCATACCCTGCGCCAGGTCGATGGCGAGATCGTCGACTACACCCTCCAACCCCAGGCCCAGGTGGCCGGCCTGCAGCTGCGCGATCTGGCCCTGCCCGATGGCGTGCTGGTCACTTTGATCCTGCGCGGCAAGCAGGTGGTGATGCCGCGAGGCCAAACGGCCCTTGAGCCCGGGGACCATGTCTTTGTGGCCATGCGCAGCCGTCTCCAGCCCCTGATCGATCGGCTGTTTGCGGTGGATCCCGAGCCGATTGCAGCGCAGGCCAACCAGCCGCTCGTCTTCAATGCGACGGTCACCGTGCAGCAGCTCCATCAGTTTTTCGGGCTGCCCCTGAGCGCCGCGATCAGTCGGGAGAAGGCGGCCCAGAGCCTTCGATCCCTCCTGGCTGAGGCCGCTCCGCGTCAGCAGCCGACCTGCCTGGAGGGCTTTGCCATCCAGACAGGGGTCGATGACGACCATGTGGTGGTTCAGTACGTCAGCGATGGGGAATCGGCATCACCCAGTGGTGGCAGGTGAGCCTGGCCTGCTCCAATCGCCCATCTCGAACCTGGCGAATCCGCTGGTGGCACCACTACCCCAGCGTGTGGCCGCTGTTACTGCCGCCGCGACATCGGCTCTGAAGCCGGGTCCTTTGACTCTGCCACCAGGGTCTTACCACATCCGAGGCCCGAGGAGATGGCGGGGCCTTCGCAAGTCTGCTGCGCTGAGGTGACGGCAAACCACACCTCCGCTGCTTGCGGTTGGCCATTTCCTGTGTAGGTTGTGTGCACTTCCATTCCCAAGCATGGCTCTCACTGGATCTGATCTGCTGGCCAAGGTCAAGGAGCTCGGCGATGCCTCCAAATCCGATTTGGTGCGGGCCGCCGGCTACGTGAGCACCAAGAAGGACGGCAGCGAGCGCCTGAACTTCACCGCCTTCTATGAGGCGCTGCTGGAGGCCAAGGGCGTCAGCCTCGGCGAGACCGGAGGCCGTGGCAAGGGCAAAGGTGGCCGTTCCCTGAGCTACGTGGCCAAGGTGCAGTTCAACGGCAACCTGCTGGTGGGCAAGGCCTACACCGCCCTGCTGGACCTCAAGCCCGGCGACGAGTTTGAGATCAAGCTGGGCAAGAAGCAGATCCGCCTGGTGCCCGCCGGCGGCAGCGACGAGGAGGAGTGAGGCCGGGAACGGGCGAATTGGGCCCTGGGGCTGATTCGCCCCGAAAGCTTCCTCTCGATCGTGGCCATCAAGGCTGAGGAGAGCGGCCCCGCCTCCCTGGTGTGGGCACGGGTGGCAGGTCCCATTGAGGCCTGCTTCCCGACCAGCGGGGTAATCACCACCCCAAGCGCTGACGTGTACAACCGGGCCTGCGTGCCACGCGAGCAGGCGATGGCAGCTGAGGTGGCTCAGGTGCGGCGGCTCTCCTACATGACCTTCAAGCAGCCATTCCCCCCAGCGACTATCCAATCGCCGCGCTGAAGCGCTGGGCGGGGATGCATTGATTCCAGGGCCGATCCCCCAGTTCGGCCTGCAGTCCCTCAACGTCGCGACCGCGGAAGTCGGCCGCCAGGTTGCAGTCCCTCGGCCGGCCAATGGTTCAGGGCGATGCCGTTGGACAGCAACGCAGGCTGATGGTGCCGATCCCGCGGTGCTCGGGGCCGCCCATGCAGGAGCGGTTGAGGCCAGTTGCTGCGCGATCAGCGGTTTCTGACGCCATGAAAAAGGGTCCCCGGAATCCCCGAGAACCCTTGCTGTAACTGGAATCGGGGTGACAGGATTCGAACCTGCGACCTAATGCTCCCAAAGCATCCGCGCTACCAAGCTGCGCTACACCCCGCTGTGAGCGAACTTAGCTGGCCGCGGTGCAGGGTTCCGCCCCAACACGGCGATCCGGCCTGGCTCCTGCCGAGGCAATGGCCCATCCTGCTCCAGTCTCCAGCCGCGCCGCCGCCGTGAGGTCAGCGCTTCAGCTTCAGTGCGCCCCGGGTCTGCAGCTGCGCCATGGACCGGCCTGGTTGCAGGGCCAGGGGCTGGACCTGCGCCAGCTCCAACGCGCCTTGACGGCCTCGCTGGCCTGGCAGCAGCCCCTGGTCACGGTGTACGGGCGCCAGCACCCCACGCCGCGGCTGGTGTGCTGGGTGGCGGACCCGGGCTGCAGCTACCGCTACAGCGGCCTGGAGCAGGTGATCACGCCCTGGACCCCCGAACTCAGCCAGCTGCGCGAGCTGCTGCAGCTGGAGCTGGGGGTGCGCTTCAACAGCCTGCTGCTCAATCGCTACCGCAACGGAGCCGATCGCATGGGCTGGCATGCCGACGATGAGCCCGAGCTCGATCCCGTCGCGCCGATCGCCTCCCTGAGCCTGGGGGCGTCCCGCAGCCTGCGCTTCCGGCCGAAGCCGCGCCGCAGCAGCAGATCAGGACCCGCCTCGGGCCAACGTGGGCTGGGTGCGCCCAGTGGGGAGCTGGCCACCAGCGACGCCCAGCCCCCCTTCGCCGTGGACCTCGCCGATGGCGACCTGTTGGTGATGGATCCCCCCACCCAGCGCCACTGGCAGCACGCTCTGCCGGTGCGCGCGCGGGTCTCAAGCGAGCGGATCAACCTCACCTTCCGGCTGATCCGCCCGCGCTGATCCCTCAGCCCAGGACGGCGATGCAGTCGATCTCGACCCGGGCCCCCTTGGGCAGCGCCGCCACCTCGACGCAGGCCCGGGCGGGCGAGACACCGGCGCCGAAGGTCTCGGCGTAGATGGCGTTGACCAGGGCGAAGTCGCCCAGGTCGGCCAGGAACACGGTGGTGCGCACCACCTGCTGGGGGGTGGCGCCGGCCTCGGCCAGCACCGCCTTGAGGTTCGCGAGCACCTGGCGGGTTTCGGCCTCCACGTCGCCGCCGCCCACCATGGCGCCGCTGCTGGGATCGAGGGCGATCTGGCCGGAGCAGAACAGCAGCCCGCCGGCCTTCACCGCCTGGTTGTAGGGGCCCACAGGGGCGGGGGCGCCGGCGGTGGTGACGGCCTCGATCGCTGCGGCGGACATGGCGGGGGAAGATGGGGCGCTGAGCCTATGGCCTCCGGGCCCGCCCGCCATCGCCAGCGCCGATCTGCCGCGTCCTGAGCCATCGCCCCAGGTGGAGCTCGCGGGCCTCTGGCACCGCTACCGCGGCCATGCCGCCAGCGGCGACTGGACCCTGCGGGGCATCGACTTCCAGCTGCAGCCCGGCGAGCTGGTGGGCCTGCTGGGCCCATCCGGCTGCGGCAAGACCACCCTGCTGCGCCTGATCGCGGGCTTCGAGCGGCCCGATCGGGGTCTGGTGCGCATCGGCGGCCAGGAGGTGGCGGGGCCCCACCGCTGGCTGCCGCCGGAGCGGCGCGGGGTGGGCATGGTGTTCCAGGACTACGCCCTCTTCCCCCACCTCGACGCCTGGCGCAACACCTGCTTCGGTCTGCGCCGCGGCCAGGACACCAGCCGGGCCGCCTGGCTGCTGGAGTTGCTGGGCCTCCAGGGCCTGGAGCAGCGCTACCCCCACGAGCTCTCGGGCGGTCAGCGCCAGCGCCTGGCCCTGGCCCGGGCCCTGGCGCCCGGCTCCTCGCTGGTGCTGCTGGATGAGCCCTTCTCCAACCTGGATGTGGAGGTGCGGCTGCGGCTGCGCAGCGAACTGCCGGCGGTACTGGCCCAGTGCGGCGCCAGCGGCGTGATCGTGACCCACGACCCCGAGGAGGCCCTGGCGATCTGCGATCGAGTGGCGGTGCTGGAGGCGGGGCGGCTGCACCAGTGCGCCCGGCCCCGGGAGCTGGTGCGCCATCCCGCCACGGGCTTCGTCGGTCGCTTCGTGCTGCAGGGCAACCTGCTGCCGGCCCAGTGGCAGGCCGGCCGGCTGCGCACCGCCCTGGGGGAGCTGGAGCCGTCCCTGCCCGCCACCGGACCCGCGGCCGCCGTGCCCCGGCCCGAGCCCGGCGAGACCCTTGAGGTGCTGGTGAGCCCCCTGGGGCTCAGCTTCCAGCCCGATCCCAGCGGTGAGGCCTGCGTGATGGGCCGGGAGTTCCTGGGCCGCGAGTGGCTCTATCAGGTGCAGCAGGGGAGCCTCAAGCTGCGGCTGCGGCTGCCCCTTGAGGCCGACTACCAGCGGGGGCAGCGCGGGCGGCTGGGGCTGCGGGCCGGGGAGGGGGCGCGGCTGTTCCCCGGGGGGCTGGAGCTGGTGGCGGCGCCGGTGTCGCCGGCGGTGCTCTGAGGCGACTGGACCCACTCGCCTGACTGCAGGGCGGCTGACGTCAGCCGCGCCAGTGGTCCTTGCTGTGGCGCCGCTCGGCCAAGGCCTCCACCGTGGCGGCCCGCAGGAACAGGTTGGTGGCCCGTTCCGCGCCGATCGTGCTGGGGATCGTGGGCTGGCCTGCGGCACGGCTGGTGCCCACGGCGGCGAGCCGTTCGGCGATGGCGCCATCGCCTGGTTCCTGGGCGGCCGCCCAGCGCAGGTTGGCCTCGGTGTACTCGTGGGCGCACCACACCCGCGTGGACGGCGGCAGGGCAGCCAGCCGCTGCAGGGCGGCATGCATCTGGGCCGGGGTGCCCTCGAAGATCCGCCCGCAGCCCCCGGCGAACAGCGTGTCGCCGCAGAAGAGCTCGCCGCCGCCGGCCCGGGCGCCCCCGGCTGCAGCCCCCTCCAGCGGCGGCAGGAAGAAGGCGATGTGCTCGGAGGTATGGCCTGGAACAGCGAGCACCTGGATCTCGCGGCCCAGCAGCGTGAGCCGATCGCCGTCGGCGACCCCGCGGGTCTGCAGGGGGATGCGCATGCGATCGGCCGCGCTGGCGATCACCTCGGCCCGGGGCCAGCGGCGCAGCAGGCCGGGGCTGCCGCCGATGTGGTCGCTGTGGTGGTGGGTGTGCAGGATCGCCGCCAGCTCCAGGCCGCGGGCCTCCAGCCAGGCGATCACGGGCGGGGCGACGGCCGGGTCCACCACCACGGCCGGCCCCGGCCCGTCGCCGTGGAGCACGAACACATAGTTGTCTTCGAGCACCGGGATCAGCGACACCCGCTGGGCCGCGCCCGTTGGGCTGGCGGCGTGGCCGGCCGCGGCGGAGCCAGGGGGCGGCTCGGGACTCGGGGCGGACGGGTGGCTCACTACAGTCGCAGCTGATGCGCAGCTCCATGATCGCCGCTGCTCAACAGCCCGGGGCCACCGCTCTCCCGGGCGTGCTGACCACCCGACGGAGCGCGCGATGATCACCGTCGCCCTGGCCAAAGGCGCCCTGCTCAAGGACTCGGTGCGCCGCTTCGCGGCCGCCGGCCTCGACTTCGCCGCCGTGCTCGAGCCCGGCAACCGCCAGCTGATGGTGCCCAGCGCCTGCGGCGCCGCCCGGGCCCTGCTGGTGCGCAACGCCGATGTGCCGGTGTATGTGGCCTATGGCCAGGCCCAGTTGGGCGTGGTGGGCTACGACGTGCTGCGCGAGCACCAGCTGCCCGTGGCCCAGCTGCTCGATCTGGGCTTCGGCGGCTGCCGCATGAGCGTGGCGGTGAAGGCCAGCAGTCCCTACCGCCGCTCCGCCGACCTGCCCGCCCACTGCCGCATCGCCAGCAAGTTCACCCGCTGCGCCCAGGAGTACTTCGACGCCCTGGATCTGCCCGTGGAGCTGATCCACCTGGCCGGCTCGGTGGAGCTGGGGCCGATCACCGGCATGAGCGAGGCGATCGTGGACCTGGTGGCCACCGGCCGCACCCTCGAGGAGAACGGCCTGATCGCCATTGAGGACCTGTTCCAGTCCACTGCCCGGCTGGTGGGTCACCCCCTGGCACTGCGCCTCGATGACGGGCCCTTGCAGGCGATCGTTGATCGCCTCGCCGCCGCCGCACCGGCCCCCCTCCCCGCCTGATGGCCCGTCTTGATCGCCAGCGGCTGCTGCGGCTGCTCCCCTACCTGGGCCGCGACCGCAGGCGCCTGCTGTTCACCCTGGTGCTGCTGATCCCGGTGGCGGGCGCCGCCGCGGTGCAGCCGCTGCTCGTGGGTCAGGCGATCTCGGCCCTGCGCCACGAGCCGGTGATGCCCTGGCTGGCGGGCATGGCCGTGCCCCAGCAGCTGCGCACCCTGGTGGGGCTGCTGCTGGCGGCCGTGCTGGTGCGGCTCGGGCTCCAGGGCCTGCAGAGCTACAACGTGCAGGCGGTGGGCCAGCGGCTCACGGCCCGCATCCGCGACGACCTGTTCGCCCATGCCCTCGACCTCTCGCTGCGCTTCCACGACCGCACGCCGGTGGGCAAGTTGCTCACCCGCCTCACCAGCGACGTGGACGCCCTGGCCGAGGTGTTCGGCAGCGGCGCCGTGGGGGTGCTCGCCGACCTGGTGACCCTGCTGGTGATCGCGGTCACGATGATCTCGATCGAGCCGCGCCTCGGGGTGTTGCTGCTGGCCACCCAGGTGCCGGTGACCCTGGCGATCGTCTGGTTGCAGGGCCGCTACCGCAAGGCCAACTACCGGGTGCGCGAGGAGCTCAGCCAGCTCAACGCCGACCTGCAGGAGAACCTGCAGGGCCTGGAGGTGGTGCAGATGTTCCGGCGCGAGGCGTTCAACTCCCAGCGCTTCGGCCGCACCACCGACGCCTACCGCCAGGCTGTGACTGGCACGATCTTCTACGACTCGGCCATCTCCGCCCTGATCGAGTGGGTGGCCCTCACTGCCATCGCCGTGGTGCTCGGGCTGGGCGGCTGGATGGTGACGGCCGGCGCCATGGGCCTGGGCACCCTCACCACGTTCATCCTGTTCTCCCAGCGCCTGTTTGATCCCCTGCGCCAGCTGGCGGAGCGCTTCACCCAGATCCAGGGCGGCCTCACCGCCGTGGAGCGCATCGGCGAACTGCTGGAGCAGCCGATCGAGATCCAGGAGATGCCGGTGGAGCAGCGCTCCGCCGCCGCCGTGCGCAGCGGCGTCGAGCGCGCCAGCGCCGGTGAGGTGATCTTCGAGGAGGTGTCCTTCGCCTACCGCGACGACGATCCGATCCTGACGGACCTCTCCTTCCGCATCGCCCCCGGCGAGCACGTGGCCCTGGTGGGCCCCACCGGCTCCGGCAAGACCACGGTGATCCGCCTGCTCTGCCGGCTGTATGAGCCCCAGCGGGGCCGCATCCTGCTCGATGGGGTGGATATCCGTGAGCTGCCGATCCCGACGCTGCGCCAGCGGCTGGGGGTCGTGCTGCAGGACACCTTCCTGTTCAGCGGCAACGTGGCCGACAACCTGCGCCTCGATGCCCCCATCGCCGACGCCGAGCTGGAGCGCCTCTGCGCCGAGCTCGGCCTGGCGCCCCTGCTCAACCGCCTGCCCCAGGGCCTGGCCACTGAACTGCGTGAGCGGGGCGGCAACCTCTCCTCGGGCGAGCGCCAGCTGCTGTCGGTGGCGCGGGTGGCGCTGCGCAACCCCTCGGTGCTGGTGATGGATGAGGCCACCGCCTTCCTGGATCCCTCCACCGAGGCCACCCTGCAGCGCGACCTCGACCGGCTGCTGCGCCAGCGCACGGCCATCGTGATCGCCCACCGTCTGGCCACCGTGGAGGCCTCCGATCGCATCCTGGTGCTCAAGCGCGGCCGGCTGGTGGAGGAGGGCAACCACCGTGAGCTGCGGGCCGCCGGCGGCCTCTATGCCCAGCTGGCCGAACTTCAGGAGCGGGGGCTGGCCACGCTCTGAGCGGCCGGCGACGGGTCGCCCAGGCCCGCCGCCCCCAGGCCCACCGCCCCCGAGGCGCCGGCTTCGCTCCCGCCGATGCCCTCGTCCGCCAGCCAGGTCCTGATCAGGGCCGCCAGCGGCGCCGTGTTCCTCCCCACCGGCAGGTGTCCAGCCCCGGCCAGCAGCTCGAAGCGGTGGCCGGGGCTGTAGGCCGCCAGGTGGCGCACGTAGCGGGGCTCCATCACCTGGTCGCGCTCGCCGGCGATCCACAGGCTCGGCACCTGGAGCTGGGCCGTGAGGGCCGGCAGCTGCTGCACGGCGCCGCGGGTCATGCTGCAGGCCAACAGGCCGCGCGCGGCCCGCAGCTCCGCCGTCAGGGGGCTGCGGAGTGCCTCGGCGCCGGGCAGCCCCGCCAGCCAGCGGGGCCGCCAGCGCAGGAAGGCGGCCCCACCGCGCCGAACGGTCCGGAAGGGCCGAGGCTGGTAGACCCCGCCGCCGGCGGCGATCTGCACCAGCCCCACCAGCTGCCCCTCCAGGTGGCCGGCGGCGTGCAGGGCCAGGCTGCCCCCCAGGGAATGGCCCACGAGCACCAGCGGCCGTCCGCTGGCCTGCCGCCGGGCCTCGTCGGCCACCCAGCGGCCGTAGCTGGCCAGGCTGGGCTGCAGGCCCCGGGGCCGCTCCGCCAGGCCGAAACCTGGCAGGTCGGGGCTCCAGAGTTGCCACTGCGGCTCGAGCTCCGCGCGCAGCGGCTGCCACAGCCGGCCCGAGAGCAGCCAGCCGTGCAGGCAGACCAGCAGGGGGGAGTCGCTCAGGGGCCCGGTGGCGGAACGGGCTCCAGCCTGCCCCAGGGGGGTGCCGCTTCGGGCAGGATCATGCCAATGCTTAGCCGCCCGCCCAACCAGGAGCCCGCGCCGTCCGCCGCCGCTCCCTCACCCACGCCGGAGGCCTGCGCCGGCGTGGATCCGGTGCTGGCGCGCCTCTACGGCGGCGGCCACCGCCGCTGCCCGGTGCCCAACCCTGAGCTCACCCTGGTGCTGAGCCGCGAGCGGGAGATCGACCTCTACGACCTGGAGCAGCTTTGCGATGCGGTGGGCTGGAGCCGCCGGCCGCTGCGGCGGGTGCGCAAGGCCCTGGAGCACAGCCTGCTGGTGGTGGGCCTGTGGCGCCACGACGAGCGCCTGCCCCGGCTGGTGGGCTTTGCCCGCTGTACCGGCGACGGCGTGATCGAGGCCACCGTCTGGGACGTGGCGGTGCACCCCCACTACCAGGGCGCCGGCCTGGGGCGGGCGTTGATGGACTACGTGCTCGAGCTGCTGCAGGTCATGGGCACCGAGCGGGTGAGCCTCTACGCCGATCCGGGCGTAGTGGGGTTCTACAGCGCCCAGGGCTGGGCACTGGAGCCCCAGCAGAAGCGCTGTGTGTTCTGGTACTCGCCCTGAGGGGGGTGGCGGCACGTCCCCCCAGCACAGCCGGCAGGGTCCGATCAGTTGGCGCGGGGCAGTTCGGCGGGCCGCAGCTCCAGGCTCAGGTTGCGGCCGCCACGCTGCACCTGCAGGCTGAGGGGCTCGCCCACCTGGCCCTGGTCCACCGCCACCTGCACCTCTGAGGGGTTGTCCACGGCGGTGCCGCCCACCCGCTCGATCAGGTCGCAAGCGCGCAGGCCGCCGCGGGCCGCCGGACTGCCGGGCACCACGTCCACCACCACCACGCCATTGGTTTCCGGCAGGCGGCACTCGGCCTGGGTGGCGTTCACCTCCCGGGCCAGCTGGGGCGTGAGCGCCTGCAGGCGCACGCCGATGTAGGGGTGCGAGGCCCGGCCCCGCTCCAGGATCTGGGCGGCGATCGACTTGGCCAGGTTGATCGGCAGGGCGAAGCTCAGCCCGGCGCCGGGGGCCTGGCGGATGGCGGTGTTGATGCCGATCACCTGGCCCCGGTCGTTGATCAGGGGGCCGCCGCTGTTGCCGGGGTTCACGGCCGCGTCGGTCTGGATGTAGGGAACCCGCTGGCCCTCGCCCACGGCATTGGTGCGCTGCACGGCGCTGATGATCCCGGCGGTCACGGTGTTGTCGAGGCCGAGGGGGTTGCCGATGGCGATGGCCCATTCGCCGGGCCGCACCTTGGCGGAATCTCCCAGGGAGGCAACGGGTAGCCCGGAAGCCGCCACCTTGAGCACGGCCACGTCCGTGAGCGGATCCACGCCCAGCACCTTGCCGCGGTAGCTGCGGCCATTGGGCAGGGTCACCCCCACCTCATTGACCCCATCGACCACGTGGGCGTTGGTGAGGATCACCCCGTCGGAGCGGGTGATGAAGCCCGAGCCCTGGCCCTGCTGCTGCTGCACCGAGGGGCCGCCGCCGAACAGGCCGCCCAGGGGGTTGATCACCTGCTTGACCGTATCGATCCGCACCACCGCCGGGCCCACCTTGTCGACGGCGCTGACGATGAAGTTGTTGCCAGCCTGCAGGGGCGCCGGTGGCGGTGCATCGCTCACGCGCGCCCGTGGCTCGCCGCCAGGGCGCCCGCCACCGCCGGGCAGGCCGGGCAGCCGCGGCAGCGAGAAGGGGGTCCCGCAGCCCGAGAGCAGGCCGGCGAGCACCAGGCTTCCGGCCGTTCCCGCCAGGGCCAGGCGACGGGGCGGCTGGGGCATCAGAGGGGCCATGGCAGTGGGCCGGGGAGCCAGGTGGGCATGCGCATCATTAAAGACCGCCAGCTCTGGCCTGCGCCCCTATATTCCGGTGTTCGGCGCAGGGGGCTGACGGTGCAGCAGGGATCGGAACTGTGGCACCAGGTCCAGCAGGCGCTCCAGGGCAACCTCAGCAAGCCCACCTTCGAGACCTGGATTCGCCCGGCCAGCTGCTCCGGCTTCAGCGGCAGCGAGCTGCAGCTGCTGGCCCCCAACGCCTTCGCCTGCGGCTGGCTGCGCAAGAACTACCTGGCCACGATCGAGGCGGTGGCCAGCGAGCTGGCGGGGCGGCCGATCAAGGTGCTGGTGGAGGCTGCCGCCGAGGGGGCCGAGGCCGGCGGTCTGCAGGCCCTCAACGGCGCCGCCGGGGTCGTGGTGGGGGACGCGGGGCCGAGCGGGGAGTCGCGCAACGGGGCCGGCGGGCTGGCCCTGGCGGCGGGGATCACGGCCACGGCCACCGGTGAGACCCCGCGCAAGCTCGCCCCGGGGCTCAACCCCCGCTACGTGTTCAACCGCTTCGTGGTGGGCCCCAACAGCCGCATGGCCCATGCGGCGGCCCTGGCGGTGGCCGAGGCGCCGGGCCGTGAGTTCAACCCCCTGTTCATCTGCGGCGGTGTGGGCCTGGGCAAGACCCACCTGATGCAGGCCATCGGCCATTACCGCCTGGAGATCGATCCGGAGGCCCGTGTGGCCTACGTGAGCACTGAGACCTTCACCAACGACCTGATCCAGGCCATCCGCAAGGACGGCATGCAGAAGTTCCGCGACCGCTACCGGGCCGCCGATCTGATCCTGGTGGACGACATCCAGTTCATCGAGGGCAAGGAATACACCCAGGAGGAGTTCTTCCACACCTTCAACGCCCTGCACGAGGCGGGCCGCCAGATCGTGATCGCCAGTGATCGCCCCCCCAGCCAGATTCCGCGCCTCCAGGAGCGCCTGATCTCGCGCTTCTCGATGGGCCTGATCGCCGACATCCAGCCGCCCGATCTGGAGACGCGCATGGCGATCCTGCACAAGAAGGCCGAGGCGGAGCGCATGAGCCTGCCCCGCGACCTGATCCAGTATCTGGCGGGCCGCTTCACCTCCAACATCCGCGAGCTGGAGGGGGCCCTCACCCGGGCGGTGGCCTTCGCCTCGATCACCGGCCTGCCGATGACGGTGGAATCGGTGGCGCCGATGCTCGATCCCACCGGCGTGGAGGTGGAGGTCACCCCGGCCCAGGTGTTGGCCAAGGTGGCCGAGGTGTTCGGCGTGGGGGTGGAGGAGATGAAGAGCCCCAGCCGCAAGCGGGCCGTGAGCCAGGCCCGGCAGGTGGGGATGTATCTGATGCGCCAGGGCACCAACCTGAGCCTGCCGCGCATCGGCGAGGCCTTCGGCGGCAAGGACCACTCCACGGTGATGTACGCGGTGGAGCAGATCGAGAAGAAGCTGAACACCGATCCCCAGCTGGGCCGCCAGGTGCAGCAGGTGCGCGACCTGCTGCAGATCGCCTCGCGCAAGCGCAAGTAGTCCGACGCGCCGCCGCCGCTGCCCTTCCAGGTTCAGGCAGTGCCTCCAGGGGCTCTGGCTATTGGGTGATCGGCTGGCTGGGATCGAGCCCCTCCACTTCGCCCTCAAAGACGCGGCTGGCGGTGATGTCCTCGGCCTCCAGGGTCATCAGGTCGCGCTTGGTGATCGGCAGGCTGCTGATGCGGTTGAACAGGCGGTTGGCCTGACGCATGCGGGCCCGGTCGATGGCGTTGCGGATCGAGCGGGCATTGGCGAAGAAGGGCAGCTGCATGCGCCGCACGATGTACTCGGCAAAGGCGGCGCCGGCCTCCTCGCTAAGGCGGTAGTTCTCCTCCGCCAGAATCAGCTTGGCGATCGCCAGCAACTCCTCCGCCGTGTAATCGGGGAAGTCGATGTGGTTGGCCACCCGCGAGGAGAGGCCGGGATTGGACTGGTAGAACACATCCATCCGGTCCTTGTAGCCCGCGAAGATCACCACCAGATCGTCGCGGTTGGCCTCCATCACCTGCAGCAGGATCTCGATCGCCTCGGCGCCGTAATCCCGCTCGTTCTCCGGGCGGTAGAGGTAGTAGGCCTCATCGATGAACAGCACGCCCCCCAGTGCCTTCTTGAGCATCTCGCGGGTCTTGGGGGCCGTGTGGCCGATGTACTGGCCCACCAGATCGTCGCGGGTGGCCGTCACCACGTGGCCCTTGCGCACATAGCCGAGGCGATGCAGGATCTGGCTCATCCGTTCGGCCACGGTGGTCTTGCCCGTGCCGGGCCGCCCGGTGAACGACATGTGCAGGCTGGGGGCCGTGGTGCTCAGCCCCACCTGCTTGCGGGCCCGGTCCACCACCAGCAGAGCGGCGATCTCGCGAATGCGCGTCTTCACCGGCCGCAGGCCGATCAGTTCGCGGTCGAGCTGCTCCAGCACCTCCTGAACCTGGGCGCCCTCGTAGGCGGCCTGCAGATTCACCGGGGTGTCGTCGGGTGTGGGGGCCAGGGAGGGCGGCGACCCTGCGGCGTCGAGCGGCTGCTCAGAGGAGGCCATCGATGGCCGCGGCGAAGGCATGGTCAGCCTCGCCGATCGGCGTGTCGGCGCCCTCGGCCCGCAGGGTGATGTTCACGTAGGTGCGCCCGAAGCTGATGTCGGGGAAGCGGCCCTCCTGCTCGGAGAGGTCGTTGAGCTTCTCGAGGAAGTGGCGGTTGCTCTCGTAGTCGGGGAATTCGATGCGGCGCTCCAGGCGCTCGGGGTTCTCCGGCTTGGGCCGTGGGGTCCAGGGCTGATCCATCCGCTGAACTTAGGGCGTCGCGGGAACGGCCATGAACCCGCCAGGCCTCAAGCGGCGAGGCACCTAGCGGCTAGGCATCAAGCGGCTAGGCATCAGCCGGCTAGGCAATCCGTGCGGCCGGCGGCCAGGCGTGTGGCCCAGGCCTCGGCGTAGGCGCGGTTGGCGGCCTGCTCGGCCGGGTCGCCGCTGGCCAGGGGATGGGGCAGGGTGCCGGCGATGGCGGCGTTGGTGACGCAGAACATCGACTTCTGGAAGCTGCCGCAGATCTTGACCCGCACGTCCCCCTCGCCGCGGGTGCGCTCCAGGTACCACCGGTGCAGCGGCTCGGGCAGGTTCCGGTACATGTCCTGCATCAGCAGGCTGGGGGGGATGCCGGCGCCCATCGTGGGCAGCGGATCGGCATAGAGGGCGCCGTAGGCGAACTGGGCCTGGTCGTGGGAGATCTGCTGGGCCTGGGCGTTGAAGCTCACCGTGCCCAGGAACGGCATGCCCCGCAGGAACACCGCCTCCACGTAGGGCACGGCCACATCCGCCAGGAAGGTGAGGCCCGCTTCGGGAGGCAGCACCCAGAAGTGGCTGTCACCCAGGTTGACGCCGTAGTGAATCGGCAGACCGGCGGCCGCCACCAGGCCCTGCTTCAGAAACTCCACCACCGCTGGGATCGAGCGCACCCGGCCGTCGCGCTCGGCCTCGGCCAGGTCCAGGAACAGATCGCTCATCACACGCCAGAACTGGCCCAGGGCATGGGTTGTGGCGGCCGAGCGGATCAGCTCGGGCAGGAAGGCAGGAAACAGCGGGGCGAGCACGGCCAGCAGCGGATCCCGCCGCTTGTGACGGATGATCGCGGCGCAGTTGGCGATGAAGGCCTCGCTGTCGAAATAGGCATCCATGCCGCCGGTGCCGTGCCAGAGCATCGCCTTCTGGCAATACTCGGCGTATTCGAAGTTGATCCGGTCGTGGATCAGGTGACGCCAGATCTTGGCGGGGCTGAGGTCGCCATCAAAGAACCGGAACACCGGGAACGGCTTCAGGAACTGGCGTTCGGCCTGGAAGATCAGGTTGCGGCTGTAGGCATCGAGCACGATCCCGTAGCTCTCGAGCACCCCCACCACCTCCAGCAGGTGATCGGGCGTGTCGGCCAGCAGGGTCTGTCCCCGCAGTAGCCGATCGGCCAGCTCGGCCGCCGTGGGCATCAGGGCGGCGGCCTCGGCTGCACCCGGGCCCCGGGGGGCCGTGGTGGTGGCAGCAGTCTGTGCGCTGCCGGTGGCCTGGACCAGCTCTGGGGATGCGGCGGTTGGGAGATCCTGCTGGGTCATCAGCTCAGTGCACCTCCGCTGGCTGGGCCGGCCGCCATCGCTGCCACCAGGGCCGGCAGCTGGGCCATGGCTGTGGTGGTGGCTTCACCCAGGTGGGCAAGTCCGCCAGGCACCAGGCCGATCACGATCACCAGGCCCGTGAGGGCCAGGGCCGGCAGCTGGTCCTGCCAGGGCACCACGGCGAGCCGCACATCCACAGGCGCCAGCCGCTGGCCCGCGGCGTTCGCTTCGGGCTGGGGCGGCGCGACCGCCAGGCGGCCGAAGAAGGCCCGGTTCACCAGCAAGAGGAAATACACGGCCGTCAGGCCACTGCCCACCATGCACAGCAACGTGGGCAGGGGATAGGCCGTGAGACTGCCGCGGAACACCAGGAACTCGGAGATGAAGCCGGCCATGCCGGGTAGCCCCGCGCTGGCCATCACCCCGGCAATCATGAGGGCACCGGTGAGGGGCAGGCCCCGCTCCGGGTTGAGCAGGCCGCGCAGCACCTCCAGGTCCCGGGTGCCGGTGACCCGGTACACCACCCCCACGAGCAGGAACAGCAGGGCCGAGATCAGGCCGTGGCTGACCATCTGGAAGACGGCTCCCAGCAGGCTCACGGGACTGGCGGCGGCCGCCGCCAGCAACACGTAGCCCATGTGGCCCACGGAGCTGTAGGCCACCATCCGCTTCATATCCCGCTGGGCGATGGCGGCCAGGGAGCCGAACAGCACCGACACCGCCGCCCACAGGGCCAGGGCTGGCGCCAGCTGCGCCCAGGCCTCCGGGAACAGCCCCAGGCAGAAGCGCAGCAGACCGTAGGTGCCCAGCTTGAGCAGAACCCCGGCCAGCAGCACCGACACCGGCGTGGACGCCTCGGTGTGGGCATCGGGCAGCCAGGTGTGGAACGGGAACAGGGGGATCTTGATGCCGAACCCCACCAGCAGCGCCCCCATCAACAGCAACTGGGTGCCCATGCCCAGCTGCTGGGTGAGCACGGGAGTGAGGCTGAAATCGGCCTGGCCGGTCACCAGAGCGATGCCGAGGAAGGCCCCCAGGATCAAGATGCCGGAGACGGCCGTGAAGATCAGGAACTTGGTGGCCGCATAGGCCCGGTTGGCCCCGCCCCACACCGCGATCAGCAGCCAGAGCGGAATCAGTTCCAGCTCGTAGAAGAGGAAGAACAGCAGCAGGTTCTGGGCCAGGAAGGCACCGTTCACGGCCCCACTGATCACCAGCAGCAGGGCGAAGTAGAGGCGGGGGCGCTGCACCACGGCGGTGGAGGCCCAGGCCGAGACCAGCGTGAGGCCCGCATTCACCAGCAGCAGGGGCATCGACAGGCCATCGACCCCGAGGCTGTAGTCGAGGCCGAGGCTGCCCACCCAGCCCAGGGCCTCGTTGAGCTGCATGCCGCCGAAGTCGGCCTGGAACGTGAGCAGGACCTTGACGCTCCAGGCCAGTTGCAGCAGCAACAGAGCGAGGGCGGCGCGGCGCACGGCCTCGGGGCTCGGGTTGCCGGGCCAGAGCACCAGGCCCAGGGCACCGAGCAGGGGGATCAGCAGGAGGGCGCTCAACATAAGACCAGCCTCACCCGAACACCCAGCTGAGCGAGGCGAGCAGCAGCACGATCGCCACCACGGCCGTCAGCACGTAGGACTGGCTCTGGCCGCTGACGCTCAGCTTCAGGCCATCGGCCGACACCAAGGACAGGCGGCCCAGCTGATTGACGAAGCCATTCACCACGATCCGATCGAACCAGTCGGAGAGGCGCGCCAGGCTGGCCACCAGGGCCACGATCGTGGCGCGGTAGAAGCGATCGGTGTAGAAGTCGTAGGCCAGGAAATCCTGCAACACCCGCACCGGCTGAAGGATCGAGCGGGCGTAGCTCTTGTGGATCGGCAGCAGGGCTCCCACCAGAACCCCAGCGGCGCTGGAACCAAGCACCGCCACGGCGACCGCAGGCGAGAAGGAGGCGATGCCGGGTACCGGATCGAGCTGACTCAACAGCTGCGGCGTCAGCAGGACCACCACGCCGAGGGCCACCATCGGAAGAGCCATCTGCCAGTTCACCTCCGGAGCCCGGCGGGTCTTGGGCTGGGCTGCCCCCAGGAACACCTGGCGGAACACGCGCGTGAGGTTCAGGGCCATCAGTGCGTTGGTGGCCAGCAGCAGCAGGGCGAACAGCGGAGCCTGCTGCACGAGCACCTCCGCCGCCAGCCCGAAACTCCAGAAACAGCCCAGGGGCACCAGGCCAGTGAGGCCAGCGCCAGCCACCAGGTAGGCGCTCGTGGTGGCTGGCATGCGGCCGCCCAGCCCGCCCAGCTCGGTGATGTCCTGGCAGTTGGTGGTGGCGATCACGCTGCCCACGCTCATCATCAGCAGGGCCTTGGCCACGGCGTGGGCGAAGAGCAGCAGCAGGGCGATCGAGGGCAGCTGCAGGGCGATGGCGATGAACACCAGGCCCAGATAGGCGGTGGTGGTGTACGAGAAGGCGCGCTTGATGTCCACCTGGGCGATCGCCACCAGGGAGCCGCCGATGGCGCTCACGGCCCCGATCAGCAGCAGCACCGTGGTGGCCACCGGCGAGTACTGCAGGATCGGCATCACCTTGATCAGCACGAGAGCGCCGCAGGTCACCACCACCGAGTTGCGCAGGATCGAGGCCGGGTTCGGCCCCTCCATCGCCTCATCCAGCCAGAGGTGCATGGGCACCTGGGCGCATTTGCCCGTGGGCCCGGCAATCAGCCCCAGCCCCAGCAGGGTGGCGGCCAGGGGCGAGAGGCTGCCGCTGGCCGCAGCCTCGGCCGACCAGTGGTAGAGGCTGGGGAAGTCCATGGCGCCGGCCCAGGCCGAGAGGGCCACCACCCCCATCAGCAGCAGCACGTCGCCGACGCGCTTGGTGAGGAAGGCGTCGCGGGCGGCGGTGACCACCAGCGGCTGGGCGTACCAGAAGCCCACCAGCAGGTAGGTGGAGAGGGTGAGCATCTCCAGCAGGAAATAGCTCAGGAACAGCGAGCCGCTGATCACCACGCCGCTCATCGCCCCCTCGAAGAAGCCCACCAGGGCGTAGAAGCGCGCCAACGACCACTCCTTATCCAGATAGCCCAGGCCGAAGAACTGGGCTATGAGGCTCATGGCGGTGACCAGTTCCAGGGCCACCAGGTTGGTGGGTGAGAGGTCAAATTGGATCGCCAGGTGCAGGTCCGCCACCTGCAGCCACTCGAAGCTGAGGCTGGCGGGCCCGTGCTCGAACACCGCCCGCATGGCCAGGCTGCCGTGCAGGAAGGCCACCAGGGTGGCCAGCAGGTTGAGGTAGGCGGCCGGCCGCGGTCCGGTGCGCCGGATCCAGCCCGCGGCCCAGGGCAGCGACAGCAGGACACCTGCGAACCCGTAGAGCGGGATCAGCCAGGCGGTCTGCAGTGGCAGGGGAAGGGCGGCGGTCAAGGGGACGGGGGAGGGAATCCGGAGGTGGAAACGCGGATCAGCGGCGGAATCTAGGAGAGAAAGCCCCCGGACGGCCTGGCCGATCCGGGGGCTGGAAGGGGCCGAGCCGGGCCGCCTTCGGGCCCGTCAGAAGCGGGCCCGATCACTAGGGGCCGCAGGCGCGGCGCGCAAGCCGGTGGCGTTGCGGGCCTGGGGCGCTCGGCGGCCGTAGGCCTGGTAGCCGGGGCGGCGACGTGGCCCCCCGAGCTCCTGCAGCCAGGCGGCCAGCTCCTCGCCGTGGTGGGTCTCCTCCTCCCACAGGGCCCGGAAGAAGGCGCCATTGGCCCCATCACCGATCAGTTCGCAGAAGCGGGTGGCCTCGTCGTAGTGGGCCACGAGGGCGGCCTCCAGCTCGGTGTTCTGCTCCAGCAGCCCGATCAGGTCGGGCGCATGGCTCACCGGCTGCAACTGGGAGGCGGCGGGGGCCACACCCAGCGAGAGCATCTGCTGCACGATCCGCTCTCCGTGCTGCATCTCCTCCACGGTTTCGGCGCGGAAGCGCTCGGCCGAGGCCGCATCGCCCCAGAGGTCCACGAGGGACGCCTGGGTCATGTACTGCTGGACGGCGGAGAGCTCGAGGCTGAGGGCGCGTCCCAGATAGCCCAGGACGCGCGGATGGACGGCGTCCATGGCCATCAGAGACGACGGGCGGTATCGGTGCTGCCGACCAGGGCAGGCTCCACTTCGCTGTGGGGACGGGCAATGATGTGGGCCGCCACCAGGCCATCGCCCACCCGCTCACAGGCATCGGCGCCGGCGCGCACGGCGGCGTTCACGGCGCCGGTCTCGCCGCGCACCATCACGGTCACGTAGCCGCCGCCGACGAATTCGCGGGCGATGAGGGTCACTTCGGCGGCCTTGGTCATGGCGTCAGCGGCCTCGATGGCCGGCACCAGTCCGCGGGTTTCGATCAGACCGAGGGCGATGCCGTGCACGGAAGGAGCCATGGCGTTGGAAGAGCGGTTGGAGGAGGTGGGTGGGGTGCTGGCACCCCCGCCCGAACGGGCGGGGGTGGAGCTGGCCTTAGCGGCCGGGCGGGAGGAGCTGGTGGAGCGGCCGCTGGAGGCGGCCCGGGCCGGAGCCGAGCGGCTCACCGTGGTGGCGGTGGTGGTCACCACGGGGCTTGGGGTGGCCGCCGCGGGCGGGGCCTTGGCGGCATGGGCAGGGGCGGGGTTGGCCACCTCAGGCGTCACCACCGGTGGTTCGGCGGGCTTGGCCCCAGGCGCCGCCGCAGTGGAGGGCTGGGCCCCGGCGGGCTGGGCAGCAGCTGTGGGCTGGGCCGCGGAAGTGGGCTGTGCAGAAGCAGTGGGTTTGGCGCCGCTGGCCCGGCTTGCGCTGGTCTTGCTGGGTCGGGAGCGGGGGGTGGCCATGGCGGGGAAGAATGCAGGCGAGGGAGGGCGAAGACCTGGAGGATTGATCGGGGGTGGTGATCCGGGCCTCAGCCGTCCGGCGACCAGTGGTCAATGATGCCGGCGATGGTGAGGTCGGTGAACAGATCCGGGTTGCCGGTGGCGAAGCGGGCGGCGGATCCGCTGGCCGTGAACACCCAGTTGCCGGGGGCGGCGCCCACCGGGTCGCAGGCGACGCTGAGCTTGCCCTTGGGAGTGCGCAGCACCCGCAGGTTCAGGTGGGCAAAGCCCGCCACCCGCTGTGTGCAGACGAGGGAGCCCATCACCTGCATGATCTCCATTACTTGCCGCCTCCTGCCGGCGGGTTGCCAGCCGCCATGGCCTTGGCGGCGTCGGGATCCCAGTGGTCGATGATCCCCACGATTGTCAGATCGCTGGGATAGGACTTGCTGCCGGCGGCCTCGCGGGCCGCCGAGCTGCCTACACAGATCACCCAGTCCCCGGGAATGCAGCCCACGGCATCGACGGCCACCTTCTGGGTGCTGCCATCGAGCACCACTTGCAGGTGTTTGTGCTGAAAATCGGCGATGCGATTGGTCGAGACCAGCGGCTTGACGACTTTGCAGATCAACATCAGTGTCCCCCTCCGGTGTTGAACGTGATGGACGAGCTCACTGTCTCGGCCGGAACCGGCCGATCACGGTCACGCACGGTGAGCAGGGTGTGCAGTAATCCCTGGCCGCAGAGGTCCGCGTAGCGGCTCTCGATCGCGGACTTGACCCGTTCGCAGTGGCGGACCGCCCGCTCCCGCGCCCCGGGGACGGCCCCGTGGTAGTCGAAGCGGAGCACCACCGGGATCGGCAGGCCGCGCGAGACATTCAGACCCTTGAAGATCTTGACACCCACGTCGAGATCGGGCGCGCCCTCCTCGACCGTGTCCATGTGGGCGAAGTAGGTGAGGTTGCGCAGGTGGATCTCCTTGAAACCGATGCCCACGCCGATGAAGCGCTCGGCATGGCCGGCGTCCGCGTAGTGGCCGCCGTGGTACTGGAGCACGTAGTCGATCTGGGACAGGTTGTGCTCAATCAGGCGCGCGATCAGCCGCACCATGCCCGGATCGGGGCTGGCGGCGGCGGCCTGGAGCACCAGCTGCTCGATCTGCTCGCGACCCGCCTCGGGACTGAGCTGGCGCGTGGCCTCATAGACCTGGCGGGCATCGAGCCAGCGGCCCAGATCGGTCTGGCCTTCGCGGCCCGGCACATGCACCCGGATCGCGTCGGTGTCGGTGTCCATGCCGATCAGCAGCAGATCCACCGAGGCGCCGCAGCAGAAGCTGTTCTCCACGGCCTGTTGGAAGTCCTGGAGGCGTTGCAGGCCCTGGGCCGCCGCCGCCTTGTCGTCGCTGCCGTGGGCGGCGCAGCCCTCGTGGCAGGGATCCACCGAGCTGAAGTGGTAGACGACGGTCTTGAGGTAGCGGGTGTCGGCGTGGGCGGGGTTGGGGATCGCCTCGCGGTAGCGGCGGTGCTCGGTCTTCACCCAGCGGTCCACCGTGTTCTCCACATCGAACATCGCGCCGGCGTGGGGCCGCCGCCGCACCGCGCTGAAGGGGAGCCGCAGGGCGTAGGCGATGGCGTGGGCCAGGCGCCCATCGGCGCAGGGGGTCACATCCAGCAGGTGAAAGCCGCAGTCGAGCAGGAAGGCCTCGAAGACCTCGGCCTCCGGACTGCCGGCCTCGGCTCCCAGGGGGTCGGCCTCAAAGAAGCCGATGCTGGTCTGCTCATAGGCCTCGAACACGCACCAGGCATAGAGGGTGCGCATGTCCAGCTGGCTGGTCCAGGCGGTCTCGAGGATCGGCAGCGGCAGGTCGTAGCCCAGTTCGGCCCGGGCCAGGCGTTGGGCCTGGGCTACGAAGTCTGGCTCGTGCTGCAGGGCCGACAGTCGCTTCAGCACGGGCACGATCCGATCGAAGGCGCCCATGGTGCGCTCCTCGTAGGCCCGCAGGGCCGTGTTTGCCGCGGGATTGCTGAGCGGGTGCAGGGCCCCCGCGACGGCTGCGCCGGAACGGACCTGGGTGCGGATCACCTGAGCAGCCACGGGCCGTACGCGACGGCCTGCCGGAGCACTGGCGGCGGGGCGGCTGGGCACCGCGGCCGAGGCTGATGCAGCGGCGTCGACCGGGGTGGCCGGGCGACCACTAGCCCGGATCTCGGCAACGCTCGAGCGCAGGGCCTCGGCGGCCGGATTCCGGCGCTGGCGGGGGCGGCTGGCCCCCTGGCGGGCGGCCTGGGCCAGTTCCCGTTGGCGCAGCACTTTGCTGAAGGCACGCACCGGGGACAGGCCCGGGTCGGCCTCTGTGGCGGATTGAACCACTGGAGTTCCAGGACGCCGGCGCGGGGCCGTGGGCCCGAGCTGGGTCGGACGGGTCTGGTTGGAATTGGTGGGTCGCCGGGGCATGGGTTAGCTCGCTCAGCCGCGGGCGCCGCCAGACACCGTGATCAGGGAGCCCTGATCGGTGCTGCCGCTTGATCCGGTGACGCGGCTCACAGGGACCGCCACTTCGACATTGCGCTTGGGCTGGGCGGCAGGCATGGCGCTCATCGGACCGACGCGGGTGGGGTTGCGCCGGCGGGCGGAGCTGCCCTCGGTGCCGGTGACGCGATCACCGCGGTCCCAGTCGTCGCCGGTGATCTTGTTGCCGGAGCCCTCCCCGGTGACCCGGGAGGCGGGGCGCAGATCCTCATCGGCGGTCACCACAGCGGCGACGGCGGGGCGGACGGCCAGGGGCTGGGGTGCCTGGCGGTCGAAGCGGAACTGTTCGGTGCCGGTCACCTTGCCACCGGCCATGTCAAAAGGGCCGGTGATGCGCCCACCCTGCTCGTAGGTGCTGCCGGTCACGGCGCCGGTGCGTTCGCGCTCCAGCTGGGCCTCACGGGCCGGGGACTGGACGCTGAACTGCTGCCAGGCGGCGGCGTTCAGGGGCTGGGGAAAATCCGGGGCGACGGAGCCGGTGGAGTGGCCGCAGGCCTCGGCCTGCTGGTCGGCGCCGATGTAAGGGGTGCCGGTCACCTCTTCGCAGGCACCGCGTTCATCGCCGGTCATCACGCCGCCGACGCCGGGCTTGATGCCGGTCATGCGGCGGTTGGCCATGGCCATGGCCATCGGCAGGCGCTCGCGCACGGCCTGGACCTGCTGGCTGGAGCACCACTGGCCGGTCTGCTCGAGGCCGGCGTAGGGGGTGCCTGTGACGGCCTTGCAGGTGCCGGGCTCATCGCCGGTCACCTTCTCGCTGCGGCCGGTGCGGGTGCCGCTCACCACCAGGTTCTTGTTGGTGACGCTGAAGCCCACCTTGGGGGCTTCAGGGGCGGGGCGGTTGCCGCAGAAGGTGTCGAACTGCTGGGAGCCCAGGTATTCGTCGCCGGTCACGTTGCGGCAGCTGCCGGGCTCATCACCGGTGACGCGCTCGCTGCGGCCCACGGAGGTGCCGGTGACGCCGGTGCCGCGCAGGGTGTTGAAGCTGGCCACCTTGGCGGGAGCCTGGCCAGGGGTGGGAGCCTCCCGCCCGAGGTACTGGTCGCCGGTGAGCTGCAGGCCGGAACCGGGCTCGTCGCCGGTCACCTTCTCAGAGCGGCCCACCAGGACCCCGGAGATGGCCTGGCCACCCTGGGTCTGGCTGCGGCCCACCTTGCGCACGGCGGCGGCGGGGCTGGAGCCGCACCAGGTTGCGGCCTGGTTGGCGGAGATGTACTCGGTGCCCGTGATGCTCTTGCAGGTGCCGGGCTCATCGCCGGTCACCTTTTCGCTGCGGCCCACCTCGTTGCCGGTGACCCGGTTGCCGTGGCTGGTGCTGCTGACGCGCACCTTGGCGGGCTGGGCTGGGCTGGGCTGGGACTGGCAGAAGGTCTGGAACACCTCAGCGCCGAGGTACTCGGTGCCGGTGATCGTGCGGCAGGTGGCCGCCTCGTTGCCGGTGGTCTTGACCGAGCGGTTGGCCTGGGTGCCGGTGACCACCTGGCCGCTCAGGGTCTCGCTCACGCCCACCTTGAGGCTGGTCTCGGCAGCCTGCTTGGCGCCCTTGCGGTTTGGGCCGCTGGGGCGGGTGGTGCCGCTGCCGCTGCCGGTGCGCACGATGCCGGCGCTGCCGCTCTTGTTCTTCAGCTCCCGCAGCTTCTGGGCCAGTTCACGGGTGCTCAGATCGGGGTTGCCCTGGCGCACCACGGCGGCACTGCCGGAGGAGGCGCTGGTGCTGGCGGACTTGCCCTTCTTGGCCAGGGCATCGCGGCGGGCCAGCACCAGGGCGCGGCTGGGGTTGTGCTGGGCGGTGATTTTCTTGGTGGCGGCGCGGCCGGTGCCGCCGTTGCTGCTGGCGGCGCGGCCGCTGCCCAGCGACAGGCTGGCGGTGCGGGCACTGCTGCGCCGATCCGTGGCGGTGGGTTCGCCGGACTTCTCCTGGCACTTGCAGGTGTGGCTGCCGGCCTCCTTGCGGGAGGGATCGCTGGCCGAAGGGGAGCTTCCGGCCACCAGGGCGGCCTTGGCGGCATCGGTGCGGCTGCGGTCCTTGGAGCGATCGGCCCGCTTGCCGCCCCGGCTGAGGGCTTCGCGACGGGCCAGCACCAGCTCCCGGCTGGGATTGGCGACAGGCTTGGCTGCACTGCGATGGCCGCCGGCCTGAGCGGAGCTCAGCTCGACGCTGCGGCGCGGCACGCGCTCGGGTTGCCCGGCCCGTCGGCGCGAGGGATCAGTGGCACTCGGCGCGCTGGCGGCGATCACCTCGGCCTGGCTGGGCACCGGCGAGTTGGTGCGGGTGGGGCGGGCGTCAGCAGCGCTGCGCACACGGCTGGGGGACGAGGTGAAGCGGCCCGTGGCTTTTTTGCCACCATTGGTCAGGGCCTTGCGGCGCTCCAGAGCTGCTTCACGACTCGATGTGCTGGCCATGTCCGCCCGGCGAATGGAATGACTGAAAAAATGCAGGAAACCTGCGGATGAAGAAGGTGGTCCCGATGGTGATCGGGACCACGGCTGATGAAGTCCGCTGAACTCAGCGGCCTTCGAACACCACGAAGCAGGAGCCCTGGCTCTGGGTGTAAGCGTCGTAGCCAACCAGACGCACGTGGTGGTCGGGGTAGGCGCGGTGGGCGGCTTCGAGCTCGCTCACGATCACGTTGAGGTCCTTCTCACCGAAGAAGGGCAGCTTCCAGTAGGACCAGTAGGTGGCCATGGAGTTGCTGGGGTGGACGTGCTCAATGAGCGGGCTCCAACCCTGGGCAATGATGTAAGCGATCTGGTCGTAGATCTCGTCCTGGGTGAAGGGCGGCAGGAAGCCGAACGTCTCCAGGGTGGCGACTGTTTGGTAGTCACCCACGGTGCTCTTGAAGGGCATGGGGATCCTTGGTGAAGGGATGGAATGAACCCGGTACCTTGGGGGCTCGGGTTATGTCGCGTTCAGACGGCCCGCTGAATCGGGGCTGGGGATCGGTTGGCAGCAGGGCAGGGAGAGGGCCGTAGCACCTCTCCGCCACCACGCAGCTGGGGCGATCAGTTGACGTCGAGCTTGTCGACGGTGTCGAACTCGAACTTGATTTCCTTCCAGGTCTCGAGGGCGATGGCCAGCTCGGGGCTGTGCTTCGCGGCTTCCAGAAGGATGTCGCGACCTTCGCGCTCGATTTCGCGGCCGGCGTTGCGGGCCTTGACGCAGGCTTCGAGAGCCACGCGGTTGGCGGCAGCACCAGCGGCAGAACCCCAGGGGTGACCGTGGGTACCACCACCGAACTGCAGCACCGAGTCGTCACCGAAGATGGCCACGAGGGCAGGCATGTGCCACACGTGGATACCGCCGGAGGCCACAGCGAACACGCCGCCGAGGGAGCCCCAATCCTGGTCGAAGAAGTTACCGCGGCTGCGATCTTCGGGAACGAAGGATTCACGCAGCTGGTCGATGTAGCCCAGGGTGGACTGACGATCGCCTTCCAGCTTGCCCACCACGGTGCCGGTGTGGAGCTGGTCACCGCCGGAGAGACGCAGGCACTTGGCCAGCACACGGAAGTGGATGCCGTGCTTGGGGTGACGGTCGATCACCGCGTGCATGGCGCGGTGAATGTGCAGGAGCATGCCGTTCTTACGGCACCACTTGGCCAGACCGGTGTTCGCGGTGAAGCCGCCGGTGATGTAGTCGTGCATGATGATGGGCTGGCCCAGTTCCTTGGCGAACTCGGCGCGCTCATACATCTCCTCAGGAGTGGCGGCGGTGCAGTTGAGGTAGTGCCCCTTCTTCTCGCCGGTTTCCTGTTCGGACAGCTTCACAGCCTCGGCAACGAACTCGAAGCGGTTCTGCCAGCGCTGGAAGGGCTGCGAGTTGATGTTCTCGTCGTCCTTGGTGAAGTCCAGACCGCCACGCAGGCACTCATACACCACACGGCCGTAGTTCTTGCCGCTCAGGCCGAGCTTCGGCTTGATCGTGCAACCCAGCAGGGGACGGCCGTACTTGTTCATCCGGTCGCGCTCGACCTGGATGCCGTTCGGCGGACCCATGCAGGTCTTGATGAAGGCCAGCGGGAAGCGGATGTCTTCCAGGCGCAGGTGGCGCAGGGCCTTGAAGCCGAACACGTTGCCGACCAGGGAGGTCAGCACGTTGGTGATGGAGCCTTCCTCGAACAGGTCGAGGGGATAGGCGATGAACGCGTAGAAGGCTTCCTTGTCGCCAGGGACGTCTTCGATGCGGTAGCAGCGGCCCTTGTAGAAGTCGAGGTCGGTGAGGAGCTCGGACCACACAGTGGACCAGGTGCCGGTGGAGGATTCAGCGGCCACAGCGGCAGCCACTTCCTCACGGGGCACACCTTCCTGGCCGGTGCACTTAAAGCACGCGAGCAGGTCGGAATCGAGGGGAACGTAGTCAGGAGTCCAATACGTGTCGCGGTACTCCTTAACCCCAGCGTCGTACTTCTTTGCCATGGAGAATCTCCGGGTGGGTTCAGGGAAAAAGGTCAGAGGGATGAGCGGGCGTCAGCGGCGCGCGTCAGGCCTCAGTCCTTGGAACCCACGAAGCCGGCGCTGCTGTTCAGGGCAGGTTCCACTTCGCGGTGGGGGCGGGCAATGATGTGGGCGGCCACCAGGCCGTCGCCCACGCGCTCACAGGCATCGGCGCCGGCACGAACGGCAGCGTTCACAGCGCCGGTTTCGCCACGGACGAGGACGGTGACGTAACCGCCGCCCACGAACTCACGACCGATCAGGCGCACCTCGGCGGCCTTGGTCATGGCGTCTGCGGCCTCGATCGCGGGGACCAGACCCCGGGTCTCGATCATGCCGAGGGCGATGCCCATGGTTTCGTTAGCCATTACCTGCTCCTGGAGGAGGGGTGGAATGTTCGCCAGCAACCATGGTCGGCGGCGGTTCCCCCCGTCAAGCCGTTTGGAGGGTTGGGGCCATCAGGGTCGACGCTGCCTCGCATAAGGGAGACTGATCTAAGCGCCACAAAACGTCTTGAATGCTTGTGGTCCGTGCGTCAGTGGACGCCGACATCCTGCCCCAGAACTGGGTTTATCGGTCTACGGCCTCGTTCGCCCATCGGGTCGCTGCCGCGGAGACGCCTCCATGCCAGGCCCCTCCAGCTCGTTTGGCCTTGCTGGGCAACTCTCGCGTTTCGAGGCTGCGGTGCCGCTCAGAGGGGCGTGGCTTCCGACACGAAGGCCACGCCGCCGTAGTAGCGCAGCAGGGGCTGGATGCCGTCCCGCAGCTTGACCAGCGTCTCCTGCTCACAGAAGACGATGACGTGGGCGTTGGCGCCCAGGCTGCTGAAGTCCATCGATTCGGACACGGCGCCGTGGGGCCCTTTGCCCGTGACGTGGCGCATCACCGAGTAGCCGGGCGCTCCGGCCGCATCGATCACCTGGAGCACCTTCTGCAGTTCCCGTTCGCTGAGGATCAGATCGAGGCGTTTCATGGTTCAGCCAGCAGGAATGAGTTGCTTCACCAGGAGCATGTAGATCGGAATCCCCACGATGATGTTGAAGGGGAAGGTGACCCCAAGGGAGGTGGAGATGTAGAGGCTTGGATTGGCCTCCGGCACCGTCATTCGCATCGCGGCGGGCACGGCGATGTAGGAGGCGCTGGCACACAACACCATGAATAGCAGGGCATCGCCCTGGTTCAGGCCAAGCCCGCGGGCAATCGTGACGCCGATCAGGGCATTGAGCACTGGCATCAGCACCGCAAAGGCGATCAGCAGCGGGCCGGCGCGGCGCAGATCCCCCAGCCGCTGGGCCGCCACGATGCCCATGTCCAACAGGAAGAAGCTCAGGGCCCCGTAGAAGAGCTTGTCGGTGAAGGGCAGCATCTTCTCCACCCCTTGGGGGCTGAAGCTGGCCACCAGCACGCCGATTACCAGGCTTCCCACCAGCAGGAACACCGAGCTGTTGAGAAAGGCCTCCCGCAGCACGGAACCCCAGCCCATGGCGCCGCTGTCCGGGCGCTTCTGGGGCCCCGCCAGTTTCACCAGCAGCAGGCCGATGATGATCGCCGGCGATTCCATCAGCGCCAGGGCCGCCACCATGAAGCCATCGAACGGCAGCCCCACCACCCCGAGAAAACTCTGGGCCGTGATGAAGGTCACGGCACTGATCGAGCCGTAGGTGGCCGCGATCGCGGCGGCGTTGAAGAGATCGAGCCGGGTGCGCAGCAGCAGGAAGCTATAGAGCGGTACCACCAGCGACATCGCCACGGCCGCCAGGATCGTGGGCAGCACCTGGCCGCCGAGTCCGCTGTGGGCCAGCTCCACCCCGCCCTTGAAGCCGATGGCCAGCAGGAGATAGAGGGAAAAGAGCTTGGGTAGCGGCGAGGGAATCTCCAGGTCGGAGCCCAGCAGCACCGCCAGCACGCCCAGAAAGAAGAACAGAACCGGTGGGGAGAGCAGGTTCTGCAGCACCAGGCTGGTCTCCATGGGCGCCCGGCTCTCTCATCAGTGGCTCCAACCTAGGGGTGGGATTCGGCGCCATCTGGGGGCCGTAGCCAATTGCAAACGCCCTGTGCGGCCGAGTTGCCCCCACCCCCGTACCGGGGCAGGGTCCGCCGTTGGCCACAATGGCGGACCCTGCGAGGCATCCCGTGAGGCCAGCGGCGCCCCATCCCGTGCTGGTGATCGCCAGCAGCAACCGCTGGAAGGTGGTGGAAATCGGCGCCATGCTCGATGCCGTGGCCATCGAGGTACGCCCGCAGCCCGATGGGCTGGAGATCGAGGAGACCGGCCTCACCTATCTGGAGAACGCGCGCCTCAAGGCCGAAACCGTGGCCCGGCTCACCGGCCATTGGGCCCTGGGGGACGACTCCGGTCTGGAGGTGGATGCCCTGGGCGGCGCCCCCGGCCTCTATTCCGCCCGCTACGCCCCCACCGACCACGAGCGCATCCATCGGCTGCTGCACGAACTGGGTCCCACGCCCTACCGCAGCGCCAGCTTCAACAGCGCCATGGCCCTGGCCGATCCCAGCGGTACCACGGTGCTCGAGGCCGAGGGGATCTGCCGCGGCGAGATCCTCACGGCCTCCCAGGGCCATGGCGGCGGCTACGACCCGATCTTCTGGGTGCGGGAGGCGGGCCTGAGCTACGCCCAGCTCCCCGACCACTTGCGCCACAAGCTGGGCAGCCGGGGCAAGGCGGCGCGGGCTCTGGCCCCCGGACTCAAGCACTGGCTGGGGGTGGACTGAACCGGGACAGGCGTGGGCTCAGGCCGCGGGCCCCGTCCGCCCAGTACGGTTCAGTATGTTCATCTTGAACGACCCTATCCGTGCTCACTGAGTGTCTTGGAAGATCCCTTGATTCCTGCCGATGGACTCGATCGCTTGAGTGACTTCTACGGCGATGATGTCTTGGATGCGGAGGCGGATCCCGGTATTGATGTCATCAGGGAGTTGGCATGGCAAGTTGGTACGGCATACCGCCTGGGTCGGCATCCATGGGGTGAGCCTGGTCATGTCCAACGCACTGGAGGATCTTCACTTCACAGGCAATCCTTCGTTGATCGGTGATTCCCAGGGAGGCCAAGGTGAGCCTCCTTGCCGATGTCGACTTGGGGTGCTCTTGCGGTTTGAGCAGGAGAAGGCCCGGGTGGACGCATCGCTGCGCGCAGCATCAGCCTGACAAGCCAGATGTGACGCAATGGCGTCCTGTCCATGGCCATGGGCTTCCCGATCGGCACCGCCATGGGCCGCCACACTGGCCAGAGCTCCCAGGCCAACCTGGCTAAAACCAGCCTGACTGCGCGGGCGACGCGTGGCAGTGCCAGCGGCAACTTCCGCTTCGTGGATCGGCACCGGAGGAGCCCAGTGACATCCCAATCTCGCGCCCCTGACCGCTGGCCCGGCGCCTGGGTTAGTCGCGGGCGCGGCGGTTGATGCCGTCCACGGCGCGCATGGCGGCGGCGGCGGCCTCCTCCACGTCGCCCTCGCGGCCCGCCAGGGTGAGCCGGCCGAAGGCCCCCACCCCCTTCACGTCCACGATCGTGATGTTGGAGGACTTCTCGGCCTCATTGGCGGCGATCAGCACGTAGCCGGCGGGCTCGGTTTCGAGGATGAACATGCTCATGCCGGCCTGGATCATCGAGCCGCGGCGGTTCTGGCGGTTGATCAGCACCGCGTGGTCGGGTGTGATGGCGCGGATGATCTCGGTCCAGCTCACCTCGCAGCGGCTGCGCTGCTCCACGGTGCTGCCGATGGCCTCGAGCACCACCTCGCCCGAGTGGAGCACGTTGCTCTGGTCGCGGTGGTAGAGCGCCAGCGAGCCGAAGGCCCGCTCCACGATCATCTGGCCCAGGCGCACGGTGCTGGCCTTGAGGGCGATGTCGGTGACGCGGTGCACGGCCATGCCGGGCGAGACCTCGAGCCACAGGCAGGCATCGCCCGGGATCGGCAGGAAGCCCTGGCTCACCGTGCCCATGTAGGCGGCGAGCTGGGGCTGGAGCGAATCAAGGAAGACGTAGGTGCGCAGCTCGATCGACTGCACATGGCTCGACTGCCGGCTCAGCCGGGCGCCCTCGGCGTCGGTGGTGATGACACAGCTGGCGGCCGATGGTGTCGGGCCCGGACCCCCACCCAGACCGCTGCCGCTGCCGAGACTGCCACCACTGAAGCCAAGGTCGGTTCCGGTGATCTGCACCGACCGCGCTCTGGCCCTGGGGATGCGGTTCGGCAAGGGGAAGACGTCGCTCCGGGGACTGCATCGCCCCTGGATGGGCGAGACCAGAGGGAGGACCGACGCGACGACCAGGACGACCTGACCGCTGCCCCACCTCTGAAGTGTTGGGGGGATCTTACCGTCCGCCCCGGGCCCTACCCGCCCCCGCCTCGCGCCGCCAACTCCTGCCGGACCATCCTGCAGGTCGTGGATTGGCGTCCACTGACGCCAGGCCCGCCATGGTGGCGACGCCTACATCGCGCCACGCTGGGCCCGCTATCACGGGGCCACTCCGGGTTCGACGCCATGCTCTCCCCCCCCGCCACCCGCCTGCGGCTGCAGGAGATCCTGGATCGCCTCTCGGCGGGCCGGGCCGTGGCACTCGAGGAGCGGATCTACCTCCAGAAGTTCGCCGACCGGGATCCGCGGGTGGGCACCTGGCTGCGGCGCGCGCGCCGCCAGCAGCAGGCGGCCACGGGCGATGGCCTCGACCGCCTGCTCGCCGGCCTGGACCTTGGGGATCCGGATCCAGCCCCTCCCTTTCGACCCGACCCGGAGGATCCCGGCGACTTGGGTGACTGGTTCGGCAGCGCCCCGGGCTGGCTCAGGCGCAGCTGATCCGATCGCGGCCCTCCCGCTTGGAGCGGTAGAGGGCTCCATCGGCGCGCTCCAGCACCGTGGCGAAGTCCTCGGTGCCCGAGGCGGCGGCGCCAGTCCCCGCCTGGGCGATGCCCAGGCTCAGGCTGATGTGGCCCTCGGGGGCGAGCCCCTCCAGGTCGAGCCTGGCCGTGCTGGTGCGGATGCGCTCGGCCACGGTGAGGGCCGAGGGCTGATCCGCGGCGGGCAGGACCAGCAGGAACTCCTCACCCCCCAGTCGGTAGACGGCATCCTGCGGACGCACCGAGCGGGATAGCAGCGAGGCCAGGCGCTGGAGCACCAGATCGCCGGCGCCATGGCCGTAGCTGTCGTTCACAGCCTTGAAGTGGTCGATGTCGATCGAGATCAGGGCGTAGGGCGTCGACGGAACCTGCTGCTCCAGGGCGCGGCGGTTGGCCAGGCCCGTGAGGGCGTCGCTGTAGGCCGCCTCCCGCAGGGCGGCGGTGTTCCGCTGCTGGCGCACGCCGTGGAGGTAGTGCTGTAGCCAGGGCCGCATCGTCGTCGCCACCTCCCGCAGCATCGCCAGCAGTTCCGGGTCTCCCTCGTCCTGGCCCTCGCTCCAGCGCAGGGCCAGCAGGGCGGCGGGCTCGCCAGGCAGCGCCACCCGCACCCAGTCCGCCGGGGGAAGGCGGCGCTCCGCCGCACGCTGCCCCTCTCCCCAGCTGCACCAGCCGGAGCCGGGCAGGTCGATCGCCAGTTCGCAGTCGGCCACGGTGCCGGTCGACGCCAGGATCGTGCGCAGGCTGGCCACCAGGGCCGTGGGGCTGTCCTGGCTGATCAGGGCCTCCGTGATGCGGCCGCGGGCCTGGGAGATGCGCAGCAGTCGCTTCAGGTCCAGGTCGGCATCGGCCAGGCAGAACACGCCGCAGTCGATCTCCGTGAGCCGCTGAAACACCTCGGCAACGACCGGGCCAGGCACGATGTGGCCGTGCTGGGGGGCGATGCGCTGGATCCGGGGCCAGTGCAGCTGGATGCGGTTGAGGCCGGCCGTCAGCAGCTCCCGACTCGGCATGTAGTGCTGGTGGAAGGGCCGGGCGTTGTCGATCAGGTAGTCCACATCACTCGACTCCAGCACCGCCGCATCGGGCACGAAGCCGCCGAACAGGTCGGAGGAGAAGAGCGTGCCGGTGCCCGTGTCGAAGGAGACGAAGGCACCAGGAAAGTGCAGGTAGGGGGTGAGCTGGAACTCCAGACGCCGTTCCCCGGCCAGGGGCAGGCACCAGCCGTGCTCCTCCACCCGGTAGTAGCTGAAGCGGTGGCCGTAGTGGCGCAGCAGGGCCTGGGCGCGCCACTCGGTGACCACCTCCACGTCCGGGCGCTTCAGGCGCTCGGAGAGCAGCGGCAGGCTTGCGGCAATGTCGGGATCACAGTGGTGGCAGACGATGTAGCGGATCGCCTCCAGGTCGCGGATGCGGGCCACCTTGCGCAGGGTCGCCTCGATCGTGAGCGGTGAGCCGGGGTCGATCAGGACCCCCCTGCTACCGTTATCGAGGTAGTAGGCGTGGCACTGGAAGCGGTCGTCGGGCAGGCGCATGCCCACCCACCAAATCTGCGGCGCGATCTGGATGGGCGCCTCTGGATCGAAGCCTTGCAGGCTGATGGGCAGCTCCGACAGGACCATGGACCGAGTGGGCTCGCGGCGGCCGGGCCGCTCAGGCCGGTGGCCGAATCTGGGTCAGCCAGACCATAGACGCCCTGGCGGTCTGGTGGACATCGCTCTGCACACCCCCTTGCATGCCCGTTCGCAGGGGGTACCGTCCGGCCACCCCCCAGCCCGAAGCTCCGTGGCCCCCAAGCGCGCTGCCTCCAACGGTTCCACCGTCGCCCAGCCCCTGCCGGGCAGCGCCGATCCCCAGGGCCTCGGGGCCTGGATCGCCGAGGCCGTGGGCCCCGGCGTGAAGGCCGAGCAGGCCCTGGCGCTGGTGGGGCTGGGCCTGATGCAGAAGCTGGCCGCCAGTGGTGAAGCGCCCTGGAGCTGGAGCGAGGCCGAGGATGGCGGCAGCTGCGATGTGGCCCAGCTGCGCCATCGCCTGGAGCTGATCGATCTGGCCCTGAAGACCGGCGCGCCCCTGAGCACCGCCGAGGTGACGTTCCTGCTGGGGGCCCGTCCCGGCGCCGCCCAGGTGGAACGGGGTGGTCTCAAGGCCCGCCGCCTCAGTCGCAACGTCTGGAAGCTGAGCCAGGCCAGCGAGTCCGACCGCGCCAGCGCGTTCAACGACGGGCGGCGGCGCTTCTGATCGGGGGGCGATAACCCTCCCTTAGCCCCCCGATAGGCAACGCCTTTCGCCCGCTTCACCCAACGGCCGTCTGCGGTTTCTACCGTTCGCAGCACGCCAGCGCCCTGACCCTTCCGGTGGCCTGCCCGCCAGGCTCCCACCGCCGGGGTCGTCGCTGCGTTCGAGCTCCGTTGACCTCCGTTGCTGACATCGCCGATGCCCATCGCCCTGTTGGAAACGGCCTGGCTGGTTCCCGTCTATCCACTGCTGGCCGCTGTGGCGTCGCTGGCCTGGTCGCCCGGTCTGATCTCCCGCACCGGCCCACGCCCGTGCGGGTACATGAACCTGCTGATGGTCTCGCTGGCCTTCGTGCACAGCGTGGTTGCTCTCATCGCCCTGCACACCAATGCCAGCGCCGGCGCCGAGGCCCTCTATCGCCCCGTGAGCTTCGGCTGGACCTGGCTGAGCACCGCCGGTCTGCGCATCGGCTTCGACGGCCTGATCACGGAACCGGCCCTGGTGGCCATGACCGTGATCACCGGACTTCACGTGCTGGTGCAGCTCTATTCGATTGCCTACCTGGAGATGGACTGGGGCTGGCCTCGGTTCTTCGGTTCGCTCAGCTTCTTCGAGGCTGGCCTCTGCGCCCTGGTGCTCACCGATTCGCTGTTCTTCAGCTACGTGATCCTCGAGCTGCTCACGTTCGGCACCTATCTGATCGTGGGCACCTGGTACAACCAGTCGCTGGTGGTCAAGGGCGCCCGTGATGCCTTCCTCACCAAGCGCATCGGCGACCTGATTCTGCTGGCTGGCCTGATTGCGCTTCTGCCCATCACCGGCACCTGGAACTTCCATGGTCTCCAGGCCTGGGCCGCCGATCAGGTCAACAACGGCCATCCCCTGCCCCAGTTCCTGCCCGTGATCCTGCTGGCCCTGATTGCCGGGCCCATGGGCAAGTGTGCCCAGATTCCCCTGCACCTCTGGCTCGATGAGGCGATGGAGAGCCCGCTTCCCTCCACCGTGCTGCGCAACTCGGTGGTGGTGGTGGGCGGCGCCTGGGTGCTGCTGCGGCTCGAGCCCCTGATCGAGCTGAGTCCGCTGGTGCAGGGCGTGCTGGTGATCGTGGGCGGGACCACCGCTGTGGTCGCCTCGCTGATCGCCCTGGCGCAGATCGATGTGAAGCGGGCGCTCTCCTTCCTCGTGAGCAGCTGGCTCGGCCTGCTGTTCGTGGCCGTGGGCCTGGGCGGAATCAGCGTCGCCGATCACCTGATGCTGGTGTATCCCCTGCCCATGGCGCTGATGCTGATGGCCATCGGCGCGATCGTGCTCACCAACATCACCCAGGACTTGACCCAGCTCGGCGGTCTCTGGAACAAGCGACCGCTCATGGGTCTGGCTTTTCTCACCGGCGCCGCCGGCCTGATGGCCCTGCCCCCCTTCGGCGGCTTTGCCGCCCTGCGCGAGCTGATGGAGCTCACCGCGGCCAGCTCCCATCCGCTGCTGCTCGGTGGCGTGGTGCTGCTCACCAATGCCCTGATCAGTGCCGGCCTGATCCGGGTGTTCGGCCTGATCTGGGGCGGTCGCCCCTCGGTGTTCACGGCCCGCTCCCCGGAAGTGCTGTGGCTGATGGCCCTGCCCACCTTCGTGCTGATGGGGTTGGTGCTGCATCAGCCCCAGCTGTTTGCGGTCAACGGCGTCTTCCCCCTCGCACCCCTGCCGGGCTGGGGACCCATGGCGGTGCCGCTGCTGTGCTCCACCCTCGTGGGGGGTGGGCTCTCGGCGATCTTCTACCTGCGCCCCCATCCGCTTGCCCATCTGCCCTCTGCCCTCGGTGGCCTCCAGGACTGGCTGGCCCACGACATGCAGACCGAGCGCTTCTACCACCGCACCGTGGTCTGGCTGGTGGTCTCCCTGGCCCGCCTGAGTGCCTGGTCCGATGACCGGCTGATCGATGGGTTCAGTGGCGCCTCCGGCGGCGCCGCCATGGCGGGCGCCCGTCGCCTCAGCCTCACCACCTCGGGCCGGTCCCAGGCCTATGCGCTGACCCTGATCCTCAGCGTGCTGCTGATGGCCGCCTGGCTCATCGCCTCCCCACCCACCGAACTCGTCCGCTCATTCCGCTGATGGGACCGACTCCACTCGCTCTGCTGCTGGTCCTGCCCCTGGTGGGAACCCTGGTTCTGACCCTTCTGCCGGCGGGGTTCAGCTCCGCTCGCATCCGCAGCGTTGCCGCGCTCCCCGCTGCCCTGCAGGTTCTGCTTGCCCTGATCTGCTGGCAGCATCCGCCGGCCGATCTGCAGCTGTCCTGGCTTCCGACCCTGGGCCTCAGCCTGGATCTGGGCCTCGATGGGCTCTCCCTGCCGCTCGTGCTGCTCTGCGGCCTGCTCACCAGCCTGGCCATCCTCTCGGCGCCAGCGGATCAGAACCGACCACGGCTCTTCTTCTCCCTGATGCTGCTCACGAACCTGGGCGTGATGGGGGCGTTCCTGGCCCGCAATGCCCTGCTGTTCCTGCTGGCCTTTGAGCTGGTGCTGATCCCGCTCACGCTGCTGATTGCCACCTGGGGAGGGGAGCGCCGCGCCGGAGCCGCCATTCGCTATCTGCTTTACAGCGCTGTTTCAGGGCTGTGCATGCTCGCCGCAGTGCTCGCCTTCGCCTGGTTCAACGCGGCAGGCCCTGGATTCGATTTTGCCGATCTCGCCTCCGCTGAGCTCACGCCCGAGGCCCAGCGCTGGATCCTGGCCCTGCTGCTCCTGGCCTTCGGGCTGAAGCTGCCCGTGGTGCCCCTGCATGGCTGGCAGCCCTTCACCTACGGCCAGGCCTCCACCCCCGTGGTGATCCTGCTCGCCGGTGTCGTCTCCAAGCTGGGGGCCTATGGCCTGCTGCGTTTCGGCGTCGGCTTCCTGCCGGAGGCCTGGACCGCCTGGTCGCCCTGGATCGCCGCCGCCGGCGCCATCAGCGCGGTGTACGGGGCGCTCAACGCCATCGCCCAGACCGACATCCGTCGGCTGATGGCCTTCAGCTCCCTGGGGCACATGGGGCTGCTCGTGTTGGCACTCGCCGCGGCCACGCCGCTCAGCCTGCAGGGGGCGATCGCCCAGATGCTGGCCCACGGCCTGATCGTGGCCCTGCTGTTCGCCTGCGTCGGTTTGATCGAGCGCAAGACCGGCACCACCTCCATCCCCGAACTTTCGGGTCTGATGAATCCGCTGCGGGGCCTGCCGTTCACCATGGGCATGCTGCTGCTGGCCCTGATGGCCGCCGCCGGCATTCCCGGCCTGGCCGGCTTCCCCGCCGAGCTCGTGGTGTTCGAGGGCAGCTGGACCGCCTTCCCGGTGGCCACGCTGATCAGCCTGATTGCCTCGGGCTTCACCGCCGTGTATGCCATTCGCCTCTTCAACCGCGTCGGTTTCGGTCGACTGGACAACACGCATGCCGACTGGGCCCACACCCTCTGGAGTGAGCGGGCTCCGGCGATGGTCCTGACCGTGCTTGTGATCGCGGCGGGTCTCTGGCCCACGGCCCTCACCGGTTGGAGTGAGGCTGAGACGGCCGGTCTGGCTGTTCGGGCTCAGCCCTTCCTGCTCGGGGCTTCCGGCCCGACCATCGCCCGCTCCAGTACCACCCTCGTTGCCGTCACCCTGCCTTCCGCTCCGGAGCTGCTGCCCTCATGACCCCTCCCACCGCCGCGGTCACCGAGACGGTCCGCCAGCCCCTGATCCCCCCCTCCACCCATCCCTATGCGGATGTGATCCATCGGCTTGAGGCGGGCGGCTCGATGCTTCCGGATACGCCGGAAAACCTGATGCAGATCATCGGCATCTACAAGGCCTATGCCGTGCCGATGGATTTCTACTGGCGCGATCTTCTCTATATCGCTGAGCGGGTTTTTCTCAATCCCCTGCCGGCGTTCAAGTACTTCATCAGCCAGGACTATCTCGATCTTCCCAACTCCTACGCCGGTGAGCAGTCGAAGCTGCGCATCTGGCGCGGCGGCGAGAAGGCCCATCCTGAATTGCTGGAGTTCATGGCCAAGGGCGAAACCGGCAAGCTGCCCAAGCTGCTGCATCACCTCTGGCATGACCGGATCAACATGGAGTTTGCCGAGGCCTGCATGCAGGCCATGCTCTGGCACCAGAACATGGGCGGTCGCTTCAATGATTACCTAGCCAGCGACGCCTACCGGGCCAATGCCGACCGGGCCATCAAGGCCTATTTCCGCGGCAACCCCTTGATGTTGGGGCTCTACCGCCTGTTCCCTGAGATGTTCATGGAGCAGGTGAAGCAGATGAGCTACTACGCCAACCTGGGCCTGTTCTGGGAGGTGATGGCGCCCGTTTTCTTTGAGATGAGCGATATCTACGATGAGGGTGGCTTCAAGGGTGTGCCCGATGCCATGGACTTCCTGGTGAATGGCATCTTCGCCGTTGCTGGACGACCGATCTATCACCACGTCTACATCAATGGTGAATGCATCGAGATCATTCCCAAGAGTGAGGGCTTCACCTGGCTCTATGAAGCGGCTCTGCCCTATGTGGAAGCCGTGTTCTATCGCACAGCTCCCTTCCGCGGCACCAAGAGCTACAACGCCCAGGCCTATCAGGTGCCTGCCGAGCAGGCCGACTTCCATTACGGCATCCTCTACGCCGATGTGTTCCCTGTGGGCTCTGCCGGCATCCCGCCCACCCTGCTGATGCAGGACATGCTCCATTTCCTGCCGCCCTATCTTGTGGATCTCTACAAGAATCACAAGCGCGGGGAGGCGGATCAGTTGATCCAGCTGGGTATTACCTTCCAGCGCTCGATGTACAACGTGACGTCGGCAGTGATCCAGGCCCTGCGCGGTGCCCTTCTGTATCCACTCGACGACACCGATCCCGAGCACCTGCTGGCCAACCGGCGCTTCTTCGAGGCCCAGATGGATCGTTTCCTGCGGCCGGAGGCCCGTCTGCCCCAGGTCCAGACCCAGGACTACCGCTGATTCCGCCGTTCCCTTCTATCCCATGGCCAACATCATCGAGACCGCCAAAGGTGCCGGTTGTTTCGGCACGCTTCTCACTGCGGTGGAGGTGGCCGGTCTCACCGGTGCCCTGGAGGGGCCTGGCCCGTTCACGGTGTTTGCCCCCGTGGACGACGCCTTTGCTGCCCTGCCACCGGGCACCGTGCAGACCCTGGTGGACAACCCTCCCCAGCTCGGTCGGATCCTCAAATTCCATGTGCTCAGCGGGGCCTACTCGCGTGAGGTGCTGGTGACCCAGCCGGAATGGGAGAGCCTGGAAGGCGCACCGGTGGCGATCCGCCGCGCCGATCCCTTCGAGGTGAAGAACGCCACCGTGGTGAGTGCCGACATCGTCTGCGACAACGGCATCGTTCACGTGATCGATCGGGTGATCCTGCCGGGTTGATTGCCGCCTTCAAGGGCTTCGGGGCTTCAGGAGTGGCTCGCCGACGTCTTCTCGTCGATCGAATAGCGGTTTATCACAAGCGACTTGTCATCCAGGGGATATGGGATTCCACGATTCCTGTATCTGCTTTCCGGGCTATACCAGTCCCCAGTCTTTGTGTGACAGCCCAGCTTGGGATGGGGCCCATGCGGATGGCTCCTCTTCAGGCTGGCCTTGTCACCCGTTCTGGATGGCTGTGATGCAAGCCTCCCGTTTTCTGGGTGCCGGCCGCCACGGCCCAGACCGCTGCAGGCCTCACCTCGGCCTAGGGGAAGACCTGCAAGCTGCGGGTGGTCGAGCAGTTTGATGTGCCCATGTCCGATGTCGCGGTGAAACTTGGTGCCACCGAGCCACAGGCCATGGATGATGGCAGCATTTCACTGGCTGACATCACAAAGAGTGGCCTCAGCTTCAATTGGAAGATCAGCGGCAAGCAGGTGGCGGGTTAGTGCAATGTCAATGGCAAAGGAACAATCACGGAGTTCAAGCAGGGCCTGAACTGATCGGGGTTGCCGCAGGCCCGTGACAAGCCCCCACGGTCAGTACTGATCGACCCGCACCGGTTTCAGCTGCCAGCTCGCCTCACCGGGCACCAGCTGGTAGCTGATCTGCCGGATGCCGCCGCTGGGCTTGGCGTTGGTGTCGCCCGGCCGGTAGATGGGGAACCGCCGCGCCAGGTTCCGTTCGATCACGGCGAAGCTGTCGTGCCCCTGGTAGCCCTGGGCGGCCTTGCCGCTCAGCTCCGGCAGGTTGATCGGCGTGATCGATGTGGAGCCTCGGTTCACCGCGTAGCCCACCAGCGAGCCGTGGCTGCCGCTGCCGGCGCTGGTCACAAACACGTAGAGCTCCGGCAGGCCGTTCGCGTCGAGGTCCGCCACCTCCACCCCGGTGACGCTCCCGAGGATCTCCTGCCGGATCGGGGCGATCGGCTTGCGGGTGCCGCTGGTTCTGATCGTGAGCTGGCGTCCTGAGCCTTCGCCCCGGCTGCTCACCGTGAAGGTGATTCCCTGCAGCGACACCCTGGTGGGCTGGCTGGGCGATTCCGCCCGCATCGGTGCGGCCCCGATCAACAGCCCTGCCGCCGCAGTGACAGCGAATCGGGAGCACTTCAGCGCCATGGGCCGGGTCATGGCCATCAACGGAGGCTCCCTCAACTGGAACTCTCTCCAGTGTTGTCGCCCATTGGGATGGGCGCCATGGCCGTACCCGAGCCGCAGGCCGGGGGCGGTAGGCCGTCAATCACCCCCAGCCCACGCCTGCGGTGTGCAGGCCCTCAGGATCTCTTCAAGCCCAGCTGAAGCAGCCGCTGCAGCTGGCGGCTTTCCAGCTCCATCACCCGGCGGGCCAGATCCGGATCCCGGTCCAGAACCGCGTCGAATGCATCCACGGGCAGCGCCAGCAGACGGGTTCGCTCCGCGTCCGCGACGATGGGTGAGTCGACGGTCCCATGGCTCAGCACCTCCAGCTCGTCGAGCACCTGTCCCGGCCTGAGTTCTTCCACCCAGACCCCGTCGGGCCCTTGCCGATGGATCGTGGCGGCACCCTCGATCAGCAGCAGCAGTTCACGGCACGTGTCGCCCGCGGCGGTGATCACCTCATCGCGGTGATAGCTGCGGATCTCGGCTTGCCTGGCCAGGGCCTCGAGGCTGTCGACCCAGGTGCGGCGGAAGAAGTCGCTCGTGGCGAGAAACACCCGTTTCTCCAGGTCTGGGTTGCCGGAGAGTTCTGGCGTCTGGTCGGGGTTCGCCAGCAGCCACTGGGCTGTGTTCACCGTCAGGTCGGCTCCACCGGTTGCCGCGATTTCCGCGGCCAGTGCCAGCCCCCGCTCGCGGTCCAGCCGGGTGATCAGGAACAGGGAGGAGGCCACCACGATGGCGTTGCCGTCGCGCACCAGGCCCTCCACGTGCCCAACGCTGCGGCTCAGGGGGACCGCGATGGAGCAGACGGCGGGCAGCGCACCAGGCTCCGAGAGCTGGCGGCGCACGTCGGGTGGCAGTTTTGCCGCCCAGTCGCCCTCTGCGAGCAGTTCCTGCAGGATCAGGGGCGAGGCCTGCTGGAGCGCGGCCACGAGGGGGGGCACCGCCGGATCCGCCTGCAGGGTCACCAGGCAATCCAGGATGGTGCGCAAGGCCAGCTCCTGGCGCTGGCGCAGGTGATCGCTCAGCAGGGCCAGCACCACCGGCGACTCCTGCAGGTTCGGCTGGTGCAGGCAGCGATAGGCGTCGATCAGTCCCGGCAGGCGCTGCAGCAGCACCTGGGCCTTCTGGGCCGCACTGGTGCTGGGGGAGAGGCCTCCGAGCACCATCGCCTCCTCCTGGGGCGAGATCGCAAACTCCCGCTGCAGGGCACGCCTGGCGACGGCGTCGTTGGTCTGCAGGGCCATCAGCCTTTCCAGGGAGCGGCGATAGCCACTGAGGCGGATCTGGTTCTCGAGGCTGCGTCGCTCGGCCGGATCGAGCAGGGCGGGATCCCCGACCCCCAGCTCCTCCAGCAGCTGCTGATGTTCGTCATCGCTGATGCCGAGTTCCCGCCGCATCTGCTGCAGCACCTCGAGGCTGCTGGCGGCATCGACATAGCCCTCCTCCAGCGCTTCGCGCACCACTCCCTTGTAGGCCTCGTGGCGCTTCTGGCGGCTGAAGCCCGGCAGAACCTTGGCCAGTACATACACCTCGTGGGTGTTCAGATCTCCCACGGAGCGCCCCTCGAGGTAATGGCTCAGATCGAGGCCCAGCTTGTCGAGCTGTTTGCGGAAGCGGCTCGACAGGCCTTCGCGGCTGTAGAGATCGGGGCTGCGCCGCCAGGCCTTCACCAGCCACAGGGTGCTGGTGGCCACGTTGGCCAGATCGAACAGGTATTGAACCCAGCCCGGCAGCAGCAGCAGGATCGGCCGGCCGCCGAACAGGAAGAACACGTTGAACACCAGCACCGTGGCCAGCACGAAGACCCGATGCCGCACCAGGGTTCTGGCCTGCTCCAGGCCCTGCCGATGGGCGTGATGGCGCCAGCGGTGCTCCAGCCAGCGCCCGACTCGCCAGCCGCCCCAGGTGAACAGGCCGAGGGTGATGGGAACCGCCACAAGCCGGGGAATGTTGATGGCCCGTCCAAACACATAGAACCCCGGACTCAGCAGCGTGCTGAGCTGATCGCTCTGGCGCGCCCAGAGGCCGGAGAAGTAGTAGTCCCAGTTGCCCGCGTAGAGGTAGTAGTAAACGAAGTAACCCACCACGAGGCCAACGTAGGCATAGCGCTCGAAGCTGAACTGGCGGGTTTCGAGTCTTGCCCAGTACATCCGCTCGGCATCGATGTCGATGCAGGGCTGCTGGCAGGCCACACAGGCACTCTGCTCCGTGCCATCCGGCCGCGTGCTGCGGCACATCGACTGGGTGATCGGCTGCGGGCTCAGATGGGCCTTGCTGCCCAGCAGGCCCGATGGCGTGGAGTAGATGCTCTGCACCGGTGCCATTGGGCAGAAGTACTGGCACCAGGCCTTGCCGCCATAGAGCCACCCCACCAGAACCGCCGCCGCGATCGTGAGCAGCAACCAGCTGGCCAGCAGCACGCGGTCGGCATTGAAGAACAGGATGCGCCCGCACAGGCCGATGAACAGCCAGCCGAACTGGATCTTGCCGTAGTGCTTCGCCAGCCACGAATCGGGCGGCACCTTGGCGATCTGGGTGCGGACCTGGCCTGTCTTGGCCTGCAGGCTGCGCAGTTGCCGCTGCAGGCCTAGGGCCCTGGGGATCTGGGAGAGAAACGACAGCGGACAGATGCGGCGCCAGAGCTCATGGCCGAACACCAGCAGGATGAAGATGGCCGCAGGCACCACGGCCCCCCAGAACAGGGTGGTGCCCAGGGGATAGGGCTGCTCCACCACGCAGGTTCCCTGCACGGAGACGCAGGTCTCCGGCAGACGGAACAGGCTCCAGGGGTGATCCCGTTGGGTCAGCTGGGGCGTCCAGGGGTCGTAGAGCAGGGAGCCCACGATCAGCAGCCAGCCCGTGGTGAGAAACCAGCGGATCGCGTGCATCCGCCGTTCCGGAACCGATGAAGCAACCCCCAGGGGCTGCCTGGCTTCAGCCGGCTTCGTCGTGGTCATGGGCAAAGCGGTTGTAGAGAAAGTCCAGGGCGCTGTTGCGCAGCTCGTAGTACCGCGGGTCCTCCATGATGTCCTCCCGGTTGCGGGGGCGTGGGAAGTCGATCGTCAGCACCTCGCCGATCGCCGCCGATGGTCCGTTGGTCATCATCACCAGGCGGTCGGCGAGAAACAGGGCCTCGTCGATGTCGTGGGTGATCATCAGCACCGTGCACTTCTGGGTGTTCCAGATCTTGAGCAGCTCCTCCTGCAGCTCTTCCTTGGTGATGGCATCCAGGGCCCCGAAGGGCTCGTCGAGGATCAGCACCTCCGGCCGGATCGCCAGGGCGCGGGCGATGGCCACCCGCTGCTTCATGCCGCCGGAGAGCTGGGTGATCAGCTTCTCAGCCGCCTGGGTGAGACCCACCAGCTCCAGATGCTCCATCACGATCTCACGCTTCTCCCGCTCCGCCAGCTGGGGCTTCACGGAGTCGATCGCCAGGTGCACGTTGTCGTAGGCACTGAGCCAGGGCAGCAGGGCATAGCCCTGGAACACCACCATGCGGTCGGGGCCCGGTCGCTGGATCGGCTGGCCCTTGAGCAGCACGCGACCGCTGGTGGGTTTGGCAAAGCCAGACACGGTATTGAGCAGGGTGCTCTTGCCGCAGCCGGAGTGGCCGATCAGGCAGACGAATTCGCCGGCCTGTACCTCCAGATTGACGTTCTCGAGCACCGGATAGGGCCCCTTGGGGGTGGGGTAGGCCATGCCCAGCTGCTCGAAGCGCAGCAGGGGGGCTCCCGCGGCGGCGGGGCTGGAACGGTCGGACCGGAGCGTGGAGGTCATGGCGGTGAGCGGTGGATGGACGGGGGAGGGAAACGGGTTCGGGACGCCGGTCAGGCCGGCGACGCGATCAGGTCGCCAGGATGCGGGGCACGCCGACCGGGATTTCGGCCACGCTGAAGTCCTGGTGGATGGAGAGGGTGTTGAGGTAGCTGATCGGGTCGTCGGCGTTGAAGGGCACGCCATCGAACAGCTCGATGCCGCCCCGTTGATACGACACATCGTCGAGGCCCAGCTCGCGGGCCGCCGTGCTGTAGACCCCCACCGAGCACACGCGCTCGAGGATCTCCACGTAGTTGCGCGGGAAAGGAATCTCGCTCCAGCGGGCCAGCTGGGTGAGGATCCAGAGGTGTTCACTACGGCTGGGACGGTTCACCCCGGGGCCGAAGAAGAGGGTGTGGGCGGTGCCGTGGGGATTGTCCCGGTCGCCATCCGGCACACCGAAACGGATCAGCTCCTGCTTCATGCCCAGGTAGCGCCGATCGCTGAGCAGCGCACTGAGTTCGTCCCAGTGGGCGGGATCGGCGCAGTAGCGGCACGCCTCAAGCAGCGCCTTGGTCAGGGCGATGTGGGTGTTGGGGTAGGCCAGGGCCCAGTCTTCGCGCACGCCGAGCACCTTGCCGGGGTGGCCGTCCCAGATCTCGATATCGCCCACGATCGGGAAGCCGTGGCCTTCCCGTTCGGCCCGGTAGTTCCAGGGCTCGCCGATGCAGTAGCCATCGATCGAGCCGTCCTTGAGGTCGGCCAGCATCTGGGCCGGCGGAATGGTCTGCAGATGCACGTCGCGGTCGGGGTCGATCGCGTTCGAGGCCAGCCAGTAGCGCAGCAGCAGGTTGTGCATCGAGGCCGGATGCACGATGCCGAGGGTGTGCGACTCCCGATTGGTGCGCAGCAGGTAGTCGCGGTAGTCGGCCACACTGCTCACGCCCTGCTCGGCGAGCCGGCTGGCCAGGGTGATGCCGTTGCCGTTGCGGCTCAGGGTGAGGGCCGTCACGATCGGCGTTGGATCGCCGCCGTGGCCACCGGCCGTCATCCAGGTGGGCATGCCGGAGGGCATCAGCCCCGCATCGAGGGTGCGGTCGAGCAGGCCGTCGGTGATGCCGCGCCAGCTGGTTTCCCGCACCAGGTGCACCTCATCGAGGCCGTGTTTGGCGAAGAAGCCCTTGGCTTCGGCCACCGCCAGCGGCGCGCAGGCTGCCAGGGGGATGAAGCCCAGATCGAGGTTCACCTTCTCCAGGCCATGGCGGGCCAGCACCTTGTGGGGCTTGGCCTGCCACTGCTTCACCCGCTTCTGGCGGTTGAGGAAGTAGATGATCTCCGAGCGCAGGCTGTAGTAGCTCGGGTGGTGCACCACCTCCAGGCGCTGGCGCGGCCGGGGGATGTCTACCTCCAGGATGCCGCCGATCTTCGAGCCAGGCCCGTTGGTGAGCATCACGATGCGGTCCGAGAGCAGCACGGCCTCGTCCACGTCGTGGGTCACCATCACCGCGGTGAGCTCGTGCTCGTTGCAGATCTGCATCAGCTTCTCCTGCAGATTGCCCCGGGTAAGGGCATCGAGGGCCCCGAACGGCTCGTCGAGAAGCAGCAGCTTGGGCTTGATCGCCAGGGCGCGGGCGATGGCCACCCGCTGGCGCATGCCACCCGAGAGTTGCAGGGGTGGCTTGTCGGCCGCATGGGCCAGTCCCACCATGGCGATGTGCTCCTCCACCACGGCGTTGCGCTCGGCTGCGGAGAGATCCGGCATCACCTCGTCCACGGCCAGGGCGATGTTTTCGCGCACCGTGAGCCAGGGCAGCAGGGAGTAGTTCTGGAACACCACCATCTTGTCGGGCCCCGGCCGCTTCACGGTTTCCCCATCCAGGAGAACCGTGCCGCCGGTCGGTAGATCCAGCCCGGCGATCATGTTGAGCAGGGTGCTCTTGCCGCAGCCGGAGTGGCCGATCAGGGAGATGAACTCCCCCTTGCGAATCTCGAGATCAATGCCCTTGAGGGCCAGATAATTGCCTCCCCCCTGCAGGGGGAAGTCCTTGGCAACGTCCTGAACAGCGACCAGTGTTGTCATGGCGTGATTGGGGGGTGTGGATGGCAGGTGGGCCAGCGGGACGGCTCAGCGGCCGGTGGCGATGCGGGTCTGCAGCCAAGCCATCAGGCGATCGAGAATCAGGCCGATGGCGCCGATCCAGATCACGCCCAGCACGATGTCGGACACATAGCCGTTCTGGTTGGCATCCCAGATGAAGAAACCGATGCCGGGGGTGCCGGGCATCACGATCTCGGCGGCGATGATGGCGAGCCAGGCCAGACCGATTGAGATGCGCAGGCCGGTGAAGATGTAGGGCAGGGCCGAGGGGATCAGGATCTTGGTGAAGAAGCGCTTCTTCGACATCTGCAGCACGAGAGCCACATTGCGGTAGTCCTGCGGGATCTGACGCACGCCTTCAGCCGTATTGATCAGAATCGGCCAGATCGACGTGATGAAGATCACGAAGATCGCCGCCGGCTGGTTCTGCTGGAACATCACCAAGGCGATGGGAACCCAGGCCAGCGGTGCCACCATCCGCAGGAACTGGAACAGCGGATCGAAGGCGCGGTTCAGGGCCTGGTTGAGCCCCACGGCGATACCGACGCCAATGCCCACTACCGCCGCCAGGGTGTAGCCCAGGGCAACGCGGCTCAGGCTGCTCAACGTGTGCCAGAACAGACCCTTGTCCAGGCCACCGCGGTCGAAGAAGGGATAGAGCAGGAGGTCACGGGTGCGCTCCTCGGTCCAGAGGCTGAGGGGGCCGGAGAGTTTGGTGAGGCCGAGGCTGGCGCTGAGCTGCCAGAACAGCAGGAAGCCGCCGATGCCGAACAGGGGGGGGAGGATGGTTTTGCGGCTGCGCTTCCACCACTGGGCAAGGTTGAAGCCGGAGCTGGGAGCTGTGGTCATGGGACTGTCCTGGAGAGGGAAGGAATGGAGATCTGTTGGGGTCACAACTCGCCTGGAGTTGCATGGAAGGGGAGCCGGATGGGGCTCCACGTGGCCTCAGTTCTTGATCTTGAGGCTGTCCAGATAGGCCTGGGGATTGGTGGGGTCGTAGATGGTTCCGTCGAAGAACACCTCCTTGCCACGGCTGGGCGACGTCGGGATGTCCTTGGCCGGTAGCCCCAGCTCCTTGGCGGCCTGGAGCCAGAGGTCGTCGCGGGTCACCCTGTCGTTGATCGCCTGGGCCTCCTGGATGTTGTCAACCGTGCCGGGATAGAACTTCCAGCGCAGCGACTCCACCAGGAACCAGAGCGTGAGGCTCTTGTAGGGATAGGAGATCACACCGCGATCGCTGTTCCAGTAGAGCGGACCCATCTTGGGGTCGGTTGAGGGTGTGCCATTGGGGCCGATCCTGTATTGACCCTTGAGGGCTTCCTGCAGCACGGGCAGGGGCACGTTGTACCACTTGCGAGAGCTGAGAATCGTGGCGGCCTCATCCTTGTTCTCCGCTTTGTCGAGCCACATCTGCGCTTCGATCAGGCCCTTGAGCAGGGCAACGGCAGCCTTGGGATGCTTGTCCACCCAGTCGGAGCGAACCGCCAGGTATTCCTCGGGGTGTGCCTTCCAGATCTGGGCGGTGGTGGCCGCCAGGTAGCCCACGTTGTCCCTGGAGATGCGGGAAGGCCAGGGATCTCCCGTGGAGAAGGCTTCCATCGTGCCGTTCTTCATGCCCTGCAGGGTTTCCGGGGCCGGCACGGTGAGGAGCTCCACGTCCTTGTTGGGATTCACGCCACCGGCAGCCAGCCAGTAGCGGATCCAGATGTCCTGGTTGGCCTTCGGGAAGGTGTAGGCCGCTCGGAACTTGCGACCCTCCTTCTGGTTGAACTTCTGGAAGAAACCCGGTGAGGATTTCTTCAGGTCGTAGCTGAGATTGCCATCCTTCACCGTATTGGCCGCTGCAATGCCATTGCCCTGGCTCATCAGCATGGCCAGCACAACCATCGGCACCTTCTTGCCATTCGTGAGGGCCCCTTCGCTGATCATCTGGGGCATGGGCAGCTGCCACTGGCCGCCGTCAATGCCACCGCCGGCTGACCCCAGTACCACGTTGTCGCGGGCGGCTGACCAGCTGGCCTGCTTGCTCAGCTTCACATCCAGGCCATGTTTGGCAAAGAAGCCTTTTTCAACGCCCACCACCAGTGGAGCCGCTTCAAGGATGGGAACAAAGCCCAGGTTGATGCTCTTGGTGTCCAGCTGGGACGCGGCCTGGGTGTTCAGGGCGATGGGGGAGGAGCTGGCGGAGCCTGTCCTGCTGGGAGGGTTGCCGAGGCAGCCCGTCAGCAGGATGGAGCTGGAGAGGGTTCCTGCAACCAGGGCCAGAACGGAGCGACGCTTGGACATGGAGAATCGGAATCGGTGAAGGAAGAAGGGGCGCAGAAAAGCCAGAGCCAAGCTTCGTGACTGGCTCTTGACTTGTTGCGTTGCACTAGAGCTAACGGCAATAACTGTGGTGCAAAGACTTGGTTCGAGCTCCGTGGATTGAGTGTCCCGGAACATTAGGGTTCGCCTCTGTGGGGTTGGGGAGCCTGTCACCGTGGCGTTGCTGACTGTGTTTATAAGCTGCGGTTATGGTTGACCGGTGCCTGGTCGTTCCCCTCCGGGAACCCAGATGCACGGATTCATGATCTCGGTTCCCCCAGTCCAGCCGGGGAGGATCCCATTGCCGTCATCAGTCAGCCAGTGCAGATGGGCTGGCAACCGCCCTGATCAGCGCGGCAGAACGGACTGGATTCCAGCCCTGTCCTCGCGACAACAGGCCGGCATTCAGGATTCCCGAACCATTGCCTCCTTGTTCTTCCTAGGGTTGCCCCGTCCTGGAGATCTGGGCCCACTGACCACGCAGGTCAGTGGGCCTTTTTCTGGGCCATCAGCCACCATCCATCTCCTGCCAGGAGTGCGCATCTGGCCCAGATCGCGTGGCCAGTGTCTAACGTCCCTGCGCCACTTGTTCTCTACCGGCGTGTCGTCCCGCCGCTATACCGGCCGGCTGATCGCCCTGGCCACGCAACACGGCAAGGAGAGGGTCCTCTCCCGCCCGCTCCGGCACGGCCTGGGCCTCACCCTCTGCCATGCCGTCGCGGTGAACACCGACCGGTTCGGCAGCTTCGCCGGTGAGCACGCCAGACCCGCGGATGCCCCCACCACCTGCCGCCTGAAGGCCGAGGCGGCCATGCAGGCCCTGGGCCTCGACCTTGGCATCGCCAGTGAGGGTTCGTTCGGGCCCCATCCGGTGGTTCCCTTCCTGGCCATCGGCCAGGAGTGGCTGACGCTGGTGGATCGCCGTGACGGCTTCGTGATCAGCGAGCCGATGCTCTGCAGCCACACGAATTTCGGCTCCTGCACCGCCGCCGATCCGGAGAGTTGTGCCTCCTGGCTGCGCCAGGTGGGTTTCCCTTCCCATGCCTTGATGGTGCGGGCCCATGGGGTTGAGAGCGCCAAGCCACTGCCCTGGCTGGCCAAGGGGGTGCACGGGTCCGCGGAGCTGGCCCATTGGATGGCGGTGGCCGCGGACCGATCGCCCCTGGGTCTGGCCTGGCTGCAAACAGACATGCGCGCCCACTGCAATCCCACCCGCATGGCGACGATCCGGCGTCTGGCCTTCCGGCTGGTGCGGCGGGTGGCCGCCAGCTGCCCGGCCTGCGATGCTCCGGGCTGGGGCCTGGTGGCCACCCGGGCCGGACTGCCCTGCCGGGCCTGCGGGCTGGCCACCGAGATGGTGCAGCTGGAGGATTTCGGCTGTGTGGCCTGCAGCCATCGCCAGCTGCTGCCGCGGCGGGATGGGCTCACGGCCGCCGATCCCGCCCACTGTCCCTATTGCAATCCCTGAGGGCTCAGGCCTCCATGTAATCGATCACCCGCTGGGAGAGATCCTTCACGGCCGCTGCCGTGCGGTACTCAGGTCATCGGTATGGGATGGTTGATCCCGTAGCGCAGGCGCAGCAGTTCCGCTTCCCGATTGGGCAGTTGCAGCGGTAGCTGCCCGAGATCGTGGTTGAGCAGCTGGCGGCTGGGGCGACCGTCGGGAAGGCAGGGCTGATTCAAAGTCTGGCTCAGGCATTCTTGCCGGGGCTGCGAGCATGGGTGAGGTCGGCGGGATTGCCTCCTCTCTGTGCTCCAAAGCGTCTCCGCTGCAACCGATCTCGATCTGATCAGCTACCTCAAGGCGATCCCCGATTCCCGCATGCGGCGCGGGGTGCGGATCCCGGCCTGGTACCTCCTGCTGGTGGCTGTGCTCGGGATCCTGAGCAAGTGCGAGAGCCTGCGGGATCTTGCGCGTTTTGCCCGTCGCCACCATGGCGTTCTCACCACGGCGCTGGGCCTGGAGCTGCGGCGACCGCCCTCCGACTCGGCCCTTCGCTACTTCTTCCTGCAGGTGGATGTGACCGCCCTCTGCGCTGCCACCCGGGACTGGACGATCGCTCAGATCCCTGGTAGTGCAGCAGATCTCGATCAGCTGATTTGTGACGGCAAGACGCTGCGGGGCTCCATCAAGCCCACGGCTGGCGGCGGCTCAGCCTTCATTGCCCAGGTCACGCTGTACTCCGCCGCCCTGGGCGTGGCGATTGCCCAGGCCTACTACGCCACGGGGGAGAACCATGAGCGGGCTGTGCTCAAGAAGCTGCTCGGGGAGCTGGATCTGGACGGTGTGCTGATTCAGGCGGATGCGCTCCACACCCAGCAACCGTTTTTCGACAGCTCAAGGAGCAGTGGGCCGACTTCCTGCTGACCGTCTAGCCGCAGGCTTCTCCGAAGGAGTAGGCCAATCAACGGACGCTGTATCGGCAGATAGCCGACCAGTTGTTCGGCAAGCGTAAGATCCCTGTCGTGGCAATGGATCACGAGGTCAGCCACGGCCGTGACATTACCTGGACCCTACGGGCAAAAGAAGCCCCGGAGCACATCAAAGCGGACTTGCACGGCGCCAGCTGGATCGTTGAGGTGATGGCCACCGGCACCCGCGAGGGCAAGCCGTTCAAGGCCACGCACCGGTTCATCACCAGCCTGCGCACCACCCCAGAAGCTCTGCTGTAACTGGTGAGAGAGCGGTGGAGTCTGGAGAGCTGGCACTGGATCCGAGACACCCAGCTCCGTGAGGACGACCATCGCTACCGCGGCAATGGTGCCGGCGTGATGGCTGCACTGCGTACCGCAGCGCTCAATCTGCTACGCCTGGCCGGCTTTCACTCGATCCGCGCAGGCCTGCAGGCGGTGATGCATGACATCACGGCGCTCATGGTGATGGTCCGGCGCCAACCGGAGGCAAGCCCAAGCTGAGACTTTGAATCGGCCCTGGTCGGGAAGGGGAGCCCCGCAGCGCTGTAGATCCATTTCACCAGTAGGAGTCAGTCGGTGGAGAACTCGTAGCCGAGGCTGGGATCGAAGCGCTCCACAGCCCGGATCCGCCCCAGGGTGCCCCCCTGGATCAGATCTTCCAGGTCTCCAGGGGTGTGCTGGTAGCGGCGAGCCATGCTCACCACCAAGCGAAGTTGGCGAGCACCATGCGGCTGCGGGGATGATTGGCCCCACGCAGGTAACGCTGCAGCCGACGCACCAACATGCCAGCTTCTCGGGCCCAGGCCGCCAGGCTGGGTGCCACGCCGCCGGCTCGCAACGTCATTTCCTGGGCCACGCCGGTGGCTCGGCAGCCGCTTTGAACCAGCCTGGCCAGGCTGATTTCAGCCTCAGCGCTGAGCAAGGCCAAGCGGCTGATGCTGCGTATGTGCTGGCTGAGTGCGTCGCAGCCGCCCATGGGGCGTTTCTGTGGCCAGGCATCGGAACGTCGTCTGCGGTGGGGCCGGCAAACGTGAATGACTGGTTTGTATGGTTGGCCTTTCCAGTCTCGGTTCTCAACTAGTAGCTGCAATCCCTGCGATCAGAAAAGATGGTCAATGCCTGGAACTACCGGGCAAGTTCTTGGCTATCGTTGGGCCTGGATCAGGCTGATTGCTGATCACGTCTGGCCAATTTGACCAGCCAATAGGCGGCAGCCAGGCCCACCACAATCACCCCAAATCCCGCCATGAGTTGGGGTTTGCTTTCCGTGCCTGGCGGCAGCACAATCACTTTTCTGGCGACGGCCGTCATGGCCGTGAGCAGCACCAGTTCGATCTGTACGACCTGATCACGGAGATAGGCCATCACGTTTTGGAGTACTTCCAGGGCGATAAAAATCATCAGAAGCCGATCGAGCAGTTTGATCAGGTCTCCATCAAACCAATCCGGCTGGAATCGGGCAATCTTGATGCTGGATTCGACGACCAGTTCGAGGACGGCGAAGCCAATGACAACAGCCAGCAGCAGGGCCAAGAGCTTTGCAAGTTGCCGCTCATAGTTGTGAATTCCGCCAAGGAACCGATCGTCGTCGAGAAACTTCATGGTGTGGATGGTGGAATGGCAAGGGGGCAAGCAATAGAAATGCCCGCCCATGCAAGGGTGCATAAGCGGGCATCAGAAAAGCGAAGGCTTTTACTTGCTGGCAGCTGCTTCAGAACTTGTGGTCGCGCAGGGCTTCCACTGGATAGATGTAGGTGATGATGGAGAAATCGGCGTAGTACTTGGCTTCGATTTCACGGGTGATCTTGTCGGCCAGCTCGCGGGTGCCGGTGAGCACCTCAATTTTCACATTGGATAGGGTGTGCGACACGCTTGGCTCTCCGGTGGAGCGTACGTTGCGGCTGCCTTCCCCTCCGGCTGCGTTCACGGTATAGCCGGTGGCGCCGGCCGCCTTGATGAGCTTGGTCAGTTTTTTGGAGAGGATTTCCTCGGCAACGATTACCAGCTTCCAGACTTGTTGGCTCATTGTTTGTGGCTCTGAATAAATGGTTTGGGAAAAATTCTATCGGCCGAGCATCATTTCTGCAATCCCAATGAACAGCGGGATGCAGATCGCAATGGCCACTGGGGTGCCGATGGCCGTGGAGGCACCGATGTAGGCCGAGGGATTGGCCGATGGAATGCCTGCGCGAAGGGTGGGTGGGCCAGAGATGTCAGAGCTCGACGCTGCAATCACCGCCAGTACCACCGAGCCACCAATGCTGAAGCCGGTGAGCTTGTGCAGGATCAGGCCAACACCGAAACCCAGGAAGCCATGAACAATGGGAGCAATGAAGGCATAGATGGCAAACCATTGGGCGACCTTGCGCAACTCGTTCATGCGCTGGGCTGCCTCCATCCCCATGATGATCATCAGAACCGCGAGGAAGCCGCGGAACAGAGGGTTGAAGAAGCTTTCATACACAGGCTCTGGCTTGGTGAGGATGCCAAGAGCTACGCCCAGGAGCATGGCTGTCACTGCCGAACTCTGTAGGCTCTCTTTGATGATCGGCCAGATTTCAACTTTTTCGGAGGTGTTGCCGGTTTTCTTGCTGATGTACAGGCTGGCCATCACGATCGCGGCTACCAGGGCCGGGATGTCCATGAACGGATAGAGGGCAGCCGTCCAGGCCTCGTAGGGGACCTTGGCGGAGTCCAGCTGGGGCAGCACCGCCGCCAGGGTGGAGCCACTCACTGCACCGAACAGCCCACCCGTGGCAACGGCGTCGGGCACGCTGATGCCTGGAAGTTTTCCCAGCGTGTAACGGCTAATCAAGACGATCACGATGCCAATTCCCACAGCTCCGAGGGCGGGGAGAATGATTTCGGAGAAGTTCGAATTGCGAATCGCGATACCGCCAGTCAAACCGATCTTCATCAGCAAGAAAAAGCTGATAAATTTGTAGATCGAATCAGGAATGGCCAGCTGGCTTCCAAGTGCAGCAACAACGATGCCGCCAATTAGGAAGCCTAAGGTTGGCGATTGAAGTTGCTCGATGAAGAGAGGGAGGAAGTCTGTCAAGTCAAGTCCTCTTTTGTGCGTTGAGACTACGTCGTCTTGAGATTAGGGGCTTTGCCGCGAGATTGGGGCTGAATCCGTAATGAGGGTCACCTGATTGGGTCGACAGGGGAGTGATGCGCGCCGAACGATAGGCAGTGTTCCCAGAAAATGGGTCGCCGTGGGCCAACCCAGTTGCGGCCCGTTCTGCCCATAATCGCCGCGCCCGATAGCAGCCCTTCATGACCCTGCTCCTGCTTGTGGTCTTGGCTGGTTGGATCTGCGCACAGTGCTGTTGCTCGCTCAGGGGTCACGTCACAGCAGTGAGGCCCGGCCTGATCGATGCCCCCAACACCGATAGGGAGATCCCAGGCCTCATTGGCTTCGCCGCCCCAACAGCAGGGTCACAGTCCCTATAAATCTGCAACCCCGTCTGTTCGCGATGCTCGCCATCCCCCCGCTTCTCCTGGAGTTCAGTTCCCACCAGCTTGAAGTGGCGGAAACCCTGATTCAGGTTGGCCGTTTTGTGGTGATCTTCTTCGCCGCCCGCGCCATCGCTGAAGTCATGGTGCGGCTGCAGCTGCCCACCATCCTGGGTGAACTGGTGGCCGGGGTGCTGATTGGTGTGTCAGGCCTGCACCTGATCGTGCCGCCTGAAACCCAGGCCCAGCTCGCTGCCAGCGTGACATCGCTGGTGGGCTCCCTGGCCCAGATCAGTCCCGAGGCGGTGCAGGAGGTCTACAACGAGACCTTCCCCAGCCTGCAGGCTGTGTCGCAGCTGGGCCTGTTCGCCCTGCTGTTCCTCACGGGTCTGGAAAGCGAGCTCGATGAACTCGTGGCTGTGGGGGTACAGGCCAGCACGGTGGCGGTGGCTGGTGTGGTGCTGCCCTTCGCCCTGGGCACGGCTGGGCTGTATTTCCTCTTTCATGTGCCGCTGATTCCCGCCGTCTTTGCCGGAGCGGCCATGACCGCTACGTCCATCGGCATCACCGCCAGCGTGTTCGGCGAGCTCAAGTGGCTCAAGCGCAAGGAAGGCCAGATCGTGATCGGTGCCGCCGTGCTCGACGACATCATCGGCATCGTGATCCTGGCGGTGGTGGTGGCGGTTGTGGGTGGCGGTTCATTCAGCCTCGGCCCGGTGCTGAAACTGTGTCTGGCGGCGGTGGTCTTCGTGGCGGCGGCCCTGGTGCTGAGCCGCAAGGCCGCGCCAGCCTTCGACTGGGTGGTGGACCGGCTCAAGGCGCCCGGCGATGTGGCGGTGGCCAGTTTCCTGGTGCTTACCGTGTGCTGTTTTGCGGCCCAGGCCATTGGCCTGGAAGCGGCCCTGGGGGCCTTCGCCGCAGGGCTGATCCTCAGCGCCTCGAAGCACACCCACGACATCGATGCGGCAGTGAAGCCCCTGGTGGCCCTGTTTGCCACTGTGTTTTTCGTGCTGATCGGCACGGGCCTCGATCTCTCCGTGCTCAACCCCCTGGATCCGGCCAACCGGGAGGGATTGGTTGTGGCCGCTTTCCTGCTGGCGGTGGCGATTGCCGGCAAGGTGGCCGCCGGCTGGAGTTACCTCAGCAAGGAACCCACCAACCGCCTGGTGGTGGGCCTGGGGATGATGCCGCGCGGCGAGGTGGGTCTGATTTTCCTGGGGCTTGGCAGCCAGGCCGGCATTCTCACGCCGGCTCTCGAGGCCGCCATCCTGCTGATGGTGATTGGCACCACCTTCCTGGCCCCGATCCTGCTGCGGCTGGTGATCCCTCGGGAACCGGGTGAGGGCCCAACGGTGGCTGCCGAACAGCCCGCCTGATTCCGTGCCGACAGCCTGGGGACCTTCAGCGGTCAGGCGTTGATGGGCCTCGAGCGCAGCGGCTTGAGGCTCGGCCTGGCCAGCGAGGCCAGCTTTGGCCCCCACCCCACAGTGCCGCTGCTGGCCGTGGGGCAGGAACAGCTGGTGTGCGTGGATCTCGATCGCCCACTCACCCTGGTGGAGCAACGCCTGGATTGGCGCACCAACGACTCCCAGAGGCAACACGGGCCGGAGCAGGATCCGTCAGCCTGGCTGAAGCAGGGGGGCTTTCACCCCCGTGGTGTGATCGTGCGTCCGTTGGATCGGGCGGACGGGCTTGTCCTCAAAGAGCTCACTCACCCTGTCGCCCTGCAGGAGGGCCTGGCTGCCTGCCGCAGGCTCGATTCCCAGGGGCAGGTCTGGCTGGAGACGCTAGACGGGCCCATCGCAATCCCATCCGGGTGCGCTCGAACCAGGCGGGACCGGCTTACGGATGCCGATCCCGCCCACTATCTCTATTGCAATCCCTGAGGGCTCAGGCCTCCAGGTAATCGATCACCCGCTCGGAGAGATCCTTCACCGCGGCCACGGCCCGGCGCTCGATGCCCCGCGCTGTATCGCGGGTGACGCCCATGCTGCGGGCGGCGGCACTGAGGGTCATCGGCTCGGGCCGGTTGATGCCGTAGCGCAGGCGCAGCAGTTCAGCCTCCCGGTCGGGCAACCGCGTCAGCAGCTGCTCGAGATCGTGGCTGAGCAGCTGGCTGCTTACGCGATCGTCGGGCAGGGGAGCGCCGCAGGCCTGCAGCTCCAGCAGATTGCCGTCGTCCTGGCCGGCCAGCCCGGCATCCAGACTCACCGGCTGCTGGGCGCGGAACAGGGTCTCGCGGATGTCCAGGGGCTTGAGCCCGGTGGCGTCCGCCAGTTCATCCACGCTGGGGGCCCGACCCAGCTGCTGCCACAGGCTGTGCTGGGCTTTGCGCAGCTTGCTGAGGGTGTCGCCAACGTGCACCGGCAGCCGGATCGTGCGGCTCTTGTCGGCGAGGGCCCGCGAGATCCCCTCGCGGATCCACCAGTAGGCGTAGGTCGACAACTTGTAGCCGCGGCTGGGATCGAAGCGCTCCACCGCCCGGATCAGGCCCAGGGTGCCCTCCTGGATCAGGTCCTCCAGTTCCAGCTGACGGAAGGTGTACTTGCGGGCCACGCTCACCACCAGCCTCAGGTTGGCGGTGACCATCCGCTTCTGGGCCCGTTCGGCCAGGCGCAGCTGGCGCTGCAGGTGCCGCACGGTCACCCCGGCCTCCACGGCCCAGGCCTCCAGGCTCGGTTCGAGGCCGCCGGCCCGCAGCTTCATCTCTTCGGCCAGTTCCAGCAGTCGCCGGCCGGTCTGCACCGATCGGGCCAGGCTGATTTCTTCGTCGGGAGTCAGCAGGGGAATGCGGCCAATGGCGCGCAGGTGCTGAGTCATTGCGTCGCAGCCGCCGCTGGGGAGCTTCTGTGGCGCAGGCATCGGGGGATGTCTGAAAAGAATTCGGCAAACCTTACGGGCATGGCGGCGGGATTGGGGGGTGGTCGGGGCTGTGAGTAGCACCTCCAATCGGGGTAATCAGGTGAACTGATCGTTGGCCCGAATCGCCCTGTCGACTGTTGAGGCCCGCTTAGCAAATTGCGGAGGTTGTTTGGGGGCTAGTCCCCCTAATCCGCTCAGCCGGGGCCATCGGACGGTCGCTTCGGCGCTGCCCCAGGCCCTGCGCAAGCTGTCCACAATGGGGCGGATGTGCCGCCCCTGCCCATGACCGCGCTGTTCCTGGTGGCCCTCGGCTGGCTGGGCCTGCGCACGGCCTTGCTGCTGGCCCAGACGATGCGCCACACGCCTGAAGCCCAGCTGGGTCGGGCCTTTCAGCAGGAGCTGCGGGACAGGGGGCTGATCGTGGAGCCGCGCGGCCGCTGACCCCTGCCAGGCTCACCGCTGCGCTGACGGGTGCTTCAGCTCCCCCTGCCCCGTTGCCTAGCCCGTGGCCTCCTCCTCCCTGCTCACCACCCTGCTGCTGTTGCTGGTGGGGATCCTGCTGGCCCGGCTCACGGCCAGCCGGCTGGAGCGCTGGGCCGTTCCGGCGATCGTGCTGGAGCTGGTGGTGGGTTTCGTGCTCGGCAACACGCTGCTGCCCTACGCCGCGATCCGGCCGTTGGCGGGTCTCACCGAGCTCGGGGTACTCACCCTGTTCTTTCAGGTGGGCCTGGAGGTGCGCGGCGACCTGCTCCAGTCGCGCCGGGGGGCCGTGCTGCGCACCGTGGCCCTCAGTGCCCTCACGCCCCTGCTGGCCTGGGGGCCGCTGCAGGCCGGCTTCCAGCTTCCGGGGGCCACCACCCTGCTCTGCCTGGCCGTGCTGAGCGCCACGGGCACCGGCGTGACCCTGCGGCTGCTGGCCCAGCGCCAGGCCCTCGGCACCCCCTCGGGCCGGCTGCTGGTGGGCGTGTCGGTGCTCGATGACCTGCCCGCCATCGGCCTGCTGTCGCTGGCCATGGCCCAGGGATCGGCCCAGGCGAGGGCCGCGGGGCAGGCGGCCTTCCAGTCCCCTGGTCTGCCTGGCCTGCTGCTGGGCCTGGGCCTGGCTGCCCTGAGTTATTGGGGCGTGGAGCGCTGGCGGAGCCGGCAGAGCCCTCGCCGGCCGGATCTGCTCACGATCCTGCTGCTGTTGATCAGCTGTGCCTGGGTGGGCGAGGCCAGCGGCCTCACCAGCCTGCTCGGCGCCCTCTGGGCGGGCGTGCTGCTGGGCCGGCTGCTGCCGCAGGGGCCGGACAGCCCCGAGGAGCAGCGGCTGCGCGGCCAGCTCACCCTGCTCTCGGAGGTGTTCCTGCCGCTCTACTTCCTGAGCGTGGGCATGCGCGTCTCAGCGGCCACCCTGCTGAACCCGGCGGCCTGGGGTCTGGCCGCGGTTCTCACCGTGCTGGCGCTGCTCTGCAAGGCCGTGTGCGGCCTGGGTGTGCGGTCGGGGGATCGGGCGGCGGGCGTTGATCCCCAGGTGGTGGTGTACGGCCTGATCCCCCGCGGCCTGCCGGGGCTGGTGTTCGCCACCAGCGCCCTTGCCGCCGGCCTGATCGATGCGGTGCAGTTCTCGGCCCTGGTGCTGATGGTCACCGTCACCACAGTGCTGGGACTGGTGTTGCTGGGCCGGCGCCTGCGGCAGCTGGAGGCCGCCACGGCTCCGACCTCCAGCCCCTGAGGCCAGCCCCAGGACGGCCCAAGCCAGGGCTCTCAGCTGCCCTTCTGCAGGGTGTCTGTCACATCCACCAGCGGGATCTGGGCATCGCCCCAGCCGTCGGCGGGCAGCAGGGCGGGGGCCTTGGGTCCAGGGGCCGCGGCGGCTCCGGCCTGGAAGGCCCCGTTGACCCAGGCCAGGATCACGCCCCGCAGGGGCCCGCCCCCCTCCTCCAGGGGCGAGCGCAGGTTGAAGTGGTCGCCGCCCTTGGCCAGCACCAGGCGATGGCCGCCGCCGATGCCCCGGATCTGGGCCGCCATCGGGGTGATGGCCTCAGGCCCCGAGGGCACCACCCAGTCGCGGCTGCCGCTCACCAGCAGCGCCCGCGCATTCATCGCCTGGGCGGCGCCGGTGTCGAACAGCAGCGCCATCGGTGGGCTCACCGCCACCACGGCCTTGATCCGAGGGTCGGCGAGGGCCGACTGGTCGGCGGTGGCCTTGAAGCTGCATTGCAGCACCCAGCTGAGGTTGCGCTCGGGATCGCGCGGATCGGCGCACCGGCCCAGCATGCGGCTGGCGCTGGGCCGCGCCCCGGCCAGCTGCAGCACCGTGGTTGCCCCCCAGGACTGGCCCAGGGCCACCACCGCATCGGTGCGCACCGGCGCCGGCAGCTTCAGGGCGCCGCTGGCGGCGGCATCGATCAGCGCCGACACATCCAGGGGCCGCAGCTTGAGATCCTCCGGGCTGGGGGGCGGCATCTTGCCGGCGAGCATCGCCTGCTGCTGGCTGCTGTCGCTGCCCGGGTGACGGGGTAGCACCACCGTGGTGCCGTGGCTGGCCAGGTGCTTGGCCCAGCCCTCGAAGCTCTCGGGCGAATCCCAGAGCCCGTGGGAGATCACCGCCAGCCGGCCGTTGCCACGGCCTTTGGGCGCGATCACCACGGCTGCCAGGGGGCCGGGCCGGTGGCGCACGCTGATGCTCTGCTCCTGCCGCTGGATCTCGAGGGGGCCCGGGGCGCTCAGGGCCGTGGTCACCGCCGCAGGGGTGGCCGCCGCCAGGCGCAGGCCCTCGCTCTGCTGGCGCTGCAGCCGCTCCAGCGCCACCACGAACTTCTGCAGATCCACCGTCACCGTGCGGCCTGGCAGGGCCTGCAGCAGATCCACCACGGTGAGGGGGCCGGTGGCGGCGGTGCGGTTGAGGCTGGCGGCCAGGTCCTTGCTGTCGAACGTGTCGGGCACCCCATCCACCTGGCCCAGCGCTGAGACCAGCAGCAGGGCCTGATCGAGCAGCGGCGAGCCCACGGCCTGGTTGGCGAAGGAGCGCACATCGATCGGCAGCGGCGTGCTGAACACCCGGGCCAGCTCGCGGCCGATCGAGCCATTGGTGGCCCGATCCAGCTCCGCCAGATCGCTGCTGCCCCGGATCAGCTTGGTGGGATCGCGCAGCTCCGCGGTTTTGACGGTGAAGCTTGTCTGTAATAGAGGGAGCTGCAGCTGCACCACATCAATCGCCTGCGCCGGGGCGGCCAGGGCGGTGCTGCCGGCCAGGGCGGCGCTGGTCAAGATGGCTGCCCGCAGGCGACTCGAGCGGCGAAGGCGAAAGGGCGAGGGGACCAAGGCGAGCGGGCGGCGGGCGCAGAGCTCAGTCAACCAGCCTTTGGCCGCGTCTGCAGGGCAGGCCCGATCTGATGGCCTGGCCCCGACGGTGCAATGGCAAACCGTGACAGTGCCCCGCCGCCGCTGTGGCCCCTGGCCATGGTGGAGGTTCAGACCGGGCACCATTCCGCTCCATGCTCGAGCTGCTGCCGGCCCTCAACGACCACAACCTGCCCTGGATGGACACCCTCCATCCGATCGTGGTCCACTTCGTGATCGCCATGGCGCTGATCGCCTTCGTGTTCGACCTGGTGGGGGTGCTGGCCCGCAAGCCGGCCCTGCTGGAAGTGAGCTTCTGGAATCTGCTGTTCGCCACCGCGGCGATCTTCGTGGCGGTGATCCTGGGCCAGGTGGAGGCGGGTCTGGCGGCGCCCTACGGCGGCGCCCGCCGCATCCTCGATCTGCACACCACCCTCGGCTGGGCCCTGGCCGGCATCCTCTCGGTGTTCACCGGCTGGCGCTACGTGCTGCGCAACCAGGACAGCCAGACCCTGCCCTGGCCCTTCCTGGGCGCCGGTGCACTGCTGAGCCTGCTGATCGGCGTGCAGGTGCTGCTCGGCGACCAGCTGATCTGGACCTACGGCCTGCACACCGTGAAGGTGGTGGCGGCGATGCGGGAGGGGTTGATCTGATGAACCCCTACGGCCCCAACGGCCTGCCCTACCCCCTGCCGATCCACCCCAACCTGGTGCACCTCACCGTGGGCCTGGTGGTGATCGCCATCGCCTTCGACATCGCCGGCGCCTTCTATCCGATCGAGCGGCGGCTGTTTCGCTTCCTGGCCCTGCCCGTGACCCGCTCCGCCCTGCACGACGTGGGCTGGTACAACCTGCTGGCGGGGGTTGTCACCGCCTTCTTCACCGTGGCGGCGGGGCTCTACGAGATGCTGCTGGCCGAACCCCTGCCCGGCGTCACCAGCGCCTTCGGCCTGGGGAGCCTGGACACCATGCTCTGGCACGGCGTGGGCGGGGCGGTCCTGTTGCTGCTGCTCACGGCGATGGCCGTGTGGCGCGGCTACCAGCGCTTCGCCTGGCGCCGCGACATGGGCCGCCAGGTGCAGTGGAGCTACCTGCTGGCTGGGGTGGGGCTGGTGGTGGTGCTGGCCGTGCACGGCACGCTCGGCGCCCAGCTGGCGGCCGAATTCGGGGTGCACATCGCCGCCGGCCAACTGCTCCAGGCCGGCGCCGATCTGACCACGGCCCTGCCATGACCGCCACACCACCCGCCAAACCGACCAACCGGCTCGCCATCGCGGCCGTGAGCCTGTGGACCGGCCTGATCGTGCTGGTGAGCCACTGGATGGCGCAGCAGTCCCAGCGGTGGCTGCCGGTTCAGGCCTCCAGCGCCGCGCCCCTGGTGGATGGGCTGTTCGGTTTCGAAACGGGCCTGGGCACCTTCATCTTCCTGGGGGTGCTGACGGTGCTGGCCTGGAGCCTGCTGTTCCACCGCGCCAGGAAATACGACGAGAGCGACGCCGAGCCGATCGAGGGCAACACCCGCCTGGAGATCATCTGGACCGTGATCCCGCTCGTGTTGGTGCTGCTGATCGCCGCCAACGCGATCCGGGTCAACCGGGTTCTGGGGGTGCTGGGGCCGATGGAGCACGCGCATGGCGGCGCCGTGCCCACCGGTGCGCTGTCTCCCGGCGCTGAGGGATCCGGACCGGTGACGTCGGCGTTGGCAACCTCCGACGCGGCGGCCACCGAGCTGCAGGTGGAGGTGATCGCGCGCCAGTGGTCATGGGAGTTTCGCTATCCGCTCAGCGATGGCGACGTCCAGCCCCATGGCGACCACGACGGCATGGCTGGGGCTTCCGGTGGGACCGGATCCGGCGGAGCGGCCACCACCCACGGAATGCCGGCCACCGTCTCCTCCACCGAGCTGCACCTGCCCATCAACCGGCCGGTGACCTTCCGCCTGCTCTCGGAGGACGTGCTGCACGGCTTCTACGTGCCCGCCTTCCGCCTCAAGCAGGACGTGGTGCCCGGCCAGGCCATCAGCTTCCGCCTCACACCCACCCGCAGTGGGCGCTACCGGCTGCGGGATTCCCAGTTCAGCGGCACCTGGTTCGCCGCCAACCAGGCCGATGTGGTGGTGGAGAGCCCGGCCGCCTTTGCCCACTGGCTGGAGCTGGGGGTCCAGCAACCGCTGCAGCCCGGCCTCAGCCCCGCCGCCGACGACTACGCCCGGCGCCAGCAGCGTCCCAGCAATGGCTGGGCCACCGTGGTGCCAGCGCCGCCGCCGCTGGTGAACGTGCCTGGATCCGTTGCCCTCCCCCACGACGCCTGAGCCGATGGTTTCCACCGCTGCCACTTCCACGCCACCAGCCCCGGGTTCCTGGCTGCGCTATCTGGGCTGGAGCACCGACGCCAAGGTGATCGGCATCCAGTACATCGCCACGGCCTTGATCTTTCTGCTGGTGGGGGGCTTTCTGGCGATGGTGATCCGCGGCGAACTGATCACCCCCGAGGCCGATCTGGTGGACCGCACGGTGTACAACGCCCTGTACACGATGCACGGGACGATCATGCTGTTCCTGTTCATCTTTCCGGTGCTCAACGGGCTCAACAACCTGCTGGTGCCGCTGATGATTGGAGCGCCTGATATGGCCTTCCCCAGGCTGAATGCGGTGGCCTTCTGGATGGTGCCGGTGTTCGGGCTGATCCTGATGGCCAGTTTTCTGGTGCCGGGCGGGCCGGCAGCCTCGGGCTGGTGGTCCTACCCGCCGGTGAGCCTGCAGAACCCACTTGGCATCCTGCTCAACGGCCAGGCCCTCTGGATCCTGGCCGTAGCCCTCTCGGGCGTGTCGTCGATCATCGGCGCCCTGAATGTGGTCACCACGATCCTGCGGCTGCGGGCGCCGGGCATGGGCCTGTTCCGCATGCCGATCTTCTGCTGGACGGCCCTCTCGGCCCAGCTGATCCAGTTGGCCGGGCTGCCCGTGCTCACCGGTGGGGCCGTGATGCTGCTGCTGGATCTGGTGGCGGGTACCTCCTTCTACCGGCCTGAGGGGGGCGGGGATCCGGTGCTCTATCAGCACTTCTTCTGGTTCTATTCGCACCCGGCGGTCTATGTGATCATCCTGCCGATCTTCGGCGTGTTCTCCGAGCTGCTACCGGTGTATGCGCGCAAGCCGCTGTTCGGTTACACCGTCGTGGCGATCGCGTCGCTGGTGATCGTGGGGCTCAGCCTGATCGTGTGGGTGCACCACATGTTCCCCAGCGGCGTGGCCCAGTGGATGCGCGATCTGTTCATGGTCACCACCATGTTGATTGCCGTGCCCACGGGCATCAAGGTGTTCGCCTGGGTGGCCACCCTCTGGCGCGGCAAGATCCGCCTCACCTCGGCGATGCTCTTCGCTCTGGGGGGCATCGTGAATTTTGTGTTCGCCGGCATCACCGGCGTGATGCTTGCAACTGTGCCGATCGACATCCATGTGAACAACACCTATTTCGTGGTGGGGCATTTCCACTACGTGATCTACGGGGCCGCCACCATGGGGGTGTATGCCGCCATCTACCACTGGTTCGGCAAGTTCACCGGTCGCATGCTCTATGAGGGCCTGGGCAAGCTGCACTTCGTGCTCACCTTCATCGGCACCAACCTCAACTTCCTGCCGATGCATCCCCTGGGTCTGATGGGCATGCCCCGGCGCGTGTCCAGTTATGACCCGGAATTCGCCTTCTGGAATGTGCTGGCCAGCCTGGGGGCCTTCATCCTGGGGGTGTCGATCATTCCCTTCCTGCTCAACCTGGTGAGTTCCCTGGTGCGCGGTGCCAAGGCTCCAGCCAACCCCTGGAATGCCATCGGCCTGGAATGGCTGCTGCCCTCGCCGCCGCCGGCCGAGAACTTCGAGGAGCACATCCCCACGGTGCTGCGGGGTCCCTACGGGTATGGCAGTGGCGAGCCGCTGGTGGAGCACCAGGAGCGTTACGAGCAGGCCCTGCGGGAGGTGGCGGCATGACCAGCACCAGTGCCGGTGCGGCCCCCGGCGAGGCCGGCGGCCCAGGCCAGAACCTTGGCCCAGGCGAGGCCTCCAGCACCGGCCATCACGCGCACCCTGACCACAGCCTCACCGGCTTTGTGCTGTTCCTCGCCTCCGAGAGCCTGGTGTTCCTGGCCTTCTTCGCCGGCTACGCGGTGCTGAAGAACGGCGCCCTCAGCTGGTACCCCGCCGGGGTGGAGGGGCTGGAGTGGCGCGAGCCGCTGCGCTATACGGCGGTGCTGCTCTCCAGCTCGGGCACCATCGCCCTGGCGGAGCACTTCCTGGCACGCGGCCGGCTGGGGCTGTTCCGCGGCTTCTGGCTGCTGACGATGGCGATGGGGGCCGTGTTCCTGGCCGGGCAGGTGCTCGAGTGGCGCGGCCTGGCCTTCGGCTTCACCGATGGCGTCTTTGCCAATCTCTTCTATCTGCTCACCGGTTTCCATGGCCTGCATGTGGCGGCCGGCATCGTGCTGATGGGCGTGACGCTGGCGCGCTCCTTCACCCCCAGTGCCGGCGGCGGCCACAAGGGTCTGCAGGCTGCAGGCCTGTTCTGGCACTTCGTGGATGTGATCTGGGTGGTGCTGTTCCTGCTGCTCTACGTGTGGCGGTAGCCATGATCATCGACGACCGCTCCTACGACGTTCTGATCATCGGCAGCGGCGCTGCTGGTGGCACCCTGGCCGGCGCGCTAGCCGCCAGCGGTCGCTCCGTGCTGCTGCTGGAGCGCGGCGGCGTGATGGCCCTGGCGGACCAGAACGTGGCCGATGTCGACCTGTTCCGCAAGGATCGCTACCACTACGGCGAGCAGTGGTTCGGCCCGGACGGTGACCCCTTCGCTCCCCAGACCGTGTACGCCATCGGCGGCAACACCAAGATCTGGGGAGGCGTGTTGGAGCGGATGCGCGAGCGGGAGTTCGGCCCCCTGGCCCTGCAGGAGGGGCCGGTGCCGAGCTGGGAGCTCAGCTACGCCGACTTCGCCCCGTACTACGACCGGGCCGAGGCCCTCTACCGGGTGCATGGCCAGGCCGGCAGCGACCCCACGGCGCCGCCTCGCAGCGGTCCCTTCCCGCTGCAGCCCCGACCCCTCGATCCGCTGATGGCGGAGCTGCGTGGCGCCCTGGAGCGGGCCGGCACCCATCCCCACCCGCTACCCCTGAGCTGGAGCACGTCGGCGCTGGATCCCACGGGCGATGCGGAGCTGTTCGGGGTGGATCTGGCCCGCGCCAGCACCAACCCCACGGTCACGGTGCGGGAGCGGGCCCGGGTGCGCCGCCTGCACGTGAACCCCAGCGGCCGGGAGGTGCGGGGGGTGGAGGCGGAGATCGATGGTCAGCGCTGGCTGTTCAGCGCCCAGCTGGTGGTGCTGGCGGCCGGCGCGATCAACAGCGCCGAGATCCTGCTGCGCTCCGCCAACGACCGCCATCCCCAGGGCCTGGCCAACGGTTCGGGCCAGGTCGGCCGCAACCTGATGAAGCCCCAGCTCACGGCCATCCTGCAGCGGGCCGCCGTAGCCAACAGCGGCCGTGAGGCCCGCTGCCTCGGTGTGCACGACTACTACTGGGGCGATCAGAACGTGTCGTTTCCGCTGGGGGCGATCCAGAGCGGCGGCGGTGTCCTGCAGGATCCGCTGTTCGCCGAGTCGCCGCCGGTGCTCTCGCTGGTGACGCGGCTGCTGCCCAACGCCGCGCTGGAACGGCTGGCGGGGCGCTCGATCTGCTGGTGGGCCAGCAGCCCCGTGCGGCCCGATCCCGCCAACCGGCTGACGCTGCGGGGCGAGAGCCTGCAGATCGACTACACCGCCAACAACCGCGAGGCCCACGACCGGCTTGTCTACCGCTGGCTCGACACCCTGGAGGCGGTGGAGGCCGATCCCCTCAACCGGGCGGTGCAGCCCTTCCCGATCCACCCCCGCGGCGAGGCGCCGCTCTCGGCGATCGGCCAGGTGTGCGGCACCTGCCGCATGGGCTCGGACCCCGCCAGCTCCGTGGTCAACCTGCAGGGGCAATGCCACGAGCTGGCCAATCTCTACATCGCCGACTCCAGTACCTTCCCCAGCCTTCCGGGGGTGGGGATCGGCCTCACCGTGATCGCCCAGGCCCTGCGCCTGGCCGATCACGTGCAGGCCCTGATCTGAGCGCGGCACGCCGGGCCCGGGCTGGCCATGCTGCAGGCATTGCGCGGCCCCAGCGATGTCCAGCCTCTCCCCGGAACAGGCCCTGGTGCTCACCGCCATCGAGCGCTTCCTGGCCGACCCCGACCTGGTGGCAGACCAGGACGGGGGCGATGACGGTCGGGGCGGTGGCGGTGGGGATGGCGACGTGCTCGAGGCGATTGCCCTGGCCCTCACGGCGGTGCTGCCCGTCGAGGCGATCGAGCAGGCGATCACCAGCCTGCTGGCCAGCCATGGCGCGGAGCTGGATGACGACATCCAGCAGGTGCTCGAGGCCCTGCTCGGCGCGATCGAGCGTGACGACAGCGATCTGGAGGCTGATCCCGGGTCCGACTCCGGCCCCGATGCCGGCGAGTCGGCGCTGCAGCGCTCCCTGGCTGGTCAGGCGGCCGCGCTGGAGGCCAATGCCCTTGATGGCAACTGCCTGCTGGTGTGGGACGAGCAGCTGAGCCCGCCCCTGCAGGAGCTGGAGATCCTCGACCTTCTCGATGAGTACCCCTGCCGCGGCGATGGGGCCCGCTGGAGCCCGGAAGACTTCGTGGTGCTGCTGGAGGCCAAGAGCCGCCTCTGGCAGCAGACGATGGCGGCGCTGGAGATCTTTGCGGAGCGTCCCGAGAGTCGATCCAACGCGGCCACGATGCTGGCGGTGGTGCCCACGGACCCCGAGCGGCCGATCGAGCTGATGGAGGTGCTGGTGCCGCTCACCGGCCTGGCCTGGGCCGCGGAGGAGAGCGGATCGGCAGCGGAGCCTCAGGCCTGAATCGGGATCACCCGGTCGCGGCCACGGCCCTTGCCCGTATACATGGCGCCATCGGCCCGGGCGATCAGTGCATCCACCGACTCGCCGCCCTGGGCCACCGCCACCCCGATCGTGGTGGTGATGGCCAGGGGCCCGGCAACGGTGGGGATCGGCTCGGCAACGGCCTTGCGGATCTTCTCGGCGATCTGTACGGCGTTGTCCAGACCTTGCACGCCTTCGAGTACCACCAGCAGCTCATCGCCGCCAAGGCGGCCGGCCAGATCGCCGGCGCGCAGGCAGCCGCCGATCCGCCTGGCCACCCCGCGCAGCAGGTCGTCGCCGGCGGCATGGCCGTGCTGGTCGTTGATGGCCTTGAAGTGATCCAGATCGCAGAACAGCACGGCCGTGCGGGAGCCGGTGCGGGGCTGTTGCCGCACGATCGTGTTGATCCGGTTGGTCACCTCCTGGCGGTTGAGCAGGCCGGTGAGGGGACCTCTGGCGGCGCGGCGGGCCAGCTGTTCTTGCTGGCGCCGGCGCTCGGTCACATCGAAGCAGTAGCCGATGTAGCCGCCGAAGACTCCATCGAGGCCCGTGAAGGGAATGCCGTTGTCGGAGATCCAGCGATACTCGCCGTCGTGGCGGCGCAGCCGGTACTCCATCACGAAGGAGCGTCGCTCTGCGAAGGCCTCCAGGTAGATCTGCAGGCAGCCCGCCAGATCGTCCGGGTGGACCCCCTCGGTCCAGCCGTTGCCCACCTCCTGCTCCAGCGTGCGGCCGGTGAAGGCCAGCCAGGTGGCGTTGAACCAGTCGCAGAGGCCATCGAGGCCGGCGCGCCAGATCAGCGCAGGGGCGTCGTTGAGCAGCTGCAGGTAGAACGTCGCGGCCCGCTCCCGCTCCCCCTCCACCCGCTTGAGCTCGCTGATGTCCGTGATCTGCAGGATGGTGGTGCTCACCCCACCGTCCGCGTCGCGGATGCAGCTCACCGAGAGATCTCCCCACACCGGCGGGCCATCAGGGCGGCGGAACCGGGCCGTCAGCCGGTAGCTGTTGCGCCGGTTGGCCTCCATGTCGCGGCGCAGCGGCTGTTCCGCCGCCAGATCCTCTGGATCGATCAGGTCACTCCAGCTGGTTTGCATCAGCTGCTTGGGCTCGCGGCCCAGGAACTGGCAGAGGGCCGGATTCACCCGCAGGATCGCTCCGCCGGGATCGAGCAGGGCGTTGCCCACGGCGGCGTTGTCCATCGCCATCCGGAAGAGCTGCTCGGCCTGGGCCCGGGCCAGGCGGGCCTCCACCGCTGCGTGCACGTCGCGGCAGCTGCCGACGCGGGCGATCACCCGGCCCTCGCCATCGAGCACGGGCTTGATGGCCACGGAGGCCCAGCGCCTCTCGCCGCTGGCCGTGCGCAGCCGCAGCTCGCAGCTGATCGGACGGCCCGCCAGGATCTGCTCGGTGGCCTGCTGCAGTCGCGGCAGGTCCGCCGGCTCGATGAACTCGGCGGCGGAGCGGCCCACCAGCTGCTCCGGTTCGCAGCCCAGCAGGCTGCGGGACGCGGGCGACACCCACTCGAACACCGCCTCCGGCGTGGAGCGGAAGATCATGTCCGCGGAGTTGTCCAGCAGCAGCTGGTACTGGTCCTTGGTGGCCCTGAGCTCCCGCTCGCTCTGGCGCCGCCGCGCGGCCACGACGACCGCCATCAGGCCCACACCCGTCAGACCCACCAGCCTGGAGAGAAAATCGAGCGAGGGGAAAAAGGCCCAGTGGATCCCTGAGGCCAGCGACAGGGCCAGGGCCAGGGCCCCCATCACCAGCACCCTGATCGGGGAGGCAAAGGCCGCCGCCAGCACCACCGGCAGCCAGTAATAGGGCAGAACGACGATGTCGCGGGGCAGCACCAGATCCGCCAGGAACAGGCCGATCAGCGCCAGCGCCAGCAGCACCCAGCCGCTCTGCTGGTCCAGCGGGATTGGCCGCGGTGGGACGTGGCGATCGGGTTCCCTGTTGGTGCCGGCTCCGAGCAGTGCCACCGCCTCCAGCGGTTGTCCGTTCCACTCTGGTGCGGATCGGCATGGATGGGCAGCCCGCAAGCTGAGGTAGTCACCGACCGATGGAGAGTCCGCCAGTGGCAGGCGCTCCACCTGGGCGCCCCCGGGGATACGGTGCGGGCAGCGGCGCCTGACGGCACGGCCATGGCCCTGATCAACACCGCCGTGGGCCTGCTGGCGATCAGTTCGCCGATCGGCGCGCTGCCAGTGGTGGCCAAGGCTGCCGGAGGCGAACCCGGCCGGGTGCGGCGGATCAGCCGGCTGGCGGTGCTGACCTTTCTGTTCACGCTGCTGGCGGCCTGCTGGTGGGGTCAGGCTCTGCTGGATCTGTTCGCGATCAGCCTCGATTCCTTCCGCGTGGCCGGTGGCCTGATCCTGCTGCCCATTGGCCTGCGGCTGATCGAAGGCCTGGAGGTGGGCCACCCGGAGGTCGACAACGACGCCGGTACGGTCGGGGTGGTGCCGATCGGGATGCCGCTGCTGGCCGGCCCCGGCGCCATCTCCCTGGTGGTGGCCGATGCGCCGCAGGCGTGGATCGGCCGTCTGGCCCTGAGCGGGATCATCGCCCTGCTGGCCCTCGGGATCTATCTGGTGCTGCTGGTATCGATGCCGCTGCGGCGGGCCCTGGGGGAACTGCAGGAGAAGGTGATCAGCCGCCTGATGGGGCTGCTGCTCAGCGCCATTGCTGTGCAGATGCTGGTGAACGGCCTCAAGGGCTGCTTTCCGGCGCTGGCCTGAGGCTCACGCCCAGCCGACAGGTCCGACGGGGTGATTGCCGACACGTGGCACCAAGACCGTGGCGCCAAGACCTTGCTGCCAAGACCGTGCCGCCGACAGCGTGCCGCCGGCACGGCGAGGTAGAGGCCCTGCCGGGAAACCCCAGGGCGTCGAGACCATCCACCGCGGGGGTTGGTGCTGCTGATCGGTCTGGCGGCCAGGAGGGGGCCAGGCCCCTGGGGCAGCGGCTGTTCGGCTTGGAAGTTCTGAGGTGCTGAGGCCGTTCCCCTGCCCTCAGCCGCCCTCGCCCGGAAACTCGGCCGGCTGGGCCAGGGCCTCGAACAGCTCGGCCAGCACCCCCTGCATCCCCGCCTGCAGGCGGCAGCCCGGAACGGCCTCGGAGGCCACCAGCAACAGGGCGCAGGCATCGGCCAGGGCCGCGGCCTCCTCGGCGTTGAAGGCCAGCAGGTGCTGGCCCCTCCACTGGCTCGCCCTCACTGGACCCTCGTTGCGATCTCCGTCATGTCGCTGCCTCCAGCGCCGGGGTGGAAGGAGCCTGGGCGGCAGCTGTGTCTGGCCGCTGACTGCGAGGGCCGCGGTTGCGACTGGATGTGACCGCCGATCCCCAGCCCGGGGCCATGGCCCATGGTTTGCCGCCGGAGGCCATGCCTACGGTGCTGGTGTGTGCCGCCCTGCCGTGACCAGCGCCGCCGATGGTCGCCGCCTCGAGCCCCAGGCGCCCGGGGCGCCGGCCCAGGAGCAGCGGGCCCGGGCCCTGCTGGAGCAGCTCACGCTGGCCGAGAAGCTGGCGATGCTCGATGGCGATACGCCGTTCTGGTCGGGAATGGCGGACATCGCCCTCCACAACGCCTCCCACCAGCACCCCTGGCCGGCCGGGGTGGTGCCGCGGCTGGGGATTGGCGGCCTGCACTTCGTGGATGGCCCCCGCGGCGTGGTGCTGGAGGGCGGAGCCACCACCTTTCCGCCACCGATCGCCCGCGGCGCCAGCTGGGATCCGGAGCTGGAGCAACGGATTGGTGCGGCCATGGCCCGCGAGACCCGTTCCTTCGGCGCCAATCTGCTGGGCGGAGTGTGCGTGAACCTGCTGCGCCACCCCGGCTGGGGCCGCGCCCAGGAGACCTACGGCGAGGACCCCGTGCACGTGGGCGCCATGGGCGCCGCCATGAGCCGCGGGGTGGCTCGCCATGCGATCGCCTGCGTCAAGCACTTCGCCCTCAACTCGATCGACAGCGCCCGCTTCCGGGTGGATGTCCAGGCCACGCCGCGGGTGTTGCACGAGCTCTACCTGCCCCAGTTCCGCGACTGCATCGAGGCCGGCGCCCTGGCGGTGATGAGCGCGTACAACAGCGTCAACGGCGCCTGGTGCGGCCAGCATCCCGATCTGCTGAGCGACATCCTCAAGCGGCGCTGGGGCTTTGGTGGCTTTGTGCTCACCGACTTCATCTTCGGCGTCCGCGACGGCGTGGCTGCCGTACTGGCGGGCCAGGACCTGGAGATGCCCTTCCGGATGGTATTCGAGGCCTGCCTGCCGGAGGCGGTGGCGAGCGGTGCGGTGCCCCTCAGCCGTATCGATGACGCGGTGCTGCGGCTACTGCGGGCCCAGCTCTCGGTGCCGCCCGGGGACTATTCGGCGTCGCTGCGGGCCTGCCCGGAGCACCGGGCCCTGGCGCGGGAGGCCGCCACCAAGGCGATCGTGCTGCTGAAGAACGAGCCGCTCGCGGACGGCGGGCCGCTGTTGCCGCTGGCTGGCGTGGCTTCGATCGCTGTGATCGGCCGGCTCGCCGCCGAGGCCAACCTGGGCGATCGCGGCTCCTCCGACACCCGCCCCGCCCCCGGCTCGGTGGTGACGCCCCTGGCGGGCCTGCGGGCCGCGGCGCCCGAGCTGGAGATTCGCCACTGCGACGGCCGCAACCTGGCCGAGGCCACCGCCCTGGCCGCCGCGGCCGAGGTGGCGGTGCTGGTGGTGGGGCTGGACTGGCGCCATGAGGGCGAGCACATCCACGCCGGCGATATCGCCCCGATCCTGCGCCATACGCCGCCCCCCGATCCCCTGCTGCGCCGCATCGGCCGGGCGCGGCTGCTGCCGCTGTGGTCGAAGCTCACGGCGGGCTTTGCGGCGGTGGCCAGCCTCGGCTCGGCCAGGCCCGGGGGGGATTTCGCCTCCGGCGACCGCACCGAGCTCAACCTCGAGCCGCGCCAGGAGGCCCTGATCCGCGCCGTGGTGGGTGCCAACCCGCGCACCGTCGTGGTGCTGATGGGCGGCGGCGGCATCCTCAGCGAGGCCTGGCGCCAGCTGGTGCCAGCCATTCTGCTGCTCTGGTATCCAGGCCAGCAGGGGGGCGAGGGCCTGGCGGATGTGCTGCTGGGCCGCGTGTCGCCCTCGGGCCGGATGCCCTTCGCCCTGCCCACCGACCACGCCCACCTGCCCCCCTTCCACCCGCGCACCCGCCAGATCACCTACGACCTCTGGCATGGCTACCGCCGCTTCCAGCGGGACGGCCACTCGAGCGCCTTCCCCTTCGGCTTCGGCCTCTCCTACGCGAGCTTCAGGCACAGCGAGCTGGCCGCCGAGCTGGTGGAGGCTCCCGCGGGGGCGGCGGATCCCCAGGCGGCGCTGCTGCTGGAGCTCACGGTGCACAACGCCGGGGCGATGGTGGCCGATGAGGTGGTGCAGGTGTACCTGGAGCCGCCGGGGCGAGCCGTGGAGCGGCCGGTCCGCAGCCTGATCGGCTTCCAGCGGCTCACGCTGGAGCCGGAGCAGAGCGAGCGGCTGCGGCTGCTGATTCCCCTGCGCCGCCTGGCCTATTTCGATGAAGCCCACGACGGCTTCGCCCTGGAGGCCGGCCGGCACAGGCTGGTGGCGGCCCGCCACGTGGAGGATCCAGGCCTGGCGGTGGATCTGGAGCTGGAACCGCTGCTGCTGGGACCCTGAGGGGCCGCCGCTGGAGGGCTGCACCGGCCGCGGGCCAGGGACCCTCAGTCCCCCGCCGGTGGCGTGAGCCCCATCCTCTGCAGCAGGGCCGTGATCCGCAGCCGGTTGAAGCGCTGCAGCCACAGGCAAGGCAGGTTGAAGGCCGTGGCGAACAGCAGGTTGAGCAGCACCCCCATGGGCGGCAGCCACAGGGCTGTGGCGATCCAGAACGGCCACAGGGCCAGGTGCACCAGCTCGGCCCGGCGGGTTTCGGCCACCAGCCGCCGCAGCGTCTCCCGATCCCGCCCCACCAGGCTGGCCTTGCGGACGCCGCCGGCAAAGGCGGTGCCGGCATCGGGCAGCCGGTCCTTCCAGTGGCGGATCCGCAGCCAGCGCTCGTAGGCCGCGGGCCGCTCGCCCCAGGGGCGGGGCGCTGTGAGCCAGCTGTCGCTCTCCAGGGCCGCCGGTGGCAGCCGCTGGGCCAGCCAGCCGATCAGCAGCGACCAGGCCAGCCAGCCGCCTGCGCAGGCCAGGAACCTCCAGGTATCCGCCGACATCGGGGATCTCCGGCCTCAGGCCCGCAGCAGTTCCTGGGCCAGGGGCGCCAGAGCCTGGGGATCGCGCACCAGTTGGGGGTGGGTGAGCACCGGCAGCTGGTGCCGCGGCCCCACCGGCAGCACGGCGCTCCAGCCCGGCAGCACCATCAGGTCAAGCCCTGAATAGAAGCTGCAGCAGTCCACCTGCCGCAGGCTGTCGAGGTCGGCATCGAGGCGCTGCAGCAGCGGGCTGCCCGGCTTGAGGTCGGCGATGCCGGCCAGCAGCTTTCGCGGCCAGGGCTGGGCCGTGAGCGTGCCCTGCTGGGGGCTGCCCAGGCTGATGAAGCGGCGGGTGCGGCGATACCCCCCCTGCAGTTGGATCCAGGTGCGGCCGATCACCCCACCCATCGAAAAACCCAGCAGGTCCACCGGCCGGGAGGGGCCGAACGCCGCCTCGATCTGGCGGCCCAGCCACTCGGCCAGCTCCTGCACGGGCGTGGTGCCGAAGCGCACCGGCAGGTCGGGCACCAGCAGCTCTTGGCGTTGCTCGCCCAGGTGACGCCGCAGCCGATCGAACACCCGCGGGCTGTCCATCAGGCCGTGCAGCAGCACGAGCGGTGGTGTGGCCGTCTGCGTTGAACCACTGGAGCTGCGCATCGCTCCATTCAAGGCCAGATCGCGCGCGGCCGCAGCCAGCCCGGCAGACGGGAATACCGGCAGGGCCGATCCCCCAGGCTGCGGGCCGCAGAATGCAGCCCTGGGACCCTTGCCCGCCCTGCGGCCCCAGCGGTACCGCCATGCTCACCGCGCTCCAGCTCCGCCAGTTCAAGTCGTGGCAGGACACGGGCTCTGTGGCCCTGGCGCCAGTGACGATGCTGCTGGGCACCAATTCCTCGGGCAAGTCGTCGCTGATCCAGAGCCTGCTGCTGCTCAAGCAGACGGCCCAGTCGCCCGATCGCACCGTGCACCTCGACCTCGGCGGCGAGGAGAGCACCGCCAGCTTCCACTTCGGCGACTTCGCCAGCCTGCTCAAGCAGGGGGCCAGCCCGCGTCGCGTCGGCATCGGCTTCAGCTTCGCCCGCAGCGGCAGCGCTGAGCGGGTGGCCAGCGGCCGGTTCCAGGCCAGCTACGGCCAGAGCGCCAGCGGCGCCGTGGTGGTGCAGGAGCTGACCCTGGAGGACGGGGCCGGCCAGCGCTTCCGGACCGTGCGGCGCGAGAAGGGGAGCTACGGGCTGCTGGTGGGGGCCGAGAACCAGTCCAAGGGCAGGAGCCCCGCCTTCAGCCCCGAGCGCTCGATCGCCTTGCCGGCCAGGGCCATCGCCGAGCTGGGCGCCGCGGGTGCCCGCGTTGAAGACCTCAGCCTGGCGATCCGCCGCGAACTGGAGGAGATCCTCTACCTCGGCCCGCTGCGCCGCAAGCCCGAGCGCGACTACCAGTGGGATCGGGCCCGCCCCGGCGAGATCGGCAGCGATGGCGGCCGCAGCATCGACATCCTGCTGGCCGACGCGCTGCTGCCGGGGCCAGAGCGCAACGGCATCGTGAACGGGGTGTCGCATTGGCTGCAGCGCATGGGAATTGCCCAGCAGCTGCTCGTGCGCCAGGTGGGCCGCTCCAGCCGCTACGAGGTGGTGATCGACCAGGAGGCGGTGGCCGCGAACCTGCACGATGTGGGCATCGGCATCTCCCAGGTGCTGCCGGTGCTCACCGTGGCCTTCTTCGCGCCGCCCGGCAGCACCGTGATCCTGGAGGAGCCTGAGATCCACCTGCACCCGCTGGCCCAGTCGGTGCTGGCTGAACTGCTGGTGGAGGTGAGCCTGAGCCGCCAGGTGCAGTTCATCGTGGAGACCCACTCCGAGCACCTGTTTCGCCGCATGCAGACCCTGGTGGCTCGCCAGGCCATCGCCCCGGGCGACTGCGCCCTCTACTTTGTCGACAAGCTGGCGGGCAGCTCCCAGCTGCGCCGTCTCAGCCTCGACGACTACGGCCGGCTGCTGGATTGGCCCGAGCACTTCTTCGGCAATGCCATGGGCGATGCGGAGGAGCAGGCCCGGCTGATGTTCGAGCGGCAGATGATCGAGCGGCAGAGGGCCGGGCGCCAGGGGGCTGATCGGCAGCGCGAGGCCTAGCCATGAGATCCCGCTATGTGGTGGATACCAACGTGTTGATCGCCGCCAGCGCCGGCAACCCCCAGCAGCACCGTCCGATCGAGGCCACCCCGGAGGACCCCACCCTGCGCCTGGCGGTGTGGCAGTGGCTGAAGGCGTTCAAGGAGTCGGACAGCCGGCTGGTGCTCGATGGAGCGGGCCGCATCTTCGAGGAATACCGCCACCAGCTGGGCTTCGGCGACTACGGCCATCAGGTGGTGCTGCACAAGTGGAGCACCTGCGCCAGTGATGTGGTGGAGATCGCCTACGACACCGACGGCAACGCCGTACTGCCGGCGGATCTGCAGCCTGTGGTGCACGACCTGGCCGACCGCAAGATGGTGGCCGCCTGCGCCGAGGCGATCCGGGTGCATGGCGCCTGCTGGATCGCCTTCGCCGGCGACACCGACTGGCACGGCTGGGAGCAGGCCCTGAGCGCCCACCGGATTCCGCTGGAGCCGGTGATTGAGTCCTGGTCGCGCCAGAAGTACGCTGAAAAGGAGGGTCTCGCTGGTGGACTGCATGGGCGCCAGCAGGAGCGGCACCATGGGCGTCCGAATGAGCGCCAACACCACCAGCATGATCACGGCTCGCATGTGCACGGCCCGCATGATCACCGCCATGGCGAGGCCCACGACCAGCACGACTGACAGGGTTTCTCCCAGCGCCGCGAACCCGGGGCCAACCACGCCATGACCCCTGCCGCCCACCCTGCCATGACCGGCGGCGCCAGCAGCGCCGGGGATCCGGAGTTCTTCCGCTTCCCCCACACCCCCCACCTCGCCTGGCTCGGCAGTGGGGATGTGCGCGGCGACAAGGTGCTCACCACGCCCGAGGCCGAGAGCTTTCTCCAGGCCGACCTGTCGGTGGAGGAGAAGGTGGATGGGGCCAACCTGGGCCTCTCCCTCGCCTCCGATGGCCGCCTGCGGCTGCAGCAGCGCGGGGAGTACCTGCAGGCGCCGTTCCAGGGCCAGTTCACGCGCCTTGGCTCCTGGCTGGCGGTGCATGGGCCGGCGCTGACGGCCTTCCTCTCGCAGCCGGAACATCGGGGCCTGGTGCTGTTCGGCGAGTGGTGCGCCGCCCGCCACTCGCTCGACTACGGGGCCTTGCCGGACCTGTTCCTGCTATTCGACGTGGTGAATCCCCGGGACCCGCGCTTCTGGAGCGCGGCGCGGCGCAACGCCCTGGCCCTTGAGCTGGGCCTGGCGGCCGTGCCCACCCTGCACCGGGGCCGGCTGGATCTGCCGGGGGTGGTCTCCCTGCTGGACAGCGCCCCCAGCCGCTACCGCAGCGGTGCCCCTGAGGGCTTCGTGCTGCGCCATGACGACTTGGACTGGTGCGTGTCGCGCAGCAAGCTGGTGCGGCCGGAATTCACCCAGGCGATTGCTGAGCACTGGCGCTCCCAGCCCCTGGTGTGGAACCGAGTGGATTATGGCGCGGCGTCCGAACCTGGCGGATACGGGTCTCCGTAGCCCAGCTCACCTCCGGCGAGCGAGCAAACCCGCGAGAATCGGTTTAACGAAGCAAGCCATATCCGGGCCCCAGCTCCATGCGTGAAATCGTGTTCCGGGTGCTCCCCGATCGGCCAGGGCGCCTCCAGGCCACCGCCGAAAACGAGACGATTCGAATTGAGGCCGACTCCCTTGAAGAACTGCAGTACGAGGCCCGCGAGGCCCTGATCGAACGGCTGGGTCCGTCCCACGTGGCCTATCGCGTGCGGCTGAAGCGCAGTCAGGCGCCGATCGTCGCCCGGCCTTGCTCCCGGCCACTGCCGCTCGGCTGAACTCAGTCGGTTCGGTTCAACGATTTCATGCCCGGGATGGAGGCTGGCGCCACGCCGTGCCTACAGCGGAGATGAGCCTCTGGGATCAGAACCCCATGTCCATCTCCCCGCTCGCCCGGCCACCCAGGGCCCAGCCGTTCGGTTTCAGCCTCGGCGGCTTCGCTGCGCTGGTCGCCCTGATCTGGTCCCTGCTGCTTCCGTTGCCGGCCGTGGCAGCGGTCAGCCTCCACCCCGTTCACCTCACCCCCATTGCCACCATGTCCAACCACCTCGATGCCGCGGCCAAGGATGCCGAGGGCAAGCTGGAATCCGCCTATGGCGAGCTCACCGGCGACACTGGCCACCAGATCAAGGGCAAGGCCAAGCAGGTGCAGGCCTCCGGGATGCATGCCCTGGAAGATGTGAAGCAGGGCGCCAAGGAGGCGGCTGAGAATGTCAGCGATGCCGCTGGTCGGCTGGCCGACAAGGCCAAGTAGGCATCAGTTGATTCGTTCGGCTCAGGCCACGCTCATTTGATTGATTTAGTTCGGTCAATTCAGACCGAATCAAGTCAGTTCAAATCAGTTCACTTTAATGCAGTCCAGGCCCCGCTTCGGGATGGGGCCTGGCGCTTTCCTTGCCCGTCCTGTCCCCGTCCCTGGAGGAACCGCCATGCTGGAAACGCTCGCCATTCTTCTGATCATCCTTTGGCTGCTGGGCCTGGTCACCTCCACCACCCTGGGGGGGCTGATTCATTTACTGCTGGTGATTGCGATCATTGCGATTCTGTTCCGCGTGATCAGTGGCCGGCGGATCTGAGTCGCAGTGCCACTATCTTTCGGGCCAAGTGGATGGCCACACTGGAGCCCTCACGATCAGTCTGAGAGCCCGGCCCTGGCCATCTTTGTGAAGGCCACGAAGTTGCGGCGTTCCGTCTCACTGCCCACGAAGGAGATGCCGATCCTGGAGTTGCTCTGACCCAGTCGGCACCAGCGCACCACCCCCTGAATCCTGCGGCCCTCGTCCATCGCCTGTTCCATCATGCGGGCGTCGTATTCGGCCACCTCGATTTCCACGACATCGCCGACGCTCACCTCCAGCCTTCCCCGGCGGATGGCACAGGCGCCACCGTCGTTGATGTCATAGAGGTTGGCGATGCCACTGCCGGCCTTGGGCAGATGAAGATTGATCGGTGTCCCGGAGGGCATCACCTCCCGCTCGGCGCGGTCACTCTGGCCCGGCTGAAGCGGCGCGGAACTCGTCATCGGATCAACCGTCGTGCCCGAACTTCACCTCCATTAAAGGAACGGCGCCAGGGGGCCAGCTACGGCGCCGCAGAACTTGATCCTCGCCTGCCGCGTCGGTGCGGTGTCCGCGCGAACCGGCGCCGCCTCGGGCCCCATGGGACAGTCCTGGTCCTGCCGGATGTCGCCGCGATGCCCCTCTCCCCCGCCGAGCTGCTCGAGGCCCAGCGTTGGCGCTACGCCACCAAGGCCTTCGATCCCAGCCGCACCATTCCGCCGGAAACCTGGGATTCCCTGGAGGAGTCGCTGGTGCTGACCGCCTCCTCCTTCGGGCTGCAGCCCTGGAAGTTCCTGGTGATCGCCGATCCGACCCTGCGCGCCGAGCTGCGCGGCCACTCCTGGAACCAGGGCCAGATCACCGACAGCTCCCATCTGGTGGTGCTGCTGGCCAAGCGCCGCATTGATGCCGCCGACGTGGACCGCCTGATCACCACGACGGCCCAGGCCCGGGGCCTCGATCCGGCCAGCCTCGATGGCTTCCGCCAGCTGCTGGAGAAGACCGTGGTGCAGGGGTTCAGCCCCGAGCGTGCCGATCAGTGGGCGGTCAATCAGGTGTATATCGCCCTGGGCAACCTGCTCACTGCCGCTGCCCTGCTCCAGGTGGACACCTGTCCGATCGAGGGCTTCTCGCCCCCGGACTACGACCGCATCCTCGGCCTGGAGGGCAGCCCCTACCGCACGGCGGTGGTGGTGGCCCTGGGCTACCGCAGCACGGACGACAAGTACGCCGGCCTGGCCAAGGTCCGCTACCCGCGCCAGGAGCTGATCGAGCGGCGCTGAGGCCCTACCGATCCACCCCGCTCGGGGTGGTCTGGACCCGCAGCACCTGGTGCTCCGGGTCCCAGCTCCACTGGGGGCTGGATTCCCCACCGGCCTGGCGCCCCCCCTGCCGTTGACGCCAGGCCGCCAGATCCCGCTGCAGCGGCTCGCCCAGGTACTGCTGCGCCGCCTTGAGCCGCCGGGCCTGGCCCGGATGGGAGCCCAGGGGATCCTCCGGGGCGTAGTCGGCATCGAGCTGGGCGCTGCTGAGCAGCTGCTGCACGCAGGCCTTCGGGTCGTGGCCGGCGATGGCCGTCATCAACATGGCGCCGCGATCGGCCGCCAGCTCCTGCTGCTGCGACAGCTGGGCCAGGGCGCGCTGGCGGGCCTCCTCGGCCAGGTTCGCGTAGGTCTCGTTGGCCGCCCGGGAGGCCAGATAGGAATGGCGGCGCAGCACGTGGCTCAGCTCATGGGCGATCACGCAGCGCAGGGCCGGACGGTCGCTGTCGTGGATCAGGAAGAAGGAGCGATCGAAGGTGATCAGCCCATGGGAATAGCTGCGGGCCTGGGCGGAGCCGAACAGATAGGAGAGCCGGCGAATCTGGCGCTGGGCCGGGCTGGTGGCCTCCGCAGGCGACTGGTGGGCCCAGTTGGCGCAGGCATCCCCGGTGTCCTGGTCTTCCTTGCTGGCCTTGCAGAGGCCGGCCTTCTCGGCCCAGTAGGGCGCCGCATCCCCCAGCTCCAGCCCGAAGCGGAGCGGGGTGGTCTGGATGCGATTGGCGCGCAGCAGCGGATCCGCCACGGCCTGGACCTCCGCCAGTTCGCGGGGGATGGGAGCCTTGCCGCAGCCGGCCAGCCCCAGCAGCAGCGCCAGGGCCGCCAGGGGGCCGGGCAGAGAGCGCACTGAGAGGCTGCACACAGAGAGGCTGTACACAGAGCGGCAGCGCACAGCGCGACGGTGCACGGGCTGGAGGTGCACCAGGACCTCAGGCCCGCTGAGGCACCAGTGCGTTGCGCTGGAGGGTGGTGAGTTCAAAGCGCAGCCAGGTGTGCAGCTGCTGGCGTTCCGCATCGAAGACGAAATCGAGCACCCGTCCGGCGCTCACGACAATGCCGCGCACCTGGGCCAGGCTGCACTGACCCACCACGCTCACCCACTCGATCGGTGCATCGAGCTGGCGGCTGAGCAGGTCCATCAGCTCGGGGGGCACCGGCAGGGGCATGGCGCAGATCGCGTTTGAGGTCGTCGTAGCCAGCCTCCGATGGGACGGGCCCCGCTCCACGGATTTCCTGCAGATCCCATTCCTGCAGATCCCATTCCTGCAGATCCCATTCCTGCAGATCCCATTCCTGCAGATCCCATTCCTGCAGATCCCATGTCCTGCAGATGCCATGGGGCGGGCTCTCCGGTTGCAGGCCCTCAATGACCTCCACTGGGAGCTGTGGCCCCGGCCCGACCTCGGCACCCTGGAGTGCGCGGGATGGAACCTCCCGCCGCCGGGATCCCGCCCTGGCGCCACCACTGATCCCGTCGCCCAGCACAACTTCAGCCTGAGCGAGCCCTTCGCCATGGCCCAGCATGGAAGGTATCCCCGACCTGCCTGCCCCATGGCCGACCCCCACAGCCCCGCCCAGGCCAACGACGCGGCGGCCGGCCACGGGCCGCTCGACCTGATTCACCGCGCCGCGATCCAGACCGCCCGCGACCTGCTCGCCGCCGAAAAGCAGGTGGAGAGCCTGCGCCATGAGCTGGCGGCCGCCGAGCACCATGCCCGCTCCCTGCGCCAGCAGCTGGAGATGACCGTGCACCGCATCGACAAGGCCTCGCCGACGGCCTGAACGCTCCGGCCAACCCCGTCGCCGCGGCAAGGCTGGACCATGCCGCCCGGATCAAGGCCCGAGTTGATTACGGCTCGATCCCCACCTCGGTGCCCGCCGGCGTCCGCTGGAACAGCCAGCGTGCCGTGGCGCTGGAGACGCGGATGCAGCCATGGCTGCGCCGAACGCCGAAGGCCTGGCGGGCCGCCTCCTGCCAGGGGGCCGGATGGATGCAGATCCGATCGGGCCGGAGACCGCCGCCCCCCAGACACATCACGTTGGCGACAGCGGGGATGCGGTACCCCTCGCCCACGATCGGCGTGCTGGCGTACTTGCCGGCCACCCGGAACTGTCCCGTGGGCGTGGGCATCGAGGCCAGGCCCGTGGAGACGAGGGCGCGATAGACCCGCCGTCCCTCGCCGTCGAAGACCGTGAGGCGCTGCTCGGAGAGATCGATCAGCAGCCGGGCGACCTGGCCGCCACTCGCTGGGGCGCGCCCCCCTGGGGTCGGAGTCGCTGGAGCGGGCCGGGGCGGGGTGGCACCGGATGGTTTGCTCTGGCTGGGAGCGGCGAGGGGTGCCTGGGTGGGCTGCTCCGGCGGGAGCGGCTCGGGCATGGGCGGCAATGGCGGTGGCGATACCTGGCTCGGTTGGGCTGGCGTCACTTGGCCCGGCGCTGGGACCGGCGGCAGCTCCTCGGCGCCGATGGGCTGCGGCAGTGCTAGCGGCAGGCCCTGGCCCACCAGGAGCCAGGCCAGCACCGGAAGTCCGGTGATTCGCCTCATGTCCATGACCTCCCGTCCATGCCCTTGCGCCCATCCCGTCACGTCCATCCCGTCACGTCCACTGCGCCGCGTTCGCGCCGCTATCTACCCCCACCCCTTAGCCACCGGATATGACCTCCGCCATCGGCCAAGCGCAACAGCCAGCTCCCTTCGTGATGCGGGAAACACAGGTCGCCGCATCAGGGGGTGCGGCGCCTGCGGCTCCGCTGGTCCATGGTGGGGGCGAAGCAGCCCTCGAGCCCATGAGCAGCGCCCCCGAGTCCACCCCGGCCGCCGAGTCGTCGAATCCCCGCATCCAGCAGGTGTTGGATGCCGTGGAGGCCGCTGCGGTCACCCCCGAGGACGCGCTGCGGATCAGCCTGGAGCTGCTGGGCTTCGTGGAGGAGTACCACCTGGAAACCCTGGAGGAGCTGCTGGGGGACGGTGAGGCCGACGCCGTCAGCGTGGCCGTCTGGGCCGCCGACAGCGCCCGCCTCAAGACTGCCCGCGAAGTGCTGGAGGAAGTGCTCGGGGATGACGAGGAGGACGACGACGACCTCGCCCTCGACGACGGGGAGGGGGACGCCTGATCCGTTGAGCCACTCATCTGGGCGAGCGCGGCCCTGTTCTGCGGGGAACCGGCTAGCTGGACAAGATCTGGAAGGGTCTCAGGTGAACCACCACCCTCAACCCCAGCCCGAGGGCTACGCCATCGTGAAATGCCGCTCCGAGGCCAGCATGGCGGAGCGGCCTGGGGCCGGTGAGTTCAGGCGGCCAGCTCCAGCAGTGGAATCAACTGCTCCAGTGCCACGCCCCGGCTGGCCTTGAGCAGCAGCTGGTCGCCGGGAGCCAGCCACTCCCTCAGCACCGGCGCCGCCTCAGCCGGGTTCGACACCCGCCGAAGCCGGGGCAGGCCCGCCGCCGCCGTCAGCATGGCTTCGCCCTCAGGGCCGCCATCGACGATCACCAGCCCGTCGAGCTCCAGCTCCCTGGCCCACTCGGCGACCTGACGGTGCAGCGCCAGGCTCTGCTCCCCCAGTTCGAGCATGGTGCCCAGCACCGCGAAGTGGCGGCCGGGCTGGCGCTGCAGCAGGGCAAGGGCCGCAAGTACCGCCTCTGGGGAGGCGTTGTAGGTCTCATCCAGCACGGTGATGCCGCCGATGCTCTGGCGACGGCTACGCCCCCCCGGCAAGGCCACCTCCAGGCAATCCAGCCGGCCGGCATCAAGCCCGAGCTCCTGAGCAACGGCGATAGCCAGCAACAGGTTGCGGGCGTTGTGCTCCCCCTCCAGGGGCAGTGGGATCCGCGCCTCTCCCAGGCGAAGAACCGAGCCTTCAGCCTCTAGCTGGCCGATCGCGTCGGGGGCAGGCAACGCTTGCCCAGCAGTGGTGGTGCTCGCCGCCTCGGAGTTGGCGCCCCCACTGCCCGCCAAGGCCACCCGCACCACCCGACCCGACCACACCCGTGCCAGGGCCTGCTCCAGCAGGGGGTCGCCGGCGGGGATCACCACGAGCCCATCGGGGCGTAGGCCCGCCGTGATCTCGCACTTGGCGGTGGCGATGGCGGCGCGGCTGCCCAATCGGCCGATGTGGGCCGTGCCGATGTTGGTGATCACGGCGATGTCGGGCTCGGCGCAGCGGGAGAGCCGATCGATCTCCCCGAGGCCCCGCATGCCCATCTCCACCACCACGGCCCGGTTCATGGCCCCGGCCCTGAGCAAGGTGAGCGGCACGCCAACGTCGTTGTTCTCGTTGCCGCTGCTGGCGAGCACCGGCCCCAGGGGGGCCAGTACGGCGCGGATCAGCTCGCGGGTGGTGGTCTTGCCGGCAGAGCCGGTGACCGCCACCACCGGCGCCCGCAGGTCCTGGCGCCACAGCCGGCCCAACTCCTGGTAGGCCACCAGGGTGTCGTCCACCAGCCAGGCCGCCAGGCCGGGTGGAAGAGCACCCTCCCGCCCCCGCTGCACCAGGGCGGCCTGGGCCCCCAGGCGTGCCGCTTCTGACAGGAAGGCGTGGCCGTCGAACCGCTCCCCCACCAGCGGCACGAACAGAGCTCCTGCAGCGAGCTGGCGGCTGTCGGTGCAGACGGGGCCCAGGGGCTGATCGGGGTCAACGGTGGCGCCGATCGGGGCTCCCCAGCGTTCGATCAACCGGCTCAGCAGCATGGCCTCAATTCCGCTCGGCGGGACTGAGCAGAATCATGCCGCCGCCCACCACCGCCTCCCGGCCCATCAGCGCTCCATGGGCATCGCGCAGCTGCAGGTGCTCGTAGCCCAGACCCAGGGCCAGCTGCAGCCAGGCGTCGGCGCGGCGCTGCTGCTCCGCGCCGGGTAGGTCAAGGAAGTCTTCGGCCAGCACCAGCTGCAGGCCGGCGCTGGCAGGCTCGGCGCTGGCGGTTCGCAGCAGACCTGCCGCTGCGGGGCTGGCGAGGAGTTCGGCCAGGGGATCGGGAGGGACCATGGGCCCTGGGGCGGCTGCGGCGGCTTCGGAGGACGTCTCTGCCGTGGCGGCAGCGGGGGCGTTGGGCTCTGGCTCTGGGGTCTCCGGCGCGGGGGCCTCGGAGCGGGGTTCCTGGGGAGCGTCTGCGGGGTCTGCGGTTGCCCTGGTGGCTGGGATCTCCTGCGGTATCTCCAGGGGGATCTCGGCCGGCGGCGCCAGTGATTCGGGCTTCGCCAGGCCGCTGGCACTGTCGTCCAGTCGCTGGCCCAGCCCCACCAGGAGCAGCGCAGCCAGCGCCACAACCAGCAGCAGCGGCCAGAACAGGGGCGCCAGGTCCCGGGGCCAGAGGGCGGGGCGGGGCAGATCCCCCTGGCCATTGCGGCGCCATAGCTCCTGCAGGCCCAGGCGCAGAGTTGCGGCCACGGCCCGCAGGTCCTCCCCCAGGGCCCGCCAGGGGCTGCGGTAGGGCACTGGCAGGTTGGTGCTTGGCTCCGACCGGCTCATGGGGGAGAACGCAGGGAGGCTGCCGCCCGGCTAGGGCCGGGGCTCAGCCGCCCGGCCGGCGCCGCAGCAGGGCCAGGGGGTTGAACCGGGCGGCCAGCGAGGCGTCGGATGGCAGATCGCTGGCGTTGGCGCCGTCAGGGGCGGTTGTGCCATCTGGGTCGGCGTTGCCAGCCGCTCCGGGTACCCCAGCCTGGCTTTGGCTCCAGCCCTGGCCAGCTTCCACGCTCAGCGACTCGGCCTGCAGATCGCCGCCCCGGAGGCTGGGATCCGCGTCCTGGCCAAGGGAGAACTGCTCCACCGCCTGGGCATCGGGCGAGGGCTCCTTGAGGCCGCGCACCTCTTTGTACATCCGGTCGTACTCCAGGGCCGAGCGCTCCCAGCTGTGATCCGCCGTCATGGCGCGCCGCTGCAGCTCGCGCCAGCTGTCGACGTGGCGGTAGGCCTCCCAGGAGCGCACGATCGAGGTATAGAAATCCAGTGGGTCGTACCGGTCGAAGCAGAAGCCCGTGCCGCTGTGGTGGGCCGGGTCGTGGGGCGGCACCGTGTCCACCAATCCGCCGACGCGGCGCACCACCGGGATCGAGCCATAGCGCATGGCCAGCAGCTGGCTGATGCCGCAGGGCTCGAAGCGGCTGGGCATCAGGAAGGCGTCACTGCCGGCGTAGATCAGGCGAGATAGGGCGTCGTCGTAGGTGAGAAACACCGAGAAACGCCCGGGATGGCGCGCCGCCATCTGCCACAGCCCCGATTCCAGGCTGCGATCGCCGGTGCCCAGCACCACGATCTGACTGTCGGAGTAAGCGAGCACCCGATCGGCCACCTGCAGCAGCAGGTCGATGCCCTTCTGATCCACCAGCCGGCTCACCACCCCCATCAGATAGCTGTCGGGGTTCACGCTCAGGCCCATGCGCTCCTGCAGGGCTGCCTTGCAGAGGGCCTTGCCGCCCAGGTCGTCGGGGCTGAAGCTGGCCGGCAGGCTGGGGTCGGTTGCGGGGTTCCAGTCGTCCTGATCGATGCCGTTGAGGATGCCGCGCAGCTTGCCGCTGACGTAATTCAGCAGACCATCGAGCTTCTCGCCATATTCAGCCGTGCGGATCTCCTGGGCATAGGTGGGCGACACAGCATTCACCCGATCGGCATAGAGCAGGGCGGCCGCCATGGTGTGGTCCCCCTGCATATACCAGGGACACCAAGTGATGCGGTCCAGTTTCCAGCGCCAGGGCCCCTGGTATTTGAGGTTGTGGATGGTGAAGACCGTGCTGATCTCCGGGTCCTGATGCATCCACACCGGGATCATGCCGGTGTGCCAGTCGTGGCAGTGCAGCACCTGGGGCTTCCAGTGGTTCCAGGCGAATTCGGCCGTGGCGCTGGCGAAGAAGGTGAAGCGCCAGTCCTCGTCTTCACCGCCATAGATGCGCTCGGGGTCGAACACCGGATGGCCCACCAGATAGAGCGGCAGGCCCGTGCTGGGGTGGCGGCTCTCGTAGATCGCGAAGTCGGTGCCCATCGTGTGGCCGCGCCACACCGGTTCGCTGGAGATGGTGAGCTTGCTCCACAGCCGGCCGTAGCCGGGCATGATCACGCGCACGTCGTGGCCGAGGGCCGCCAGGGCCGGCGGCAGCGAGCCCACCACGTCCCCCATGCCACCCACCTTCACCATCGGGGCGCATTCGGCTGCCGCAAACAGCACGCGCATGGGCTCGATCACCACAGGTGGGCGCAACTCTACGGGCGGTCTCAGGGCTTCCCGTTCGTGGCGAACCGCGCTGACGTGGCCTGAAGGCAGCCCGGATGAGGGCAGCACGGTTCAAGGCAGCACAATTCAGGGCAGCACAGTTCAGGGCAGCACGGTCACCGGGGTGCCGACCTGCACCAGGTCGAACAGGTCGCGCACGTGCTCGTCGTACAGGCGCACGCAGCCGTGGGAGATGGCGCGGCCCACGGTCCAGCGGTGGGGGGTGCCGTGGAAGCCCGCCACCACGCAGCCCTGGACGTCGAGGTAGCGCTCGCCGTCCCAGCCCTTGCGGCCCGTGCAGTCGCGGTGGAAGCCGATCCAGCGGCTGCCCAGGGGATTGGCGGGGCCGGAGCCCACGCGCTTGCCGCTCTCGGGGTGCTCCCAGATCGGATCGACCTGCTTCTCCATCACCTGGAAGCGGCCCGCCGGCGTCTCCCAGCCCACCATGCCCACGGCGGCGGGGAAGCGGCGACGCAGCTCGCCATCCTCCAGCACCATCAACTGGCGCCTGCTGCGATCCAGCACCAGGTGCAGGCCGGTCTGCAGGCGCAGCTCCTCCGGCACTGCGGCCAGGGCCACCCCATCGCTGATCGGCGGGGCCGCCGGGGGGATCGGGTCGCTCTGGCGGGCGTGGCCGGCGGCTGGCGCCAGGGCTCCCAGGCCGGCTGCGGCGGCGAGAAGCAGCGGGGCAAGCCGAACGGGGGCCAGTGGCAGGACCAGAGAGACGGGAAACCGCGGCAGCACGGCGGCGCAGAGTTCAGGTCGCTGCCTGGACCCTAGCGAGGCCAGGCCCTACGGCAGCCAGGGCGAGCCGGAGAAGTCCGGCGCCCGTTTCTCCAGGAAGGCATTGCGGCCTTCGCGGCCCTCCTCGGTCCGGTAGAAGAGGTGGGTGGCCTGCCCGGCCAGCTCCTGCAGTCCCGCCATGCCGTCGGTTTCGGCGTTGAAGGCGGCCTTGAGGCAGCGGATTGCGGTGGGACTGTGGCCCAGCACCTCCCGGGCCCAGGCCACCCCCTCGGCCTCCAGCTCCTGCAGGGGCACCACCTGGTTCACCAGGCCCATGGCCAGGGCCTGCTCGGCGCTGTACTGGCGGCAGAGGAACCAGATCTCGCGCGCCTTGCGCTGGCCCACCAGCCTGGCCAGGTAGCTGGCGCCGAAGCCGCCATCGAAGCTGCCCACCCGCGGACCCGTCTGCCCGAAGACGGCGTTCTCGGCCGCGATCGAGAGGTCGCAGAGAAGGTGCAGCACCTGGCCGCCGCCGATCGCGTAGCCGGCCACCAGGGCAATCACCACCTTGGGCAGGCTGCGGATCAGGCGCTGCAGATCCAGCACGTTCAGCCGCGGCAGGCCCTCGTCGTCCACGTAGCCGCCATCGCCGCGCACGCTCTGGTCGCCGCCGGCGCAGAAGGCCCAGCCGCCGTCGGCCGCTGGACCGGCCCCCGTGAACAGCACCACGCCGATGGCCGGGTTGTCGCGCACCCGTGAGAAGGCGTCGAACAGCTCGCTCACCGTGCGCGGCCGGAAGGCGTTGCGCTTGTGGGGGCGATTGATCGTGATGCGGGCGATCCCCTCCTCGCACAGGTCGAAGAGGATGTCGGAGTAGCTCCCCTGGGGGATCCAGCGCGCGGAAGATGGCTGCGGGGTGAGCATCGGCCAGGCTGGTGGTGGGGCCATTCTGCGGCGCGGCCTGGGGTGTCCCCAGGGTCTTCCTGCCCGGAGGGATCGCAGCCTGGTTCAGCGCAGCTCCCTTGTCATGGGCCGGCTGGCCAGCTGCCGGGCCACCGTCGCCCGCAGGTGCTGGCGCAGCAGGGCATCGGCACGGCGGCCGGTGCGCAGCTCGATCAGGGCCATCGGGTGCTCCGCCGCCCAGCTCAGGGCCGCTCCGAGCTCCGCCAGGCTCGCCAGAGCCCGCACCGGAACCCCATGGGCGGCCGCCAGGGCGCCGTGGTCCACCGTCTGGGGCATGGCGAACAGGCGCTCGAAATCCATCGCCTGTTCGGCCTGGGGGCGGATTGGCAGTTGCTCGAAGATGCCGCCGCCACCGTTGTCCACCAGCACCACCGTCAGCCGGCAGCCCGCAGTGTCGAGCTGCCGGCGCCAGAGCCAGCCATTGGCGTCGTGCAGCAGGGCCAGATCCCCCGTGAGCAGCACCAGCTCTCCCTCGGCCAGGGCCAGACCGGCGGCGATCGAGAGGGTGCCGTCGATGCCGGAGGCGCCGCGAAAGCCATGCACCCGTCGCTGGGGGGCGGCCGGATCGGCGAAGCTCTCCCAGTCCCGCACCGGACTGCTGCTGGCGAGCATCAGCGGCAGTCCGGCGGGCAGCAGGCGGCTGAGGGCCCGCGCCAGGGCGGGCTCGGCGGCGGGGGGCTTGGATTCCCCTCCAGCGCCAGCGGTGCCCTCGGTGTGATCCAGGTGCAGGTTGAGGTCCCGATCCAGTGCCGCCTGGGCCAGGCCCTCGGCCCGCCGCCAGTGCCCGGCCAGGGCCTCGGCCCCTGGGGCTGGGGCAGCGGATGCCTCGTCGCCTGCAAGCCATGGCCAGATCCGCTCCAGCCAGGCGGCCAGGCCCTCGCCGCGGCGGACAGTGGCGCTGCCGGTGGCATCCAGGTTGCGCGGTTCGGCTTCACTGATCAGGAGTTGGGGGCCGCTGGCCGCGGCGATCCACTGCTGCAGGCGGCGGCTGGCGGGCATGGGGCCCAGGCGCAGCAGCTGGGGGGGTGCCAGCTGTCCGGGGGGCTCGGCCAGCAGCAGGTCGTAGGCGGCCACCAGCTCCAGGCCGGGCCAGCCCCGCAGGCCCGAAAGGCCATCGGCCAGCACCGGCCAGCCCGTGCGCCGCTGCCAGCGCAGCAGGGCGGCGGCAAAGCGCCCCAGCTCGGCGGCGGTGCCTCGCCAGGGGCCTGCCACCACCACTCCCGCTCGATCGGGATCCAGGCCGCCGAGGAGATCGGCCTGGGCCTGGCTCTGGCCGCCAGGCCCAGGGCCTTCGGCTTTGGCCAAAGGCTCGCGCGCCCGCTCCCGCACCGGTTTGGGGGCCTCCTCCGCCCGTGCGGCGCCAGCGCCGGCGACCATGGCAAGCTCGGCGGCCAGCTCCACCAGTTCCGCCGCTCCGGCGTGCAGCGGCTCTTCAAAGGGCAGGTTGAGGTGCACCGGTCCCACCGGGGTCTCCAGGGCGGCGGCCCAGGCGCGGTCGGCCAGGACTCCGATCGCCTGCTGATCCATGGCCGCCAGGCCCCGCCCGTCGCCGTGCAGGCAGGCCCGGCAGCTGGCCGCCAGGAACTGCTCCTGGTTCACGGTCTGGTTGGCACCGCAGCCCTTCAGCCGCACGGGGCGATCCGCCGTGAGCAGCAGCAGCGGCACACTGCCGCTGTCGGCCTCCACCGCCGCCGGTAGGAGGTTGGCCACCGCGGTGCCGGATGTCGTCACCACCGCGGCCGGCATCCCGTCCACCCGCCCCAGCCCCAGGGCCAGGAAGGCGGCGGAGCGTTCATCCACGCCCGTGAGCAGCTGCAGGCCGTGGCGCTCCAGCATGCCCGCGGCCACCGCCAGGGGGGCCGAGCGACTGCCGGGGCAGAGCACCAGGCGCCGCAGGCCCTGGCGCCGCAGTGCCAGCAGCAGGCTGAGGGCGGCCCGCAGGTTCGCCGCGGTACTGGTGGGGAAGGCAGAAGCGGGCACCGGCGCCGGCGGCTGGTGAGGATGGACCGATCATGCTGACCGGACCGTCCCCCATGGCCGATACCCCATCCCCTCCGGCCGGCGCCGGGCCCGACGGCGGCGGCGGCGCCGAGTCCAAGGGCCTGCGGGGGTGGCTGCGGCATTGGCTGCCCCTGCTGGCCTGGGTCGCCCTGGCCCTGCTGCTGCGCTGGGTGGTGGTGGAACCCCGTTGGATCCCCTCCGGTTCGATGCTGCCCACCCTGCAGCTGCAGGACCGGGTGCTGGTGGAGAAGCTGCGGCCGCGGCTGCACCGTCCTCTCCCCCCCGGCACGATCGTGGTGTTTCATGCCCCGCCGGCCCTGGTGGCGGCCGGTTACGACCCGCAGGCCGCCCTGATCAAGCGGGTGGTGGCCGAGCCGGGCGATGTGGTGGAGGTGCGGGACGGCCAGCTGATCCGCAACGGCACGCCGGTGGCGGAGCCCTGGCTGAGCGAGGCGATGGACTACAGCCTGCCCCCGCTCACGGTGCCCGAGGACGGGCTGATGGTGCTGGGCGACAACCGCAACGCCAGTCTGGATTCCCATCTCTGGGGACCGCTGCCTAGCCGGGAGGTGATCGGCACCGCCGTGTTCCGCTACTGGCCCCTGGACCGGCTCGGTCCGATTCGGTTCTCCCCCCAGGGCCTCAGGGATGGCCTCAACCAGTTGGGGTAGGGTTGCCGCGTGACGCGGAGCACACCGGAGATGTTCAACCCGGAGTTCCTGACGAGCGAGAACGAGGCGATCGGCTCCAATTCGCTGATCCAGTACCTCCAGGAGCAGTCTCCCGACGTGCTGCAGCGGGTGGCTCGCTCGGCCAGCAGCGACATCCAGGACATCATTCGCCACAACGTCCAGGGACTGTTGGGCATGCTGCCCGGCGAACAGTTCGAGGTGAAGATCCAGGCCAGCCGCGACAACCTGGCCGGTCTGCTGGCCTCGGCGATGATGACTGGCTACTTCCTGCGCCAGATGGAACAGCGCATGGAGCTGGAAGCCTCCCTGTTTGTCGACGCGGACCAGGACGTCGATCCGGGCGAGCTGAAGCTCTGAGGCTCCCGGGCCTCACCTGGCCTCAGCTCAGCGGCTGCTCGGGGACCACCCCCAGCTGCAGCAGGCGATCGTCAATGCCGGCCAGATAGGCCCAGTTCCCCTCCCGGGGGGCCCAGGGCCGGGCTTCGATCTGATCGGCGAGGGTCGCCAACTGCTCGGGGGAGCAGGGGATCGGTGCTTCGTAGTGGGCGGGCACCAGCCAGCGCACGCCCTCCAGGCTCGCCAGGCGCCGCAGCCAGGTCAGCAGGGGCTGGCGGGCCCGTGGAAACACCAGCCGCTCCAGCACCGGCGCGATCTGCAGCCGGGGCCGCCCGGCCTCCAGCAGCGCCTCGAAGGCCGCCTGCCAGCCGGGCCGCCAGCGGAACGGGTAGAGGCCGAAGTAGCTGCGCGGGCTGCGCAGCCCTGGCCGCAGGGCCTGGCCCAGCACCTCAGCCAGGGGCGGCACCGCCAGGGGCTCGGGCCGCAGATAGGAGGCGAACAGCACCAGCCGCCGCCAGCCGCGCCGCCGCTGCTCCGGGCCATCCAGCAGGGGCTCGTCGCCCCGCTCGCGGGCATGGAACAGCAGCGGTGTGGGGTCCGCCGCGAAGAGCTCAGGGGGCTCGGCGCCGATCGCCACCAGGGCATCGGTCACCAGCAGGGCGCCGCTGGCCCGGTGAAGGCAGGCCAGTTCCTGGAAGCGCCCCACCCCCAGATCCAGGGGCCCGAGCGATTCCCACAGCAGTTCGCCAGGGTGGGGCCAGCCGTCCTCACCCAGTACCCGCGTGCGCTCGGTGGGGAAACCCAGCCAGCTCAGGGGTAGCCGCAGCGGGAAGCTCCACTGGCCGGGCGTCACCCACACCTGGGCCGAGGGGAAGGCCCGGGCCATGGGGGGCACCGGTAGCTTGTGCTCCAGCCCTGAGGCCGTGGGCAGCACGATCGTGGTCACCGGGCCGAAGCGCTCCTCCAGCTCCCGCAGGGCTGAACGCACCTCCCCGGTTGGCGCCACCGGCGCGTAAAGCAGCAGACCGGCCCGCAGCCGCACCACCGTCATCCGGATCGGCACCGCCACGTAGAACACCCCCTGCAACTGCTCGAAGCCCCAGAGCTGATCGGGGATCAACTCCCGCACCAGGGTGCGGCGCCGGCCGTAGGGATAGAGGGGCAGCAGTGGCCACCAGGGCCAGGACTGCTCGCGACGTGCGGCGGTCATCGTCTTCAGCTCAACCCCCGTCTCACGCCCCGTCACGACCAACCTCAGCGGGACCGCTGGGCCAGCAGGCCGTGGCGGGGAGCCAGCAGGAAGGCCAGCAGAAAGAGTCCGGTCTGCACCAGCACGATGCAGCCGGCGGTGGAGGCATCGAGCCAGTAGCTCGCGTAGATGCCCACCACGCTGGAGAGCATGGCCGAGGCGATCGCGATCCAGCTCATCCGATCGAAGCGGTCGCTCAGCAGGTAGGCGGTGGCGCCGGGGGTCACCAGCATCGCTACCACCAGGATGATGCCCACCGTCTGCAGGCCCGCCACGGCCGCCAGGGAGAGCACCGCCAGCAGCAGGTAGTGCAGCGCTCCGGTGTTGAGGCCGATCGAGCGGGCGTGGGTGGGATCGAAGCAGAACAGGATCAGGTCGCGCCGGAACACCAGCAGCACCGCCAGCACCAGGGCGCTGATCAGCAGGGTCTGCTGGATGTCAGCGGTGCTGATGCCGAGCACGTTGCCGAACAGGATGTGGGTGAGGTCGATCGAACTGCGCAGCTTCGAGATCAGGGTGAGGCCCAGGGCGAAGAAGCCGGTGAACACCAGGCCGATCACCGTGTCCTCCTTGATCCGCGTCATCTGCTTGATGTAGCCGATCAGCGCCACCGAACCCACGCCGAACACGAAGGCCCCCACCGCGAAGGGCAGCCCCAGGGCGTAGGCGATCACCACCCCGGGCATCACGGCGTGGGACACCGCATCCCCCATCAGGGCCCAGCCCTTGAGGGTGAGGAAGCAGGAGAGCAGGCCGCAGACCGTGGCGACCAGCAGGCTTACCAGCAGGGCCCGCACCATGAAGGCGTGGCTGAGGGGCTCCGTGAGCCAGAGCAGGGCCTCCATCAGCGGATTCCCCCGGGGCTGGCTTCCAGGCCGGCCATCACGGCACTGAAGGTGCGTGCCAGGTTCTCCTCGGTGAACACCTCGTCGATCGCCCCGTAGGCCAGCACGGTTCGGTTGATCAGCACCACCTGGTCGCAGAAGCCTCTCACGTGGGCCAGGTCGTGGGTGGAGATCAGTACGCTGCGCCCCTCGCGCCGGAACTGCTCGAACAGCTCCACCATCAGGCCCTCGGTGCGGATGTCCACGCCGTTGAAGGGCTCATCGAGCAGCAGCACCGTGGCCCCCTGGGCCAGGGCTCGGGCCAGGAAGGCCCGCTTGCGCTGGCCGCCGGAGAGCTCGCCGATCTGACGGTCCCGCAGGTCCCACAGGGCCACCCGCTCCAGGCTCTCGCGCACGGCCTGGCGGTCCTGGGGCCGGGGGCGGCGCAGCAGGTTCATGCGGCCGTAGCGGCCCATCATCACCACGTCGGCCACGCTCACCGGGAAGTTCCAGTCGACGCTTTCGGTCTGGGGCACGTAGGCCACGGCCTGCTCGCGGCGGGCCTGGGCCAGGGGGGCGCCGTTGATGCGGATCGTGCCGCGCGACGGCCGCACGAAGCCCATCAGCGCCTTGAACAGGGTCGACTTCCCGGCCCCGTTCATGCCCACCAGGCCGCAGATACTGCCGGCGGCCACCCGCAGCGAGGCCTCGTGCAGGGCCACCACCCCGTGGTAGTCGACGCACAGACCCTCCACGGTGATCCGCTCGGGTGGCAGGGGCGTGGGCGGCTGGGCCGCCGTGTGGGCTGCTGGGGTTGGAGAGGAGCCGTAGGGGAAGGTCCCGCGGGGTGGATCAACCATCGCCTCAGCCTCCCGCACCGCGCAGCCCCTGCACCAGCGTGCGCAGGTTGTGGCGCTGCAGCCCCAGCAGGCTCGGGGCAGGCCCATCAGGCAGCGAGAGGGAGTCGACGTAGAACACCCCGCCAAAGCGGCTGCCGGCCTCGCGGGCCACCTCGCGCTGGGCCTCGTCGCTCACGGTGCTCTCGCAGAACACCGCCGGCACGCGGCGGCGGCGCACCAGATCGATCAGGCGGGCCATCCGCTGGGGGGTCACCTGGCTCTCGCCGTTGACGGGCCAGAGGTAGGCCTCCTGCAGGCCGTAGTCGCGGGCGAGGTAGGAGAAGGCCCCCTCGCAGCTGGCCAGCACCCGCTGCTCGGCAGGCAGGGTGGCAAGGGCCTGGCGGAACTCGCGATCGAGTTGGCGCAACTGGCGGCGGTAGGCATCGGCGTTGCGCCGGTAGGTGGCGGCGCCGGCCGGATCGATGGTCGTGAAGGCGGCGCGCAGGTTCTCCACATAGATCTCGGCCAGCTGTGGCGACATCCAGGCGTGGGGATTGGGCTGGCCGCGGCCGGCGTCTTCGGCGATCGGCAGGGGGGTGATGCCGGCGCTCAGGGTCACCCGCGGCACGCCCGGCAGGCCGGCATGGAAGCGCTCGGCCCAGCGCTCAAGGTTGAGGCCGTTCTCCAGGATCAGCCGGGCGCCGCTGGCGCGCTGCAGGTCGCTGGGGGTGGGCTCGTAGCCGTGGATCTCGGCCCCCAGCTTGGTGATCGACTCCACCTGCAGCCGATCCCCCGCCACCTGGCGGGCCATGTCGGCGATCACGGTGAAGGTGGTGAGCACCCGGGGCTTGCCGCTCGCAGCCGTCCCCTGCTGCTGCCCCTCCGGTTGGCGTCCGGGTTTGCAGCCGGCGAGCGAGAGGGCCACCAGGCCCACGGCCACCAGGGCCCAGGCCAGGCGCCGGTGCACCCGCTGGGGGCTTGAGCCGCGGCCGATCGATGAGAGGACCATGGGCGATCGCCCGACGGGTGGAGCCTACGAAAAAACCCCCGCCGCAGCGGGGGCTCTGGGGTTGCCGCAGGGCGGCAGGGGCCAATGGCCCTCAACCGATCGCGGGGGCGGTCAGGGCGACGGGTGTCACCTGGGCCGCGGCCAGATCGAGGGGGAAGTTGTGGGCATTGCGCTCGTGCATCACTTCGATGCCCAGGTTGGCGCGGTTGAGCACGTCAGCCCAGGTGTTGAGCACGCGGCCCTGGCCGTCCAGGATCGACTGGTTGAAGTTGAAGCCGTTCAGGTTGAACGCCATGGTGCTGATGCCCATGGAGGTGAACCAGATGCCCACAACAGGCCAGGCACCAAGGAAGAAGTGGAGGCTGCGGCTATTGTTGAAGCTGGCGTATTGGAAGATCAGGCGACCGAAGTAACCGTGGGCAGCCACGATGTTGTAGGTCTCTTCTTCCTGGCCGAACTTGTAGCCGTAGTTCTGGGACTCGGTCTCCGTGGTTTCACGCACCAGGGAGGAGGTCACCAGTGAGCCATGCATGGCAGAGAACAGGCTGCCGCCGAACACACCAGCCACACCCAGCATGTGGAAGGGGTGCATCAGGATGTTGTGCTCGGCCTGGAACACCAGCATGAAGTTGAAGGTGCCCGAGATGCCGAGGGGCATGCCGTCGGAGAAGGAGCCCTGACCGAAGGGGTAGATCAGGAACACGGCATAGGCGGCGGACAGCGGGGCGCTGTAGGCCACGCAGATCCAGGGGCGCATGCCCAGGCGGTAGGAGAGTTCCCACTGGCGGCCCATGTAGGCCGAGATGCCGATCAGGAAGTGGAACACCACCAGCTGATAGGGACCGCCGTTATAGAGCCACTCATCCAGGCTGGCTGCTTCCCAGATGGGATAGAAGTGCAGGCCGATGGCGTTGCTGCTGGGGATGACAGCGCCGGAGATGATGTTGTTGCCGTACAGGAAGGAGCCGGCCACGGGCTCGCGGATGCCATCGATATCGACGGGGGGAGCCGCGATGAAGGCAATGATGAAGCAGATGGTGGCCGACAGCAGGCAAGGGATCATCAGCACACCGAACCAACCCACATAGATGCGGTTGTCGGTGGAGGTGACCCACTTGCAGAAGCTTTCCCAGCTTCCAGCGCGGCCGCTGCGAAGGGCAGTGGTCATGGACCGAATGAGTACGGGAATGCCACGGGATGTGGCACAGCCACGCTAGGTAGCCCGTTCGAAGCCCTCGGCGAACGACAACGAACGTGAGAGACCTTCGTCTTTCTTCGTGAAGTACTTCGCGAAAGCTTCATGAAGAGTTGTTAAGTCTCGACTTGTCGGGTCCCTGCGTGTCAGGTGGCGCCGGCGGCCAGGGCCTGCTGGCGCCACCAGCGGCGCCCCTGCTCCAGGAAGCCGGCCCAGTCATGCCGCTCCTCCTCGGCCGCCCGCGCCACCAGCAGCGGGGCCTGCCGCTGCAGCAGGACCGCCAGCTGGTCCTCGGGCACGCCGGAGGCCAGGGCCAGGTAGTCGGCCATGGCCCGGCCCACGACCCGGGTCAGGTAGGCCGCGCTCAGGGCCTGCAGGGCTCCGCCCACCAGCCAGGTGGCGCCGTGCAGCTTGATCAGCGAGACCAGGGCCTGGGAACTCCACTCCACGACCCCGAGGGTGAGGGCAGCCTTGGCCAGTTCCCGGGCCGCCGCCTGCAGCTGCTCCGCCGACCAGTCGCAGTTCCACAGCTTCGCCATCTCCTGCAGCATCAGCCCATTGGCTGCCGCCAGCACCAGCAGATCCAGGCTGGGCAGGGGCGCCACCACCACGCCCGCCGCCACCGTCCACTGGGTGCGCGTCACCAGGGCCTGCCAGCGAGCGCGACGCAGGGCCTCCAGCTCCAGCTGCCAGCGGCCGTGCAGCTGCTCGAGGCAGCGGCAGTGGGTGCGCTCCAGTTGCAGCTGGCCGCCCCGACCCAGCTCAGCCGCCAGGGGTGCCAGGGCCTCGGCCAGGGCCGTGCCGTCGCGGCTGGCGGGATTCCAGGCCAGCCAGCGCTGCCGCAGCCGCTCCGGCAGCTGCCCCTCCAGCTCCTGCTGGCGCTGGAGCCAGCCCGCCTCCTCGCCGCGCTCCACCAGCAGCCACACCGACTGTCCCCCCGGCAGGGCTTCCAGCCAGCGCAGGTCCGAGGCCCGCAGCGGTAGCGGCAGGCAGTAGAGCAGGTGGTCGCAGCGCTCGAACAGCTCCGGCCACTGCCAGCTGGGGCTGGTGGCCGGCAGTGGCAGGCCCCAGTGCAGTCGCACAGGCAGGGGGGCGCGGCAGGCCTGGGCCAGGAGGGCCTGCAGCTGGGGATCGGGCAGGTCGCAGCCCACGAGGGCCAGATCCAGGTGGGAGCGCTCCTGGCGTGCCTGCAGGGCCGCCAGGGCCGCGCGGCGGCCCGGTAAGGCTGGCGATTCGGTGCCCTCCAGGAGCTCGAACTGCGTCAGCACGGCCTCACAGCGGCTCAGCCAGCCCTGGGAAGAGGCCGGCAGGCGTGGCGCCACGGGTCGGCTGCGGCCGTTCAGCAGCCACAGTCCCCCGGCGGCGGCCGAGAGGGCCACGACGGACGAGAGGGAGAGGTGCAGGCTGTCACCCAGCAGCCAGCCACCGCCGAGCACCGCGGCCCCCACGGGCCACCAGCGCCGCAGTGCCGGCAGGGCGGGCCTGAGGACGGCCTCCACAGGGCCGGTGCCCAGGGGGCCGGACCCCGAGGGGACTGAGCCGGAGGCGCTCGGAGGGGAGGGGCTGGAGTTGGGTGTGGTCAAGGCCGGAGGAGCACGGGCCCGGCCGCCGGGGCGACGGGGGCTGGCGGTCTGGTCCGAGCCTCTCTAGCTCAGGCCCCGCGGCCTGCCCAGGCCGATGGCGTCGAGCGACACCAGCCGCAGCGGCCGGGAGCCCATACCTTGGGGCTCGGATGGCCGTCGGGCGAGGAAGCTGCATGGGATCCGTCTTCAGCCAGGCCAGCGCGGGCGCCAGTGGCGAGTCCTGGGCCAGGGAGGCCGTGGTCAGGACCCCCCTGGCCCGTGACACCCGTCAGGAGGTGAAGCGGGTCCTGCTGGTGGCTCTGGCGGTGAATGTGGCCATGAGCCTGGTGAAGCTGGTGGTAGGCCTGGCCAGTGGCTCGCTGGCGGTCTTGGCCGATGCCATGCACAGCGCCACCGACGGACTCTCCAGCCTGCTGGGGCTGGTTACCAACGGTCTCTCCGATCCGGAGCCCGACCGTGACCACCCCTACGGCCACGACAAGTACGAGGCGGTGGGGGCCCTGGCGATCGCCGGTTTCATCCTGCTGACCGCCTTCGAGATTCTGCGCACCGCCGTAATGCGCCTGTCCACGGGCCTCAAGCCCCTGCGGCTTGACAGCCAGGAGCTGGTGCTGCTGCTGCTGGTTCTGGGCTGCAATCTGCTGCTGGCGGGCTACGAGCTCCGCGCCGGCCGCCGCCTCAACAGCCAGCTGCTGCTGGCTGACGCCCGCCACACCACCAGCGACATCTGGACCACCGTGATGGTGCTGCTGGGCCTGGCGGGGGTGGTGTGGCTGGGCCAGACCTGGTTCGACGTGGCGGTGGCCATCCCCCTCTGCCTGCTGCTGCTGAGGGCCTGCTGGCAGGTGGTGCGGGCTAACCTTCCGTGGCTGGTGGACCAGATTGCGATCGCGCCGGAGGCCATCCACGCGGTAGCGATGGGGGTGCCTGGCGTTCTCAACGTGCACGACATCGCCAGCCGCGGTGTGCTGGGCCAGCGTGTGTTCATCGAGCTGCACATGGTGGTGGACGCCGACGACCTGACCAGCGCCCACGCCATCACCGAGGCGGTGGAGGAACACCTGGCCGAGCGCTTCGGGCCGGTGCGCTGCACGATCCACCTCGAGCCGCGCGACTACGCCATGGCCGCGATCACCTTCCAGGGAGCCCACGGTTGAGGTCCATGGCCGACAACGCCCTGCAGAGCAGTGCCCTGCAGACGCCGCGGCTGCGCCAACGGCTGGATCGGCTGCTGGCGCAGCAGCAGCGGGAGAAGCTGTGGCATGGAGAGCTGCCTGTGCTGCTGCTGGAGCGCTGCTGGCTGAGGCTGGAGGTGGTGCCGGTGCGGCGGCTGGCCCAGGTGCTGCCGCCGGATGCCAGCCCCGAGGCCCCGGAGCTGGTGCGCTTCCGCGAGCTGCGCCGCCAGGGGCTGACGGCGGAGCTGGCCCAGGAGCGCTGCTGGGAGGAGTTCGGCCGCGAGGCCTGCAGCCGCGCCCTGCGCCGCTTCTGGCGGGCCCAGGACCAGCCGGGCCCCGGTTGGACCCTGGAGCGCTATCTGCTGCTGCTCGATCTCTACCGCCGCCACCTGCAGACGCCGGGCCCCCGGCCGCTGCCCCTGCTGGTGCTGGCCCGCGCCGGCAGCGCCGAGCCGCACCGGCTGGAGTGGTGCTGGCCTGCGGCCACCGCCATGCGTCACACTTGCCCCTGATTTAAAGGGTTGCGGCCATGGCCGACGGGTTGAACGACGCGGGCCGGTCCCAGGAGCGCCAGGACGGCGGACGGGGTGGAGAGGGCCGTTTCCCCGGCGGCCGCGGCCCCCGCGAGGGCGGCCAGCGTGACGGTGGCAGCCGGGACCAGGGTGGCTTCCGCATCCGCCTGAGTGACAACGAGCTGCGGGCCGCCCGGGCCGTGCAGGAGGCCTTCGGGCTGCGCTCCACCGTGGCCGCCCTGGGCCTCTCGATCCGCACCGTGGCCCAGCTGCTGGAGGAGGGCAAGCTCGACGAGGTGCTGGCCCAGCACCGTGCCCAGGCCGGCAGCCGCCCCCAGGGCGAGGGCCGGGGCCGTCGCGGCGAGGGCCGGGGTGAAGGCCGGGGGGACTTTCGAGGTGAGGGCCGCGGTGAGCGGGGCGTCCAGCGGGCCAACCCCTTCGCCAGGCCCAGCAAGCCGCAGGCTGCCGCCGTCCCTGAGAGCGAGCCTGCCGCCGCCGACACGGCCGAGGTCGCTTTGGCAAGCGAGTCCGCCGAGATCGGTGGTGACGGTACCGCAGATGTCAGCGCCGTCGAAGGGCCGGCAGTCGGCACTGAGGCCACCCCCGAGACCAGCGCCGCCGAGGCCTGATCGCTCCAGCCCCCGCCGGCCCCTGACGCCGGCGGGGGTCCGCCCCCAGGGCAGAATCCGCCCAACCGTCTGGGTTAGGGATGCAGCGCGCAAGGGTTCTCTCCGGGGTTCAGCCCACCGGGGCGCTGCATCTGGGCAACTGGCTCGGCGCCATCCGCAACTGGGTGCACCTGCAGGACAGCCACGACACCTTCTTCTGCGTGGTGGACCTGCACGCCATCACCGTGCCCCACGAGCCGGGCCAGCTGGCGGCGGACACCCGCAAGACGGCGGCGCTCTATCTGGCCTGCGGCATCGACCCGGCCCGCTCCACCGTGTTCGTGCAGAGCCATGTGCCGGCCCATAGCGAACTGGCCTGGCTGCTGAACTGCGTCACGCCGCTCAACTGGCTGGAGCGGATGATCCAGTTCAAGGAGAAGGCGATCAAGCAGGGCGACCAGGTGTCGGTGGGGCTGCTGGATTACCCGGTGCTGATGGCGGCCGACATCCTGCTCTACGACGCCGATCTGGTGCCGGTGGGCGAGGACCAGAAGCAGCACCTGGAGCTGGCCCGCGACATCGCCCAGCAGCGCATCAACGCCCGCTTCGGCCGCAAGGGCGCCGATGGCGAGCCGATTCCGGTGCTGAAGGTGCCCGAACCCCTGATCCTGAAGGAGGGCGCCCGGGTGATGAGCCTCACCGATGGCCGCAGCAAGATGAGCAAGAGCGACCCCAACGAGGGCTCGCGCATCACGCTGCTGGATCCGCCGGAGCTGATCACCAAGAAGATCAAGCGCGCCAAGACCGATCCCGTGATGGGCCTGGAGTTCGGCAATCCCGAGCGGCCCGAAACCGACAACCTGCTTGGCCTCTACGCGATTCTCAGCGGCAAGGGCCGCGAGGTCGCCGCTGCCGAGTGTGCCGCCATGGGCTGGGGCTCCTTCAAGCCATTGCTGGCGGAGGCCGCCGTGGAGGCGCTGCGGCCGGTGCAGCAGCGCTATGCCGAGCTCAGCGCCGATCCGGCGGAACTGGATCGGGTGCTGGCGGCCGGCCGTGAACGGGCCCAGGCGGTGGCCCAGGCCACCCTGGAGCGCACCCGCGAGGCCCTGGGATTCCTGGCCCGGGGCTGATCTATTGGACTCCAACCATCAGCTTGGCTGATTGAAGCGGGGCTTCGTTTCGCTGTGGGGCCAGGCGCTGGGATCGGGGAAGGGCCTGGGCCCATGGCGGGCGCACATCGCCGTGTCTCACGGCTCCCAGACGCGTCGCGGCTGAGTTCCGCCTGGGGTGGCATGGGTCGAAGGCATGGTGGGTCGCATTTGTCCAGGGCGGTTCGAGGGGGCCTCCCCCTGGGAATGCTCGGGCCAGCAGGCTCAACCGACCGCTCCCTGCCCGCTTGCCCATGGTTCGTCGCCCGCTGCCCGGTTCCACGCCCCACCTGCTCCTGCGCTGCACCCTGGCCTCTGTCCTTGCGTTGCCGTTGCTGGTGGGGTCCAGGCCGGAGTCGGCGGCGGCCCAGGCCCAGGAGCGGCCCGCTGCAGCCAGCGGACCAGTGGCAACGGGGGCCCCGGCCGCTCGCCCCGCCGCCCTGCCCCGCCCCGCCGGCCACTACGCCATCACCCCCGAGCGCCGCGCCCTGCTCAACACGATCCGCTATGCCGAGGGCACCTGGCTCGGCGGCTGCCAGGAGGGCTACCGGACCCTCTACGGCGGCGGCCGCTTCGCCAGCCTGGAGCGCCACCCCGAAATCGTGGTGGTGAAGCGCTACGCCAGCGCCGCAGCCGGGGCCTATCAGTTCCTGCCAGGTACCTGGAGCGAGGCGTCGCGCAAGCTGCGGCTGGCCCGCTTCGATCCCGCCAGCCAGGACCAGGCCGCCCTGTATCTCGTGGAGCGCCGTGGTGCCCTGGGGGCGATCGACCGCGGCGGCCTGGATCGCCAGGCCATGGCCCGCCTGGCCGGCGAGTGGGCCTCCTTCCCGACCCTGGCCGGCGCCAGCGCCTACGGCCAGCCCGTCAAGCGCGCCGAGGAGCTGGAGCGCTTCTACGTCGCCAGCCTGCGCCGCGCTCGCAGCGCTGAGCAGGCCTGAAGTTCAGGGTTCCCGGTAGACCACCCGGCCCCGCTCATCGTTGCCGACATCGAGCAGGTGGTCGAACAGCAGCCGCTCCACCTCCTCCCGCACCCGCTCCCGCGGCAGATCGGCGGGCAGCTGCAGCTCCAGCAGGGCGTCATTGAGGGTGAAGCCGGCGGCACCGCTGCGGCGGGCCAGGGCCAGCAGCTGGCGATCGACCGGCTGCCCAAGGGCCAGGCCGTCGCCCTGCCGGTTGGCCTGCTCGATCAGGGCGGGGATCAGGAACAGATCCAGCAGCTGGCCCACGCCGCAGAGCCCCAGGGTGCAGAGCCAGAGGGTGCCGCTCACGGGTTTGCGGGCGTAGAAGCGCTGCAGACCGCAGAGCCCCACCAGCGCCAGGGCCCACAGCAGATAGCCCGCGGCCAGGCTGCGGCGCTGCCGCGGGCGGGCAGCCAGCGGGCGGGCCTGGGTCATGGGGCGCCGTGGTCCGGCAGGGGCACCCCCGCCCCCCGCAGCAGAGACGACAGGTTCCAGACCCGCATCATCAGCCGGTGCCATGGGGTCATGGCATCCATGTCGACGGCCATGGGGGTGGGAGAGGCGCGGCGCAGGGCCCGGGTGGCGGCCAGGCCCGCCAGGCCCTCGCTCAGATCGGCCCGCAGCTGCTCCCGCTCCGCTGCGGGCAGCAGGCTTTCCGGGGCGCAGTCGAGCAGCACCAGGCCGCGGCGGAACCAGGTCTCGAAGTCCTCGAACAGGGAGGCCAGCAACTGGTCGAGCAACTCGACCGAATCCGGTGGGGGAGGGGGAACGCTCACATCCCCAGCCTAAGGAGGCCGATTTGGGCTGCGTAGGATCGGGTTTGCCTGCCTGCCTGCCGTGACTGCGACCCGCTCTGCCGACCAATCCCTCAGCAGCAGCGCGGCCACCCTGACCACCGCTCCCGCCGGGGCCCCTGGCGCTGCCGCCAGCCCGATTCCCCTGCCCAAAACCAGCGAGAGCCCCCAACTGCTGCGTATCCGCCACTCGATGAGCCACGTGCTGGCCATGGCGGTGCAGCGGCTGTTCCCCAAGGCCCAGGTGACGATCGGCCCCTGGACCGAGAACGGCTTCTACTACGACTTCGACAGCCCCGATCCCTTCACCGAGGCCGACCTCAAGGCCATCAAGAAGGAGATGATCAAGATCATCAACAGGAAGCTCCCTCTCGAGCGCATCGAGGTGAGCCGTGCTGAAGCGGAGAGCCGGATCCAGGCCCAGAACGAGCCCTACAAGCTGGAAATCCTGGCCGGTATCAGCGAGCCGATCAGCCTTTACACCCTGGGCGAGGAGTGGTGGGACCTCTGCGCCGGCCCCCACGTCGCCAACACCGGTGAGCTGAACGCCAAGGCCTTTGAGCTGGAGAGCGTGGCCGGCGCCTACTGGCGCGGCGATGAGACCAAGGCCCAGCTGCAGCGCATCTACGGCACCGCCTGGGAAACCGCCGAGCAGCTGGCCGAATACAAGCGCCGTAAAGAAGAAGCCCTGCGCCGGGACCACCGCCGCCTCGGCACCGACCTGGATCTGTTTTCGATCGAGGATGAAGCCGGCGCGGGCCTGGTGTTCTGGCATCCCCGCGGCGCTCGCATGCGCCTGCTGATCGAGACCCTCTGGCGTGATCTGCACTTTGCGGCTGGCTACGAGCTGCTGTACACGCCCCACGTGGCCGACATCAGCCTGTGGAAGACCTCCGGCCACCTCGACTTCTACCGGGAGTCGATGTTCGGGCCGATGCAGGTGGATGAGCGGGAATACCAGCTCAAGCCGATGAACTGCCCGTTCCACGTGCTCACCTACGCCAGCACCCTGCGCAGCTACCGGGAGCTGCCGATCCGCTGGGCCGAGCTGGGCACCGTGTATCGCTACGAGCGCCCCGGTGTGATGCACGGGCTGATGCGGGTGCGCGGCTTCACCCAGGACGACGCCCATGTGTTCTGCCTGCCCGAGCAGATCAGCGATGAGATCCTGCGTATCCTCAATCTCACCGAGCAGATTCTCAGCACCTTCGATTTCCGCAACTACGAGATCAACCTCTCCACCCGCCCGGAGAAGTCGATCGGCGAAGACGCCGTGTGGGACCTGGCCACCCAGGGCCTGATTGAGGCCCTCGACCGCAAGGGTTGGGCTTACAAGATCGATGAGGGCGGCGGCGCCTTCTACGGCCCCAAGATCGATCTCAAGATCGAAGATGCCATCGGCCGGATGTGGCAGTGCTCCACCATCCAGCTCGACTTCAACCTGCCCGATCGCTTCAAGCTGGAGTATGTGGCCGCCGATGGCACGCGTCAGCGGCCGATCATGATCCACCGGGCCATCTTCGGCTCCCTGGAACGGTTCTTCGGGATCATGACCGAGAACTACGCCGGTGATTTCCCCTTCTGGCTGGCGCCAGAGCAGATCCGTCTGCTGCCGGTCACCGATGAGGTGCGTGCCTATGCCGAGGAGCTGCAGAGCCAGCTGACTGCTGCGGGCGTGCGCGCCACGATCGACCACTCCGGCGATCGCCTCGGCAAGTTGATCCGCAACGGCGAGCAGATGAAGATCCCGGTGCTGGCGGTGATCGGCGCCAAGGAGGCCGAGACCGGCCAGGTGAGCTTGCGCAGTCGCCGCGACGGGGATCTGGGCAGCGTGGCCGTGGCCGATCTGGTGGCGGCCGCCGCCGGCGCCAATGCCCTCCGGGCCGCGGGCCTGGGCCTGCCGGCCACCTTCAGCGCCAGCGCCTGAGGAGAGTCCGATGACCACCCTGCTGGCGGGCGATATCGGTGGCACCAAGACCCTGCTGGCCACCTACCGGCTGGAGGACTCCGCCCTGATCCAGCAGCGGGCCGAGCGCTTTCCCTCCGCCGAGTGGGCTGACTTCGCCGCCCTGGTGAACCACTTCCTGGCTGGCGGCGCTGCGGGGGAGCCGCCGCGCCAGGGACCTCCCCTCCAGGAGCCCCCAGCTGTGGCCTGCTTCGCCGTGGCTGGCCCCGTGCGCCACGGCCGCGTGAAGCTCACCAACCTGCCCTGGGAGCTGGAGGAGGGAACCCTGGCGGGCGCCTGCGGCCTGGAGCGGCTGGAGCTGGTGAACGATTTCGCCGTGCTGATCTACGGCCTGCCCCACCTCTCCCCCCTGCAGCAGGTCCCGCTCGATCCCGCGAATCCGGCGTCCGATCCCGGGGCGCCCCTGGCGATCCTCGGTGCCGGCACCGGCCTGGGGGTGGCGATCGGTGTACCGACAGCTGCCGGCCTGGTGGCTGTGGCCAGCGAGGGCGCCCACGCGGCCTTTGCCCCCCGTACCCCCGAGGAGTGGGCCCTCCAGCAGTGGTTGCAGGCCGACCGGGGGCTGGAGCGGGTCTCGATCGAGCGGATCGTGAGCGGTACCGGCCTGGGTGAGGTGATGCGCTGGGTGCTCGCCGGTGACGATCCCGATGGCCAGCACGCTCTGGCTGCCGCGGCCCGGGCCTGGCGACATCCCGAGACCGCTGCCGCAGGCCCAGCCCCAGCCGCGCCGCCGGACCTGCCAGCCCTCACGGCCCAGGCCGCCGCGGCCGGCGACCCCCTGGCGGGCCGCGCCCTGGGACTGTGGCTGGGGGCCTATGGCTCGGTGGCCGGTGATCTGGCCCTGCAAAGCCTCTGTCTGGGCGGGCTCTGGGTGGGCGGCGGCACGGCGGCCAAGTTGCTGGATGGGCTGCGCTCGCCGGCCTTCCTGGCGCCCCTGCGGGCCAAGGGGCGCCTCAGTCCGGTGCTGGCCCAGGTGCCGGTCACGGCCCTCACCGACCCAGAAGCCGGGCTGTTCAGCGCCGCCTGCCGTGCCCGCATGCTGCTGGCCGCCTGACGGAGCCCGTCACCGGCGGGTGGGACACTGGCCCGAGCAGAAGGACAGGCATGGTGCGCCCGCGCATCGGACAGGGCGTCGTGGTGGATGTGCCGGCGACAACGGCGAACCTGGGCCCCGGGTTTGATTGCCTCGGCGCTGCCCTCGATCTCAACAACCGCTTTGAACTGCGCCGCATCGACGGCGACGACGAACGCTTCGATCTGATCATCGAGGGCAGTGAGGGCTCCCACCTGCGCGGTGGGCCCGACAACCTCGTCTACCGGGCGGCCCAGCGGGTATGGAAGGAGGCGGGCGAGCAGCCGATGGCGATCGAGGCCCGGGTGCGCCTGGCGGTGCCGCCGGCCCGGGGCCTGGGCAGCAGCGCCACCGCCATCGTGGCCGGACTGATGGGGGCCAACGCCCTGATCGGCGAACCGCTCAGCCGTGAGAAGCTGCTGGAGCTGGCGATCGACATCGAGGGCCACCCCGACAACGTGGTGCCCTCGCTGCTGGGGGGGCTGTGCATGACCGCCAAGGCCGCCTCGCACCGCTGGCGCGTGATCCGCTGCGAATGGTCGCCGGAGGTGCTGGCAGTGGTGGCGATCCCGGCGATCCGCCTCTCCACCAGCGAGGCGCGGCGGGTGATGCCCAAGGTGATCGCGATCCCCGATGCCGTCACCAACCTGGGCTCCCTCACCCTGTTGCTGCAGGGGCTGCGCACCGGCAACGGCGATCTGATCGCCGATGGCATGCACGACCGCATCCACGAGCCCTACCGCTGGGGCCTGATCCAGGGCGGCCGGCGGGTGCGGGAGGCCGCCCTGGAGGCGGGGGCCTGGGGCTGTGTGATCAGCGGGGCGGGCCCCAGCCTGCTGGCCCTCTGCAGCCGCGCCACTGCTGCGGCCGTGAGTCGGGCGATGGTGCGCACCTGGGAGGGCGAAGGCGTAGCGTCGAGGTCCGAGGTGCTGCCTCTGCAGCAGGCCGGCAGCCGCTGGCACCCCCTCTGAACCGGCCCTCCCGCACGCCACCATGGCGGGAGACCATGGCTGAGTAAAAATACCTAAACTGATACATTGACAGCGTTGGGTTGCATCCCACGGGGCGCGTTGCGGCAGCACTCTTGCCGTCTCAGCGTCGTCACTGCAGGGCCGCCAGCGCGGCCAGCGGCTGGCTTCTCCTGGGCTGTCGTCCGACCGATCTCCCCCCGATCAAGCTGAGATGGACGCCAATCTGCCCCTCACGGCCGCGTCCAACCTCGGCAGTTTCCCCTGGCTGAGCCTGATCACGCTGCTGCCGGTGGCCGTGGCGCCGCTGCTAATGCTGCTGCCCGGGGACGGCACCGATCCCAAGCTGCCCCGCGCCGTCGCCCTGGCGACCCTCGCCGCGGACCTCGGCCTGATGCTCTGGGTGTTCAGCCAGCGCTTCGACGGCTCCCTGGCCGATCTCCAGCTGGTGGAACGCTTCGCCTGGGTGCCATCCCTGGGGCTGGAGTGGTCCCTGGCGGCCGATGGCCTCTCGGCCCCCCTGGTGGTGCTCTCCGGCCTGGTGACCCTGCTTTCGGTGGCCGCCAGCTGGAACATCCAGAAGAAGACGCGCCTCTACTTCGCCCTGTTGCTGGTGCAGGCCTCGGCCCAGGCCCTGGTGTTCCTGTCCCAGGACTTCCTGCTGTTCTTCCTGGCCTGGGAGCTGGAGCTGGTGCCGGTGTACCTGCTGATCGCCATCTGGGGCGGTCAGCAGCGCCAGTACGCCGCCACCAAGTTCATCCTGTACACGGCCACCGCCTCACTGCTGATCCTGCTGAGCGGCCTGGCCCTGGCCCTGAACGGCCCCTTTACCCTCAATCTCAGTGAGCTCGCCGCCCGCAGTCCCGGCGGCAGCTTCGGCCTGCTCTGCTACCTCGGCTTCCTGATCGGCTTCGGGGTGAAGCTGCCGATGTTCCCGCTGCACACCTGGCTGCCCGATGCCCACGGCGAGGCCAACGCGCCGGTGTCGATGCTGCTGGCGGGCGTGCTGCTGAAGATGGGCGGCTACGCCCTGCTGCGCTTCAACGTGCAGATGCTGCCCGAGGCCCATCTGCAGCTGGCGCCGGCCCTGATCGTGCTGGGCATCGTCAACATCGTCTACGGGGCGCTGAACGCCTTCGCCCAGGACAACGTGAAACGGCGCATCGCCTGCAGTTCGGTGAGCCACATGGGCTTCGTGCTCCTGGGCATCGGCGCCGTCAACAGCCTGGGGATGAGCGGCGCGATGCTGCAGATGATCAGCCACGGCCTGATCGCCGCCGCCATGTTCTTCGTGACCGGCGTGTTCTACGAGCGCACCAAGACTCTCTCGATCCCCAACATGGGTGGGCTGGCCAAGGTGCTTCCCATCACCTTCGCCTTCTTCCTGGCCAGCTCCCTCGCCTCCCTGGCTCTGCCGGGCATGAGCGGCTTCGTGAGCGAGATCACGGTGTTCCTCGGGGTCACCAGCAACGCAGACTTCACCACCGGCTTCCGGGTGATCACCGTGATCCTGGCGGCCATCGGCCTGGTGCTCACGCCGGTGTATCTGCTCAGCCTCTGCCGCCGCGTGTTCTTCGGCCCGCGCATCCCGGCCCTGGCCGTGGTGGGCGACATGAACCCCCGCGAGCTGGTGATCGGGCTGTGCCTGCTGGTGCCCACCCTGGTGATCGGTTTCTGGCCGCGGGTGGCGATCGACCTCTATGAGGCCAGCACCACAGCTCTGGCGACCGATCTGGCCGCCCATAGCGCTGTCCAGATCGCCGCCCACCCCGCCGGCCAGCAGCTTGCCGCTGCGGCCAGCGAGGCCCTGCTGGCCCTGGGCCGGCTTCCCTCCCTCGGCTGAGCCGCGCCTGGCTGTCCGGTTGGGCTGGAATGGTCGCTGCGACCACCAGCCCCCTGCGCCGATGACAACCGCTCCCACCAGTACCAGCGCCACGGGATCAGCCGCCCCGGCCGCTGGGATCGTGCCATTGCTGATCGGCGCAGGCCTGCCCCCGTTTGAGGCGATCACGCCGGAGCAGGTCAGGGCCCACATCCCCGGCCTGCTGGCCGAGCTGGAGCAGGATCTCACCGCCCTGGAGCGGCGACTGGAGGCGGACCTCGCCGGTGGAGGCCTGCTCAGCTGGCAGGCCGTGCTGGATCCCCTGCAGCGCCTGGAGGAGCGGCTGCGCTGGAGCTGGGGCGTGGTGAGCCACCTCACCGGGGTGTGCAACAGCCCCGAGCTGCGGGAGGCCCACGCCGGCCAGCAGGCCGCGGTGGTGGCCTTCGGCAATCGGGTGGGCCAGAGCCGGGTGCTCTATCGCGCCCTGGAGACCCTCGATCACCAACACCACAGTGCCGCCCCCGGCGACGCCGGCCTGCTCGATGGCGCCCAGCAGCGGATCCTGGCCGCCGAGCTGCGGGCGATGCAGCTGCGGGGCGTGGGCCTGGAGGGCGAGGCCCAGGCCGCCTTCAACGCCGCCAGCCAGGAGCTGGCCGAGCTCTCCACCCGCTTCGGCAACCAGGTGCTCGATGCCACCAACGGCTGGACCCTCAGCCTCACCAGCGTCGCGGAGATCGAGGGTCTGCCGGCGAGCCTGCTGGAGCAGCTGGCCCAGGCGGCCCGCGGCGCCGGTCTCACGGCCGCCGATGGCGGCGAGGCCACGGCGGAGGCGGGCCCCTGGCTCCTGGGGCTGGACATGCCCCGCTACATCCCCTTCCTCAAGTACAGCCGCCGCCGCGACCTGCGCGAGCGGCTCTACAAGGCCCACGTGGGCCGCGCCTCCGGCCAGGGGGAGGGGGCCAGCGCTGAACTCAACAACTGGCCGCTGATCGAGCGGATCCTCAGCCTGCGCGGTGACCAGGCCCGGCGCCTCGGCTACGCCAACTGGGCCGAGGTGAGTTTGGCCGCCAAGATGGCGGACTCCGAAGCTGCCGTGGAGGCGCTGCTGGAGGAGTTGCGGGCCGCTGCCCTGCCGGTGGCTGAGCGGGAACTGGAGCAGCTGCGGGCCTGCGCCGCCCGCCATGGCGCCCCCGAGGCCGCGGATCTGCAGCCCTGGGACGTGAGCTTCTGGGCGGAGGTGCTGCGCCAGGAGAGCTTCGAACTCGACAGCGAGGCCCTGCGCCCCTACTTCCCCCTGCCGCAGGTGCTGGAGGGGCTCTTCGCCCTCTGCGGCCGCCTGTTCGACATCCAGATCAGGGCCGCCGATGGGGAGGCGCCGGTGTGGCATCCCGACGTGCGCTTCTTCCGGGTGCTGGAGGGCCCCGGTGCCGGCGAGCGGGCCGGCCAGCCGATCGCCGCCTTCTACCTCGACCCCTACAGCCGCCCCGGCAGCAAGCGCGGCGGTGCCTGGATGGACGAGTGTCTCGGGCGTTCCCGGGCGGCCGACGGCACGCCGGTGCTGCCGGTGGCCTACCTGATCTGCAACCAGAGCCCGCCGGTGGGCGACACCCCCAGTCTGATGACCTTCGAGGAGGTGGAGACCCTCTTCCACGAGTTCGGCCACGGCCTGCAGCACATGCTCACCACCGTGGAGCGGCCCCAGGCCGCGGGCATCAACAACGTGGAGTGGGATGCGGTGGAGCTGCCCAGCCAGTTCCTGGAGAACTGGTGCTACGACCGCGCCACCCTGCTGGGCATGGCCCGCCACTGGCAGAGCGGTGAGCCCCTGCCCGAGGCGGAGTTCGCCAAGTTGCTGGCCGCCCGCACCTTCCTGGGGGGCGCCGCCACCCTGCGCCAGGTGCATTTCGCCCTGGTGGACCTGCGCCTCCACAGCCAGTGGCATCCCGGCTGCGGCCAGAGTCCCGAGCAGCTGCGCCGCGAGATCGCTGCCACCACCACCGTGCTGGCCCCGATCGACGAGGACGCCTTCCTCTGCTCGTTCGGTCACATCTTCGCCGGCGGCTATGCGGCCGGCTACTACTCCTACAAGTGGGCCGAGGTGCTCAGCGCCGATGCCTTCAGCGCCTTTGAGGAGGTGGGTCTGGAGAACGAGCCGCGCATCCGCGAAACCGGCCGACGCTTCCGCGACACGGTGCTCAGCCTGGGCGGCAGCCTGGATCCCAAGGCAGTGTTCGAGGCCTTCCGGGGCCGTCAGCCCACCAGCGAGGCGCTGATCCGCCACTCCGGCCTGGTGGCGGTGTGAGCTGACGGATTCAGGGGGGCGCTGCAGGGCGCTCCCCTCGGGCTCAGGGCTCCAGCAGAGCGGCGCCGATCGGCCCCAGGGCCTCGGGGCGGGTGATCAGCTGCTTGTGGTTAGCTACCGGCAGCACCTGCACCGTGCCCACCGGCAGCACTCCCTTCCAGGGAGGCAAGATGATGGTGTCGATTGGGCACCAGAAGCTGCGGCAGTCCAGGCCCTTCAAGGGCGTGAGATCGGCGTTGAGGCGCCGGATCAGCGGGCTGCCCACCTTCATGTCGGCGATGCCGGGCAGCAGCCAGCGCGGCCAGGGCTGGGCCGCGAAGGTCCCGTTCTGGGGGCTGCCGACGCTGATGAAGCGGCGGGTACGGCGATGGCCGCCCAGCAGCTGGATCCAGATGCGGCCGATCACGCCGCCCATGGAGAAGCCCAGCAGATCCAGCTCCTGCTCAGGGCCGAAGGCCGCCTCGATCTCTGCTCCCAGCCGCGCCGCCAGATCCTCCAGGGGGGTGCTTCCCAGGCCGTGGGGCAGGTCCGGGATCAGCAGCGGATCCCGGCGCCCCCCCAGCCATTCCTCCAGCCGCCGGAACAGCCGCGGCGAGTCCCAGAGGCCGTGCACCAGCACCAGCGGGGGGTGGGGGGCTGGGCTGCTCATGGGGTTTCGCGATCCGGTCTCACCAGGCCAGGCCCTGGCCATGCCGGCTGCGCCGCACCGCCACGGTGCCCGTGAATCCAGGCACCGGCGCCCGGCACTTGCGCAGCTCCAGCCGCATCGGCACTGGGCCGTAGAGCTCCTCCAGCAGGCTGAGGATCCGCTCGGCGAAGTGCTCCAGGGTCAGGCAGCGCAGGCTGCGGGCCTGCTGCTGCAGGGCGGTGATGGCCAGGCTGTAGTCGAGGCTGTGGGCCAGCTCATCGCGGGCGCCGGCGGCGGCCAGATCCACGGCCAGCTCCAGGTCGAGCTCGAACCACTGGCCCAGCTGCCGCTCTTGCTCCAGTACGCCCACGTGGGCCCAGAGCCCCAGGTCGCGCACCAGGATGCGATCGCCTGGGGGCTCGGCGGTGGAACCGGTCGCGGCGGCAGGGGTCACAGGGGCAGGGCGCGGTGGCTGAACTGGCGCTGGCCGCTGGCGTAGTCGGCGGCGATGTGGCCCTCGCCCCGCAGCCGGTAGCGGTAGGTGACCAGGCCCTCCAGGCCCACGGGGCCGCGGGGGGGCAGGGTCTGGGTGCTGATGCCCACCTCGGCCCCGAAGCCGTAGCGGAAGCCGTCGGCGAAGCGGGTGGAGCAGTTGCGATACACCCCGGCGCTGTCCACGGCCCGCAGGAAGCGCTCGGCTATGGCGTCGTCGCGGGTGGCGATGGCATCGGTGTGGCGGGAGCCGTAGCGGGCGATGTGGGCCAGGGCCTCCTCCAGATCGTCCACCACCTTCACCGCCAGGATCAGGTCGGAATACTCCGTGCGCCAGTCATCCTCCGTCGCTCCACCGGCGATGCCCAGCGCCTGGGCGGCTGCATCGCCGCGCAGTTCCACGCCGGCAGCGGTCAGCGCTGGGATCGCCGCGGCCAGGAAGGCCGGCGCCACGGCGCGGTGCACCAGCAGGGTCTCGATTGCGTTGCAGGCGGCCGGGTACTGGGTTTTGGCGTCCACGGCGATGCGCACCGCCTGGGGAATGTCCACGTCCTGGTCCACATACAGATGGCAGATGCCATCGGCGTGGCCCAGCACCGGGATCCGGGTGTGGTCCTGGATGAAGCGCACCAGGGCGTTGGAGCCGCGGGGGATGATCAGATCCACCAGGCCGTCGAGCTTGAGCAGGGCCAGGCTCTCCTCGCGGGAGGTGAGCAGGGCCAGGGCCTCGGGGCTCACCGCCGTGCCGCTCAGGCCCTGCTGCAGCGCCGCCAGGATCGCCGCACAGCTGCGGGCGGCCTCCCGGCCTCCCTTGAGGATGGCGCCGTTGCCGGAGCGGATCGCCAGGGAGGCGATCTGCACCACCGCATCGGGCCGCGCCTCGAAGATCACCCCCACCACGCCCAGGGGCACGCTGACCCGCTCCAGCACCAAGCCGGCGTCCAGTTCGGTGTGCAGCTGGCGCTGGCCCAGGGGATCGGCCAGGGCCGCCAGCTGGCGCACGCCCTCAATGGCGCCAGCCAGCTTGACGTGGTCGAGCTTGAGCCGTGCCACGAGTGCCTGGGCCAGGCCGTCGGCCGCCGCAGCCTCCAGGTCGGCCCGGTTGGCCGCCACGATCGCCTCGGCATGGGCCTCCAGGGCCGCGGCCATCGCCAGCAGGGCCTCGCGCCGCTGCTGGTCGCTGCACTGGCCGAGGGCCATGGCGGCCCGGCGCACGCCCGCAGCCCGCTGCAGCAGTTCGGGGGAGGGATCGGGAACGCTCGCTTGGTCGAACACGCTCACGGCTGGGTGCGGGCTCTGGGGTGGGTCTGCAGAGCATCATCCCAACCGGCCCCCCCAGCTGGACTGCAGAGCTGCCTCAACTCCCCGCCGGCTCCAGCACCAGCCGGTCCAGGGCGAGCTTGGCGGCGCCGAGTCGGCCGGCGCCGTTGCCCAGGGCGCAGCGGCGCAGCTCCAGTCCCTCGCGGCTCACCGCCAGCACCCGTTGCTCCAGCTCGGCCCGCACCGCCGGCAGGAAGTGCGCGCTGGCGGCGCCGAGCCCCCCGCCGATCAGAACCACCTCCGGGGTAAGCACATAGAGCAGTGAGCTCAGACCGATCCCCAGCCAGCGCCCGTAGGTTGCCCACACCGCCAGGGCCGCGGGGTCACCCGCTTCCGCCAGCCGGCAGAGCTCGGCCGGCTCCAGTGGGCTGAGCCGGGCCAGGCCGCGGATCGAGCAGCGGGTCTCCAATGAGCCGCTGTTGCCGCTGTTGCAGGGGGCGCCATCGGGCTCCACGCCGATCAGGCCCAGCTCACCGGCGGCGCCGCCATGGCCCACGAACAGCTCGCCCCCCAGCAGGATGCCGCCGCCAACGCCGGTGCCGAGGGTCAGCAGGATGGCGTCACGGCAGTCCTGGGCGGCGCCGCGCCAGGCCTCGCCCACCAGGGCGGCGTTGGCGTCATTGGCCAGGGTCACCCGGCGGTCGAGCCGGGGCTCCAGCCAGTCGGCCAGGGGCACGTCCTGCCAGCCCTCCAGGTTGATGGCCAGCCGGGCGATGCGGTTGTGGCGATCGGTGGGGCCGGGCAGACCGATGCCCACCACCGGTGCCAGGCCGTCGGGGTCGAGCTGGCAGATCGCCTCGGCGATGGCCAGGGTCACGGCGCCGGGCATGGCCGGCCGGGGGGTGGCCAGCTGCAGTTCCGCCAGCAGCTCGCCCTGGGGATCGAAGCGCCCGAGCTTGATGGCGGTGCCGCCGAGGTCGACACCGATCAGCTGGGTCATCGCGAGGGCTGGGGCTGGCGGGCAGGGTAGGGCGGCCCGGTTGGTCGCCTTGGGCTGTGCTGGCGGCCGTTCAGAAGCGGAAGAACAGCTGCAGCTGGGTCTGCCAGCGGCCCTCGCTATCGACCGAGCCCTGTAGCCCAAGCCGATCACTGGCCTGGTAGCGCAGGGTCATCTGCGGTGGGATGTCGCTGCGGTTGGGGGCGGCCAGAACCGAGAAGTTGAAGCGCTCCGTGAGGTCCAGGCCGATCTCGCTGCCCAGCACCAGCTGCGAGGGGATGCGGCGCACACGGGTCTGCCCCGGCCCGCCGCCGCTGGCCGTGTCGGCGGGGGCGAAGTAGGTGGGATAGAGGGCGAAGCTGAGGCGCTGGCCGAAGGCCTCACTGAGGCTGCCCACCACCGGCGAGAGCAGCGACTGGCCGAGCACCGTGGCCAGGGCGGCTGTGGCATTGCCGCCGATCAGCCCCACCAGGGAGTTGCCGCCGATCAGTGCCACGAGTCGCTCCTCCGGCAGGGGCGGGGAGCTGCGCAGGCGGATGTTCTCCATCAGCCGGTCGGCTGGCCCGCTCACGGTCAGCACCACCCGGATCAGGTTCAGCTGGTCCAGGGCCGTGGTGGGGGCCGCCACGTTCCAGTCGTAGATGCTGGAGCGGTCGGTGCGGCCCGTGGCGATGTTGTCCGACACCCGGGTGCGCAGGGCGATGTCCAGGTAGGGGATCAGCCCCAGGGATGGGGTGAAGACCGCCACGTTCGGCGCGTCGGGATCGAGGCTGAAGCTGGTGGTGAACAGCCCCAGGCGGCCGTTGAGCAGCCGCACCACGCCCCGGGCCTGCAGGGAGGGATCGAGTGGCCCGTTGAGGGTGAGCAGGCCGGCGGCGCCGAAGTTCACCACGTTGGGCACCACCACCCGCAGGTCCGGCCCCAGGCGCAGCCGCAGCCCGTCCAGGCCGATGAAGGGCAGATTCGGCACCGCCTCCCGCAGGGAGCGGCTGGTGCCGCTCTCGATGTCGGGCCCCATCACGACGATCGGCTGGCTGAAGTCCCAGCGCTCCTCCACCAGCTGGCGCACGCTCACCGGCTGCTCCGGGGCCTCCACCTTGGCCAGCTGGCCTGGCTGCACGTTCAGCACGCCCTTGGAGAGGCGCAGTTCCCCGCCGAGCTGAGGGCGCAGCAGGCTGCCGCCCACCCGCACCTCGCCATCGGCCACCGCCCGTAGGCGCGGCACGCTGAAGGGCGCCTGGCGCAGCTGCAGGGTCAGGGGTCGGGCCAGATCTTCGTTGGGATGGACCAGGGCCAGCTGACCGCTGCCGGAGAGCAGGCCGCGCTCGCCCACCCTGGCGCTGAGCTGCTGCAGCTCCAGGTCGGCGAAGTCGAACAGCACCGTGGCCTCCAGATCGCGCATGGTCTGGCCGGCCACCGCCAGCACGCCGCCACGGAAGCGCAGGAAGCCGTTGGCGATCGGCTGGCGCAGGCTGCCGCGCACCAGCAGCTGCAGGTCGGCGCTGCCCTGCTCCCAGCGCACCGACGGCCCCGCCAGGCTGGCCAGGAAGCGCAGGCCGTCGGCGCGGCTGGCCAGGCGCAGCTCCAGCCCCTCGGCCTCCGGCTGCAGCGGCACCCGGCCCTTGAACTCCACGTCATTGCTGGCACCCGCGCTGCGCAGCGACCAGTCCACCTGCAAGGCCTCGCCGTCGAGGGCCAGTGCGCCCCGCTCCAGGCTGAGGCCCTGGCCGTTGAGGCTGGCCTGCTGCAGGGCCAGGGTCGCCTCCAGGGTGGGGCTGCCGCCCCCCAGCCGGTAGCGCCCCTGGGCCGAGAGGCCGCCGCGCAGCCCCTCCGGCACTGGCGTCAGCAGGGCCAGCAGCGCCAGGGGCAGGTGGTCGAAGCTGAAGCGACCACCGCCCTGGCCCAGCGGACCTTCGAGGCGCACCCGCAGCGGTTCGCTGGCCAAGACCTGGTCCCGGTCCTCCTGCTCCAGCCAGAGGTGGCCGCGGGCGCGTAGATCGAGGTACAGGCGATCGGGCGAGGGACCCGTGAAGGTGAGGTTGGCATCCACCAGGGCCTGCAGGTCCTGCAGCTGGGGCCGTGGCGAGCGCTCCCGGGCCAGGGCGGCCTGGCTGGCCAGCCGCTGCTGGGCGGCAGCCAGGGCCTGGAGCTGGTCCTGCAGGGTGCCGCCCAGCGTGTCGATGGCCAGGGTCCCCAGATCCCGGGCCTGGCCGCGGGGCGGTGGCGGCCCGCCCCGCCACTGGGGCCAGGCCTCCAGCAGTTCCCGGATCAGGTCGGCGTTGAGGCGGCGGCCCTCCAGCCGGCTCCAGAGGGCGCCGCCGCGCTCGCCGCGCAGGCGCAGGCCGATCTCCCCGCCCGGGTGGCGGCCATCGCCGCGGGGCTGCAACCGGCCTGTGAGCTCGAAGCGATTGCCGCGGTACTCGCCATGGGCATCGAACTGGCGACCGCGGATGCCGAGCAGCTGGGGCGCTTCGACGCGGGCGCTGCCGTGCATCCACAGGGGCTGCAGGTCAAGGGAGCCCTGGCCGCTCAGCAGGCCGGAGAGGGGCTGGAACCGCTGCCTTGGGCCGAGGGCCACGCTGAGACCATCGAGCGGGAATGAGCGGGCCCGCCAGAGGTAACGGCGCGGCGAGCCGCTGAAGGCCAGCTGCCCCTCCTGCCGCTCCAGCTGCACCCGGGTGGGCAGCCAGTTCCGGCCCATGCTGGCCGTCAGCCGGCCCGGCAGTGCCGGCGCCAGGGACTCCAGCGCCAGGGCGCCGCCGCCGCCCGGGGCCGGGCTGAGCCGGCCACGCCAGGTCTCGGCCAGGGCCAGGGGGCCCGCCCCGGGGGACTCCACCTGTAGCTCCAGATCGGGCCGCAGGGCTGACAGCGGTCCCCGCAGCGAGCCCCAGGCATCGAAGAAGCCGCGTACCCGTGAGCCCAGCAGCGGCGTCAGCCGTGCCAGGGGGTAGCGGCGCAGGGCCAGTTGCACGTCCAGCTCGCCGGCCCGCAGGCCCTGGCGGCCCCAGGCCAGGGGCAGCCGGCCGCTGGCTTTCAGTTCGGGGCCCGTCAGCCGCTCCAACACCAGCAGCTGGCGGGCCCAGGCCAGCTCGGCGCTCCAATGGCCCAGCAGGGGGTTGCGCCGCTGGCGCAGGGCCAGCGCCAGCCGCGGCTCGGCCAGGCTGCCATCGGCCCGCACCTCTCCCTCCAGCACTGGGGCGGATCCCAGGGGGCCGGTGAGGGCGGGCAGGTCCCGCCAAAGGTCGCGGCCCAGCCGCAGCTCGCGCGAGCGCAGGGCCAGCCGCGGCCAGACGCTGCCGCCGGCCGTGAGCCGGGCATCACCGCGTCGCAGCACCAGCTCGGGCAATCGCAGCTGCAGGGGCGGTACACCGCGGCGAACGGGGCGCCCATCGATGTCCAGGCGGGCACTGAGATCCAGGGGCCGCGCCGGACCCTGCCCAATCGCTGGCAACCGCAGCCGCCCCTGCAGGCGGCCGGTCAGGTGGCGCCAGGGGCCAGCCAGGCTGGCGCTGAGCCTGTGACCGACGCGGCGCTCCTGGGCCTGCAGCTGCAACTCAAGCCGGCCTGCCCGGCGCCCCCCCAGTTGGAAGCCGCCCTGGAACCGCCCGCTCCAGGGCCCCATGGCCAGCTCACCGGGCAGCAGCACCAGGGCCTGCCCGCGGCAGCGCAGGGTCAGCCGCTCGGCCGCCAGGGGCCCGGGCAGCACGGGCCAGCGCCAGCGGGCGCCGCGGACCTGCAGCTGGCCCTGGCAGCGGCGGCCCCGACCCCCTGCCGTGACGGGGAGTCCGCGGTCCCGATCGGATCGTCGCAGGCCGGGATCCTCCAGCTCCAGCCGGCCGCTGGCCAGGCCCTCCAGCCGGCCCGCCAGTTGCCGCTGCACGCCTGCGGGCAGAAGGGGCACCAGGGGCGCCACGGGCAGCTGGCGCGGAGCCATGGCCACGGACCAGCGCCGATCCCGCCAGTTCAGGGCAGCCTGGAAGGGCACGACGCCACCGGCCGCCGGCCGCAGGCTGCCGTTGAGCCGCAGCTGGCGCCTCCACAGCTCCAGCCGTGTCGTGCCCTGCAGGGAGGCCCGCAGGGGCCTGTTGGGGAGTCCCGCCACCGCCGGGGGCTGCAGCCGCGCCCGCGCCGCATCCAGCAGCCGGATCTCCAGACCGATGCGGGGCGGCTCGGCTCCGGGGGGGAAGGGGCCCAGTTCCCAGTAGGCGCCGCGACGGTTGGGGCGCAGCTCGGCGCGGGCTCCCTTGAGCTCCAGGCGCAGCATCCAGGCCTGGCGAGCCAGGCTGGCCAGGGGATCGAGGCTCACCGTCACGGCCTCCACCTCGGCCGAGGAGGGGTTGTCTGGCCCTGGCCGGAAGCGGCTGGCCCCGGCGGCGACCCCCCAGGGGCGAAGACCGCTGTAGGGGCCAAGTTCCAGCGGGTGGCCCATCACCCGCCCGAGCTGGCGCTCCAGTTGGGGTTTCAGCTGGCGATAGACGGCGGCAGCGGCGCCATCGGCACCCCACCAGGCCACCGCCGCAACACCGGCAGCCAGGGCCAGGGGCGCCAGGCGTCTCGGCAGGCTGGCCGTGGCCGTGGCCGTGGCCGTGGCCGTGGCCGGGGGCGGACTGGACGGGTCGCGGGAGTCCTGCGGCTGCACCCCCATGGGCCCGTAGCTGTCAGCGGCTGGGGAGGCCCGAATATAAGGGGATTGCTCCACTTGCCCAGTCCCCATGCCCGCCGATCCCCTGCTGTTCACGGCTGGCACCTGGCTCGGGGCCGCGAGCGGCGTGTTGGCGGTCCTGACCGTGGCCGGCTTCCTGGCCCGCTGGGGGATCCGCTTCCGCCTGGTGGGGGTGACCAGCTTCACCGCCCTGCTGGCGCTCTCCTGCCTGGCCTTCGCGATCAGCTACTCGCCCCGCACCGCTGTGGAGGGCGCCGTGACCGTGCCGGTGGTGTTCGACAACGGCACCGACCTGGTGATCGCTGCCGCCCCTGAGGGTCTGGCTCCCGAGGCCTATGGCCCAACCGTGGAGCAGGTGGCCCGTAACCTGCGTGGTGGCGGCCGCAGCAGCGACGACGGCCTGGTCCATGTCCGCCTGCGTCGCATCGAGAGCGCCGGCGACGGCCTGGCGCGGCCGGTGATCCTGGCGGAGGCCACCCGCAGCCTGCGTGGCGATGCCGTGACGGTGCTGCCCTGAGGGGCGCTGCCCCGTTCGGGGAGCCCGCAGTGACGCTGCGCCTGCCAAGCCACTTCCGCAGCGAGGCCGCCGTGCTCGCCCGAGCCGGCCTGGACAGCTGGGCGGCCCTGGCGCGCCAGAGCGATGCCCAGCTGCGTCGGTTGGCCAGCGGCGGCGATGCCTCCGAGCAGCGGTTGATCAAGTTGCGGGGCCAGGCCCAGCTGGTGGTGGAGGTGGGGCTCCAGCCCGAGGAGGCCGCCCTGCTCCTCTACGCCGGCATCGCCAGCCGCCGCGGCCTGGCCGAAGCCTCGCCCCAGCAGCTGCTCACCCAGTTGGGCCGTCTGCAGCGCTCGCTGCTGGGCATGGCCCCGCCCCGGGTCGATCCGGCCACGCTGCGGCGCTGGATCCGCCAGGCCCAGGCCGGCCCCGGCCAGGCCGGCCCCAGTCGCTCGCCGAACTGACCCCCGTGCCCCGGAGGCCACTGGTTTTGGACTCTGGAATGGGGGCACCAAGGCTGAGCCGGAGGCCCGGACCTCTCCCCACCCCACCCATCCGCTCCCTCTCAGGCCCACCGCTGAGCAAGTCCATTGCTGAGCAAAGCCACTGCTGAGCAGGTCCACCTGGACCCAGTGTCGGCCTTGTCCCGGTCCGCTCAACGGCAGTTCCGCCCACCAGCTCACGCCTCCGGATCCGTCTCCCCGTTCCTCCGTCCATCCTCCCCTCCAGGGCCTGTCCCTGTCCCGTCGTGCGTTCCACCCGCTCCCAGCCTCGAGCCCAACGCCCAGCATCCCGGCAGCTCCGCACCCTGCTGGCCGTCGCCCTGGCCATCCCCGCCGCCGGCATGGTCGCCCTGCCCGCCCGTGCCAATTCGCCCTTGCTGGATTCGGTCAAGCAGAACCCGCAGCTGGCCCGCAGCCTCTGCAACGACCTGAAGGCCCTCAACGCCCAGGGCCTCTCCGCCACCTCCCCCCAGGCCGTGGCGATGGTGGCCTCCCGCCAGGGCCTGAACAAGACCGACGCCGAGATCCTCACCACCTACGTGGTGGGCCTGCACTGCCCCGAGGTGCGCTGAGCCGTGGCCGCCATTGCCGGGGCGCCCGGGGCTGACCAGCCGGTTCAGGTCAGTGACGCCAGCCTCACGACCCCGGATGGCGTGATCCTGGTGGCCCGTCTCTGGCGGCCGGCAGGTCGCGGCCCCTGGCCGGCCCTGGTGATGCGCCAGCCCTACGGCCGGGCGATCGCCTCCACTGTCACCTATGCCCATCCCCACTGGTATGCCAGCCAGGGCTATGCGGTGCTGGTGCAGGACGTCCGCGGCCGCGGCGACTCCGGCGGCGTCTTCGGCGGCTTCGCCCAGGAGGCGGCGGATGGCAGCTGGACCCTGGCCTGGCTGCGGGATCAGCCCTGGTGCAACGGCCGCGTGGGCTGTTATGGCTTCTCGTATCAGGGCCTGAGCCAGTTGCTCTGGCGCGATGGCGCCCAGCTCCCCGACGCCCTCGCCCCCGCCATGGCGGGTCTGGATGAGCGGCTGCACTGGGCCAGCGATGGCGGCGCCCACTGGTGGGGTCTGGGCCTGGCCTGGGCCCTGCAGCTCGCTGCCGAGGGCTGCCGGCGCCAGGGCGATGACGCGGGCTGGCTGGCGATCCGTCAGGCCCTGGGGGACGCCAGTTTCCTGGAGGCTGGCCCGGAGCTGCTGGCCCGCCATGACCCCGGCGGCATGGGGCTGGCCTGGCTGCGGCGGGATCCCCTCGACGCCCAGGGCTGGCGCTGCCACCAGCCGCCTGCCGAGCTCTGGAGCCGGCCGATGCTGCAGATCGGCGGCTGGCACGACCCCTATCTCCATGGGGTGCTGGACCTGTGGCAGCGGGCCGAGGCCGGCGGCAGCGATCAGCTGCTGCGCATCGGCCCCTGGACCCATCTCAACTGGCAGGGGGGGATCGACCGGCTGCAGCTGGCCTTCTTCGATCGTCACCTGCGTGACCGGGAGCCGGCGCCGGCCGCTGGCCAGCCCCCCGCTCTGATGGCAGACCTGACCACGGGGCGCTGGCTGGCCCGCTCCCCTCGCCTGGCCAGTGGCCAGCACTGGCGGCTGGCCAGCGGCGGCCTGGCGGGGATCGACGCCGGCGAGGGCCAGCTGCTGGAGGCCCCTAGCTCTGGATCCGGCCGGGCTGCCGGCCCAGGAGCCGGCACGGTGCTGCTGGTGCACGATCCCTGGCGGCCGCTGCCGGGCCGCGGCGGCCACCTGGGCCTCGATGCCGGCCTGGTGGAGCGGGGCGACCTGGACCAGCGCAGCGATGTGGTCTGCTTCACCGGCGTGCCGCTGGCGGCACCCCTGGAGCTCCTGGGCCGGCCGGTGCTGGAGCTGGTGGTAGCGGCGGATCAGCCGGGCTTCGATCTGACTGTGGCCCTTTCGGTGCTGAAGCCCTCGGGTGCGGTGCTGCAACTCAGCACTGGCGTGGCCCGCTGGCTCGGGCCCGACGCCCAGCGGCCGCTGCGGCGCCGGGTGGCGCTCCAGCCCCTGCTGGCCACCCTCCAGGCCGGCGAGCGGCTTCGGCTCTCGATCGGCGCCGCCGCCTGGCCCCAGATCGCCGTCAACCCGGGCACCGGCGCCCTGCCCGCCGGCCCCAGCGGCCCCCGCCACCGGGTGATCACCCTGGAGCTGCAGCTGGCCGAGGCGGAGCTCGGCATCACCCCGATGCTTGGGGCAAACTGAGCCGACTTCGACCCTCCCCCCGCCCGTGACCCTGCGCGCCGTCCTGCTTGGTCTTGCTGTCGCCACCACAGGGCTCAGCGGGGTAGCCCTGGCCCAGGTCCCCGCCAAGGCCCCGACCGCCGCCCGGGCGAGTGTCGTCCAGCCGGCCCTGAGCGTGGAGCAGGCCCGGGCCGCCGCGCGCCGCGTGCTGGAGGCGGTGAAGAGCCGCGATGCCAATGCCCGCTACGCCCAGTTCTCCGATGAACTGAAGGCGATGAGCAGCCCCTCGATGGTGGCCGCCACGATCCGCAGCCAGCCCAGGATCCTCAGCTATGAGCTACTGAGCGTGCGCAGCGGCGTCAGCAGCAGCACCGTGGAGGCCGAGCTCACCACCACGAGCGGCAAGATCGTGATCTTCATCGTGCTCAACCACGAGGGCAAGATCAGCCGCTACTACGTGGATCGCACCGACGATGCCACCAGCGAAGTGGCGCTGAACTTCGTGCGGGCCCTGAGCACCGGCAATTTCATCACCGCCGAGAGCTTCCTCAGTCCGGACTTCCAGAAGGAGATCCCCCCGGCGGCCCTGCAGGCCAAGTGGCTGGAGCTGCAGCGGGAAACCGGCTCCTTCGTGCGGGTGGGCCGGGCCGTGGAAGCGGAGCGGACCCCGGACGCGCGGCTGGTGCTGGTGAACGTGGAATTCAACCGTCTCACCGACAACCTCTACGTGATCCTCAACGCCAACAACCAGATCGTGGGCGTCGACTTCCCCGAGGCACCGGCCAAGCCCCTGCCGGCGCGCTGACCTTCAACTCCGCTGTCCCCCGCGGCAGCCGCTGCGTACTTGGTGTCATCACGCCTGGGGCGGCCCGTCAAATCCGCAACGGCCGGCCCCGAAAAGCCGCCTAGGCTCGCAGTCACGCCCTGCTTTCAATGCCTGTGCTGGCTCAGCTCGACTGGTTGGTGGACGACGCCCAGCTCCTGGCGGAATGCCGGCACAACCATCCCTTCGCGCTGTTGGGTCACCAGCCCCTGGAGTCAGGGGGCTGGGTGGTGCGGGTGTGGATGCCGGAGGCCGAGCGGGTGGACCTGCTCCACGCCGGCCAGACGATCGCCCTGGAGACCCCGCATCACCCCTGGCTGTTCGAGGCCGAGACCGCTCAGGACCCCGGCAGCACCTACCAGGTGCGGGTGCTGCGCGGCGGCATCGAGCACGTGGCCCACGACCCCTGGGCCTTCCGCGACGAGTGGATGGGCGAGCTGGATCGCCACCTGTTCGCCGAGGGCAACCACCACCACATCTGGCGCCGCATGGGCGCTCACCCGGTGACGCACCACGGCGTGGCCGGCGTGCAGTTCTGCCTCTGGGCCCCCAACGCCCGCAGCGTTTCTCTGCTCGGCAACTTCAACGGCTGGGATGGCCGCCATCACCCGATGCAGAGCCGGGTGGGGGGCCTCTGGGAGCTGTTCATCCCCGGTCTCGCCGCCGGGGAGATCTACAAGTACGAGGTGCGCACCCAGGCTGGCCACTGCTACCAGAAGGCCGACCCCTACGGCTTCCGCCACGAGGTGCGCCCCGCCAACGGCTCGATTGTCGAAGCCCTGGGTGCCTTCCCCTGGAGCGACGCCGACTGGCTGGCGGCCCGCGACAGCCGCAACCCCCTGGATCAGCCGATTGCGGTCTATGAACTGCACCTGGGCAGCTGGCTGCACGGCAGCGCCGACCAGCCCTACATCGAGTCCGACGGCACGCCGCGGCCGCCCGTGCCAGCGGCGGATCTGAAGCCCGGCGCCCGCCTGCTCACCTATCCGGAGCTGGCCGACAAGCTGATTCCCTACGTGAAGGCCCGGGGCTTCACCCACATCGAACTGATGCCGATCTCGGAGCATCCCTTCGATGGCTCCTGGGGCTATCAGGTGACGGGCTGGTACGCCCCTACCAGCCGCTTCGGCACGCCCGATGAATTCCGGGCGTTCGTGGACCGCTGCCATGCCGAGGGCATCGGCGTGATCCTCGACTGGGTGCCGGGCCACTTCCCCAAGGACGCCCACGGCCTGGCCTTCTTCGATGGCGCCCACCTCTACGAGCACGCCGATCCGCGCATCGGCGAGCACAAGGAGTGGGGCACGCTGATCTTCAACTACAGCCGCAATGAGGTTCGCAACTTCCTGGTGGCGAACCTGGTGTACTGGTTCGAGCAGTTCCACATCGACGGCATCCGCGTGGACGCGGTGGCCTCGATGCTCTACCGCGACTACCTGCGCCCCGACGGCGAGTGGCTGGCCAATGAGCAGGGTGGCCGCGAGAACACCGAGGCGGTGCGCTTCCTGCAGCAGGCCAACCACGTGCTGTTCGAGCACTTCCCCGGCGCCCTCTCGATCGCGGAGGAATCCACCACCTGGCCGATGGTGACCCAACCCACCAGCATTGGCGGCCTGGGCTTCAACCTGAAGTGGAACATGGGCTGGATGCACGACATGCTCGATTACTTCGAGCTGGATCCCTGGTTCCGCCAGTTCCATCAGAACAACGTCACCTTCTCGATCTGGTACGCCTACACCGAAAACTTCATGCTGGCCCTCAGCCACGATGAAGTGGTGCACGGCAAGAGCCACCTGCTGCACAAGATGCCGGGCGACGATTGGCAGAAGTTCGCCAATGTGCGCGCTCTGCTGGCCTACATGTGGACCCACCCCGGCAAGAAGACCATCTTCATGGGGATGGAATTCGGCCAGCGGGCCGAGTGGAATGTCTGGGGCGACCTGCAGTGGGACCTGCTCCAGTACGAACCCCACCGTGGCCTGCAGCGCCTGGTGGATGATCTGAATGTGTTTTACAAGTCGGAGCGGGCCCTCTGGGGTGACGACCACGACCAGTTCGGCTTCCAGTGGATCGACTGCAACGACAATCGCCACTCGGTGATCAGCTTCATGCGACGCGAGAGCACCACCGGCCGCTGGGTGGTGGTGGTTGCCAACTTCACCCCCCAGAGTCACTCCCACTACCGGGTGGGTGTGCCGCTGCCTGGCTTCTACAGCGAGGTGTTCAACACCGATGCGGAGCGCTATGGCGGCAGCAACCTGGGCAACCTCGGCGGCAAGTTCACCGAGGACTGGGGCATCCACGGCTACGAGCAGTCCCTGGATCTGTGCCTGCCGCCCCTCTCGCTGCTGGTGTTCAGCCGCGACGAGAAGCGCAGCCAGGAGCTGGCCGCCGCCGGCCTCTAGTGCCGGACTCCCGGCTGGCTCGGCACGGGCTCTGTGACGAAGGGTCCGTCTGGGCTCGGGACCAACCGGCCCGGCGGGGCCTGCTCGGGTAAGTTCGCCCCTGGCCTCGCTTTCCCCCATGACCGGAACCGCCCCCCTGCTGCTGCGCGCCGCCCGAGGTGAGCAGGTGGAGCGGCCGCCCGTGTGGATGATGCGCCAGGCCGGCCGTTACATGAAGGTCTACCGCGACCTGCGCGACCGTCACCCCGGCTTCCGCGAGCGCTCGGAGAACCCGGATCTCTCCTACGAGATCTCGATGCAGCCCTTCCACGCCTTCAAGCCCGATGGCGTGATCCTGTTCTCCGACATCCTCACGCCGCTGCCGGGCATGGGGATCGACTTCGACATCATCGAGAGCCGCGGCCCGATCATCGAGCCCGCCATCCGCTCCCAGGCCCAGGTGGATGCCCTGCGCCCCCTGGACCCTGCCGAGGCCCTGCCGTTCGTGGGTGAGGTGCTGGGCCGCCTGCGTCAGGACGTGGGCAACGAGGCCGCGGTGCTGGGCTTCGTGGGCGCCCCCTGGACCCTGGCTGCCTATGCCGTGGAGGGCAAGAGCTCCAAGACCTACTCGGTGATCAAGCAGATGGCGTTCCGGGAGCCGGCGCTGCTGCACCAGCTGCTGGGTCACCTGGCCGATTCGATCGCCACCTACGTGCGCTATCAGATCGATTCCGGCGCCCAGGTGGTGCAGCTGTTTGATTCCTGGGCCGGCCAGCTCAGCCCGATCGACTACGACGTGTTCGCCGCGCCCTACCAGAAGCGGGTGATCGACCAGGTCAAGGCCACCCACCCCGATACCCCCCTGATCCTCTACATCTCCGGCAGCGCTGGTGTGCTGGAGCGCATGGGCCGCACCGGTGTCGACATTGTGTCGCTGGACTGGACCGTGGACATGGCTGACGGCATCGCCCGCCTGCCCGAGCACGTGGGCGTGCAGGGCAACGTGGATCCCGGCCTGCTGTTTGGCACTCCGGAAGCCATCCGCGAACGGATCGTGGACACCGTGCGCAAGGCCCGCGGCCGCAAGCACATCCTCAACCTGGGCCACGGGATCCTGCCCGGTACCCCCGAGGAGAACGCCCGCGTGTTCTTCGAGGCCGGTAAGGCCGTGAACGAGCTGCTGGGGGCCGCCGTTTGACAGCCGCGCCCGGTGGAGCCAGCAGCCTGGGAGGGGTGCGCCAGCCCCAGCGGATCCTGATCACCGGCGCCAGCGGCTGCGTGGGCCAGCACATCGCCGCCCAGCTGTTCCGCGAAACCGACGCCGAGCTGCTGCTGTGGCTGCGGGATCCCGCCAAGCTCACCGCGGTGCCGGCCACGGATCCCCGTATCACCCTGTTGGTGGGGGATCTGCGCGACGTGGCGCCCCACCGGGAGCTGATCGCCACCGCCAGCCGCCTGATCCACACCGCCACCGCCTGGGGCGACCCCGAGCGGGCCCGCCAGGTGAACGTGGTAGCCGTCAAGGAGCTGCTGGCCGCTACCGATCCGGAGGTGCTGGAGCAGGTGATCTACTTCTCCACTGCCAGCATCCTGGACCGGGATCTGAAGCTGTTGCCGGAGGCCACGGCCTACGGCACCGAATACATTCAGACCAAGGCCCAGTGCCTGCGCCAGCTGGAGCAGCACCCCCTGGCCGAGCGGATCGTGGCTGTCTTCCCCACCCTGGTGTTCGGGGGGCGGGTCGATGGCGGCGGCCCCTACCCCACCAGCTACCTCACCGCCGGGCTGCGGGACGCCACCCGCTGGCTGTGGCTGGCCAAGTGGCTGCGAGCCGATGCCTCCTTCCATTACATCCACGCCGCCGATATTGCCCGGGTGTGCGTGCACCTGGCCACCCAGCCGCACCGGGCCAACCCCGAGCCGGGCCAGGGGGCCGTGCGTCGGCTGGTACTGGGCCAGCCGCAGGTGACAGTGAATGACACCGTGGCGCGCCTGTGCCGCTGGCGCCAAAGCTGGATCCCTCCCTTCGGCATCGATCTCCAGGGCTGGCTGATCGAGGGTCTGATTAAGGTGCTGCGCATTGAGGTGAACGCCTGGGATCGCTTCTCGATCCGCCAGCGCCACTTCGTGCATGAGCCGGTGAGTCCGCCGGAGCGCTTCGGTCTGGTCAGCCATGCCCCCACGCTGGAGGCGGTTTTCGAGGATGCGGGCCTGCCCGAGCGCGGCCGGGTCTGAGTCGCGCTCCGCTGCTTGGAGGGCCCGCCGTGCTGGCGTCCGCCACTCCACATCAGAGCCGATTCCCTGCAATTGTTTCGATCCGATGCGGGGGATGGGGCTGCGGTGGGGGGCAACTTCTAGCCTGGTCCGGTTGCACGAGCCCCGATGCGCCGTCTTCTGTCCCTCATCGCTCTTTGCCTGGCGCTGGTGCTGGGTGCCGCCCCCAGCTTCGCCGCTGACGCCGCCCACGGTGCCCAGGTCTTCTCCGCCAATTGCGCCGCTTGCCACATCGGTGGCGGCAACGTCGTCAATGCCGAGCGCACCCTCAAGCAGGATGCCCTCGAGGCCTACCTGGCCAACTACAGCGCCGGCCATGAGGCCGCCATCACCACCCAGGTGACCAACGGCAAGAACGCCATGCCGGCCTTCGGCGGCAAGCTCAGCGCCGACGACATCGCCGACGTGGCCGCCTACGTCGAATCCCAGGCTGCCAAGGGCTGGGCCTGATCCCGACCTCGCCCATCCCATCAACCGCCCCTCTGGGGCGGTTTTTTTGTGCCCAGTCTGGGTTCTCCCCAAGCCTGGTCGCGCGGCTCTGGCGCCGCCATGGTGCCAGTAGTCCTGAGCCCCGCACGGAGGTCTGCCATGACCCGCACGGAACTGGAACGGTTGGTGGCGGATGCCGAGGGGCAGCCCCGGCTACGACACCACCTCAGCCACTGCCGCAGCTGGCAGGACCTGTTGCAGGCAGCCCAGCGCCTGGGCTATGCCGTGCAGCCCGGCGACCTGGGGCAGGCCATCCGCGAGGCCCACGCCAGTGCCTTTCTGGAGCGGTCCCGGCTGTGGCCGATCCCCGACCTGTGGCTGGGTATGCCGGCCGTTCAGCCGAGGCTGCGGCGCTCGGCCAGCACCGCCAGGTAAAGCTCCTCGGGCACCTCGCGGATGTCGTATTCGCTGGGCAGCACCCCGTGCACGTGGCGGTGCACCGCCAGCCAGCAGTTGCGCTCGGCGTCCCGGCTGGTGGCATCGAACTCCAGGGAGGCCTGCGCCAACTGTTCGATCAGCGCCTGCTCGGAGGTCTGGGCCATGGTTGCTGGTGGGGGGCGGGAGCGGCGGGCACACTGGGGCCAGCCGATCGCCGCCCATCATGGCCACCGGAGCCCACGACCTGGGACCCAGCCTGCCCTTCGCCCTGCTGGCGGCGCTGTTCGGCCTGGCCGGCGTCGCGCCGGCTGCCGAGGTGGCCCCAGCTCCAGCACCAGCGTCCGGCCTGGCCCCGGCCCTGCCCGATATCCGTCGCATCATCCCCGGCTCCACTCCCGCCGCCATCGACGCCAGCAGTTGGCGGCCCGGGGCGAGTCGCTGTCCGCTGATCGTCAAGCCGGCGAACGCCGTGTTCCAGCCCCTGCCGATCCCGCCCCGCCAGGTGGCGGCCAAGAACCGGGCCGGCTGCCTTTCGCCGGGCGATGCCATCTACGGACCGGATGGCTGTCCGATCCGCCTCTGCCGTGATGGCGGGGGGGTGATCCCCCTGCCATCCAACCAGGGCCCGGCCGCTCAGCCTCCAGCCCCGTAGGCCACCTGGCAGACGGCGTTGAGCAGCTGGGCCTGGTCTGGATCGCCGGGCACCTGCCCATTGAGTAGGCCATCCCGGCAGTTGGCGGCTCCCAGGAGCTGGGTGCCGTTCACGTAGTAGCTGAAGCTCACCCCGGCGCTTCCCACCGATTCCACGGAGCCGAAGTTGAGCTGATAGCTGGTCTGGGGCACCACGATCACCGGCGACTGCTGCAGGGCCGCCGCGTTCACCAGGCTGGTGATGGCCTCACCGGTCGCCAGGCCCGCCACACCCCAGGCTGCTGCGCTGGCCCCCCACCAGCCCCACGAGGCGGGAGCCCAGTTGTACCAGCCGGTGCTCCAGGGCCGGCTGCCCCAGTAGCCGCCGTTGGTCCAGCCCCTGTTCCAGCCGTTGAAATCGCGGTTGTAGAAGTTGGTGTTGACGTTCACGTTGCGGTTGAACGTGTCGACGTTGATGGCCGGCCGGGTATCTGGGCCATAGAGCGGGTGGGCGCCGTTGTAGCCGCCGCGCCAGGTGTCATCCCCGGCGCCATTGAAGCGGTAGCCCCCACCGTTGCCCCAGTGGGCCGCCCCGCTGCCCCAGCTCGCCCCCCCGAAGCCCCGGCCCCCGCCGCTGAAGCCGCCGCCCCGGGCCAGGGCCGGTGCCGCGGCGAACAGCAGGCTGCTGCCAGCCAGAGGGGCTGCCAGCACCACAGCGACCACGGTGCGGCGGATCCGTAGTGAAGAGGGACGCGGAAGGGGTGTCATGGGAGGGGGTGCCAAGGCTCACCCTCGCTCTTAGCCACGCTGCAGCGGTGGAGCTCATCTCAGGCCCCCACCCCAGCTCGGAGCATCCCCTGGGTGGCCCGCTGCCTTCGCCTGCGTGCCTGCCCGCATGCCCACCCCGCCACCTTGAAGGAAAGGATCGGTTTGCTGCCCCCACGGGTTCGGTCTGCCCAACCTGGGGGGTGAGGCCCGAACCGATGGGTACGGCCCTCCTCTGGGGCGAAGGCGTTCGCCCTCCATACGGTTCCTTCAGCGCAGTCCGCCTAGGAGGTACAGCCCATGCATCCCACCGCCGACCTGTTCACCGAGAAGGCCTGGGGCGCCGTCGTGGCCGCCCAGCAGCTGGCCCAGCAGAAGCGCCAGCAGCAGATGGAGAGCGAGCACCTGTTCGCCGCCCTGCTGGCCCAGCAGGGCCTGGCCGGCCGCATCCTCGAGAAGGCCGGCGTGGAGGTGGGCACGCTCAGCCAGCGGGTCGATGCCTACATCGCCGGCCAGCCGAGCCTGGCCACGGCGCCCGAGAGCGTGTATCTGGGCAAGGGCCTCAACGCCGTGCTCGACGCCGCCGGGAAGGCCAAGGCCGATTTCGGCGACAGCTACATCTCGATCGAGCACCTGCTGCTGGCCCTGGCCGGCGACGATCGCTGCGGCCGCCAGCTGCTCTCCCAGGCCGGCGTGGACGCCCAGAAACTCAAGACCGCCATCGAAGCCGTGCGCGGCAGCCAGACCGTGACCGACCAGAACCCCGAAGGCACCTACGAATCCCTGGAGAAGTACGGCCGCGATCTCACCAAGGCGGCCCGCGAGGGCAAGCTCGATCCGGTCATCGGCCGCGACGAGGAGATCCGCCGCACGATCCAGATCCTCAGCCGCCGCACCAAGAACAACCCGGTGCTGATCGGTGAACCCGGCGTGGGCAAGACCGCGATCGTGGAGGGCCTGGCCCAGCGCATCGTCAATGGCGATGTGCCCCAGGCGCTGCAGAATCGCCAGCTCGTGTCGCTCGACATGGGCGCCCTGATCGCCGGCGCCAAGTACCGCGGCGAATTCGAGGAGCGGCTCAAGGCCGTGCTCAAGGAGGTCACCGCCTCCGAAGGCCAGATCGTGCTGTTCATCGACGAGATCCACACCGTGGTGGGAGCCGGCGCCAGCGGCGGCGCCATGGATGCCAGCAACCTGCTCAAACCGATGCTGGCCAGGGGCGAACTGCGCTGCATCGGTGCCACCACCCTGGATGAACACCGCCAGCACATCGAGAAGGACCCGGCCCTGGAACGCCGCTTCCAGCAGGTGTTTGTGGATCAGCCCACCGTGGAGGACACCATCTCGATCCTGCGGGGCCTGAAGGAGCGCTACGAGGTGCACCACGGTGTGCGCATCGCCGACAACGCCCTTGTGGCGGCCGCCGTGCTCTCGAGCCGCTACATCGCCGACCGCTTCCTGCCGGATAAGGCGATCGACCTGGTGGATGAATCGGCCGCCCGGCTGAAGATGGAGATCACCTCCAAGCCAGAGCAGATCGACGAGCTGGATCGCCGCATCCTGCAGCTGGAGATGGAGAAGCTCTCCCTGGGCCGTGAATCCGACCCCGCCAGCAAGGATCGGCTGGAGCGCCTGGAGAAGGAGCTGGCGGATCTGAGCGAGCAGCAGAGCGCCCTCAACGCCCAGTGGCAGCAGGAGAAGGGCTCGATCGATGAGCTCGGCGCCATCAAGGAGGAGATCGAGCAGGTGCAGCTGCAGGTGGAGCAGGCCAAGCGCAACTACGACCTCAACAAGGCCGCCGAACTCGAATACGGCACCCTGGCCGGGCTGCACAAGAAGCTCGCCGCCAAGGAGGAGGAGCTCAATGCCAGCGGCAGCGATAAGACCCTGCTACGTGAGGAGGTCACCGAGGATGACATCGCCGAGGTGATCGCCAAGTGGACGGGCATCCCTGTGGCCAAGCTGGTGCAGAGCGAGATGGAGAAACTGCTCCAACTCGAGGAGGAGCTGCACACCCGCGTGATCGGCCAGGAGCAGGCTGTCACGGCCGTGGCCGATGCGATCCAGCGCTCCCGCGCCGGCCTCAGTGATCCCAACCGGCCCATCGCCAGCTTCCTGTTCCTCGGTCCCACCGGCGTGGGCAAGACCGAGCTCTCCAAGGCCCTGGCCAGCCAGCTGTTCGATTCTGAGGAGTCGATGGTGCGCATCGACATGAGCGAATACATGGAGAAGCACGCCGTGAGCCGGCTGATCGGTGCGCCTCCGGGCTATGTGGGCTACGAGGAGGGGGGCCAACTCACCGAAGCGGTGCGCCGGCGTCCCTATGCGGTGATTCTGTTCGACGAGGTGGAAAAGGCCCACCCCGATGTGTTCAACGTGATGCTGCAGATCCTCGACGACGGTCGCGTTACCGATGGCCAGGGCCGCACGGTGGACTTCACCAACACCGTGCTGATCCTCACCAGCAACATCGGCAGCCAGTCGATTCTCGATCTGGCCGGGGATCCTGCCCGCCACAGCGAGATGGAGCGGCGCGTGAATGAGGCCCTGCGCGGTCACTTCCGGCCTGAGTTCCTCAACCGCCTGGATGAAACGATCATCTTCCACAGCCTCAGGCAGGAGGAACTGCGCCAGATCGTGGAGCTGCAGGTGCGGCGGCTGGCCAAGCGGCTCGAGGAGAAGAAGCTGGGCCTCGCGCTCAACGCCGATGCCCTCGACTGGCTGGCGGGTGTGGGCTACGACCCGGTGTATGGAGCCCGCCCCCTCAAGCGGGCCATCCAGCGGGAACTGGAAACCCCGATCGCCAAGGGGATCCTGGCCGGGCAGTTCACGGGCGGCCACACCATTGCGGTGGACGTGCAGGCCGTGGAGGCCGAGGGCGTCGCCAGCGAGGCCGGCGGAGCGAAGACCTTGCGCTTCCAGCAGAGCGAGCCGGCCAAGCTGCCGGTGCTGGTCTGAGTGGCTGAGTCAGCGGGGCGGCATCAGGCAACCCCGTGGCGCCGCCGGTGCCAGGCCCAGGAGTGCTCCAGGATCACCTCCAGCTGGGGATAGCGCGGCAACCAGCCCAGCTCCCGCCGCGCCTTCTCCGCCCCGGCCACCAGCTGGGGCGGGTCGCCAGCCCTGCGGGGGGCCACGTGGGCCAGCAGACCATGGCCGGTGACGGCCTTGGCCGCCTCGATCACCTGCTGCACCGAGTAGCCAGTGCCGTTGCCCAGGTTGTAGACCAAGGGTTCGTGGCTGCCGGGCTGGTTGAGCAGTCGCCCCAGTCCCAGCACATGCGCTTCCGCCAGGTCGCTCACGTGGATGTAGTCGCGGATGCAGGTGCCATCCGGGGTGGGGTAGTCGTCGCCGAAGATCTGCAGGTAGGGCCTGCGGCCCGCCATCACATCCAGCACCAGTGGGATCAGGTGGGTCTCCGGGTTGTGATCTTCCCCGAGATCGCCATCGGGATCGGCGCCGGCGGCATTGAAATAGCGGAAGATCACGCTGGGCAGCCCATAGGCGGCGCCGAAATCCCTTAGCAGCTGTTCCACCATCGCCTTGCTGCTGCCGTAGGGATTGATCGGCCGCTGGGGGTGGTCTTCGGTGATCGGCACCTGCTCAGGCACCCCGTAGGTGGCACAGGTGCTGGAGAACACGATCGGCATCGGCCCGCTGCTGCCATCGGCCCGCAGCCGGTGCTGGGCCGGATCCACCAGGGCCTCGAGCAGCACCAGGGTGTCCGCGAGGTTGTTGCGGTAGTACTTGGCCGGATCGCTCACCGACTCTCCCACGTAGGCATAGGCGGCGAAGTGCAGCACGGCTCCCACCGGCTCCCCCATGGCGGCCGGATGGCGGCCGGAGAGCACCGCTTCCAGCAGGGCCCGATCGCCCACCTGGCCCTCCACCAGCGGCACGTCGAGGCTGGTCACGATGTCGCGGTGGCCGTAGACCAGGTTGTCGAGAACCACTGGACTGTGACCGGCCCTCTGCAGGGCGCGCACGGCGTGGCTGCCGATGTAGCCGGCGCCGCCGGTGACCAGGACCTTCATGGACTGCGGGTGGGGGCGAAGGGGAACGCGCCCGCCATCATCGGCCGGCCAGCACCGCGTCGATCCGCCGGGCCAGTTCCAGATCCAGGGCCGTGAGGCCGCCGGCGTCGTGGGTCGTCAGATCGATCACCACCCGGTTCCAGACGTTGCTCCACTCCGGGTGGTGGCCCAACCCCTCGGCGATCAGGGCCACCCTGGCCATGAAGCCGAAGGCGGCCGCAAAGTCGTCGAACTGGAGGGCGCGGTGCAACTTGCCGTCGCGCAGCTGCCAGGACGGCAGGGCGGAGGCCAGGGCGGCGAGTTCGTTCCGGGTGAGCAGGGGGGTGGCCATGGCCGGGGTGGCGAAGGGACTGGCGTGATCGGGATCGGAGCCGGGGCCCTCAGGGCTGGGCGTCCAGGGCTAGATCGTGGAGACGGTCGATCAGCAGGTCCAGTTCGGTGTCCTGCCCGGGGTCGGCGCCGAGGGCCTGGCGCCGTTGCACTTCGCCCGCCAGTCGTTCGGCCTGGCGCCGCGCCTGGGAGGTGGCCGGCTGGGTGGCGGTGGATCCGGGCGCTGCCTGCGGGGTGGCCGGGGCGCTGGCCAGCTGCAGCACCAGTACGCGCAGATCCCGGATCTCGTGCCGCAGGCCGCGGATCTCGGCCGCCAGGGCATCGAGCCGGTGGGTCTCCACGGCGGCTTCGCCAGGGCCGACACCTGCCTCTGCGGGCGATACCGCTGCTTCGGACTTGCCCATCTCCCCCATGCCGATCGCCGCCGCAACACCGTCAGGCTAGGAATCGGGACTAGGCGCCGATGAGGTGCAGGCTGATCCTGCGCCGCTGTGGCTGGGCCCGGTGCTCCCACAGGTAGACCGCCTGCCAGGTGCCGAGCAGCAGCCGGCCGTTGTCGAAGGAGAGGCTCAGGCTCGTGGCCGTCAGGGCGGTGCGGATGTGGGCCGGCATGTCGTCCGGGCCCTCGTCGTCGTGCAGCCAGGGCCGCAGCTCGCCCTGGCCGCTGATCGGCCGCACACCCCGCTGGGGCACAAGGGCCCGCAGGTAAGCCCCCAGATCGGCCAGCACCCGCGGGTCGGCGTTCTCGTTCACGGTGAGCGAGCAGCTGGTGTGCTGCACGGCAATCACAGCGATTCCCTGGGCCAGGCCGCTGCCACCGATCTCCGCATCGAGCCTGGCGGTGAGGTCGGTGAATCCCTCGCCGCTGGTCTGGAGGGAGAGGCTGGTGAGGGTCTGGCGCATGGCTGGGCTCAGGGCTTCCCGCGCAGTCCGCGGAACAGCAGGTCCGACTTGTCGGCGTCGGAGCCCTCCAGCGGCACACCGGTATCGGCGCTGAAACGGGCTCCATCCACGTGCAGGCCCCTGCTGGAGAGCTGCAGCCAGCCCCTGCTGAACGCCACGGCCACCAGCACCAGGGCCGCCAGGGTGAGGATCCTGCGCATGGACTAACGCTAGCGATGGCCCCTGCTCTGGCGCAGCCCCAGGCCAGAGCTGGCAGGGGGATCCAGCGCCGATAGCGTGTGGTCCCTCGCAGCCGGCCCATGCCCATGCCCGCCCTGCCTGCCCCTCGCGGGCTTGCCCGTGCCCTGGAGCTCTCTGCCCTGCTGAGCCTGGCTCTCACGCCGCTGGCGCTGGCCCCTGCCGCCCGTGCCCAGCGGGTGGTGCCCAAACTGCAGGCGATCTGCCCCCTCGGGTATGTGGACATGCTCAATGGCAAGTGCTCCACCCTGGGGCTGATGCGCTACACGGTGACGCCCACCAACGGCAAGGCCTGCCTGGAGGGGTGGATGAACGTGGGGGGCGGTTACTGCCGCAGGAAGTGAGCGGCTTGAGCGGCGGGCTGCCTAGCCTCGTCCGATGGCTGACCTCACCCTCCTCTACGACGGCGGCTGCCCCCTCTGCGTGCGGGAGGTGCTCTGGCTTGAGCGCCGCGACCGCAAGCTCCACGGCGATCGGCCCCAGCTCGCCTTTGTGGACATCGACCAGCCCGGCTACGACCCCGCTGCCCACGCCGGCGTGACTTACCGCCAGGCCATGGGCCGCATCCATGCCATCGCCGCTGACGGCAGCGTGCTGCGGGATCTGGCGGTGTTCCGCGCGTCCTACCGGCTGATTGGCCTGGGCTGGCTCTATGCCCCCACGGGCTGGCCGCTGCTCGGGCCCCTGGCCGAGGGCCTCTACCACCTCTGGGCCGAGCGGCGCCTGTGGCTTACCCGCCGGCCCGACCTGGATACCCTCTGCCGGTGCCGCAGCGGAGCCTGCACCACGGCGCCAGAGCCGGTCAGAAGCGGCGGCTGAGCTGGGCGGTGGAGAGCTGGGTCTCCCGCAGCAGCAGCAGAAGCGCCCCCATCAGGCTGGTCATCGCCACCACGAACAGCGGCACCACGATGGCCGCCAGGTCGAGCACCGCCACGGCGCTCACAAAGGTCACCGACACCACCGCCGCCACCAGCAGGCCCGTGAGGGTGGCGCACTGCATCGCTCGCCCCAGCAGCACCATGCGGCGCTTATGGATCCGCATCTCCTGGTGCAGGGGCTCCCGTTCGGTGGGGTCGCCGCCGCTCGCCTCGCTGCGACTGAGCTGGTCCTGCATGGTGCGGGCCCGGTCCACCACGCGAGAGAGCCGGCCGGCCAGCACCCCCAGCAGGCCGGAGATGCCCGTCAGCAGGAACACCGGGCCCACGGAGAGCTGGATCGCCCGCGCCAACCCCAGCACCGGCGCATTGGCACTGGGCTCGGCGATGAAGGCCAGCAGGGCGAGTGGATCGGGCAGTGGCGGCATGGGCAGGGCGGCTGCTGGGCGACGAACGGTGGCGGTCAGGGCGTGCTCGCGGGTGCCCGCCCGCCTCGGGACCCAGCGCACCTGGAATGGCTGCTGCCAGTGTGGAGCCCCCGTCCCATTGCTGCCGGGCCAGGGGGCTGCAGCCCCTCGCCGCACCCTCCTGCCCCCCGTCCCGCCCCCGCGCCCATGACCACGATCGACACCCGCTACGACGGCCAGCTGCGCTGCCATGCCGTCCATGGCCCGTCCGGCTCGGAGCTGGATACCGATGCCCCCACCGACAACCAGGGCCGCGGCGAGCGCTTTTCCCCCACGGATCTGGTGGCCACGGCCCTCTCGACCTGCATCCTCACGGTGCTCGGCATCACCGCCGAGCGCCAGGGCTGGCACCTGGAGGGCGCCACCGCCCGGGTGGAGAAGACCATGACCCGCAGCGGCGTGCGCCGCATCGACCTGCTGGAGGTGTGGATCCAGTTGCCGGCGGATCTCAGCGCCGAGCAGCGCCAGCAGCTGATCCGCGCCGGTGAGACCTGCCCCGTGAAGGAGAGCCTGGAGGGGGCGGTGCCGATGCGGCTGCACTGGAGCTGAGGCCCCGGCCGGCCAGCCGCGCCGCCAGGCCTAGGGTCGCGCTATGGACCCCTCTGCGAGTGCGCCACCTGCCGCCAGTGGCACGCGTCCCCTGCCCCGCACCGGCGCGGTGAGCGGGATTCTGGAAACCCTCGCCTTCTTCCGCGATCCCGGCTTTGCCGAGCGCCGCTTCGATCGCCACGGCGACGTGTTCGAGACGGTGCTGCTGGGTCAGCCGATGGTGTTCATCCGCGGTGGCGCGGCGATCGGCGATCTGCTGGCCCAGGGGGAGGCGGTGGAGGGCTGGTGGCCCGAAAGCGTGCGTCAGCTGCTGGGGAGCCGATCGCTGGCCAACCGCAACGGTCCGGCCCACCGGGCCCGGCGGCGGGTGGTGGGTCAGCTGTTCTCGGCGGCGGCCCTGCGGCGCTACAGCCTGCAGATCGTGGCGCTGGTGGATGAGCTGGCCTCGGAGCTGCGGGGCGCTGGCCAGCCGCTGCCCCTGGCCGGGCGGATGCGGCGCTTTGCCTTCTCGGTGATCGCCACGGTGGTGCTGGGCCTGGAGGGCCCCGATCGCGACGCCCTCTTCACCGACTTCGAGATCTGGACCCGGGCCCTCTTCTCGTTGCCGCTGCCCCTCCCCGGCAGCCCCTTCGCCCGGGCCCTGGCGGCCCGCGCCCGGCTGCTGGCGCGGCTGCAGCAGGTGCTGGAGCAGGCGCCCCAGGGTCGCGGCGGGCTGGACCTCCTGGCGGGCGGCCTGGATGAGGCCGGCCTGCCCCTCGGCGATGCCGACCTGGTGGAGCAGCTGCTGCTGCTGCTCTTCGCCGGCTACGAGACCACGGCGTCCTCCCTCAGCTGCCTGATGCGGGCGCTGCTGCTCGATCCGGCTCTCGAGGACTGGCTGAGGGTCGAGCTGGACGCCCTGCCCTGGCCGCCGCCTGGGACGGAGGCCCCCACCGCCTACGACCCCGCCCAGGCGCCGCGGCTCGATGCCCTGGTGCAGGAGGTGCTGCGCTTCACGCCGCCGGTGGGCGGTTTCTTCCGCCGCACCGTCCGGCCCGTGGCGCTGGCCGGGGTGGCGGTGCCGGCTGGGCGGGTGGTGCAGGTGGCCCTGGCCGCCTCCCATCGCCATGCCGACGGACCGGAGGCTGGCGACGGGGAGGGCTCCCGCAAGGAGCGGCTTGATCTGGAGACGTTCCGACCCCAGCGTCACCTCGAGGCTGACGGCGGCGTCACCCTGCTGCCCTTCGGTGGCGGCGAGCGGGTGTGCCTGGGCAAGGCCCTGGCGGAGCTGGAGATCCGGCTGATGGTGGTGGGGCTGCTGCGCCAGGTGAGCCTCGGCCTGGCCCCCCACCAGGACCTCAGTCTGCAGCGCCTGCCCAGCCCCTCGCCCCGGGATGGGCTGCTGGTACAGACCCGTTCCTGATCTGTAAAACAGTCGTCAACATCCATTCGGTCAGCTGTCCTGCCCGGGCCTAGTATCCGATCGAAAAGTGTGGCCGTCGCGAGCCGCGAGACCCGATGGCCCTTGACCTGACGACTCCTTGGCTGTGAACCGCCAGGTCACGGCTCGTCTGCTCCTGATGGCTGGAGTGGTGGCGGCGTTTGTTGCTGCCTGGCAGCACTACAGAACCATCCCGCTGCTGGTCCTGGGTCAGCCCCAGTCGGTGGGTCTGCTGCAGCGGGACCAGGAAGCTCCCTTTTTTCGCCATCTGGCAGAAACCACGGATCTGCCGTTGACGATCACCTATCAAACGGCTGATTCCTTTGGCTTGAAGGATACCCACCAGCTGGAGGCCCTGCGTGATGGGCGTGTGGATATCGTGTCCCTGCGTTTCATGCAGAACATCGCCAAGGAGCCGGCCTTGGAGGGCCTGGATTTGCCAGGAATGATTCCAGATTTTCAGAAGGCCCGACGGGTTGTTGAGGCCTATGCCCCAACGCTGGACCGCTATCTGCAGGACAGCTTCGGAGCCAAGCTGCTTGGACTCTGGAGTTTCGGTCCCCAGGTCATGGTCTGCCGAAGCCCTCTAGGGAAGCTGAGCGATCTCAAGGGACGCAAGGTGAGGATCGCCAGCCCTGGCTTGGCGCAGTTGATTGCAGCGATTGGCGGAATCCCCGCGATTCTTCCCTTTGAAGACACCAAGAAAGCCCTGGAGCTTGGTCTGGTCGACTGCGCCGTGACCAGTGCCGCCTCCGCCAACTTCGCCGGCTGGACGGAGCACACCCGCTACTATTACCCGCTCGCCTTTCAATTCGGCTTCAACGGCTATGCCATCTCCCTGGCCAAGTGGAAGGCGCTGCGGCCTGAGGAGCAGGATCGCCTGACGAAGGCCTTCAGGGCGTTCAGTGTGAAACTGTGGCGCTACTCCGAGGACCTGCAACGGGAGTCGGAGCGCTGCATTCTGGGCGGACCCTGCCGTCAGCTGCGACCCTCTGCCCTGCGCCGTGTTCCGGTCAGCAGCCAGGACGTTCAGCTTCTCCAGCGGCTCTCCCGGGAGGTCGTCCTGCCCAGCTGGTCCGCCCGCTGCGAAGCGCATCGTCCGGGCTGTCGTGCCACCTGGGACGCGATCGTGGCGCCCGTGACGGGATTCGACCGTCCTGCCCGGTCCATGCCGTGATGCCCAGTCGCCTTGCCGATGGGAGCCCTGCGGAGCGCCGCTCCATCACCCTGCCGCTTCAGAGTGCGGGCCTGCTTTCAGCGTTGATCTTCCTGATCAACGCCATCTTTGAAGTCCTGGTGATCAACCATCTGTATGGATCCCAGTATGTCCTGATTGCCCTGCTGCTGGCCGTGCTCTCGCTCTGGGCCTTCCTGGAGGTGGCCCTGATCGGCCGACGGGCCGTCGTGCCACCTCTGCGGCTCCTCAAGCTGCTGCTGGCCAGTCAGATCGTCTTGAGCCTGGTCCGTCATGCCGGCGACTTTTCGTCCCGTTCCGCGGCTTTGTCAAGTGCTGCGCTTCCGGTTCAGTCTCCGCAATTCGGCCTGGCCATCGTGTTCCTGCCGATCGATGTGCTGCTGTTTCTGGCGATCAGCCGCTGCCTGATCGATGCGTTCGCCGACGCGGAGCGTCGCCGCGCGAAGCAATTGCAGCGCCAGATGGCGATCCTCCAGCAGACCAAGGCAGAGCTGCAGGCCAGTGAACGGCGGTATCGGCTGATTGCCGACAATGTGGATGATGTGATCTGGACCCTGGATTCCCAGGGACTCTTCACCTTCATCAGCCCCTCCTTGAAATCCCTTCTGGGCTATGGGGCCGAGCAGTGGATCGGCAAACCCCTGAACAGTCTGCTGACTCCAGCTTCGGCCTCCTCCCTGCAGGGTGCCCTCGCGCAGTGGCTCCAGCAGCGGCAACCGGTCGATCCCCTCCTGCCGTCCTACCGGGCGGAACTCGAGCATCTCCATCGGGATGGTTCGCGGCTCTGGACCGAGATCACCATGACGCCGTTGCGTGAGAAGGACGGGCCGCTGATGGGTTTTGTTGGTGTCACGCGGGATATCCGCGTTCGCAAGCTCTATGAGCGCAATCTCAGCGAAGCTCGCGATGCCGCCGAAGAGGCCAACAGCGCCCTGCTCTCAGCCAACGCGTTGCTGCACGGTCGTGCCACGACCGATGGGCTCACAGGCCTCTTGAACCGCCGTCATTTTGAGGACATTCTGCGGGCGCAGATGAAGACGAGCCTAGAGCATGGGAAGAGCCTGTCTCTTCTGGTGATTGATGTGGATCACTTCAAGGAGATCAATGATGGTCTGGGTCACACTCTGGGTGACAAGATTCTGATTGAGGTGTCCCACTTGCTTGCAGCCAGCCTGCGTGAGTCGGATCGAGTGGCTCGCTGGGGTGGGGATGAATTCATCATGGTGATGCCGCGGGTGCAGCCTGACGAGGCTCTCCAGGTGGCGAACCGTCTGTGCGCGAGCGTCTCCAGCCACCCATTCCCCGGGGGATGGGTGGTCACGCTGAGCATCGGCGTGGCGGAGCTTCGTGCCCACGAGAGCCTGGAGCAGTGGTTCGACCGCGCCGATGCCGCGCTCTATGCCGTGAAGAACGCAGGGCGCAACGCCGCCAGGCTCAGCACCTGATCCAAGCCTGGTTCGGGGTTCCGAGACGGCTCGGCTCCCTTGGCTGGGGCGGCATGCTGACGCCATCGCTGCTCCGGCCCCATGGCAGTTTCGGCATCCGCCCTCGATCGGCTGCATCAGCACCTGCACCAGACGCGGTTGCTGGGCTCGATCAGCAGCGCCCTCTACTACGACCAGAACACCGTGATGCCGGCGGCCGGTGCGACCTGGCGGGGCGAGCAGCTGGCCCTGCTGGCGAGCCAGCTGCATGGGCGGCAGAGCAGCAGTGCCTACGCCGAGCTGGTGGCGGCAGCGGAAGGCGAGCTGGGCGCCGATGCGCTGCCTGAGCAGCGCCGCAACCTGCAGCTGCTGCGCCTGGAGCTGGAGCGCCAGCGCTGCCTGGATCCCGCCCTGGTGAGCGCCCTGGCCAGGGCCCAGTCCCGCGGTAATGCCGTGTGGCAGGAGGCCCGCGCCAACAACGACTATGCCGCCTTTGCCCCGGCGCTCCAGGAGCTGATCGACCTGCGCCGCCAGCAGGCCAGCCAGCTGGCCGCCGCCGAGCCGGTGGCCCGCAGTCCCTGGGAAATCCTGGCCCAGCCCTTCGAGCCCGACATCAGCAAGGCCCGCCTCGAGGAACTCTTCGCCTCCCTCAAGGCTGAGCTGCCGCCCCTGATCGCCCAGGTGGCCAGCGGCAGGGCCGCCGCCGCTGCCACTCCCCAATCCTCGGACCCCATGGATCTGCCGGAGGCCCTGCAGGAGCGCCTCTGCGCCGATCTGCTCGACAGCTGGGGCTACGACCCACGGCACTGCCAGCGCTCCCGCTCGGCCCACCCCTTCTCCTGCACCCTCGGCCCCCAGGACTTCCGCATCACCACCCGGGTTGTGCCGGGCCAGCCCCTCTCGGCCTTCCTGGCCACCGCCCACGAGTGGGGCCACTCCCTCTACGAGCAGGGCTTGCCCCGCACGGATGACCACTTCTTCCCATGGCCCCTCGGGGAGGCCACCTCGATGGGGGTGCATGAGTCCCAGTCGCTGTTCTGGGAGTGCCGGGTGGCGCGCAGCCGGAGCTTCGCCGAGCGTTGGCATGGGCGCTTCGCCGCTGGGTTGGCTGCCGACCCATGGGGCGGTGCCCCTGGGTTCTGGCGGGCGCTCAATCCGCTGAAGCCCGGCCTGATCCGGGTCGAGGCCGATGAGCTCAGCTACGGCCTGCACATCGTGCTGCGCTTCGAGCTGGAGCTGGCCCTGCTCGAGCAGGGGATGCCGGTGGACGAGCTGCCGCAGCAGTGGAACCAGCGGATGCGCGATCTGCTCGGAATCCAGCCCAGCACGGATGCGGAGGGATGTCTGCAGGACATCCACTGGGCCGAGGGGCTGTTTGGCTACTTCCCGTCCTATGCGCTGGGGCATCTGATCAGCGCCCAGCTCTCCGAGGCCATGGAGCAGGACATCGGGCCCATTCAGGGCCTGATTGCCTCGGGGCGTGAGGACGCTCTGCAGGGTTGGCTGGGCCGGCATGTCTGGCCCCTGGGTCGCCTGGTCAATGCGGAGGAGCTGGTCCACCAGGTCACGGGCAGGCCCCTGAGCGCCCGGCCCTTTCTGGACTACCTCGGTGCCAAGGTCGCGGACCTGGGCGGTCTTGGCTGAGGTGGCGCCGCTGGAGTGGGGCCCCCGGGCCGCGATCCGTAGGATGCCCCCCAGCTGTTTTTCAGTCGCTTCATGGCGAACATCGACCACGCTCCGAGCCGCACGATGCTCAACCTGCTGCACGTGCTGCCGGCCTTCGCCGATGAAGCCGAGCTGCGCCTCAACGCAATCGTGGAGCTGAACTCCAACACGATCAACAAGTACGAGCTGATCACCGAGACCGGCCATCTCAAGCTCGATCGCGTCGGCTATTCCTCGCTGGCCTATCCCTTTGCCTACGGCTGCATCCCCCGCACCTGGGATGAGGACGGCGACCCGCTGGATATCGAGATCGTGAATGTGACCGAGCCCCTGGTCCCGGGCTCGGTAGTGGAGGCCCGCATCATTGGCATCATGACCTTCGACGATGGCGGTGAGGTGGACGACAAGGTGATCGCCGTGCTGGCCGACGACAAGCGCCAGGACCACATCACCAGCTTCACCCAGCTGGGTGAGCACTGGATCAAGGAAACCCAGTACTACTGGGAGCACTACAAGGACCTCAAGAAGCCCGGCACCTGCCGTGTGAATGGCTTCCTCGATGTCGCCGAGGCCGTGCGGATCATCAAGGAGTGCGAGCAGCGCTACCTCGACACCATCGAGGCCAAGCTGGTCAACTGAGCCCTGGGTGGTGGCCGCTGGTTCTGGGACCCATTCCCCCAGGTGGTCTTCCAGCGACTGGCGTTGGCGATTGGGTGTTGGCGGCTAGCGTGAATCCACGCGTCACGCAAGCCCTGTCCATGCTCCGTCTCTCCCTGCGCAGTGCCGTGGCCAGTTCCATGCCCCTGCTCGTGGTCGGGGGCTTTGCCCTGCCCTTGACGGGATCGCTGGATCCGGCAAGCGGTGCCAGGGCCGCCGAGTCTGGCGGCCCAGCCCCGGCCCCCACCGTCGAGTCGGCGCCGGCAGCCGGGGTCGTGCCGGCCGCGCGTCAAGCTCCAGCAGCTGCCGTGGCCACGGGTTCCGACGCCGCGGACAGCAGGACCGAAATCAGGTTGGTGCTGAGTAAGCGTGAGATCAGCTTGCTCCGCGACGGCAAGGTGGAGGGCAGATGGCCCGTGGTGATCGGCGCTCCCAAAACCCCCACCCCCACCGGCACCTACAAGGTGATGACCAAGGTCGTGAACCCGGTGTATCGCAGCACCGTGAGCGGCCAGGTCAAGGGTGCCGTGGGTCGCAATGGTCCCCTGGGGCACCGCTGGATCGGTTTCCTGCGCGCCGGCCAGGACGACTACGGCATCCACGGCACTCCCTGGCCCTGGTGGGTGGACGCTCGGGCGGCCGTGAGCCAAGGCTGCGTGCGCATGCGCAACGAGCACGTGGAGAAGCTCTTTGAATCCGTGAGCATCGGCACGCCGGTGGTGATCAAGCCCTAGGGATGGCTCGCCCGTCGGGCCAGGGCCCGGGCCATGCCGTCGCGGCTGGCCAGGCCCTGCAGGCTGCCCAGGGCCAGGCCTCCGCCGGGCAGCCCGGCCGGCAGCTTTGGCAGGCTGGGATCGGGCACGGCGAACACGGGCAGCTGGCGCAGGCCGTTGGGGCGCAGTTGGTCCTCCAGCTGGGCCAGGTTGGCACTAGCCGGCAGCCAGACCATGTCGCTGCGCCGGCAGTCCGCCAGGCTGAGGCTGCTGCCATTGGCAGCTGTCAGGCCCCGCTGCAGATCTCCCAGGGTCACCAGGCCGATCACCCAATCGTCCTGGCTCACGATCAGGCAGTGCCCATGGGCCGCAAGCAGCTGCTCCAGGGCCTCGCTGGCCGGCAGCGTGCCCGCCAGCACGAGCGGAGCCTCGGGTTCCAGGGCCTCCCCCACGCCAAGGGACGTCAGCTCACGCCGCCGCTCCTCCTCCAGCGCGTCGGGCCCCAGCAGCCCGGGATCGCTCAGGCCCTGCCAGCGCTCCACCAGAGCGGCGCTCAGGCCAGCCGCCGCCATCAGGGGCAGCACGATGCGGATGTCGCGGGTCAGCTCAAACAGCAGCAGCAGGGCCGTGAGCGGTGCCCGGGCGCTGCCCGCCAGCACCGCAGCCATGCCCACCATGGCGTAGGCCGGCGGCTCGGCCACCGGCAGGCCGAAGCCGCTCTCGCCCAGGAGCTGGCCATAGACATTGCCGAGCACCGCCCCCAGAAACAGCGAGGGCGCAAAACCACCGCCCACAAAGCCGGTGGCGCTGCTCAGGCCCGTGGCCAGCAGCTTCACGCCCAGCAGGGCCAGCAGGGTGGTGAGGGCGATGCCGCCGTCGCTGCCGAGCAGGGCCTCGATCGTGTCGTAGCCCACCCCCAGCACCTGGGGAAAACCGAGCGCCATCAGCCCCACCCCCAGGCCCCCCAGGGCCGTGAGCAGCCAGGTCGGCACCCGACTCAGGGCCCGCTGCACCGGTCCGCTGCGGCCAGCTGAGAGCACGCTCACCAGGGCCCAGCTCACCAGGCTCGCCACCAGGCCCAGGCCCAGATACAGCGGCAGCTCCAGGGGTGAGCGCACCTCGTAGGCCGGTAGCCGGAAGATCGGTTCGTCCCCCAGGCACAACTGGGTGACCAACTCGGAGGCCACCGCCGCCACCAGCACGGCGCGCACGCTGGGCCGGCCGGGGATGGTGCTGTAGCTGCCCTCGAAGGCGAAGAACACCCCGGCGATCGGCGCCTTGAAGCCCGCTGCCAGACCCGCCGCCACGCCCGCCGCCACCAGGGCCTTCTGGCTGCTGGGGGACAGGCCACCGCGGCTGCCCACCCACAGGCCGATGTTGCCGCCGCTCTCCACGCTCGGGCCCTCGGGCCCGAGGGAGGCGCCACTGCCCAGGCTCAGGGAGGCGGCCACCAGCCGCAGCAACGGCAACTTGGGGGCTGCCTTGACGGCGCCGTCGGCCATGGCGATCAGGCTGGGCAGGCTCGGGCCCAGATCCCGCACCAGGAAGCGCAGGATCCCCACCGCCAGGCCGCCGAGCATGGGGATCACCACCACGGGCCAGGAGGCCAGCCAGGCAGGCAGAGGCTCCCCGGGCAGGGGAATCGGCTCCGGAGGTGCGGGGGGGGGTGGCAGGAAGCCCAGCCCCCCCAGGCCGATCTGCAGCAGGGCCTTGAGGGGGGTGCCGGTGTCCGTCGGTGGGGCTGGCAGGGGCTGGGGGAGCGGCTCAGGGGCCGTGTTGCCCACCAGGTTCAGCAGCCCCTCAACGACGGGGCCGAACAGCACGTTGTTGATGAAGCCCAGCAGGTAGTGGAAGCCCACCACGGCGATGCCCGTGCATACCCCCACCAACGCGGCCCAGGCCAGCAGACTCCACTGGAAGGGCAGCGGTCGCGCCTCGCCCTCCGCGCTGCCAGGCTGCCCGGGGAGAGGCGTGGCTTGCCCTGGCTCCAGCCCGGCGGGTTGCGCCGGGCTGGAGGCCTCCACGCCCTGCTCAGGCCTCGGGCCGGACGCTTGCAAAGATCTCCTCCAGGATCTCGCCGGCTCCCCGGGCCTTGAGCGTGTGGGCCAGGGCGATCCCGATGGCCTCCGGATCCTCCTGTGGGCCCCGGGCCTCATCGCGGATCAGGCGCAGGCCATCGAGGCTGGCCACCATGCCCGTGAGTATCAGGGAGTCGCCCTCGAAGCGGGTATTGACGCCGATGGGCACCTGACAGCCCCCCTCCAGCTCCCGCAGGAAGGCGCGTTCGGCCAGGCAGCGGCGGGCGGTGGGCAGGTGCTCCAGGACCTTGATCTGGGTCAGCACGGCCTCATCACCCTCGCGGCACTCGATGCCGAGGGCTCCCTGTCCCACGGCGTGCAGGGAGATCGAGGGATCGATCAGCTCGTGGATGCGATCCCCCAGGCCCAGGCGGCCCAGACCGGCGGCCGCCAGGATCAGGCAGTCGAACTCACCGGCATCGAGCTTCTCAAGGCGGGTGATCACGTTGCCCCGCACATCCTTGAAGGTGAGGTGAGGAAAGTGGTGGCGCAGCTGGGCCAGGCGCCGCAGCGAGCTGGTGCCCACCACCGCACCCTCCGGCAGGGTGGCGAGGGTCTTGTCGGCGTGCTTGGCGTGCACCACCAGGGCATCGGCGGGATCCTCCCGCTCGGTGATGCAGCCCAGCATCAGGCCCTCGGGCAGGTTGGTGGGCAGGTCCTTGAGGCTGTGGACGGCGATGTCGGCCCGATCCACCAGCATCTGGGCCTCCAGTTCCTTGGTGAACAGCCCCTTGTCGCCGATTTTGGCCAGGGCCACATCCAGGATCTTGTCGCCCTGGGTCGCCATGGCCTCGATCGTGATCTCCAGGCCGGCGTGGGCCTTGGCCAGCTCATCGCGCACCCAGTGGGTCTGCACCATGGCCAGCTGGCTGCGGCGGGAGGCGATGCGCAGTTGGGAGGCGGCCATCAGATGCTTCGGGGGCAGCGGCGGCTGCCGAATCAGAGCCGCCAAGCCTAAGGAGTGGCCGGTCCGCTCCAGGGGCGGATGGGGGAGGTCGTGATCAGAAGAAATCGAGGGGCAGCGGTCCCCAGGTGGCCTCGGCGCCCGGATCGGCGGGACTGTGGCCGGTGATCAGGATCCCCTCCCCCAGGCCCGCCTCAGCGCGCACCAGGTATCGGCCGCTGTTCTGGTTGGCCTTGAGGAAGGCCGGCCCTTCGATCGCCTCGGGCAGGGCGCAGCCCGGATCCAGCTCCAGGGCCGGCCAGCCCAGGGCCGCCTCGGTGGCCCGCAGGGCCTGCGCGGCGGCGCTGGCCGTTGGGGCCATCACCCCCACGGTGAACCAGTCGCAGCGGGCGATGGCGGCGTCGAGCTGCTGGCGCAGGACTGCGCGCTGCTCGTTCGTGAGGGCGGGTGCGCTGCGCAGGCCACAGAGTTCGGCCAGCGCGGCCAGCTCGGCGGTGGCTTGGGGGGCGGAGTCGGCGGTCATGGGGGTTTCGGGAGGGAGGACGACGCGGAGCTGTGAATCGCACCGCTGCTGGGGGCTTGCGCTGGCAGGCAGCGTGGCATCAGGCGGGTCGCCGGCGCCGCTCCCACACCGCAAAGCCGGCCAGGCAGCAGCTCAGCCACACGTAGCCCAGGGAGGCCCCGGCCACGATGTCGGTGAGCCAGTGGGCGCGGCAGTAGAGGGTGCTCAGCCACACCAGCGCCACCCAGGCGCTCGAGCCGAGGAACAGGGGCCGGCGCAGCTTGGGGTAGTGGGCTGCCAGCAGCGTGCAGGTCAGGAAATAGAACACCACCGAGCCGGCCGCATGGCCACTGGGGAAGCTGCGGCCGCTGATGTTCTCGAGCAGCCGATCGCTGGGGCGGGCCCGGTCGAACAGGGGCTTGAGCCAGCGGTCCACGATCAGCAGGATGCCCGCCGTGCCCACAGCCAGACAGGCCAGTTCGGCCCAGAGGCGGCGCCAGGTCAGAAAGCCGAGCACCGCCAGCACCAGAAAGGCGGTCACGTGCACGCCGCTGAGCTGATACACCAGCAGCAACAGCCGGCCCAGCCCGTCGGGGATGGCGCCGTGGATCCGCTCCAGCACCGCTTCATCGAAGGCCGGGTGCCTGTCGCTGGCCAGCCGGGGGCCGAAGCCCGCCAGGGCGGCGGCCACCAGGACACCGAAGGCCAGGCGCCAGGGGCCCAGCTGCTGCAGCCATAGCCGCGCCAGGGACAACACCGTTCGCATCAGGAGTCCTGCAGCTGGTTCAGGCGGGCCAGGGACAGGCGGATCAGCCGGTGGGCCTGGCGCCGCGCCAGCAGCTCACCATCGCCTGGGCCCACCCCAAACTCCAGCAGTTCGGCGTCGTTGCCGAACAGCAGCAGGCTGGCTGGGGCCGCTCCGGGGCGGACCGGTCCAGGTTGTCCTGGGGCCCCCCGATCCGCCAGCTCCCGGCGGGCATCGTCGGCGCTGTGCACGAACAGCACCGGCCGGCCGCTGTAGTACACGACGCTGTAGCGCTTGTAGCCCACCACCAGCAGCGGCTCACCCGGCCGGGCGATCTCGCCCGCCAGGCGCGCCAGCTGGCGGATCGGCAGCTGGCGCTCACGATCCAGCAGGGGTGCCAGGCCAGGCAGCACCAGGGCCAGCAGGCCCAGGAAGGCGCCCGCATTCGGGAGCCACAGCCAGGCCAGGCCCCCGGGCCGCAGCAGCAGCAGGGCCAGGCCGAGGGTGGCCGCGGCCAGCAGGGCGGCCAGCAGCTGGGGGAGGCCCGAGGCCTGCAGCGCGGCGGCGAAGTCCGGATAGGCGGGATCGCTGGCCACCAGCCGGGGCGCCAGGGCCGCCGCCAGGGCCATCAGGCCGAGAACGGCCGCATTGACCCAGCCGCTGGCGGCCTGGCCGCGGCCCTGGGGCTGGGCGGTCTGCTCCAGGGGCTGGAACTGCAGGGCCAGTAGCAGGGCCCCTGCGGGGATCGACGGCAGGATATAGCCAGGCAATTTGGTGGCCGCGGCCGAGAAGAAGGCCACCACCACCACCAGCCACACCAGGGCCAGCAGCGGCAGGTCTGCGCCCGTGGGCGGTGTCCGCCAGCGCTCCAGTCGCCAGAAACGCAGCCGGGTCAGGGCTACTGGCAGATACAGCGACCAGGGCAGCAGCAGCAGCAGCAGCCAGGGCAGGTAGTACCAGGGCGGTCCCGGGTGGGAATACAGCACTGAGGTGAAGCGCTCCAGATTGCTGAAGCCGATGAAGTGCTGCAGGAACTCCATGCCATTGACCTGGGTGGCCAGGGCATACCAGGGGGTGGTCACCCCCAGGAAGAGGGCCGCCATCGGCAGCAGGGGCGCCCGCCGCAGCTGGGCGAGCAGCTGGCCCTTGAACAGCAGGAACACGATGATCACCAGGCCTGGCAGCAGCAGGCCCACCGGGCCCTTGGCGAGCGTCGCGATGCCGGCGAAGAGGGCCATGGAGCCGTGGCCTAGGCGCCGCAGCGCCACCCGCTCGGGCTGGGCGTAGGCCAGGGCAAAGCCGAAGAGTGCCAGCGCGATGGCGCTGGAGAGAAACATGTCCGTCACCGAGGAGCGGCCCCAGCCCACCCAGCCGGGCGAGAGGGCCAGCACGGTGGCGGCCAGGGTCGCGCGACCCACCCGCCGCCGCGGCAGCTCTGCGGCGGGGGCCAGCTGCCACACCAGGGCGGCCATGGCCAGCACCACGGCGCTGGCAGCCAGGGCCACGGGCAGGCGGGCGGCCCACTCGCTGAGGCCGAACAACCGGAAACTGAGGGCCACCATCCAGTAGCCCCACACCGGGTAGTCGAAGAAGGTGGCGCCGTTCCAGCGGGGGGTGACCCAGTCGCCGCTGTCCGCCATCTGGCGGGCCACCTCCACGAACAGGCCCTCGGTCTTGTCCATCAGCCCGAGGGTGCCGAGCTGCTGGAAGAACGCCAGGATGCAAAGCCCGATCAGGGCCGCCAGGCCCAGGGCCATCGGGCGACGCCCGTCGGCGTCCAACCAGCTCTCCAGCCGCGCCCTGGATCGCCTCAGCGGGCTGATCAGCCTCTCCATCGGGGGGATCTGCAACCGGGTGAGGCTACGGGGTGTTCCAGACGAACCTGGAGCTGGCGGCGTAGTTCCAGACGAACACCACCAGGATCCCGGCCAGCTGGGCACTGAGCGAATCGGCATAGGAGAGGCGCACCAGCACCTGGGCCACGCCCACGTTGGCCGCCAGCGGCAGGCTGGAGACCAGCAGGAACTTGAGCAGGCCCTGGAGCAGCGCCAGGCCCCGCAGCCGCGCGAAGCGGAAGGTGAGGGCGTTGTTGATCAGGTAGTTGGAGCTGGCGGCCGTCAGCGCCCCCACCAGGGCCAGCTCCTGGTTGCCCGCCAGGGGGCGGCCGGTGAGCCCCAGCAGCAGCTGGGTCATCGCCAGTTGCACCAGCACGCCGCTGGCCCCCACCAGGCCGAAGCTGATGGCGCGGCGGGGCAGCAGCCGCAGGCTGAGGCTGTGCAGGATCGAGATCAGGAAGTCCCAGAAGACCGCCAGATCCAGCTTGGAGGCGCCGTAGCTGCGGGGCTGGAAGCTCAGGGGGATATCGGCGGCCCGCAACCGGCCGCGGCTGACGGCCAGCAGCTCGTAGAGGAACTTGAAGCCGTTCACATCCACGGCCCGGATCAGGGGCAGGGCAGCCTCCAGCCGCAGGGCGAAGAAGCCGCTCATGTAGTCGCTGAGGTGCCCAAAGGAGCGGGGCAGGCTGCGGCGGGCGGCGGCGTTGGCCCAGGTGGAGCCGGTCTCGCGGCGGCCGCTGAGGCCATGGATCTCGGCCTCGGGGTGGAAGCGGCTGCCGATCACCAGATCCAGATCGCCCTGCTGCAGCGCCTGCAGGGCCCGCAGCACCGCACCGGGCTCGTGCTGGCCGTCGCTGTCCATCACCAGGGCCACGTCGCCGCTGGCATCCAGCAGGCCCTCCTTGATGGCGCTGGCCAGCCCGGCCCGGCCCACCCGGCGGATCAGGCGGATCGCCGGCTCGTCGTGGGCGAGGCGCCGCACGAGCTCGGCGGTGCCATCGGCCGAGTCGTCGTCCACCACCAGGATTTCCAGGTCGACGTGCTGCTGGAGCGGCAGCAGCTGGGCCAGCAGCGGCTCGATGTTGCCCCGCTCGTTGTAGGTGGGCAGCACGATCGACAGCCGCAGGCGCGCTGTGCTGGATGGGGGCGTGGGCTCAGGCAAGGTCGGAGGATCTCCGCGATGGGCGGGGGTCGTGCTGGCTGCAGGCACAGCAAAACCGGCGGGGAACTCCCGCCGGCCGCTGAACCGTAGACCGATGCACCTGGAGCCGGGCTCAGGTGCCGGAGCTCACTTGATGTATTCCTTGAGCACGCCGTTGCGGTTGGGGTGGCGCAGCTTGCGCAGGGCCTTGGCCTCGATCTGGCGGATGCGCTCGCGGGTCACATCGAAGATCTGGCCGATCTCCTCAAGGGTCTTCATGCGGCCGTCATCGAGGCCGTAGCGCAGGCGCAGCACGTCGCGCTCGCGGGGGCTGAGGGTGGCCAGCACGCCCTCGAGGTCTTCGCGCAGCAGGTTCTTGGCCACGTCCTGCTCGGGGTTCTCGATGTCGGCCTCGATGAAGTCGCCGAGGCGGGAATCCTCCTCCTTGCCGATGGGGGTTTCCAGGGAGATGGGCAGCTGGGCCGATTTGGCAATGAAGCGCAGCTTCTCGATCGTCATCTCCATCGATTCGGCGATCTCCTCCTCGGTGGGCTTGCGGCCGAACTCCTGGCTGAGCACCTTGGTGGTCTTCTTGATGCGCGAGATGGTCTCGTAGAGGTGCACCGGCAGGCGGATGGTGCGCGACTGATCGGCAATGGCGCGGGTGATCGCCTGGCGGATCCACCAGGTGGCGTAGGTGGAGAACTTGTAGCCCTTCTCGTGGTCGAACTTCTCGGCTGCGCGGATCAGGCCCAGGGAGCCCTCCTGGATCAGGTCCTGGAAGCTCAGGCCCCGGTTCATGTACTTCTTGGCGATCGAGACCACCAGGCGCAGGTTCGACTGCACCATCTTTTCCTTGGCGCGCCGACCCAGCATCAGGCGACGCCGGAACTTGATCACAGGCATGTCCACCAGCACTGCCCACTCCTTGGTGTCCGGGTAGTGACCGTGGTCGGTCTCGAACTGTGCAGCGAGCTCCTCGAGCTGCAGCAGATCGGCGATCTTGCGCGCCAGCTCGATCTCCTCATCCGGGCGCAGCAGCCGGATCCGGCCGATCTCCTGGAGATACACCCGGATCGAGTCCTCGGTGTAGACGCCCTTCGGACCCACCTTGATGCTGGCCAGGGCCTTGGCCTTGGCGTCCTTCTCGGCCTTGGGGCTGGCGGCGCCGGCCTCGGCGGCGGCGAGCAGCTGGTCGGCGGTCGCATCGAGGTCTGCGCCGGCCTCAGCGGCGGCCTGGCCCTTGGCGACGGACTTCTTGGCGGTGGTCTTGGCCGCCGCCGCCTTTGTGCCCGTGGCCTTGGCCGCCGGGCTCTTGGTGGTGGCCTTGGTGCTGGCGGCCTTGGTGGTCTTGCCTGCCGCGGCCTTGGTGCCCGCCTTGGTGGGGCTCACCTTGTTGGCCGGTTCGGCGCCGGCGGCATCCGTGGCGTCGCTGGCATCGGCCGCGGCCTTGGGCTTGCTGCGGCTCGCCTTGGGCTTGGCGACCTGGATGGTTTCGCCGGCCTGGTTGGCCACCATCAGGATTTCCAGGGTGGCTTTCTTGGGCTTGGGAGCGGCAGCAGGGCTCATGGAGAAGGAGGCGCGGGAACGGCGGGAGCAAGACGGGGCTGACGCCAACGCGGTTGCGGGCGGAAGGCGCGAGGTGGCGCGCAGCTCAGTCAGCGAGGTCGAGGGTGAGATCGGGGGGAGACGTCAGCAGGCGCAGTCGGTCGGTGGCGACATCCGTCGGCGGCATCAGGCGTTGGCAGGGGCCAGGGGGGCAGGCGAACGGGCGGAACGGCGCGGAGGCGGCAGAGCCACCGGGGCGACGCCTTCTCCACGCTGGGAGCGAGACTCCAGCTGGAAGACTGCCCAGGTGTCCGCCGGGACGGATGAACCGTTCGATGGTGAACAGTTCAATGATGAACAGTTCAATGATGAAAAGTTCGGAGATGAAGTGTGTAGGGAGTGGGGCGTAGTGACAGGGGAGGCCTGGACCGAGGGCGGGTGATCCGCAGTCGGTGGGATGGGGCAGGTGGGGCGCTCAGTGAACCGCAGGGGGCAAACCCAGGAGCGTGGGGCAAGAGGGGACGGGCCCGAGAGGGCGATCCCACGGGGGTTGGGCATGACCCGCGGCGGCAGGACCTGGGTGGAGATCCGGCCATGGGAGCGGGTCCGGGGGGGGGACGTCCGAGGCGAGAATCCTTGCAGGCGAAACCGAAACGGTGGGCAGAAGCCCGGGCAGTGCTGTCAGGGGTGGTCGCAGATCGGGGGCACAGGGTGGACCTGGCACGGCCTCGAATCTTCCCGCTGGTGCGGAACCTTGCCGGGTTCCGACAGCAGCCCATCGGACTGCTCAACAGGCTCATTGTAAGAAACGCCCGTGAGCTTTGCAACAGTCGCAGCCTCGGACGCTGCTGCGAATCCCCCTGAAGGTCTTCCCGAGCGGGGCGCGCCCTGGCTGCAGGTCTGGCTGGAGGCGGGCCGGGAGGGGCAAGTGTTCACTTACGCCAACCCCGAGGGTTGGCCCCTGGCCAGCGGTGATCTGGTGCGCCTGCGGCTGCAGGGCCGGCGCCACGTGGGTCTGGTGGTGGAGCCGCTGGCGGAGCTGCCGCCCGAGCTGGCCGGCCGTCGCATCCTGCCGATCGAGGCCGTGCACCAGAGCGCGGCGGTGGACCCCCACTGGCAGGCCCTGCTGGCCCAGGTCGCCCGCGACTGCCACACCAGTCTGTTCCGCACCCTCAAGACGGCCCTGCCGCCGGGCTGGCTGGGCCAGCGGGCCGAGCGCCACGCCAGCGCACCGCGTCGGCGCATTCGGGTGGAGGCACGGTCTGACGCCGCAGTTCCCGCGGACGCCACCGCAGGCCTCACGCCGCGTCAGCTGCAGGCCCTGGAGCTGCTGGAGCGCGCCGGTGGTGCGGCCTGGCTGAGCCCGTTCAGCGCCGCCACGGGCATCGGCCGCTCGGTGCTGGAGGCCCTGGAGCGCCGCGGCCTGGTTCGCCTGCGACGGATGGCCGACGGCCTGGAGGAGGGTGCGGTGCTGCTCCCTGGCTCGGAAGGCGTGGCGCCGCAGCTGGAGCGTCCCCAGGTCCTCACGCCCCAGCAGGACGAGGTGCTGGCGGCGATCCGCGCCGCTGCCCCCGGCCAGGCGCTGCTGCTGTGGGGCGTCACCGGCGCCGGCAAGACCGAGGTCTACCTGCAGGCTGCCGCCGATGCCCTGGCGGCGGGCCGCTCCGCCCTGCTGCTCACCCCCGAGATCGGCCTGATCCCCCAGCTGCTGGAGCGCTGCCGGCGTCGCTTTGGTTCGGGGGTGCTCGAGTACCACAGCGGCTGCAGCGAGGGCCAGCGCATTCGCACCTGGCGGCGCTGCCTGGCCAGCGGCTCACCGGTGCTGGTGGTGGGGACCCGCTCGGCCGTGTTCCTGCCCATCCCCCAGCTGGGGCTGATCGTTCTCGATGAGGAGCACGACAGCTCCTATAAGCAGGACAGCCCGATGCCCTGCTACCACGCCCGCGACGTGGCGCGACAACGGGCGCTCCGCAGCGGCGCCCGCCTGGTGCTGGGCAGCGCCACCCCCTGCCTCGAGACCTGGCTCAGCTGTCAGGGTTCCCAGCCCAGCACCACTCTGCTGCGGCTGCCGCAGCGGATCGGCAGCCGGCCCCTGCCGCCGGTGCGGCTGGTGGACATGCGCCACGAGCTGGAGGAGGGCCACCGGCGTCTGATCAGCCGGCCGCTGATGGAGCGGCTCGCAGCCCTGCCCGCCTGCGGCGAGCAGGCGGTGGTGCTGGTGCCCCGCCGCGGCTACAGCAGCTTCCTCAGCTGCCGCAGCTGTGGCGAGGTGGTGCAGTGCCCCCACTGCGATGTGGCCCTCACCGTGCACCGCAGTCGGGCCGCGGGCGGCGGCGGTGCGGGCCGGCAATGGCTCCGCTGCCACTGGTGCGATCACCGCCAGGAGATCGGCGAGCGCTGCGGCGCCTGCGGCTCCACCGCCTTCAAGCCCTTCGGCGCCGGCACCCAGCGGGTGATGGAGCAGCTGGAGGCCGAGCTGGAGGGGCTGCGGGTGCTGCGCTTCGATCGCGACACGACCCGCGGCCGCGAGGGCCACCGCCGCCTGCTCGATCAGTTCGCCGCAGGCGAAGCCGACGTGCTGGTGGGCACCCAGATGCTGGCCAAGGGCATGGACCTGCCCGACGTCACCCTGGCGGCCGTACTGGCCGCCGACGGCCTGCTGCACCGCCCCGACCTGCGGGCTGGCGAGCAGAGCCTGCAGTTGCTGCTGCAGCTGGCGGGCCGGGCCGGCCGGGGCGACCGCCCGGGGGAGGTGCTGGTGCAGACCTACTGCCCCGAGCACCCGGTGATTCGCCACCTGGTGGATGGGCGCTACGAGGCTTTTCTGGAGGAGGAGCTGGCGCTGCGGCGCAGCGCGGGCCTCGTGCCCTTCAGCCGGGCCTGCCTGCTGCGCCTCGCGGGACCCTCTGCCAGCGGTACCGCGACGGCGGCCGCGGCCCTTGCGGAACGGATCCGGCCTGGCGTGGTGGCCGCCGGCTGGCTGGTGATCGGTCCGGCACCGGCGCCCGTGGCCCGGGTGGCCGGCCGCAGCCGTTGGCAGCTGCTGCTGCACGGCCCCACCGCCTCGGTTCTGCCCCTGGCCAGCGAGGCGGAGCTGCGGGCCGGCCTGCCCCAGGGGGTGAGCCTGGCGATCGATCCCGATCCGCTGGAGCTATAGCGCTGGGATACCCCCAGGCCCTCAGGCCGGCAGCTCGGGCAGGCCAAAGCCGGCCCGCAGCCTCAGCCGCTGCAGCAGCAGCGCCAGGGCCAGCAGGGCTCCGATCGCCAGACTGCCCAGCCCCAGCCGGCTCCAGCGCCAGCAGCGCAACTCCAGCCGGTTGAGGGCCCCGGGTTGCAGCGTCCAGACCACCCTGCGCCCGGGCAGGGCGCGGGCGGGCAGGGGCTCCGCCTGACGGACGGCCCTGGGCCCGACGGGCTCCAGGTGCAGGTGCAGGTCCAGCCCCGGCAGGGCCGGAACGGCCCGCAGATCCAGGCTCATGCTGAAGTGCTGGCGCACCCCCAGCAGCCAGTTGCGCTCCTCGAGCTGCAGCTGGGGCGGCGGCAGCTCCAGGCCCGCCAGCTGGGCGGCCGTGGCGACGCTCTGGCCGAGCAGCTCCAGGGCCTGGGGAGCCGGCAGCACGGGACTGCTGAGGGTCTGCAGGCCGTGGTCCTGGCGCCGGTGCAGGGGGGTGGTCTGCAGGGCTGCGGCCAGCTGCCGCTGCCAGGGCAGGCTGTGGCCGCTGGCGCTGAGGCTGGTCTGGCTGATCTGCAGGCGGCCGGGGGCGGGGAAGCGCAGGGTGGTCTCCAGCTGCACGCAGCCCCCCAGCAGCACCGTCAGCACCAGCACCAGGCCCACCAGCAGGGCCAGGCCCCAGGGCGGACTGGTGGGGCCTGTGGGCGGCGCCGGCGGCGCCGGTGGCTTGGGGCGCCGGCGCCGGACCAGGGGCTGGCTGTTGCCCTCCAGGCTTTCCAGTTCCGCCAGGCTGGGCAGGGTCATCGACCACTCCCGGGGCCGCTCCAGGGCCGGAGCGTCTAGCACCTCCTCCAGTTCGCGGGCCTGGGCCCGCAGGGTGGCGTCGCGGCAGGCCCGCAGGCTGCGGCAGACGGCGGCGGCCTCGGCGCTGCGGCCCTGGCCCATCAGGGCCGTGGCCATCAGCAGCCGCAGCCGGCCCCCGAAGGCGCTGGCGGCACCGTGGGCCGCCGCCAGCGCCTCCAGCTGGGCCAGGGCACGCCCGTAATCGCCACGCTCCACGGCCCTTCGGGGGGGATCGAGCAGGGCGTCCTGGGCCGCCGGCTCGGTGCTCGGATCGTCCGGCTCGGCCGCGGGCAGCGCGGAAGCTACGGCCGCCGGGGGCACGGCGGAGCTCGGCGGAGAGTCGGGCGCGTCTGCCACGGGGTCAGGCGGGAGGCTCAGAGAACGGCGCGGGTGCTGCCCACCACCATGGTGCCGATCCCGGCATCCGTGAAGACCTCCAGCAGCAGGGCGTGGGGCGTGCGGCCGTCCACGATGTGGGCCGCCGCCACCCCCTGGGCGAGGGCTCGGATGCAGCACTCGGTCTTGGGGGTCATGCCACCGGCCACCACGCCGCTGGCGATCAGCTCGCGGGCCCCGGCCAGGCTCACCTGGCGGATCAGGGTGCTGGGGTCCTCCCGGTTGCGCAGGATGCCAGGGGTGTCGGTGAGCAGGATCAGCTTCTCGGCCTGGAGGGAGGCGGCCAGCTCGCCGGCCACGGTGTCGGCGTTGATGTTATGGGCCTGGCCCTCGGCGTCCGCCGCCACGCTGGAGATCACCGGGATGTAGCCGGCGTCAAGCAGGGGGAAGAGCACGGCCGGATCCACCGCCGCCACCTCCCCCACCAGGCCGTTGCAGCCCTCGCCGTAGGTGCGGGCCCGCACCAGGGGGCCATCGCTGCCGCTGAGCCCCACGGCCCTGGCGCCCAGGCGGTTGAGGCCGTTGACGATCTGCTTGTTGACCCGGCCCACCAGCACCATCTCCACCACGTCCATGGTCTCGGGGGTGGTCACCCGCAGGCCATCGCGGAACTGGGGCTCGATCTGGAGACGCCCCAGCCATTCGTTGATCTCGGGGCCCCCGCCGTGCACCACCACCGGCTGCACCCCCACGGAGGCCAGCAGCACCAGATCGCGGTAGACGGCATCACGCAGGTCGGCGCGCACCATGGCCGCGCCGCCGTACTTCACCACCACGCGGCGGCCGGCGAAGCGCTGGATGTAGGGCAGGGCCTCACTGAGAACGGAGACCCGCAGGGTGTCGTCGGGGTGGATGGCGGAATCGAAGCTCAAGGCCGGGCAGCGGGGGAGGGAACGAAGGGGGAAGAGGAGCTCAGCCGTGGGGCGGCGCCACTGGGGTCGGGGCGTTGGCGTTGGCCTCGGGCGCGGCGGGTACCAGCTCCAGCAGCAGCTCCCCAGGGGCCGGCCGGCCCAGGCGGGCCTCCAGACCCGGTGCGAAGAAGCGGCCGAGCCGTTCCTGCTTGGCCTGCCAGCGCTCGTAGGGCACGCCGGCGGTCTCGAAGCGCAGGGCCACGCCATAGCCCCCGTTCACCTGCAGCTCCCGGACGCTCAACAGCTGGGGCGGCTGGTCCTCATCCCAGAGCTTGAGGGCCTCCAGCGAGCTCTCCAGGTGGGCCTTCTGGCCGTAGCGCCAGCGGTTCACATCCTTCACCAGCTTGCGCAGGGTGAGATTGGCGGGATCGTTGCGCAGCGCCTCGGCGCCGGGGGCAGGCGGCAGAAGCTCGGCCGGGGCCAGCTCCGACGACTTGAGGGCCAGGCCCCCCAGCAGGATCGGGATGCCGTAGAAGATCGTCGGCAGGCTGAGGTTTGGGTTTTCGGTGGCGTATCCGATCCAGCCGATCACCGAGAGAAGGGCTCCGGCCAGCGTGACTAGGCTGCCGGGGGACGTGAGTGCTTGCATGGCGCCATCTTCGGCCAACGGGGCGCAGCCGCGCGATCCGGATCCCCATCCTGGTGCGCAGCTCGGTGCCAGCGGCGGGGCGTCAGGGCCGGCCGGCACTGACGCCGCGTCTGCCCGTGCGAACGGGGCTGCGGCCACGCCGGCCCCAGCTGAGAGCGACGCGGCGAATGACGTCGGGAGTGACGCGGCCATCGGCACAGCGGAGCTGCTGGAGCTGCTGGGGGCCGACCGCCTCTGGCTGCTCCAGCAGATCGACGCGGGTCACTGGCCCGAGCTGCGCCTCGACCTGGCGGCCCTGGAGCGGGAGCTGGGTCAGCTGCTGGACCAGGCCGCTGAGCGCCTGCCGAGCCCTTGATCCGCCGGAGCCGGACCCACTGAGCGTGGAGCGGACAGGCCCAGAACCCGGTGCGGATCGGCTGGCTGCCGGCTCAGAACGGAATCTCGTCGTCGCCCTCGGGCAGATCGGGCACCAGGGGCGAGGTGTTCCAGCTGGGGGGCTCGGGGGCGGCCTGGCGGGCGGGGCTCGGGACCTGGCGGGCCGCACTGGCCGGCGTCGGCCGGGGCGCTGGGCCTCGGGCCGGTGCCCCGCCGCTTGGGGCGGGTGCGGCTCCGTAGCCGGCTGCCGACGGTGCTGCGCTGTAGCCAGCGCTTGGCCCGGCGCCGGCGCCGATGGGGTGCAGGCGGGCCAGGGTCAGCTCGGCCCGCTTCTCCTTGACGCCGTCAGGGCGGGTCACGGTGTTCATCCGCAGCCGCCCCTCCAGCACGACCCGCTGCCCCACCTGCACCCGGTTCTGCAGGTCCTGAGCAAGATTTCCCCAGCCGACCACCTTCAGCTGGCCCGGTGGATCGTCGGGGCGCAGGCCCTCGATCTGCACGGCCATCTCCGCCACCGGGGTCTGGTTGTCCTGGGTGTAGCGCACCTGGGGCGCCTCCAGCACCTCCGCCTCCAGCAAGCAATGGTTCACAGGTTCGATTCGGCTCCGGGGGCCACATCCTGATGCACGGCCACCCGTTCCACCAGGGGGACGCCCCGCCGGAGGGGGGCGGAACGCGCCCGCCGGCGATCTGGCTGCTGAGCGGCACCGGGGAGGGGCCGCCCCTGGCGGCGGCCCTGCTGGCGCGGGGCTGGGGGCTGCGGGTGAGCGTGGTCAGCGTCGCTGCCACCCGCGCCTACAGCCCCCACCCCCAGCTGGAGCTGCAGGTGGGGGCGCTGGGGGGCATGGACGCCATCCGCGCCCAGCTGCGGGCCGAGGGTGCGCCGCGCTTCCGCTGGGTGGTGGATGGCACCCACCCCTTCGCCCGCCGCATCAGCGCCGACCTGCAGGCGGCCTGCGCGGCGGCGGGCCAGCCCCTGCTGCGGCTGGAGCGCCCGGGGTTGGCGGAGCCGGAGCCGCGGCGGGGAGTGGTTCGGCTGGAGGCTTTGGTGCAGCTGGCCCAGCAGCCCCTGGCGGGGGATCGGCTGCTGCTGGCCATCGGCTCCCGCGGCCTGGCAGAGGCGCTGCGTCACAGCCAGGCCGCCGCCCACTTCGCCCGCATCCTCGACAACCCCCTCAGCCTGCAGCTGGCCCGGGCCGCCGGCCTGGCCGATGCCCAGCTGGCCTGCCTGCGGCCCGGGAAGGGCCTGTCGGTCGCTGGAACGGGGGGCCTGGAGCGGGCCCTGTGCCGGCGCTGGGGCATCACGGCCGTGCTCTGCCGCGCCTCCGGCGGCTCCACCGAGACCCTTTGGCGCCAGGTCTGCGCGGAGCTGGATCTGCGCCTGCTGCTGCTGCAGCGACCTCCCGAGTCCGCTGCGGGCTTGTGCCCCGCGGCCCTGCTGGCGAAGCTGGGGCACCCCTGAGCGCCGCGCCATGGCCGCCGATCCCGCGCTCTGCGTGCTGGTGGCCCTGACCACGGAGGCGGACCTCGAGCGTGCCGAGGCCCTGGCGACGGCGCTGGTGCAGCAGGGGCTGGCGGCCTGTGTGGCCCTGGAGCCCCAGCGGTCGATCTACCGCTGGCAGGGTCGGCTCGAGCGGAGCGAGGAGGTGCGCCTCACGATCAAGGGCCATCCCGCCCGGCTGGCCGCGCTGGAGGCGGAGGTGCGGCGCCTGCACAGCTATGCCACGCCGCAGTGGATCCACTGGATCGCCTCAGCCAGCGGGGCCTATGGGGACTGGGTGGCCCAGGCCTGCGGGGAGGGGGTACTGGACTGAGCCCCTGGCGTGATGCCCGGGCGCGGGCGTGCCCTCAGCCCAGATGGGCGGCCACCAGCTCCCGCAACGAGCCCTGGGGCCGGGGTCCCAGCTGGGTCACCACCTGGCCGGCGCAGAGGGAGCCGAGGCGGCCGCAGGCCTCCAGGTCCTGGCCCTGGGTGTAGGCGTGCAGGAAGCCGGCGGCGTAGAGGTCGCCCGCGCCGGTGGTGTCCACCAGGGGGCCCAGCGTGAAGGGCTCCACCGCAAGCGTCTGGTCGCCGCTGAGCACCACCGAACCGAGCGCGCTGCGGGTGAGGGCGGCGATGCGGCAGCGGCCGCGCACCTGCTCGGCAGCCTCCTCGAAGCTGTTGGCCCGGTAGAGGGCGGTGATCTCCATCTCGTTGGCGAACAGGATGTCCACGTGCCCATCCACCAGCTCCAGGAAGCTGTCGCGGTGGCGCTCCACGCAGAAGGCGTCCGAGAGGCTCAGGGCCACCTCACCGCCGTGGGCGCGGGCCACCTCGGCGGCGGCGATGAAGGCCTTCTTGGCATCGTCGCTGTCCCAGAGGTAGCCCTCGAGATAGAGCACCTTGGCCTGGGCCACCAGCTCCAGGTCCAGGTCGGCCGGATCGAGCCCCACTGAGGCCCCCAGGTAGGTGCACATGGTGCGCTGGGCGTCTGGCGTCACCAGGATCAGGCAGCGGGCCGTGGAGGGCCCGGCGGTGGCGGCGGGGGTCTCGAAGCGGGCGCCCACCGAGCGGATGTCGTGGGCGAAGATCACGCCCAGCTGGTCGTCGCGGACGCGGCCGATGAAGCCGGCGCGGCCCCCCAGCTGGGCGATGCCCGCCAGGGTGTTCGCAGCGGAGCCACCGGAGGTCTCCAGGCCCGGCCCGACGCTGGCGTACAGGCCCTCGGCCTGCTGTTCATCCACCAGGGCCATGGTGCCCTTGGTGAGGCCGTGATCGCCGAGAAAGCGCTCGTCGGCCTGCACGAGCACGTCGACGATGGCGTTGCCGATGCCGACAACGTCGAGGGTTTTGGCGGTCATGGCCGGGGATGAGGAGGTGGGCTCGGGGCTCAGACGCTGAGCAGCGCCCGCTTGGGACCGTGGATCGGGTCTTCCACCACGATGGTCTGGTCGCGGTTGGCGCCGAGCGACACGATCGCGATCGGCACCTCCATCAGCTCGGCTAGGAAGCGCAGGTAGCTCATGGCCGTGGCCGGCAGGTCGTCAAGGGTGCGGCATTCGGCCGTGGAGGTCTGCCAGCCAGGCAGGGTCTCGTAGATGGGCTGGCAGCGGGCAAAGGCCTCGGCGCTGCTGGGGAAATACTCGATCCGTTCCCCGTCCAGCTGGTAGGCCACGCACACCTGGATCTCGTCGAGCTCATCGAGCACGTCGAGCTTGGTGATCGCCAGGCAATCGAGGCCGTTCACCTCCACGGCGTAGCGGCCGATCACGCCGTCGAACCAGCCACAACGGCGGCGGCGACCGGTGGTGGTGCCGTACTCGCCGCCCCGGTCGCAGAGGTGGTCGTTGAGGCTGCCCTCCAGCTCGGTGGGGAAGGGCCCTTCACCCACGCGGGTGGTGTAGGCCTTGGCCACGCCGATCACCCGGTCGATCAAGGTGGGGCCCACGCCGGCGCCGATGCAGGCGCCGCCGCTCACCGGGTTGGAGGAGGTGACGTAGGGGTAAGTGCCGTGGTCGAGGTCGAGAAGCGTGCCCTGGGCGCCCTCGAACAGGATGTTCTTGCGGGCCCGGGCCGCCTGGTGAATGGCGCGGGTGCAATCCACCACGTGGGGTGCCAGGCGCTGGCCATAGCCCACGTACTCCGCCACCACGGCCTCGAAATCGAGGGGCTCCAGGCCGTAGAGCTTCTGCAGAATCTCGTTCTTCTCGGCCAGCACGCCGGCCAGGCGATCGCGCAGGCGGGCCCCATCGAGAATGTCGATGATCCGGATGCCGTTGCGCTCGGATTTATCGGCGTAGGTGGGGCCGATGCCCCGACCGGTCGTGCCGATGCGGCGGTCGCCCCGGCGCTGCTCCATCGCCTGATCCAGCAGGCGGTGGTAGGGCATGGTCACGTGGGCTGTGGAGGCCAGCTGCAGGCCGCCCACATCGATGCCGTTCTCAGCAAGCATGTCGAGCTCGCCGAGCATCACCTTGGGATCGACAACGGTGCCCGAACCGATCAGACAGATGGTGTCGGGATAGAGAATGCCGGAGGGGATCAGGTGCAACTTGAGCACCTTGTCGTCCACAACGATGGTGTGGCCGGCATTCACACCGCCCTGATAGCGCACCACCACATCGGCGGAGCGGCTCAGCAGATCGGTGATCTTGCCCTTCCCCTCGTCACCCCACTGCGCACCGATGACGACAACGTTGGCCAAGGACACAGCGGCCCGCAGCCGCTTCTGAGCACAAACAAAGAGGATCTCAGATGGGGTGCCCCCCCGTCAAAGAAGCCGAACAAAAAAGCGGCCTCGCAGGGCCGCCGGTCGTTGGATCCCCAGTCGCCGAGCCCAAAGGGCAGCCCGGCTGGGGGTGCGGAGGGCTCAGGCGCCGCGGGTGACGCTGCTTTCGGCCTTCTTCAGTTCGCGGCTGAGGCGGTCGCGCAGGGCGTCCGGCAGGGGGCGGTTGGCGTAGTTGGCGTAATGGCCGGCCAGGGAGTTCAGGGCGGTCTGCATGGTGGTGAAGGAGCTCAGGCCGTTCACCGCCTTCTGGGGTCGGTAGCGGGACACGTAGTCGTTGATCAGGGCCCGCGCCTCGCCTTCGGCAGCGCCGCGGTCGGCGTCATCGGGGCTGAGAGCGATGGTGGCCAGCAGCCGGTCGGCCACCGCCACCGTGTCCTCCACGTAGTTGCCGCTGAGGCCCAGGCTGTCGTCGCCGCAGGCGGTGAGCAGCAGCGAGAGGCTCAGACACACCGCGAACAGGGCTGCCATCAGCCGGCGCCATCCAGCAACCATGGGAGTCAGGGGAGGAGATAAGTCAATCCTAGGAGTTGCCGGCGGCCCAGGCCGCCGCTGACGGCCCTGCCGTAGCCCCGGTTGCTGCTGCTGCCGGGCTCAGATCGCCAGGCCCGCCCGCTCCACTTCGAGGCGTCCCAGTAGCGCGTCCACCACGGCGCCGGCGGCCAGCTCCTGCTTGAGGCCTCCGGAGCGCTGCACCAGTTCCACCTGCCCATCGGCGGCGCCCCGGCCCACCACCACCCGCCAGGGGATGCCCAGCAGGTCGGCGTCCTTGAACTTCACCCCGGCCCGCTCGCCTCGGTCGTCGAGCAGGGCATCGATGCCGGCGGCCTGGAGGTCGGCATAGAGCTGCTCGGCCAGGGTCCGCTGGCCGTCGTCGGCCGCGTTGGCGATCACCACGATCGCCTCAAACGGGGCGATGGCGCTGGGCCAGCAGATCCCGTTGGCGTCGTGGTGCTGCTCCACCGCCGCCTGGGCCAGGCGCGACACGCCGATGCCGTAGCAGCCCATCCACAGGGCCTCGTCCGCCCCGGCCTCGTTGGTGAAGGTGGCCCCAAGGGCGCTGGAGTACTTGCGCCCCAGCTGGAAGATGTGGCCCACCTCGATGCCGCGGCTGGCCTCCAGCTGCTGGCTGGGGTCGTGCTGGCAGCGATCGCCGGGCTGGGCTGCGCGCAGGTCCAGGGTTTCCGGGCGCGGGGCCAGGGTGCCCCAGGCAGCCCCCACCAGGTGGGTGTCCGGGGCGTTGGCGCCGCACACGAAGGCGGGCAGCTCGGCCGCGGTGGCGTCAGCCAGCCGCAGGAAGGTCCTGCGCAGGGAGGGTTTGCTGTCGCCAGGCAGGGACGCGGCTCCTGCGAAGCCGGCCCGTGGGTCGCTGGTGTCTACGACCAGTCCCTGATTTTCCAGGACGCCGTCCGGGAGATGGGGACCGATCGATCCGAAGCTGATGGCATCCAGAGCGAGCGGCACAGCCCAGTCCCGCAGGGTCTCCCGGGTCAGGGGCTCCACCGCCAGCAGGGCGCCGTGCTCGGAGCCCAGGCGGCCCGTGAGGGCATTGGCCAGCTTCACCGCGTTGAGCTGCTGGTCGCCCCGCAGGCTCACCAGCACGGGCTGGACCAGGCCCGCCTCGAAGCGCGCCAGCAGCAGCAGCACTTTCACGGTCTGGCTGGGGGCGAAGCCGTGGCCGGCGCAGAGCTCCTCAATGCTCGTCTGCCCCGGCGTGGCCAGGGGTTCCCCCTGGCCGTCGGCCCGGGCGCCGCCCGGCAGGGGAATCGCCTCAGGCGCCAGCGACACGGCCCGCTCCTGGTTGGCGGCATAGGCGCCATCGGGGCTGGCCAGGATCAGGTCCTCACCGGCGTCGGCCGTGACCATGAACTCCTGGCTGGCCGAGCCGCCGATGGCGCCGCTGTCGGCTTCCACGGCCACGGCCCGCAGGCCGCAGCGGCTGAAGATGCGGCGGTAGGCCCGATCCATGGCCGCATAGGTCTCGCGCAGGGAGGCCTCATCGGCGTGGAAGGAATAGCCATCCTTCATGATGAATTCGCGACCCCGCATCAGGCCGAAGCGCGGGCGGATCTCGTCGCGGAATTTGGTCTGGATCTGATAGAGGTTCACTGGCAATTGCCGGTACGAGCGCAGCAGATCCGCAGCCAGCGCCGTGATCACCTCCTCGTGGGTGGGCCCCAGGCCCAGCTCCCGGCCCTGGCGATCCTGGAGGTGAAACATGATCCCCTCACCGGCCGTGTAGCCCGCCCAGCGACCGCTGCGCTGCCAGAGCTCGGCGGGCTGGAGCTGGGGCAGCAGGGTCTCCAGGGCGCCGGTGGCATCGAGCTCCTCGCGCACGATCGCCGAGATCTTGCGCAGCACCCGCCAGAGCAGGGGCAGATAGGCGTAGATCCCGGGGCTGAGGCGGCGGATGTAGCCGGCCCGCAGCAGCAGCTTGTGGGAGGGGATCTCGGCCTCGGCGGGGTCGTCCCGCAGCGTCACCAGCATCAGGCGGGAGACGCGCATGGCAGAGATCGGGGAAGGGGAGGCCGGAAGCTATCACCGAGCCGCCGCCCCCCCAGGGGTGAGACTGGAACCCGGCCCAGGCCATCCCGGTGGCCACCCCGTCCCTGGACTGCGCCAGTCTCGTTCGACCGCTTCGAGAAGCGCCACAGAGCGGGTCCGGACACCCCAGAATTCCCTTGGCAACTGGAAAAGCTCTGCTAAGGTCGGCGGCGTGAATCCCAGTTGTCGCAGCGTCGTCTCATGACCGCCCCCACGTTTGCAAACGGCGGCATGGGTGTCTCCAGCGGTTTGGCGGTGTCCGCCGGTCCTGGAGCTTCCGGCGGCCCTGGGCCAGCCGCAGGTCTGGCCTCGGCCCTGCACAGCATCAGCGAGGCGGTCGCCTCCGAGACTGCTGAGGCCCTGATCGGCATCGACGAGGTGCAGCGCTCTCTGAACCGCTCGCGGGCCTCCGTCTACCGCTACACCAACACCGATCCCCGCAACCTCAACCCGCCCTTCAATCCGCGCAAGCTCAATCCTGAGTACCGCAGTGATCAGAAGGAGCCACTGCTGTTCCACCCCAACGAGGTGGCTCGCTTCGCCCGGGACGTGCTGCGCATCAAGGAGGTGACGGTGGAGGTGCTCAACTCCCCATCGACCGCCACCCAGCAGCTCTTGGGCTCGATCCTGGAGGAACTACGGGCCATCCGCGAGCTGCTGGGAAGCTCCGCCACCCTGCCCACCAGCCTCAGCAGCAAGCGGGATCTGCAGGACCAGGCCCGTCCCGCGGCCTGATCCCTTTGGCAGCCATGGGCAAGCCCAGGCCGCACGGCCTGCTCCCTGCCCGACCGCTGATTGGTTGATGGGTTCTCCCTGCGCTGTGCCGCCCTGGTCCCATGGAGGGCGTGCCCCCGGGACTGTGTGGACTCCCCCTTGTCGCTCCCTTGCCGCGGCCACGGGTGTCAGGATGAGATCGGATTGCTTTGCCGGGGTTCCGCTCCGGCGGGTCGCTCGCGACCCCGTCCCCCCATCCCCGACCGCGGCCCCGGGCCCGGCCGGAGCCCCGCTGGCCCACCGGCTGCGGGGGAGAGCCCAGACCGCGCCGGCTCGGCCCGCCAGATCGTCCCCCTGATGGCCTCACGGCGATCGGTGTTCCGCGATCCCTTCACCGAGCTACGCGCGCAGCGGCCTGATCGCCGCAGCCAGCTCGCCGCGATGGGTGGTTCCCTTCCCTTCCTCCATGGACTCCGACCCCCCTCCCCGATCCCTCTCCGGCAGCCTGCCTCTCAGCGCCACCCGATCCGGCGCCCCCCAGACCGATCCAGGCGCCGACGCCAGCGAGGACCCGGACAGTTGCCTGGCCCAGTCCCCAAGTGACACCCTTCTCGACAGCGGTGCGCCCCTGATCGGCGCCCTGATCGCCCTGGCCACCCTGCTGCTGCCGCTGGCCAGCGTGCTCAGCGACAGGCCCGGCCTCGACACCGCCCCACCGGCCCTCCGACGCGATGGATCTGCGCAACCTGCCGGCCTCGCCGGCACCCGGCCTGGTGAACCTGGTGGTGGAGATCCCCGCCGGCAGCCGCAATAAGTACGAGTACAACGCCGAAGCCGGCCTGATGGCCCTCGATCGGGTGCTGCACTCCTCCGTGCGCTACCCGTTCGACTACGGCTTCGTGCCCAACACCCTCTCGGACGACGGGGCCCCGCTCGACGCCATGGTGATCATGCAGGAGCCCACCTTTGCAGGCTGCCTGATTGCGGCGCGGCCAATTGGCATCCTCGACATGGTCGACAGCGGCGCCCCCGATGGCAAGTTGCTGTGCGTGCCGGTGGCGGATCCGCGCCAGCAGGAGATCCGCAGCATCCGCCAGATCGCGCCCAACCAGCTGGAGGAGGTGGCGGAGTTTTTCCGCATCTACAAGAACATGGAGGGCCGCCCCACCAGCATCAAGGGCTGGTTGGACGCCGGTGCGGTGCCTGAGCTGCTGGAGCGCTGTGTGGCTGCGGCCCAGGCCGCGGCCACCAAGAACCCGTCGCCCTAGCCGCGGCGCTGCAGCAGGAAACCCTCGTAGCCCAGGGCCTGGAACACCCGGGCCGGATCGCCGAAGCCGGCCGCATTCACCAGGCTGGTGAGCCGGGCCAGGCCCACCGGGTTCAGGCCGTGGGTGAAGGGAGCCAGGTCCGCGGCGCTGGCCTTCAGGCCGCTGGCCCGCTGGAAGGCCAGCCAGGCTGCGGTGAGCTGCTCCTGCAGGGAGGGCAGCGACGGCTGCATCAGATCCACCAGCACCAGCTGGCCTCCCGGTTTCAGGCTGCGGGCCAGGGCCGTCAGGAAGCCCAGCTTGCTGCCGTCATCGGGCAGGGACTGCAGCACCAGCACGGACAGGGCGCCGGCAAAGCGGCCCTGGCAGCTCGGGTCGCCGGCGAGGGCCTCGGCCGTGCTCTGGCGCCAATGGATTGACCCCGCGGCGCCCTCCAGGCGGCTGCGGGCCTCGCTGAGCATGGCCTCCGAGGGATCGATGGCGGTGAGGCGCCAGTCGGGACGCTGGGCCACGGCCTCCTGCAGCTCGGCGCCGGTGCCGCAGCCTGCTACCAGCACCTCGGCGCCGGGGGCCTCCGCCAGGGGTGATACGGCCAGCAGGGCCACCCCCAGGCGGGCCAGACTGCCGTAGCCGGGGATCAGCTGGCGCTGCAGGTGGTCGTAACCGGCCGGATTGACCATGGCGCCAGGGCTCAGCCCACTCTGGAGGGATCGTAGGGACCCCAACGTCCTCCCCACCCCCGGCGGAGCCCGCCCGTTCCGTTTCAGCCGCCAACAGTCAGGGCCGAATCGGCCAGGAGATCGACGCCGGCCAGGTAAGTTGGTCGGCGCCGTGATCCCCCGTCCGACCGTGCCCACCATCCGTTTTGAACAGGAAGGCCAGCAGGTCGGTTGCATCGAGGGCGCCAACCTGCGCAAGGCGGCTCTGGATGCCGGCATCAACCCCTACAAGGGCCTGAACAACCTCAACAACTGCGGTGGCGTGGGCCAGTGCGGCACCTGCGTGGTGGAGGTGGTGGAGGGTGCCCAGAACCTCTCCCCCCGCAGCGATGTGGAGCAGGTGTACCTGGCCGACCGCCCCGCCAACTACCGCCTCAGCTGCCGCACCAGCGTCAACGGCGATGTGACCATCCGCACCCGCCCCGACGGTGGCGTTGGCAAGGGCTCCAACAGCCTGGTGGGTGCCCTTAAGGCCCTGATCGGCAAGTGAGCCTGCGCCCCTGATCCCGCCATGGTCCCGGCGTGAGCACCGCACCCCTGCGTCTCTACAGCTATCCGAAGTGCAGCACCTGCCGCAGAGCACTGCAGTGGCTGGCTGAGCGGGGCCTCACGCCCGGGACCGGTCTGGAGCTAGTCGATATCACGACCGACCCGCCGAGCCTTGCGGAGCTGCGGCAGGCCCTGGCGGCCCTGGGGGACCGCAAGCGCCTGTTCAACACCAGTGGCCAGAGTTACCGAAGCCTGGGGGCCGCCGCCGTAGCCGCCCTCAGCGACGAGCAGGCCCTGGAAGCCCTCGCGGCCGACGGCAAGCTGATCAAGCGCCCCTTCGCGCTCACTGCCAACCGGCAGGCGCTGGTGGGCTTCAAGCCCGAGGAGTGGTCGGTGGCCCTGGGCCTCTGAATCCCCCCCCCACGCCGGTGAGGGTCTTCTGTTCAGCTGCCCTGGGCTGAATTCTCCGCACTGGGACTGTCCGCTCCGGCGGGGGTGGTCAGCTCGTCCAGTTCGTCCATCAGGGCATCGATGCCAGCGCGGTTCACCTGGGCCAGGTAGGTGAGCTTGAGCTCCTGCAGCAGGGTGCAGAGCAGCTGCTGGCTGCGCTCCAGCGCCCCGCCACGCTCCAGGGCCGCGGCCAGCTCGTCCCAGAAGCGATCCCCGAAGCGCTGCAGCAGCTCCACCTGGCGGTTGTCGCGCTGGCCCAGGCGATCGGCGGTGCTGCGCGAGAGCTCCAGCAGGCTCTCGACGACCCCGCCCGCCAGCTGGCGGCTCAGGGCCGGCGGCAGCAGGCCCCCGCCGGGCACATCGCGCATGCTCTGCTGCAGGGCGTGGCCGAGCACCGCCTGCAGCTCGGGCGAGAGCCGCGGCGCCACCTGGCCCAGCACCATTGGGCCCCACAGGCGCAGCAGTTCCACCAGCTCCCGTTCGTCGCGTGTACTCACGTTCTGGTGGCTGCGCAGGCTGCGGATCCAGCGGGGCCACTGGGGCGAGCGGATCAGCGACTGGGTGCCGTCCACCAGCTGCAGTGCCAGCACCTCGAACAATTCCAGGGCCAGCAGTGACACCACCGCCCGGCTGATCACCGCCCGCAGGGGCTCGATGTTGATCAGCCCGGCCGTGCTCAGCCGCTCCAGCACTGGCACCAGCCGCAGCCAGCGCCAGAAGGGCAGCAGCAGGGGCAGATCGATCCAGCGCCGCAGCAGCGCATCCCGCCAGCTCAGGCCAGGGAAGCGGCGCCGCAGCCGCACGACCCGCAGCAGGATGTCCAGGGCGAAGACGCTCTGGAACAGCAGCAGATCGAAGCGCCAGAAGTGGTCGGTGGGGCGACCGTTCTCGTCGATCGAGCGCCAGTAGCCGGTTTCCACCAGGGGCAGGATCTGCTGGCGCCAGAAGCGCTCCTCCTCGCTCCAGCGGTGGCTGGCCAACCAGCGGTCGCTGAGCAGCAGGGCGGTGGCCTGCTTGGCGGACTCGTCGCCGGCGCGCTGGCGCAGCCGGTTCTTGATCTTTTCGAGGGTGCCGGCGTTGCCGGAATCGAGGAAGGGGTTCTCCTCGATCATCAGCACCGTGAGCGCCACCTGCTGGCGGCGCAGCGCCGTGTTGGCGGCCTGGTCACCGGGCTTGTCTCTGCCACCGGCGGCCTTGCCACTGGCCTCGCCGTCGAGGCCCCGATCCATGCGCTCGAAGCCCGCCAGCCAGTCCCGGGTTTCGCGGTGGTGCTCGATGCCCTTCACCGGGTCGTACACCCGGGTGAAATCCGGCAGGGCGGTAAGCGGGATCACCAGGGGCAGCGAGGGCAGCGGGTGAAGGTTGCGCTGCAGCCAGAAGGTGCGCAGCGGCACGTAGGTGAGGTCGAAGGCCACCCACACCAGGTTCACTCCGGCCCAGATCGCCACGGCCCGATCCCAGATCCGCCAGCCGCGGCCCACCGCCACCCTTGGAGTCAGGAGCCAGCGGGGGCGCACCATCGGCAAGCGGACGGGGGCCTTAAGGCCTGATCGGCCTAATCTGCCGGATCCTCCCTGCAGCCCGGCGGCCGCAAGCCTTGTCCCGACACGATCAGCCATCCCCGCTGGCGGACCCCGACCCTCTGCCTGACCCCGAGCTTCTGCCGGACCCCGCAGCCACAAGCCCCCCAGCCACCGGTCCAACAGCCACCGCCGCCGAGTCGCCCACCGAGGAGAGCCCCTGGCACTTCTGGCGTGGGGTGCTGATCACCCTGGCGGTGGCGCTGGGGATCCGCCAGGTGCTGCTGGAGGCCCGCTTCATCCCCTCGGGCTCGATGCTGCCGGGGCTGCAGATCCAGGACCGGCTGCTGGTGGAGAAGGTCAGCTACCGCAGCCGCGCGCCCCGGCGCGGCGAGATCGTGGTGTTCCATGCGCCCCACCACTTCGATCCGGTGCTCAAGGCCGACCACCAGGCCGGGCCGCTGCGCTGCGTGGTGGTGAACCTGCCCCTGGTGAGTTCGATTCCGGGCCTGCACGAGCCCGCCTGCGATGCCTACATCAAGCGCGTGGTGGCGGTGGCCGGCGATCGGGTGGTGGTCAACCCCCGCGGTGAAGTGAGCGTGAACGGACGCCGCCTCGTGGAGCCCTACGTGAAGACCTACTGCCCGGTGGATAGCCAGGGCATGGGGCCCTGCCGGCCGCTGAGCGGTGTGGTGCCTCCCAACCATGTGCTCACCCTGGGGGATAACCGGGCCAACAGCTGGGACGGCCGCTTCTGGCCCGGCGGCGCCTTCCTGCCCACCAGCGAGATCATCGGCCGTGCCTTCTGGCGCTTCTACCCCCTCACCACAGCGGGCCCCTTGGACAGCGCCGATCCATTGCCAGCCGATCCGCTCAGGTCGGCCCCCGCCACAGCGAAGCCCTGAGCCCGGTGGCCAGCACCTGGCCCTTCAGCTGCCGATCGCCCAGGGGCTGGTTGGCGGCCAGGGGCGCCTCCGGATCGCTGGAGGCCTGCCAGGGCTGTTGGGGATCAAACAGGATCCAGGCGGAGCCGCCCGTCGCGAGCCGCGGTTCCTCCAGGGCCAGGAAGCGGGCCGGCCCCCAGCAGAGGGCCTCCCAGAGTCGCTCCGGGCTCCAGCCGCGGCCCAGCACCAGCTCCTGCCAGAGGGCGGGCAGCACGAAGCGGTGGCCCGCCACCCCGGGCTTGCGCTGATCCAGGGGCAACAGCTGCTCCTCTGGATCCAGCGGCGCGTGGTGCACCGCCACGGCGCTCAGCACCCCGCCCGCCAGGGCGTCGATCAGGGCCGCGCGGTCGGCGGGGGCGCCCAGGGGAGGCTCGACCCGCCAGCCCTCGGCGATTGGATCGAGGCTGCCGCTGTCGGCCAGCAGGTGCCACCAGCTGACGCTGGCGGCGGGGCGCCCCGCCGCGGGCAGCGCCGCCAGCAGGTCCACGGCCGCGGCGGTGGAGAGGTTCATCAGCCGCAGCTGGCGCTGGGGGTGCTGGGCGGCCAGGGCCAGCAGGCCCTGCAGGGGCAGGGTCTCGCTCAGGGGGGGATCCATCGGCCAGCCGGCCCGCAGGGCCTCAACCCCCTCGCGCACCAGGCCCTGCTGGCTGAGGGCGCGATCCCGCGGCGCCAGCAGCACCGGGGCACCCTCCATTTCCCCCAGGGCCAGGCTGCGCTCCAGCAGGGCCAGCGGCGGCAGCTGGGGGCCCTCCGCCAGCCCCACGGCCCCCGCGGCCAGCTGCTCGGCCTGGGGGGCCAGCTCCTGGCCGTCCCCGCCCACCGACAGGCTGCCCCAGAGCCGCAGAGCCAAGCCGGAGTCGGCTGGGGCCGCCAGCTGCAGGGCCTCGGGGGCATCGCGCCAGCGCCGGGCCTGGGGCAGCAGGGCCACCCAGCCATAGCCGGCGGCCACGGCCGAACGGGCCAGGGAGTCGAGGGTCTCGGCGCGACCCGTGTGGGGATCCTCCAGAACTGAATGGGGATCGACCAACGGCGGGGCCAGCCACCAGCCACTGGCCTCCAGGGGCCTCAGGCCCAGGTCCGCGGCACGGGCGCGGGCCGCCTCCCCCTCCGCAGCCAGCCGCCCATGCTCCAGCAGCACATCGGTCCTGCGGGGCGGCAGGCCCGGCCCCTCCAGCAGCTGGACCTGGCTCAACAGGCGCGGGGAGGCCATCGGCGGATCGGGTGGGGGCTCAGAGGGCGCCGGCGGCGGTGCGGTCCAGCACCCCGCCGAGGTGGGCGGTCTGGTTGAGGCACACCACCACCGGCGGCTGATCCGGGCCGTGGGGGTAGTCGATCACGGTGACGCCGCCGTTGCCCTGCTTCACGGCCCAGATGTCGGCGGGGCTGAGGCCCAGCAGGGCGCAGAGGATGGTCTTGTTCACGGCGTCGTGGGCCACCACCAGGGCGGTCTCGTCGGGATGGAGGCTGGCGGCGATCCGGTTCCAGCCCTCCAGCGAGCGGTCCCACACGTCGTGGATGGTCTCGCCCTCGGGCATCTGCACGGTCTCGGGGGCCCGTTTCCAGTCGGCCAGCAGCTCGGGCCAGCCGGCGGCGATCTCCTCCTCCAGCTGCCCCTCCCAGGCGCCATGGCCGATCTCCACCAGGTGGGGCACGCTGGTGAGGGGCACGCCGGGGTGGTGCTTGAGGATTCCCTCCGCGGTCTGGCGCGGGCGGGCCATGGAGCTGGTGTAGGCCCGGTGCACGGTCACGCCCTTGAGGAAATCGCCGGCCGCCGCCGCCTGGGCCCGGCCGTTGTCGTTGAGGGGGATGTCGATCTGGCCCTGGAAGCGGCCCTGGCGGTTCCAGTCGGTCTCGCCGTGGCGCACCAGCAGCAGCCGCGGCCCAGGGCCCTTGGCGGGCAGCTTGGAGCCGCACAGTTCGGGGTGCAGGTGGCTGGTGCCGTTCAGTGACTCGATCTGCACCGTCACGGCGCCGCCCTCGGCCGGGCTGAGATTGAGCACCGAGAGGGAGGCGTTGTCGATGCGCAGGCGGCGGAAGCCGTTGGCGGGCAGGCCCAGCAGGCTGAGCAGCAGGCAGCGCAGGATCGCGTTGTGGCCCACCACCAGCACGGTCTGGGCTTCGGGGGCGCTGGGATCGTGGGCGCCCAGCAGTTTCGCTGCGAAGCGGCCTGCCTGCTCCATCAGCTCCGGGATCGGCGCGTAGCGCGTGCCATCCGGGCGCTGCAGGGTGATCTGCTCCGGATGGTGGTACCAGAGCCGGTGCTCGTGGGGGAAGCGCTCGCGCACCTCGGTGCCCAGCAAACCGCTCCAGGGCGCCAGGTCCACCTCCAGTAGGTCGTCGTCGACCGCGGCCACCAAGCCGGCGCCGTGGGCCTCCAGCAGGGCCCGCGCGGTGTCGTGGGCGCGGCTGAGGGGCGAGGTGTAGGCGGCGTCGATCGGCAGGTCCCGCAGGGCCTCACCGGTGGCGCGGGCCTGGGCGAAACCTTCCTCGGTGAGGGAGGAGAGGTCGTCGCGGCCCTGGATGCGGTGCTCCACGTTGAAGCTGCTCAGGCCATGGCGAACCAGCAGGATCCGGAGGGACACGGGCGCAGCGCTTCCACAGACCTGGATCGTATTGGAGCAGTCCGGGCCGACCGAACCGCCGCCGCCCCTTGCCGGGCGGAGTCCTGGCCCCCAGCGGCGCCGCACCGGCGGAGAGAATTGATCCACAACGGAGCAGGATGGGTGGGCGCAGGCGGCGGACCGGAGGGTGGAGCCCGGGCCAAGGGCGGGGCGGTTCCGGGCGGACCTGTCCGGGGTGGAGCTGAGCGGCGCGGCACGGATCATCGCGGTACCGCTCATCCCGGAACCGCTGCGCGCGGCCCGGCCACCGCTGGCTGGAAGGGGCTGCTGGCGCTGCTCTGTCTTGCCATCAGCCTGATGCTGTGGCTCAACGGCCTGCTCGCCAGCCTGGATCGCCCCTCCGTCGGCGATGACCTCACCCGCCGCCAGCTGGAGCTGGCGGTGCTGGCAGCACCGGAGTTGCCCCAACCCCTGGGCGAAGCCCTGGCCGGCAGCGACCCCGAGGTCTCGCTGCAGGAGCACCTCCTCCAGGAGATCGAGCGCCGCCAGGAGGCGGGCCAGCCCGCCGCGGCCGACCTGCTGCTGGAGCGGGCCCTGCTACTGCGCCGCCAGCAGGACCGCCGCCAGGGGGATGCCCTGCTGGAGCAGGTGGGTGCCCGCCCGGAGGACGACTCCCATAGCAGCGCCGCGGAGCGCCAGCTGGCCCGTGATCTGCTGGCCGCCACACCCAAGGGGCAGGCCGTCGCCCGCCCCCATCTCCACCCCTCCGAGGCCAGGGCCAGGGCTGCGGCCCTGGGCCGCGGGCCGCTGCTGGAGCAGCTCAGCTGCGAGGCCCTGGCGGGCAGCCCCGAGCCCTGTGGCGCCGCGCCTGCCGCCCGTCGGGCCGCGCGCCAGCTGCTGGTTGTGAATCTGCTGCCGGCCCTCATCCTGGTGCTGGGCCTGGGTCTCCTGGTGCGTCAGCTGTGGCTGCGCTGGCGCCAGGGTCCCCTGCCCGTGGCGCCCCTGCAGGGCCCGCTGCTGAGCGGGGTGGATGTGGTGCTGCTGGTGGCCGGTGGCTTTGTGGTGGTGGGCGAGCTGCTGACGCCGGTGCTGCTGACGCCTCTGGTGCAACGGGGGCTCGTGCTGCTGGGTCTGGGCGGCCCCCTGCGGGACGGCGTCTCGGTGGTGGCCCTCTACCTGGGGCTGATGGTCGGCCCGCTTGTGATCCTCACCCTGATGCTGCGGGGCCTGGGCACCGCCCCGTCGGGGGGCTGGCTGCAGTTCCGCTGGTTGCCCCTGACCGTCACGGTCCGCCGTGCGTTTGTGGGTTTCCTGATGGTGTTGCCCCTGGTGAGCGTGGTGGGCTGGCTGCAGGCCCAGCTCTGGAGTGACGCCGGCGGCAGCAACCCGCTACTGGAACTGGTGCTCAAGAGCCAGAACCTGCCGGCCCTGGCCTGCTTCGCCTTCACGGCGATCCTGCTGGCGCCCCTGTTTGAGGAGACGATCTTCCGGGGCGTGCTGCTGCCAGTGGCGGCCCGGGAACTCGGGGGGCGCTGGGGCGTGGTGGTGAGTGCGGCCGTGTTTGCCGTGGCCCATCTCAGTCTCGGTGAACTGCCTGCCCTGTTCGTGCTCGGGCTGGGGTTGGGCTGGCTGCGGCTGAGCAGCGGCCGCCTGGGGGCCTCGGTGCTGATGCACGCGCTCTGGAACGCCATGACCTTCAGCAACCTCGTCCTGCTGGGCAGCTGATGAACCGGCCGGCTCCGGCTGCCTTGCTGGGGTGCCCGGCCCGTGGTTCACTTGCGCAGTTATCCCCCCGGCACCGTGGTCGCCGTCCCCGTTTCCTCGCCCAGCCGGGCCAACCGGGCGCCGCGCCAGCGCTCCTTCGCCCTGATCCAGGGGTCGCTCTCCGCCCGCAAGGTGGAGCGACAGGCTCCCTGGCTGGCCAGCCTGCACCGGGTTGCCGATGGTGCCCTCAGCGGCCTGGGCCTGGCGGTGCTGGGTCTCAGCGCGCTCACTCTGCATTGGCAGGGCCAGTGGACTCAGGCCTACCAGCGCCTCGAGACGTCCCAGGTGCTGGAGCACCGCCTGCAGGAGTCGGCCGCGATCCTGGAGCAGCATCACCTGGGTGTGGCCCGCAAGCCGGGCCGGCTGGTGCCCACCAGCGCCGAGAAGCTCGTCTACCTGCCGGCTCCAGTGCCCCATCGCCCAGCCGCGATGGGGTCCCTGCTGGCCGGAGTGAGCCCCCGCCAGATCCTGGCGGGCTATTGAGGTGGTGAGCGGCGGCCAGCGCCAGCGGCCCGCCGGCCATGCCGTGCGGCCTCGTCCTGTCCGGATTGTCGACTTCCAGCCGGTCCCGGCCGGCCGCCTGGTCGCCGTCTACGCGATCCTCTGCGCCGGCCTGGTGGGCCTGGCTGCCCGGTTGGCGTGGGTGCAGGTGGTCCAGGGCGACCAGCTGCTCAACCGGGCCCGGGCGATCCAGACCCAGACGATCCAGCCCCTGGGCAAGCGCCGCACGATCGTCGACCGCCAGGGCCGACTGGTGGCCCTCGACGAGGAGCGCTTCACCCTCTGGGCGCACCCCCGCTACTTCGCCTTCCCCGGCGACGACCCCGGCACCGTGCGCCCCAGCCTGGATGTGGCCCGCAAGCTCTCGGGGGTATTGGCGGTGCCGATGGCGGACCTGATGCGCAGCCTTGGCGACCGCAAATCCGGCGTGAAGCTGGCCTCCGAACTGGACCCCGAGACCGCGCACCGCGTGCGCAGGCTCGCCATCAGCGGCCTGGATCTCGAGCCCTATCCCCAGCGCCTCTATCCCCAGGGCGGGCTGTTCGCCAACGTGGTGGGCTTCCTCAACCTGGAGCGGGTGCCCCAGGCGGGCCTGGAGCAGAGCCGCGACGGCGACCTCAAGCGCCATGAGGCCCAGCTGCTGTTGCGCCGCGGCGCCGATGGCACCCCCCTGCCCGACGGCCTCCGCCCCGGTGTGATCTACGGCGACGACCTGCGCCTGCAGCTCACCCTCGATGCCCGCCTGCAGCAGGTGGCCCAGCAGGCCCTGACCAAGCAGGTGAAGCAGTGGAAGGCCAAGCGGGGCGTGGCCCTGGTGATGGACGTGCGCAATGGCGAGATGGTGGCCCTGGCCTCCACGCCCACCTACGACCCCAACCAGTTCTGGAAGTATTCCCCTGGCCTGTTCCGCGAGTGGAGTGTCCAGGACCTCTATGAGCCCGGCTCCACCTTCAAACCGATCAACCTGGCCATCGCCCTGCAGGAGGGCGCCATCGATCCGGCCGGCAAGGTGAACGACACGGGCCAGCTCACGATCGGCGGCTGGCCGATCTTCAACCACGACCGCCGCGGCAACGGCCTGATCGACTTCCCCACGGTGCTGCAGGTGTCCAGCAACGTGGGCATGGTGCAGGCCATGCGCAACGTCAAGCCAGCCGCCTACTGGCAGTGGCTGCGCCGGCTCGGCATCGATGAGGTGCCCGACACCGACCTGCCCGGCGCCGTAGCCGGTGAGCTCAAGACCCGCGAGCAGTTCGTGACCCAGCCGATCGAGCCCGCCACCGCGGCCTTCGGCCAGGGCTTCTCGCTCACGCCCCTGAAACTGCTGCAGCTGCACGCCATGCTCGCCAACGGTGGCCGGCTGGTGAGCCCCCACATCACCCGCGGCCTGCGCTCCGGCGACGATCTGGCGCCGCCACCGCCTGCCTCCGGCGTGCAGCTGATCCGGCCGGAGATCGCCCAGACCGTTCTGAACTGGATGGAGACGGTGGTGCAGACCGGCAGCGGCAAGGGCACCAAGATCCCCGGCTACCGCATCGGCGGCAAGACCGGCACCGCCCAGAAGGCGCTCAACGGCATCTACATCCCTGGGGCGCGGATCTGCAGCTTCGTGGCCAACCTGCCGGTGGACGATCCCCGCTTCGTGGTGCTGGTGGTGGTCGACGAACCCCAGGGCGGCAACGCCTATGGCTCCACTGTGGCCCTGCCGGTGGCGCGCCAGATCATCGAGGCCCTGCTCGTGCTCGAGAAGATCCCTCCCAGTCCCCAGAGCGATCACCGCACCAAGACAAGCGGTTCTGCCCCTGGCCGCCCTGGCTAGTTTGAGGCCATCCGCCGGCTCCGCCGTGGCCAACCTGCTCGACCAACTCGCCGCCATGACCGTGGTGGTCGCCGACACCGGCGACATCGACGCGATCCGGCAGTTCACGCCGCGGGATGCCACCACCAACCCTTCGCTGATCCTGGCGGCGGCCCAGATCCCCTCCTATCAGCCCCTGATCGACGAGGCCCTCAAGGGCGCCCGCGCCGTGATCGGCCTCGAGGCTCCGGCCGAGCAGGTGGTGCTCGAGGCTCTCGATGAGATCTCGGTGATCTTCGGCACCGAGATCCTCAAGATCGTGCCGGGCCGGGTGTCCACCGAGGTGGATGCGCGCCTCAGCTACGACACCGAGGCCACGATCGCCAAGGCCCGCAAGCTGATCGGCCTCTATGCCGATCGTGGGGTGGGTCGCGATCGGGTGCTGATCAAGATCGCCTCCACCTGGGAGGGGATCCGCGCCGCCGAGCAGCTGGAGCGGGAGGGGATCCACTGCAACCTCACGCTTCTGTTCGGTTTTGCCCAGGCCGTGGCCTGTGCCGAGGCGGGTGTCACCCTGATCTCCCCCTTCGTGGGGCGCATCCTGGATTGGTACAAGAAGAGCACCGGCCGTGCCAGCTATCCCGGGCCTGAGGATCCGGGCGTGGTGTCGGTGAGCCAGATCTTCAACTACTACAAGACCTACGGCTACAAGACGGAGGTGATGGGGGCCAGCTTCCGCAACGTTGAGGAGATCATCGAGCTGGCGGGCTGCGATCTGCTCACCATCGCACCGGCCCTGATGGACCAGCTTCGCAGCACTGAAGGAGAGCTGGTACGCAAGCTCAATTCCTTCGATCCGGCTCCCACGGAGGCGCAGCTGCAATTGGACGCGGCCAGCTTTGCGGCGATGCTGGCGGCCGATCCGATGGCCAGCGAGAAGCTGGATGAGGGCATCCGCGGCTTCAGCAAGGCGATCGAGACCCTGGAGGCCCAGCTGGCCCACCGGCTCGCGGAGCTGGAGGGGGCCGCAGCCTTCCAGCACGCGGCCCAGGAGATCTTCCTGCTCAACGACCTCGACGGCGACGGCTGCATCACCCGCGAGGAGTGGCTCGGCAGCGATGCCGTGTTCGATGCCCTTGACACCGACCACGACGGCCGCCTGCTGCCGGCGGACGTGCGAGGCGGTCTGGGCGTGCCGCTGGCCCTGCAGGGCGTCTGAGGTCTGGGCCAGGCCTCTGACCATTGGCCTGGGCTTAACCCGGCTGTTGCACACTGGGCCTATCTGATGGACCGTGTGAACCGTTGAACGCCCTCGATACCATGCGAGCCCTGGCCAGCCAGGGCGAAGTGCTCAGCTTTGCCCCGGGCGACCTGATCTTTCGCTCCGGCGAGACGGGCGACTGCATGTTCGGGGTGCTGGAGGGCACCGTGGAGCTGAACTGGAACGATGGCCTGGGCCACGAGCAGATCCAGGCCGGCGATGTGTTCGGGGCCGGGGCTCTGGTGACCCCTGAGCATCGTCGCTACGGCAATGCCCGCGCCCTCACGCCCTGCAAGGTGCTGGTGATGAACCGCGAGAAGTTCCTGTTCGCCGTGCAGGAGTCGCCGATGTTCGCGATCGAGCTGCTGGGCGCCATCGATCAGCGCCTGCGCAAGCTCAAGGACTGCACGCGCATGGTGTGAGGGGCGCCCCCCTCAGCCCCGCTGGAACAGCAGCCGCTTGATCACCCGCTGGGCGATGTCGCCGTAGCCCATCTCGCCCGAGAGGATCTGGGCGATGCGTTGGGGCGCCGTGGGCCGCTTGATCCCGAGCTGGTAGCCCACCTTCGGCACCCGATAGAAGACCTGGGCGATCCGCCGCCCCCATGCCATCGAGTCGCCCCACTGCTCGCGCATGGCGGCGGTGTAGCCCGCCAGGGCCCCGCTCTCGCCGCCCAGATGCCGGTCGAGGGCCTCTGCGGCCCGCACGCCGCTGAGCAGGGCTGGCCGCAGCCCTTCGGCCAGGAAGGGATCGCACAGGGAAGCGGCGTCGCCTACTGCCACCACTCCGGGCGCGTGCAGCGCGTGGTGCCCATCCCACACCCGCAGGGGGGAGCTGAAGCGTTCGCCCGCATCGGCCGGCAGGCCCAGGCTGGGCAGCAGCCGCCCCAGGACCCCATCGGCATCGGTGGCTTCGCGGCCGATGAACGTGCCCACGCCGATGCTGTAGCCCCCCTTGCGGGGGAAGGCCCAGCAGAAGCCGTGGCGCACCAGGCCGAATTCGAAGCGGGCCGTGTCGGGCTCCGCCACCGGGGCCTCCACCTCCACCGCCACGGCGGAGGCGTAGCGGGGCCGCGGTGGACCCAGGCCCAGGGACGCGGCGAAGGGCGAGCCGGAGCCGTCGGCCACCACCAGGGCCCGGGCCGTGACCAACCCCGCAGGCGAGCCGCCCGCGGCGGCACCCCCCGGGCCGATGACCACGCGCCATAGCTCGCCATCCCGCGCGATCGACTCCACCGGCGCGCCATCGCGCAACTCGGCTCCGGCCAGGGACGCCTGCTCGGCGATGTAGCCATCGAGCACCGAGCGGCGCACGATCCAGAAGGGGGCATCCCCCGGCAGCACCGCCGTCACCGGGTCCTCCAGGCACCAGGTGAAGCGCACCTGAGCGATCACCTGGTCCACCGCCGGGGCCAGATCGAAGGGAAACCAGCGCTGCACCGACGCCGCCATGCCGCCGCCGCAGGGCTTGCGCCGCGGCAGGCGCTCCCGCTCCAGCATCAGCACCCGCCGACCCCGGACCGCCAGGTGGAAGGCGGCGGCCGATCCGGCGGCCCCGGAGCCCACCACGATCACATCGAAGTCTGCGGGCATGGCGGCGGGGGTTGGAGGGGCCGCTCAGAGTGAGTTGCCGCTCGGGGGTGGTTGCTGATCAGGGAGAGGTGGCGATCACACCTTGAGGATGTCGGCTTCCTTCTCGGCCAGGTGCTTGTCGATCAGGGTGATGAACTTGTCGGTCAGCTTCTGAACCTTGTCCTGCTCGTCGCGGCTCTGGTCCTCGGAGAGCTCGGCCTCCTTCTCCTGCTTCTTCACCCTGTCAATGGCGTCGCGGCGGATGTTGCGCAGCGCCACCTTGCCTTCCTCGGCATATTTGGAGGCGAGCTTGCACAGATCCTTGCGCCGGTCCTCGGTGAGGGGAGGGATGTTGATGCGGATGCTGCGGCCGTCGTTGTTGCAGGTGAGGCCCAGGTCGCTGGTGGCGATTGCCTTCTCGATCACGTTGATCGAGCTGGCATCGAAGGGCTGGATCTGGATTGTGGAGGAATCGGGTGTCGAGATTGTCGCTAGCGACTTGAGGGGCGTCTCGGCGCCGTAGTACTCCACGCTGATCTTGTCGAGCAGGGAGGGGTTGGCCCGGCCGGTGCGGATGGTGTTGAAGGTGCGCTGGGTGGCGTCCACCGACTTGCGCATGCTGGCTTCGAGATCCATGGCGGGACTCAGGCGGGGATGACGAACGGGAACGGGGCCAGCTTGCTCCGGCGCGGAGCCGCTGGGCTCAGGTCGACGGGGTGATGCGGGTGCCGATCGGCTCGCCCGCCACGGCCCGGCCGATGTTGCCGGGGCCGAACAGGTCAAACACCACGATGGGAATGGCGTTGTCCTTGCACAGGGCGATGGCGGTGCTGTCCATCACGCCCAGCTCGCCGCTGAGCACGTCCTGGAAGGTGAGGCTCTCGTAGCGGCGGGCATCGGGGTACTGGGCGGGGTCGCGGTCGTAGACCCCATCCACCTTGGTGGCCTTGAACACCACGTCGGCGCCGATCTCGGCGGCCCGCAGGGCGGCGGTGGTGTCGGTGGTGAAGAAGGGGTTGCCGCAACCGGCTCCGAAAATCACCACCCGGCCCTTCTCCAGGTGGCGGATCGCCTTGCGGCGGATATAGGGCTCCGCCACCTCCTGCATCGAGATGGCGCTCTGCACGCGGGTGGGCACCCCGGCCCGCTCCAGGCCGTCCTGCAGGGTGATGGCGTTCATCACCGTGGCGAGCATGCCCACGTAGTCGGCGGTGGCCCGGTCCATGCCGGCGGCGCTGCCCTTGAGGCCGCGGAAGATGTTGCCGCCGCCCACCACGATCGCCACCTGGGCGCCGGTGGCCACCACCTGGGCCACGTCACTGGCGATCGATTGCACGATGGCGGGGTCGATTCCATACCCCTGATCACCCATCAGGGCCTCGCCGCTGAGCTTGAGCAACACGCGCCGGTAAGCCATCGGTCTGCGCTCGCGGCATCATTCGGCCGAACAGTAGCAAGCGTGGGATCCGCGGCTGAAACCGCCGCTGGATGCTGCTTTGGCGCCTCAGTACTCGATGCCGGCCTGGGCCTTCACCCCCTGCTCACGGAAGGGGTGGCGCAGCAGCTTCATCTCGGTCACCAGGTCGGCCCGCTCCAGCAGGGCGGGCGGGGCGCCGCGGCCGGTGAGGGCCACGTGGGTGAGCTCCGGCCGCAGGGCCAGCCCCTCCAGCACCTGCTCCACCGCCAGATAGCCCAACTTGAGGGCCACATTCACCTCATCGAGCACCACCAGCTTGCGGCGCCCGTCAGCCAGGTAGTCGAGCGAGCGCCGCCAGGCCCGCTGCACCAGCTCGCGGTCGCGCTCCCGGTCCTGGGTCTCCCAGGTGAAGCCCTCCCCCAGGGCGTGCCAGGCCAGGGCGTCGCCGAACAGCTCCAGGGCCTTGGCCTCCCCCGGCTGCCACCCGCCCTTAATGAACTGCACCACCGCCACCGACTCGCCATGGCCGAGGGTGCGCAGCACCAGCCCCAGGGCCGCAGTGGTCTTGCCCTTGCCGTCGCCGGTGAACACCAGCACGAGGCCCTTCTCCAACTTGCGCTCACCCACGCGCTGCTGCTGCACCTCCTTGCGGCGGGCCATCCGGCGCCTGTAGCCGTCCTGGTCGGCCTCGGGGGCCAGGTCACCGCCCGGGCCCAGCTCGGCGGCGACCTGATCGAGTTCGGTGTCCGGCACGGGTTGGGTGCTCAAGCGGTGGGGGCACTCTGGCGGGCTCAGGCGGCCTGTTGGCGAAGGACGGCCCCTTCCGGGTTGCTGTCCACGCGTGCTCGCTCTGAGTTGCTGTCCGCGCGTGCCCGCGCTGGGTTGCCGTCCGCGCGTGCCCGTGCTGAGTTGCCGTCCGCGCGTGCCCGCGCGAGGGCCGTATCCACCGCCTGCTGCTGGTCGCGGCGGGTGATCCAGTGGTGGTAGGTGCGCGTGTGGATCGCCACCGAGTGGCCCATCATCCGTGCCGCCACCGTGTCGGGCAGGCCGATGTGGATCGTGCGCACGGCCCAGGCGTGGCGCAGGTCGTAGGGGGTGAGGGGCAGGTCGTAACGGCGGAACTGCTCGGCCACCCGCCGGCCCACCTGCTGCAGGGTTGTGCGGCGCAGGTCGGTGCTCACTGGCGGAAGGAGCTCGCGGGCCTCCCCCAGACGCTCCAGGCCGAAGTGCTCCACCCACTCCGGCTGGAACGGCCACACCTGGTGCTCGCCGGTCTTGGAGGTGGGCAGCACCCGGATCACCCGATCGCCGCCGGGGGCCAGGGCGGAGAGGTCGCTGAAGAACACCTCGTGGTTGCGCAGGCCGTAGGTGGCCATCAGCCCGTAGGCCAGGCGCCAGCCGGGGTTGGGGATGGCCTCGAGCGCCCCCAGGATCTGGCGATCACTCGGCAGCTGGCGGAACTGGGCGGCGTGCAGGCCGTAGCCGCCGGCCCGCTCGCCCCAGTCAGCCGGCAGGGCCAGTCCCTCGGCCCTGGCCAGGGCCGCCAGGGCGGTGCCGCACTGCTGGCGGCCGCGGGAGGCCAGGGGATAGCTCTCCAGCACGGCCTCGAGCAGGGGCAGGTGCAACAGAGCCTGGCCCTCGGCCTCGGCCTGGCGGCGCAGGCGGCGCAGGTAGGGGAGGTAGGCGGCGGTCCATGTGGTGCGGCTGCCGGCGGGGTTGCGGCGCCGGCGTGGATCGGTGCCGAAGGCCCGCTCAAAGCGCTGCAGGGCCGGTTCCAGGGCGATCCCGGCGGGTCCGCCCCGACCCACGCCGCCGCCGGGTGCGGCAGCTCCAGCGGCCCTGCGGGCGGACGCACCGGCGCCCTTGCCGCTGGCCGCTACCCCCCAGGCCTCCCAGCAGAATCGCTGTTGCTGGAGCTGTTGCAGCACCTGGCGCAGCCGCTGGCGGGCCAGGTCCAGACCCGCAGCATCGGCCGCCAGGCCAAGGCTGAGGCGTTGCACCGGGCTGCGGCCGCTGCCGACCTTGCAGGGCAAGGGCCCCCGCAGGCCAAGGCGCTCGCCGCGGCGCTCCAGCCGCAGGGCCACGCCGCTCTCGGCCAGCAGGGCGTTGTGGCGGCGGATCTCCCCATCCAGCGGGTGCGGCGAGGGCGGCATCACGGGGGCGCTCGGTGCCCGGCAGGGGCCCGACCCTATCGAGCCCGCCCGGCGCGGTCGAGGCCCCGGCGGCTTCGGACAGCGGGCCCACGGCCTGCAGGGTTACGCTCAGCGCCAACTCCCAAAGCTGGAACGAAGCGGGCATGGCCAAGGTCGGCGTGGTGCTGCTGAACCTGGGCGGCCCGGAGCGCATCCAGGACGTCGGCCCCTTCCTCTACAACCTGTTCGCCGATCCGGAGATCATCCGGCTGCCCAACCCGGCCCTGCAGAAACCCCTGGCCTGGCTGATCAGCAGCCTGCGCTCCGGCAAGTCCAAGGCGGCCTACGAGTCGATCGGCGGGGGCTCGCCCCTGCGCCGGATCACCGAGCAGCAGGCTCGCGAACTGCAGAGCACACTGCGCCAGCGCGGCATCGAGGCCACCAGCTACGTGGCGATGCGCTACTGGCACCCGTTCACCGAGTCGGCGGTGGCCGACATCAAGGCCGATGGCATCGAGCAGGTGGTGGTGCTGCCCCTCTACCCCCACTTCTCGATCAGCACCAGCGGCTCCAGCTTCCGGGAACTGCAGCGCCTGCGCCAGGCCGATCCCGCCTTCGCCAGGCTGCCGATCCGCTGCATCCGCAGCTACTACGACGATCCTGGCTACATCGGCGCCATGGCCGAGCTGATCGCCCGGGAGATCCAGGCCTGCCCCGATCCGGCCACGGCCCACGTGTTCTTCAGCGCCCACGGTGTGCCCAAGAGCTACGTCGAGGAGGCGGGCGATCCCTACCAGCAGGAGATCGAGGCCTGCGCCCGGCTGATCATGGAGAAGCTCGAGCGCGACCTGGGCCATCCCAATCCCTACACCCTGGCCTACCAGAGCAGGGTGGGTCCGGTGGAGTGGCTCAAGCCCTACACCGACGACGCCCTGCACGAGCTGGGGGACCAGGGGGTGAAGGACCTGGTGGTGGTGCCGATCAGCTTCGTGAGCGAGCACATCGAGACCCTCGAGGAGATCGACATCGAGTACCGGGAGATCGCCACCGAGGCGGGGATCATCAACTTCCGCCGCGTGCCCGCCCTCGACACCACCGCCTCCTTCATCTCCGGCCTGGCCGATCTTGTGCAGCACGCCCTGGAGGGCCCGGAGGTCAACCTCGACCAGGCGGCGGCGCTGCCGAAGCGGGTCAAGCTCTACCCCCAGGACAAGTGGGCCTGGGGCTGGAACAACAGCTCCGAGGTGTGGAACGGCCGCTTGGCGATGCTCGGCTTTTCCGCTTTCCTGCTGGAGCTGATCAGCGGTCGCGGCCCCCTGCATGCGATTGGCCTGCTCTGATTCCCGCCGGCGGTGGGTGTGGACCGCTGCCCGGAGCGGTACCCGTTCGGGGGCGGCCGGTTTTGCTGCCCTGCTGGGGCTGACGGCCCTGGCCCTGGGTCCCCTCGCGCGGCCGGCCCTGGCGGAGCTGCGCTGGCGCCAGGGGGTGTTCCCGGTGGCCACCTTCCTGGGCTACACCAGCCACTTCGGCCAGCGGGTGGGCCCGAGTGGCCGCAGCGAGCCCCACTACGGCCTCGACATCGCGGCGCCGATGGGCTCGCCGATCCGCAGCTGGTGGGGCGGGGTGGTGGCCGATGTGATCGACGATGGCGCCTGCGGTGTGGGCCTGGTGATCACCTCGGGTCCCTACGAGCACATCTACTGCCACCTCTCGGGCTCGGCCGCCGGCGGGGTGTATCGCAGCGGCCCGGTGGCCCTTGGGCCGGGCATGGCCGTGCGTGGCGGCCAGCTGATCGGCCATGTGGGCATGAGCGGCCGCACCACCGGGCCCCACCTGCACTGGGGCATCCGCTACCAGGGCCGCTGGCTCAATCCCGGCGCGATTCTCAAGGCCATGGCCCGGGCGCGCAGTGCCCGCTGAGCCGCCCACTCCCCGAGCCAGACCTTAGGGTTGTTCCTATCGTTTCGATCTCCACCCGCTGAAGTCGTGACCGTTACGTCCGTTTCTCCAGCGGCCCCCGCCGCCATCCAGTCGTATCCCGCCCGCGTCAACGGCGGCTATGCCCTGATGGACGCGCTGCACCGCCACGGGGTGGAGCACATCTTTGGCTACCCCGGCGGGGCGATCCTGCCGATCTACGACGAGCTGCACAAGGCCGAGGCCCGCGGCTGGCTCAAGCACATCCTGGTGCGCCACGAGCAGGGCGGCACCCACGCGGCCGATGCCTACGCCCGCGCCACCGGCAAGGTGGGCGTGTGCTTCGGCACCTCCGGTCCCGGTGCCACCAACCTCGTCACCGGCATTGCCACCGCCCAGATGGACTCGGTGCCGATGGTGGTGATCACCGGCCAGGTGCCGCGGGCGGCGATCGGCACCGACGCCTTCCAGGAGACCGACATCTTCGGCATCACCCTGCCGATCGTGAAGCACTCCTGGGTGGTGCGCGACCCCCGTGACATCGGCCGGATCGTGGCCGAGGCCTTCCTGATCGCAGCAAGCGGCCGGCCTGGCCCGGTGCTGATCGACGTGCCCAAGGACGTGGGCGTCGAGGAGTTCGACTACACCCCCGTGGAGCCCGGCACGGCCATCCCCGCCGGCTTCCAGCTCTCGCCGGCGCCCCGGCCCGAGAGGATCGCGCAGGCGCTGGAGCTGATCCGCCAGGCCCGTCGGCCCCTGCTGTATGTGGGCGGCGGTGCCATCAGCAGCGGCGCCCACCAGGCCGTGAAACAGCTGGCCGAGCGCTTCCGCCTGCCGGTCACCACCACGCTGATGGGCAAGGGCGCCTTCGATGAGCTCCACCCCCTGGCGGTGGGGATGCTGGGCATGCACGGCACCGCCTACGCCAACTTCGCCGTCACCGAGTGCGATCTGCTGATCGCGGTCGGCGCTCGCTTTGACGACCGGGTCACGGGCCGGCTGGACAGCTTCGCCCCCCGGGCCCAGGTGATCCACATCGACATCGATGCCGCCGAGGTGGGCAAGAACCGGGTGCCGGAGGTGCCCGTGGTGGCCGACGTGAAGCAGGCCCTCGAGCAGCTGCTGGCAGCCTCGGAGGGTGATGGCTCCGCTGGCCGTACCGAGGCCTGGCTGGAGCGCATCAACACCTGGAAGCACCACTACCCACTGGTGGTGCCTGCCCCCGAGGGGGAGATCGCCCCCCAGGAGGTGGTGACCCTGCTGCAGGAGCTGGCCCCCAGCGCCTACATCACCACCGACGTGGGCCAGCACCAGATGTGGGCCGCCCAGTTCCTGCACACCGGCCCGCGCCGCTGGATCAGCTCGGCGGGCCTGGGCACCATGGGCTTCGGCATGCCTGCCGCCATGGGCGTGCAGACGGCTTTCCCCGATGCCCAGGTGATCTGTGTGGCGGGCGATGCCAGCATCCTGATGAACATCCAGGAGCTCGGCACCCTCAGCCAGTACGACCTGCCGGTGAAGGTGGTGGTGATCAACAACGGCTGGCAGGGGATGGTGCGCCAGTGGCAGGAGAGCTTCTACGGCGAGCGCTACTCCGCTTCCGAGATGACCGACGGCATGCCGAACTTCCCGGCCCTGGCCGAGGCCTTCGGCGTGCGCGGCGTGAAGATCAGCGAGCGCTCCGAGCTGCGCCAGCGCCTGGCTGAGGCCCTGGCCCACCCCGGCCCGGCCTTCATCGAGGTGCAGGTGCGCCGCAACGAGAACTGCTACCCGATGGTGCCTCCGGGTGCCAGCAACGCCCAGATGGTGGGTCTGCCCAGTCACCCCGAGCTGGCGATCGACACCACGCGCCAATGCAACAGCTGCGGCAACACCACCGTGAGCTCCAGCCTCTACTGCCCCAATTGCGGCGCCAAGCTCTGAAGCCCCTGGTGCCCACTCCCCCCAGGCGGCTGAACTGGCTTCTCGTCTTTGCGGCGGGCGGGCTGATCGGCCTGCTGGCCCTCGCACCCCTGCTGCTGCCACTGCCGGCTCTTGCGGCCGAAGTGCTGCAGGTCCGCAGCGGCACCCTGCTGCAGATCGGCGACCACAACCGCAGCTATTCCGTGGAGCTGGCCTGCGTGGCCGTGGCGCCCGCTGATGACGCGGCCGCCGCAGCCTGGCTGCGCCAGGTCCTGCCGCGCCGCAGCCGCGTCAACCTGCGGCCCCGCGGTTCCGACGAGGGCACCCTGCTGGCCTCCGTGCAGCGCCTCTCAGGCGGCAGTGGCTCCGAGCAGCGCCTGGACCTGGGGCAGGGCCTGGTGGCAGCGGGCCTGGCCACCCCCCTGCCAAACTGCGGCGGCTGAAGCCAGCTGCTGAGCTCAGCCCCCACCCGATCTCCATGGGCCTGAACCGCACCGCCAAGGGCATCGTGCTCGTCCCCAGCCTGCTGCTGGGGGGCGCCTTTCTGGCCGCGGCGGCCTGGGGAGAGGCCGGCTCCAACCGACCGCTGGCGATCGGCCTGGGGGCCGCGCTGATGGGGGCCGGTCTGCTGGCCCAGCTGTTACCGGAGCAGGCCCCCGAGAACCCGGAGTTCGACGAGGGGCGCTGATCCCTCCGGCCTGGGGGGGTCTCCCCCGTTGCCTATTTGCCCGGCGTGGGAGCCGCGGCAGGGCCGCCCTTGCCCTGGTTCTCGCGCACCAGGCGGAAGTAGTCCTGGGTCGGGAAGATCACGTAGCTGTCCTCGGGTGACTTGATGATTTCCCGCAGCACGGCGGTGAGATCGGCCACCTGGGGCTGAAGTTTGCTCTTGTCGGGCATCTTGGCCAGGGCCTTCTGCAGCTCGTCGTAGCTGAGGAAGAACACACCGCGGGGTCCCTTGGGCGTGTTGATCGTCAGGAACGGCTTGGCGAAGAACACCGGCACGCTCAGGCCCTCTTCGATCTGCTTGTCGTTGAGGCCCTGCTGCTTGAGCATCGCCACGGCCTGCTGCCGGTCGCGCGGGTTGACCACCACCGGCGCCACCAGCGGCTTGGTCTTGTCCTTGAGTTGCTTGTTGAGCTCGACCACCCGCTCGTTCATCACGTTCAGGGGGATCGCCAGCACCTGGGCCTTGGCCCCCGGGCTCGCCTTGCGCAGGTTGGCCAACTCCTCATCGGCCTTGGCGCGCTCCAGGTAGAGGGGCAGCAGGAGGGCCTTCTCGCGGGGGATCGGCAGGGGAATGCCCTTGTCATCCGCCAGCACGAAGACCGGGATCACCTCCAGCTTCTTGAGCGCCTCGGCCTCCGGGATCGCCAGGGCCCGGCCTGGGACCGTCAGGGTCAGCCCGGCGCCGAGCAGCAGGCCGAGCAGTCCCCGGGGGAACCTGCGGCACCTCCCACCGGAGCGGGCATGGGAGCGGCGGGCCTGCATACGACCAACTGTGGAAAGGGTGAGCCTAGTCAGGTGAATCGGCCTAGCTTGCTGCGGCTGGGACGGTGCACGGCATGACCACCGCCGAGGTCACGCCCGCCGCTGGAAGTACCGCCGCCAGGGTCACCATCGCCAAGGAGACGCCCCACGCCATGTCGCCCCTGCTGGCCAGCCGCCATCCCCGGTTCGGGCACCTGCTGCCCGGCCTCGGCCTGGCGGCGGTGCTGCTCGGCAGCCAGGGTCTGGCGGCCAGCAGCCCCCTGCCCAGCACCGTGCGCCTGCTGCTGCCGAGCGAGGGCCTGCTGGCCGGGCTGGGCGACGGACTGCGCCGCGGGTATGGCCTGGCCATGGAGCAGGCCCGCGCCTGCGGCCTGGAGCCGCCCGGTCTGGGCCTCGGCTGGTTGCCCCCCGGTGCCGATCCGGAGCGGGCCCTGGCCAGCCTGGCCCGCTCCCAGCTGGTGATCGCCCCGCCTGCTGCCCCCCTGGAGCCCTACGGACGCCTGGCGGAACAGCAGCGGCTCACGGTGTTGCTGCCCCTGCAGCGGGGCAGTTCCCTGGAGCGCCTGCCCCAGCTGCCGGGGTCTGACCGTCTCTGGCCCCTGGTGCCGGCCCGCAGTCTGGTGGCCGACCGCCTGGCCCAGGGGCTGCTGGCGGCCAACAGGGGCAGTGTGATGGTGGTGCGGGACCGCAGCGGTGAGGCCAGGGCCCTGGCCGAGCGCTTCAGTGCCAGCCTGCGCACCGGCGGCGGTCGCACCACCGGCGTGCAGGACGATCCCCTGGCCATTGACGCCAAGGACGCCAAGGCGCTCGCCCAGTTGCGGGCTGATGTGGACTGGTATCGCCCCCAGGCCCTGGTGGTGTTCACCCGCCCAGGCAGCGGCCTGGCCCGGGCGCTGCGCCAGGCGTCCTGGCCCGCCGAGCTGGTGCTGGCCTGGCCCTTCCCGCTGCAGTCCACCCAGGAGATCGGGCCGACGGCCCAGCTGGGGGTGGATCCCCAGGGCCGGGGCGAGGGCTGGCCGGCGTTCGAGCGCAGCTTCCAGGCCCGCTGGGGCTACCGGCCGGCCCTGGTGGAGGCCGCTGGCTACGACACCGGCCAGCTCACGGCCCTGGCCTCCCTGGCCCCGGACGGCCGGCCGGGCTGGGATCTGGCCTGGTTCCGGCCCCTGGGCCGCAGCCTGCCGCTGTGTGAGGCGATCCGGGCGCGGCGCAGCGGCCAGACCGTGCGCCCCCGCGGCGCGGCCAGCCGCCTGGACCAGACGGCCGCTACCCCCCCCACCGCCACGCTCCAGCTCACCCCCGTCCCCGCCCAGCCATGACCGACCTGCCATCGCCGCTGGTGGTGCCCCTGGAGGCGGTGGGCATCGACGCCATTGCTGAGGTGGGCGGCAAGAACGCCTCCCTCGGCGAGATGATCCGCGAGCTCTCCGCCGAGGGGGTGCGCGTGCCGGGCGGCTTTGCCACCACGGCCCGGGCCTATCGCCACTTCATCGCCAGCGGTGGGCTGGCGCAGCGGATGCACGCCATCCTCGATGGCCTCGATGGCAGCGATATCGCTGCCCTGCAGGCTGCCGGTGCTGCCGCCCGGGCCCTGCTGCTCGGCGCGCCGCTGCCGGCTGACCTGGAGCAGGCGATCGTGGCTGCCTACCGCCAGCTCGCCCCGACCGGCGGGGGCCAGCTGGCCGTGGCGGTGCGCTCCAGCGCCACCGCCGAAGACCTGCCCGATGCCTCCTTCGCCGGCCAGCAGGAGACCTACCTCAACATTCACGGCGAGGCCGCCCTGATCGCGGCCTGTCGGCGCTGCTACGCCTCGCTGTTCACCGATCGGGCGATCTCCTACCGCCAGATCAATGGCTTCGACCACTTCGAGGTGGCCCTCTCGATCGGCGTGCAGCGCATGGTGCGCTCCGATCTGGCCGCCTCTGGGGTGATGTTCAGCATTGACACCGAAACCGGCTTCCGCGATGCGGTGCTCCTCACCAGCGCCTACGGCCTTGGCGAGAACGTGGTGCAAGGGGCGGTGAACCCCGACGAATACCTGATCTTCAAGCCCACCCTGGTCGAGGGCTTGGCGCCGATCCTGAGCAAGCGGTTGGGCAGCAAGGCGATCCGCATGGTCTACGCCGAGGGGCCGGATCAGGCCTCCACCCGCAACGTGGAGGTGCCGCTGGCTGAGCGCCAGCGCTTCGCCATCGGCGACGACGAGGCCCTGCAGCTGGCGCGCTGGGCCATCGCGATCGAGCGCCACTACAGCGCCCGTCGCGGCCAGCCCACCCCGATGGACATCGAGTGGGCCAAGGACGGCGAGAGCGGCGAGCTGTTCATCCTGCAGGCGAGGCCGGAGACGGTGGAATCGCGCCGCAGCGCCTCGGTGCTGCGCAGCTGGCACCTGGCGCCCCACAGCGCCGAGCTGCTCTGCTCCGGCCGGGCCATCGGTGCCTCGGTGAGCAGCGGCCGGGCCCGGATCATCCAGAGCCCCAGCGAGATCCAGCGCTTCGCCAAGGGGGATCTGCTTGTCACCGAGCGCACCGACCCCGACTGGGAGCCGATCCTGAAGATCGCCAGCGGCGTGATCACCAACCAGGGCGGCCGCACCTGCCACGCCGCGATCATCGCCCGTGAGATGGGCATCACCGCGATCGTGGGCACGGGCGATGCCACCGAGCGGATCACCGATGGCGAGCAGATCACCGCCAGCTGCTGCGAGGGCGACGAGGGGAGGGTGTACCGCGGCGCCGTGCCCTTCACCCTGGAGGAGCGGGAGCTGGGCGATCTGCCGGCCACCCGCACCCAGATCCTGATGAATGTGGGCAACCCGGAGGAGGCCTTCAACCTGGCTCGCATCCCCTGCGACGGCGTGGGCCTGGCGCGGCTGGAGTTCATCATCGCCAACCACATCAAGGTGCACCCGCTGGCCCTGCTGGAGCCCGAGCGGGTGGCCGATGCGGGCGAACGCCAGGCCATCGCCGAACTGACGGCCGGCTACGCCAATCCGGCGGACTACTACGTGGACCTGCTGGCCCAGGGCATGGCGCGCATCGCGGCGGCTTTTTATCCCCGGCCGGTGATCCTGCGCTTCTCCGATTTCAAGAGCAATGAGTACGCCAAGTTGCTGGGCGGCGCGGCCTTCGAACCCGACGAGGAGAACCCGATGATCGGCTGGCGGGGGGCCTCGCGCTACCACTCGCCCGCCTTCCGTGGGGCCTTCGGGCTGGAGTGTCAGGCCCTCAGGCGGGTGCGAGAGGGGATGGGGCTCAGCAACGTGATCCCGATGATTCCCTTCTGCCGCACCCCCGAGGAGGCGGACAAGGTGCTGGCCGAGATGGCCCGCCATGGGCTGGTGCGGGGTGTAGCGGGCTTGCAGGTGTATGTGATGTGCGAGCTGCCCAGCAATGTGATCGGCGCCGAGGCCTTCGCCGAGCGCTTCGATGGCTTCTCGATCGGCTCCAACGACCTCACCCAGCTCACCCTGGGGCTGGATCGGGATTCGGCCCTGGTGGCGGACCTGTTCGACGAGCGCCACGCCACGGTGAAGGCGATGATCAGCCTGGCGATCCGCACGGCCAAGCGCTGCGGCCGCAAGATCGGCATCTGCGGCCAGGCCCCCAGCGACTACCCCGAGTTCGCCCAGTTCCTGGTGGAGGAGGGGATCGATTCGATCAGCCTCAACCCCGATGCCGTGATCGATACCCGCATCCGCGTGGCGGGCCTGGAGGCGCAGCAGCCATGACGCCTCTGCTGCTGGCGAGCTGGATCGCAGCCTCGGGCCCCGGCCCCTCCTTCGGCTGCGGGGCCGTGAAGGCAGCCAGCATCGAGGCCCTGATCTGCCGCGACCCCGAGCTTGCGCGCCTGGATCGCCAGCTGGCCTCCGTGGTCGCCGCCGCCAGGGCCAAGGCTGGCAACGAGCGTCCGCCCCGGCTTCAGTCCACGCAGCTCGCCTGGCGGCGTGGCCGCGACGCTTGCCGCCAGTCCGCCGACGCGCGCAGCTGTGTTCGCCGGTCCTACCGGGAGCGCACGGCCGAACTGCAGGCCCGGTACCGGCTGGTGCCGATGGTCGGCCAGGGCCGCTTCCAGTGCGGTGCCAGCCCGGCCGATGCGCTGCTGGCCAGCTTCTTCCAGACCGACCCCGCATCGCTGATCGCCGAGCGCGGCGACAGAACGGCCTTCCTGCTGGTGCAGCCCAGTGGCAGCGGCGCCCGCTACGGCGGGGGCGGGGTGGACTTCTGGGAGCATCAGGGCGAGGTGCGGCTGCGCTGGGGCGCCGGATCGCCCGAGCTGCTCTGCAGGCGGTTGCCTTGATCGGCGCCCTGACTGTTCCGGCTCGCCAGCGCTGGGCCGTGCTGCTCTGTGGTGTGCTGGCCGCGCCGGCGGCCCCCCTGCTGGCCACCCCGGTGGCGCGGGCCGAGCCGATCACGCTGCAGCTCGTCCAGGTCAACGACGTGTACGAGATCACGCCCCTGCCGGGCGGTGGCGGTGACCTGGCCCAGGTGGCGGGCCTGGTGCGGCAGCTGCGGCGCCGCCAGCCCAACACCCTGGTGCTCCTCGCCGGAGACGCGCTGAGCCCCTCGGCGCTCGGCACCGCCCAGGTGGGCGGCCAGCGCCTCGACGGCCGCCAGATGGTGGCGGTGCTCAATGCCCTCGGCCTCGATGCGGCCACGTTCGGCAACCACGAGTTCGACCTGACCGAGCAGTCCTTCCGCGCCCGGCTCAAAGACTCGCGGTTCGCCTGGATCTCCAGCAATGTGAGTGGGGCTGACGGCCAGCCCTTCCCCGGTGTCGCGCGGGACCGGCTGATCGAGCTGCGCGGGCCCGCCGGCGCTCGGCTGCGCCTGGGCCTGCTCGGCATCACCCTGTCCAGCAACCCCGCGCCCTACGTGCGCTACGGCGATCCGCTCGCTACGGCCACCGCCCAGGCCCAGGGGCTGCGCCGGCGCGGCGCCGACGTGGTGGTGGCCCTCACCCACCAGGCCCTGGCCGCCGACCAGCAGCTCGCCGATTCCGGTGCCCCCATCGACCTGATCCTCGGGGGCCATGAGCATGAGAACGTTCTGCAGCTGAGGCTGCGCACCCCCGCGTCGGCCTCGATCGCTGCCGACCAGCCCCCTTCCGCCGGGGCGACCCCGGGCTGCCGGCCGGCGGGCGTGCCGATCGCCAAGGCCGATGCCAACGCCCGCACCGTCGTTCTTCACACCCTCCGCTTCGACCCCAGGAGCCGCTGTCTGGCGATCCGCTCCGACCTGCTGCCGATCGACGGGCGCTGGCCGATCGAACCCCAGGTGCGGCGCGAGGCGGAGCGCTGGCAGGCCCTGGGCAATGCCGCCTTCCGTCGCCAGGGCCTGCAGCCCGAGCGGGTGGTGGCCACCAGCCCCGTGCCCCTCGACGGCCGCTCCGCCAGCGTCCGCAACGGGCCCACAGCCCTTACCCAGCTTCTGGGCCAGGCGCTGCGCGCCGCCGTGCCCGGCAGTGATCTGGCGATCCTCAACAGCGGCGCGATCCGCATCGACGACGTGCTGCCGCCCGGACCGATCCGCGAGCTGGATGTGGTGCGGGTGCTGCCCTTCGGCGGCCGCCTGCAGCGGATCGGCATCCAGGGGCAGCTGCTGCAGCGCGTGCTGGAGGCGGGGCTGGCCAACCGCGGCAACGGCGGTTTTCTGGTGCTCGATGGGGCCGAACGGGACGGCGCTGGCCGCTGGCGGATCGCCGGCCAACCCCTGAATCCGGAGCGCCGCTACAGCGCGGCCATCGCTGACTTCCTACTCACTGGCCGCGAGACCGGCCTCGGCTTTCTCACGCCCACTGCCGCGGGCCTGGAGCTGCTGGGCGATGGCGGCGATCTGCGCCAGGCGGTGATCAGCTGGCTGGCTCAGGGGCCCTGGGGGCAGCCTTTGCCGCGGAAGTCTCGCTGAGCGCGTAGCGCTGGCCGGGCCGCGGATCGATCAGCCGCGTGTCGGCGGGCAGCCCCGCGGCGGCTTCCGCGGGGCTGCCCTTCTGCCACAGCCAGCGGGTGAGCAGGCCGTCGAAGCGCACCTCGCCGCCGGCGGTGCTGGCCAGCACGGTGCGTGGCGCGAAGCGCTCCAGCAGCTGGGGCAGCACCCCACGGCCCCGCACGAAGGCCCCGGCCAGGGGCAGGCCCAGGTCCACCACCGGTGTGATCACCGCATCCAGGGGCCTGGGCGGCAGGTCCGCGGCCAGGAAGCCGTGGGGTTCGAGGTAGAGGCTGCCCGCCGGATGCTCCAGCAGGTAGCCGTTCTCCACCTGGGGCACGGGCGCTCCGGCGCTGGCGCTGATCTGCAGCTCGCCCAGGCGGTGTGCCTCACCGGGGCTGAGGGCCGTCACGGCCGTGAACCCCAGCGCCCGCACCCGGGCGGCGGCGCTGGCGGAGCCCACCACGGGCAGGCTCCTGGGCAGCAGCGCCAGGCTGGGGGGATGGGTGTGGTCGGGAAGACCCTGGGTCAGCAGCAGCAGATCGAGGTCCTCGGGCGCCGGCCAGCTGTGGGGCAGGTCGCCTTTGAAGAACCAGGGGCCCGGAGGGAACTGCAGCGGCCCGTTGAGCCAGGGATCCACCAGCACCCGCAGGCCGCCGAACTCCAGCAGCCAGCCATTGGCGCCGTAGTAGGTGGCGTGCAGCTCGGAACCCGACCCCATGGCAGCCCTCTGGCGCGCAGCGGGCCGCGACCCTAGGCCCCCTGCAGGCGCAGCCGCGCCTGTCGATCGGGACGGCGCCACTGCCACAGCAGCAGCCCGTGGGCCACGGCGCGCGCCACGCTGAGCACCGCCAGGCCGACGCACAGGGGGCAGTGGGTCAGTCCCATGGAGGGTTACCGCGATGATCTCAGCCTGACAGGGCCGCATCGCTCCCGGGGTGCGGTGCTGGAATATCGACATTGGAACTGCTCGAGGGCGGGAGGGTGGCGGGTGCTGCGGCTCAATGAACTGAAGCTGCCGCTCAGCCACACCCCGGAGGATCTGGCGGTGGCGGTGCGGCGTCGGCTGAAGCTGGGCGAGGTGGTGCCGCGCCACCTGCGGGTGGTGAAGCGCAGCGTCGATGCCCGCCGCAAGGACGCCATCCAGCTGGTGTACGCCCTGGAGCTGGAACTCGATCCGGCTACCGAGCGCCAGCTGCTGCAACGGTTCCGCCGCGATCCCCACCTGCTGCCGGCGCCCGACACCACGTACCAGTTCGTGGCCCGGTTTTCTGAGGCTGCGGGGGACGGCCGGCCCAGGCCCGTGGTGGTGGGGGCCGGGCCCTGCGGCTATTTCTGCGCCCTGGTGCTCGCCCAGATGGGCCTGCGGCCGCTCCTGCTGGAGCGGGGCAAGCCGGTGAAGCAGCGCACGGCCGATACCTTTGGTTTCTGGAGGGGCAGCGCTCCCTTCAATCCCGAATCCAACGTCCAGTTCGGCGAGGGGGGTGCCGGCACCTTCTCCGACGGCAAGCTCTACAGCCAGGTGCGCGATCCTGGTCACCGCGGCCGCAAGGTGCTCGAGGAACTGGTGGCCGCCGGCGCCAACCCCGACATCCTCTGGCTGCACCGACCCCACATCGGCACCTTCAAGCTGGCCACGGTGGTGCGGGGCCTGCGGGCCCAGATCGAGCGGCTCGGGGGTGAGATCCGTTTCGAGAGCCGGGTGGAGCGGTTGGAGCTGGAGCCTGCGCAGCCGCTGTCCCTGCCGGTTGCTCCGGAGAGGGCCTGGTCAGAGCCGGCTGCCCAGGATTCCGCCACCCCCCGCCGCCGTCTGCGGGGCGTCACCCTCGCGGACGGCGCCTTCATCGCCGCCGAGCAGGTGGTGCTGGCGGTGGGCCACAGCGCCCGTGACACCTTCACCATGCTGCGGGATCTGGGGGTGGCGATGGAGCCCAAGCCCTTCTCGGTGGGGGTGCGCATCGAGCACCCCCAGGCCCTGATCGACCATGCCCGCTGGGGCGCCTGCGCCGGCCATCCGCTGCTGGGGTCGGCTGAATACAAGCTGGTGCACCACGCCAGCAACGGCCGCTGCGTCTATAGCTTCTGCATGTGCCCCGGCGGCCTGGTGGTGGGTGCCACCTCGGAGCTGGGCCGGGTGGTGACCAACGGCATGAGCCAGCACACCCGCAACGAGCGCAACGCCAACAGCGGCATCGTCGTCAACATCGAACCGGCCGACGTGGCGCCCTATGGCGACGGTCCCGGCGATCCCCTGGCGGGCATGGCCTTCCAGCGCCACTGGGAGAGCAAGGCCTATGAGCTGGGTGGTTGCACCTACGCCGCTCCGGCCCAGCGCCTGGTCGACTTCCTGGCCGGAAGCGCCTCAACGGAGCTGGGGGCCGTGGCCCCCTCCTACGCCCCGGGGGTGACCCCCACGGACCTGGCCCCTTGCCTGCCTCCCTACGTGGTTGAGGCGCTGCGGGAGGCACTCCCCGCCTTCGGCCAGCAGATCCCCGGTTACGCCCTGGACGACTCCTTGCTCACCGGTGTGGAGACCCGAACCTCCAGTCCCGTGCGGCTGCCCCGCAATGCCGAGCTGGAGAGTGTGACCATCGAGGGGCTCTATCCCGCCGGAGAAGGTGCCGGCTATGCCGGCGGCATCCTTTCGGCGGGCATCGACGGAATCCGGGTGGCCGAGGCCCTGGCCCTCAATCTTCGTCGTCGGTGGAGCCCAGGGGAGCCAGTCGGATCTGCTTGCGGCCCAGCTTGATCTCGAATTCGTCGCCGGGTTTGAGGTCCAGCAAGGCGGTATAGGCCTTGCCGACCATCAGGTTGCCGTTGAACTGCACCTTGGTGGTGAAGCTCAGTTTGCGGCCGCCCTTGCCCACCTTGGCGGCACCGCCGCCGAATTCCACGCCCTTGGCATTGAGCAGGGCCTCGTAGAAGGCCGTGAAGTTCAGTCGCTCGCTGCCGTCCTTCTTGGTGGAGACATAGCCGCAGGCTCGCACGATGTCCGATTTGCTGGCGTCGCCCAGGTCTTTGACCTTGGCGAGGAGATCAGCTCCTGTGAGCATTGGGAGTAATTATGCGACATCTGCATTGTTTCACCGCATCGGCACCATATGCAAGCCCCCGGGCTAGTTGTCTCGATCCGTAGCTCCTGGCCGGGCGCTGCTCTAGGGCTGCCGTGCTAGTGACAAGATCTCGGTAAGAGCTTGCCGGCAGTGCGGTTGCTTCGCTCGCGTTGACCGCTCTACTGAACTCCTAGCCAGACTCCCCGCCAGGCCGGTGGATTCGCCACCATGGCGCGAGTGCGCGCGGGCCATGGCGGCCACCCTGATCTGGTTCCGGCGCGATCTGCGCCTGGCCGACCACGCCGTGGTGGAGGCCGCCTGCCGGCGTGGCCCGGTGCTGCCGGTGTTCGTCCTGGATGATGCGCTGCTGTTTCACCCCGAGACGGCGGTGGCCCGGGTGGCCTTCCTGCTGGAGAACCTGCGGGCCCTCGACCACGACTGGCGCCGGATCGGCGGCCGGCTGCTGGTGCGCCGCGGTGAGCCGGCCCAGACCCTGCTGGCCCTGGCCCGCGCCGCCGGGGCCGACCGGCTGATGGCCCACACCGACAGCGAGCGGCTGGTGGGTCGGGTGCGGGATGCCCGGGTCAACCGGGTCCTCGCGGGAGCGGGGATCGCCGTGGACTGGATCGAACCCGCCGGCGCCACGGGCGCGCTGATCAGCTACGCCAGCTGGCGGCGCCACTGGCATGGGGCGATGGCGGCGCCGCTGCACGCCATCCCCGAACGGGCGGTGGTGCCGGAGCCGCGGGGTGCCCTGGCGGATCTGCCGATCCCCAGCCTGCAGCAGCTGGGCCTGCGGCCCGACGCCAAGCCGATTCCCCCGGCCGGCACCGCCGCGGCCCAGGCCCTGCTGGAGCGCTTCTGCAGTGGCGCAGCTGCCCGCCGCTATTTCTGGGAGCTGAGCTACCCGGCGGCCAAGGTCAGCACCGGCCTGAGCCCCTACCTGAAATTCGGGGTGATCTCGCCGCGGCAGTGCCTGAGACGGATCGACGCCCTGGCGGGGGAAGGTGACCGCAGCTTGGGCCGCAGCGCCCTGCAGCTGGCCAGCCGGTTGCGCTGGGCCGCCGCCATCACCCAGCGCTTCCGCTACCTGCCCCAGCTGGAGCTGCGCTCGCTCTGGAGCCCCTTCGACGCCGAGCCTTTGGGCTTCGATGCCGAGCTCTACGACGCCTGGCGCGAGGGCCGCACCGGCTTCCCGATCGTGGATGCGGCGGCCCGCTGTCTGCGGGCGGAGGGCGGATGGCGCGAGCTGAACTTCCGCAGTCGGGCCATCTACGCCAGCTTCCTGGCCAACCTCGGCGGCATCGACTGGCGCTACGGCGCCCTGCACTTCATGCGCCACCTGATCGATGGCGACTGTCCGATCGACCACTACCAGTGGGCGATGCAGGCCGGCGTGACCTACCGGGGCGAGAAGGCCTGGAGCCGCATTTACCACCCGGGCCAGGTGGCGGTGGACCGCTGCGATCCCCAGGGCCTGTTCATCCGTCGCTGGCTGCCGGAGCTGGCCCACCTCACCAACGACCAGCTGGGGGCCCCACCGCCGATGGCCGCCTACCCGGCCCCGATCCTCGATTACGAGATGGCGCGCCGCCGCCGGATCGAGCACTTGGCCGAGCGGCGCTGCCGGCTGGCGGCGCCGGGCCGGCGGGAGGGGGAGATCCGGATCGAGGGTCAGAGCAGGATCCGGACGCCGGGGCCGCTGGCTGGCCTAGCGGAGCTGCCGGCTGATTTCACACCCTTTGCGGCGGAGCGCTTCTGACGTGACCCCCTTTGTCGGTCCAGTCCTTATGAGAGTGGGTGGATGTGGTCATGCTGCAACTCCCTGTTGAGCTGCCTCCAGGGGCGTACGCCCC
>NZ_NQLA01000033.1 GCF_002252705.1 Vulcanococcus limneticus LL
GTTGCGGCAGCTCAAGGCCAGAGGCCGCACCCGGGTCGGAGCGGTGTTCCGGTTGCATGTGGTGGCCTACAGCCTGATCCGCCTGGCCAACCTGCTCGCTCCACGGGAGGCGTTGGCATGAACCACACGGAGCCGGGCACTCAGAAGTGGTCAGCCGGCTGGGTATCTGTACGGGCGGCAACGATCACCTCCCGATGCGGCGACCAGCCTTGCGAGGGGGACTGGAGCAAGCCCACGCAGCCCAATCCGTCATAGATGGGCTCGGGTTGCCGGCTATTTCAGCAGCCTCCTAGAACCGCGGGCCTGGCCTCCTCGCCATGCCATTCAGGGATCGGGTGCTCCACTTGGGCCTCCGCGAACAGAGCGGCGATGCGCCGACCCAGCCCTTCCGGTTTCTCGTCGCGGGGTTCGCTCTGCACGGCCTGCCGCAGGCTTAGCCGAACTTCCTGCTCCATGCTGCGGCCATGGCGCTGGAGGGCCTCCTTCGCCGGGCGGTGGTCAAGCTGCTTCCTGGCCTGGAGCTGCTGGAGCCTGCCCTAATACCGCAACTTCAACGTCCGCGGCAGCTCCTCCGCAATCTCCCCCTCCTCCGTGAGCGCTGGATACGCCCGTCCCGTACGCCGGCACCACTCCGCCACCTGGGGATAGGCCCACTCGAACAGGATCCGCCGGTATTCCGGTTCCCCGCCGGGCACCCCTTCGCCCTGGCTGGGTATGAGCCCCGCCAGCTCCCGCTGCCGCAGCGCCTCGAACAGCAGCGTGGCCGCCGCCACGCTCACGTTGAGGCTCTGCACCATGCCCGTCATCGGGATGAAGATCGGCTGGTCCACCAGGGCGGTGGCCTCCTCGCTCAGGCCCCACTTCTCCGCCCCCAGCAGGAAGGCGGTGGGGCCGGTGAAGTCGCACTGGCGGTAGTCGATCGCGTTCACGCCCAGGTGGGTGCCGTAGAGCCGGAAGCCGCGCTCCTTCAGGCCCGTGAGGCACGCCTCGATGCTGGGGTGGGGCAGCAGCGGCACCCACTTCTGGCTGCCCTTGGCGGTTTTGTTGAACGTGCGCGGCCGGCCCGGCAGGCTCACTACATGGGCCTCCATCGCCCCCACCGCATCGCAGGTGCGCAGGATCGCCGAGAGGTTGTGGGGCTTGTCCACCTGCTCCAGCACCACCGTGAGATCGCCCATGCGGCGGTTCAGCACGGCCTGGAGGCGCTCGTAGCGGCGGGGCAGCAGGGGCATGGGAGCAGAGGGTTCAGAGAAGCAGCGTGCGGATGCCCTGCGCCTTCAGCAGGTCGGCGGCCTTGCGGTCGAAGGTGGCCAGCACCTCGCCGCCGAGCCAGTGGCCGCCATGGGCAATCACCCCATCGGCAAAGTCGCCGCCGGTCGCCAGCATCGTCAGACCAACCCCCACGGCTGGCCCATCGACCACCACCTGTTCAGAGGCCATCAGCGCCTCAATGGCGGCGATGCAGTCTTCACTGGTGAAGGCGTACACCCGTCGCAGCACCCAGACGAACTCGCACAGCACCGGCAGGGGCACGGCCACTAACTCAGCCTTCTGCAACAGCTCCGAGGCGGCCAGGGCCTGGCCCGGATCATCCTGAACGACAGCCCGCACCAGCAGATTGGTGTCAGCGGTGATCTTCACGCTGGCGGTGTCGAGGCTGTCTGGAGGTCTGCCCAGCCCTCTGCTGCCGCGGCATCGAGTTCGTCCAGGGTGGCCGTGCGGGTGCTCCTTCCGGCCAGAAGCCCAATGAACGACTGGATGGATCCGGTGGGCTTTTGCGCCTGAATCTGCAGGCGCCCCCCAGGCAGCACCTCCACATCCACCCTCTGGCCAGGCTGCACGCCCAGATGGCTGAGCAACTCCTTGCGCAGGGTCACCTGGCCCTTGCTGGTCACGGTGAGGGTGGTCATGGGTTGGCTGCAGGCTGCCACCAGCATGGTAAGGCAATCAGGCCTTACGGACGGCCGTCGCTACGCTGCGATCGTGACGCCAGGCCTGTCCCCACTGGAGCGGCTGCGCCAGGCGCGGCAGCAGGGCTGGTTGGCCGATCGGCGCCAGGCCGTGGCCGAGGTGCTGGCCGGCGGCGATGGGCTCGACGGCGTGCCATGCCTGGTTCTCCTCTTTGGCTCCCGTGCCCGCGGCGATTGGGATGGCTACTCCGACACCGATCTGCTGGTGGTGGCTCAGGCCAGGCAGCAGGCCGATCGCCTGGCGAATCTCCTGCTGCAGGCCGGCGTTGGCGATGATGTGATCGCGATGTCCCTGGCCGACTGGCAGGCCGCAGCCCACTCTCCCTCTCCCCACTGGCGCTCGATTCACGCCCAGGCGATTCCTCTCTATGAACGCCCGTCCCCAGGCCTGGTTGTTTCAGGCTGAGAACGATCTGCAGATGGCGTCCCTGGCCCTGGAGCACGGGTTTTTCGCCCAGTCCTGCTACCACGCCTCCCAGGCGGCCGAGTAGGCGCTCAAGAGCCTGGTTCTTGAGCTTGGCGTCGAGCCGCAGCACACCCGTGTCCTGGGTCAGCTCCTCCAGCAACTGGCCTCCCTCGGCGTGGACACGGCTCCCTTTGAGGCCATCCCGCTGCGGCAGCTCAGCCGGATGAGTGCCAGCAGCCGCTATCCGATCGATGCCACGCCGCCGGCCGAGCTCTTCGACCGCTCCGATGCCCAGCAGGCCATCGCCATGGCCCAGGCGGTGCTGAAGGCCGTGGCCGACCTGGACCGGCTGACTGGTTAGCGTCGTTGAGTCACCGACGGGTCGCCACCGTGCCCGCTGTAGCCCCTACCTGGTTGGAGCCGGCTTCGCTGCTGGTGGAGGGCGAACCCACGACCCTGCGGCTGAGCGGCTCCCGCCGGCACGTGCTCGACCCCATCGCCCGCGAGGGCCGGGTGCTCAATGCCGCCTGAGCAGGACGCCGCCCTGGTCCTGCTGGTGGCCCTGCGCCATGAGATCGCGCTGGTGGCGGCGCTGGATCCGTCCTTCCCCCAGGAGAGCTGGGGCTTCATGGCCCAGCAGGAGGTGGAGAACCTGCTCCGGGCCCTGATCGTGCTGGCTGATCGGCAGGCTCCCCTCTGCCACGACCTGGAGCTCCTCGAGCACCTGGCTCGCGTTCAGCTGCCGGAGGAGCTGGTGGAACTCCAGCCCTTCGCCGTGGAGGCCCGCTACAGGCCCGAGCCCACGCCGCTTCCGGCTCCGCGGGAGCAGCTGTTGGCCCTGATCCGGCGCCTGCGGGGCGATGTGGAGGCGGCGATTGCGCTGGCGGTGGCCCGGGCGGCTGGTGGAGCCGATCAGGCCTGATGGTTCCGGCTGTGGGTGACGGTTTCGATCAGCGCGTGTACGCGGCCGTGGCGCTGATTCCCCACGGCCGCCTGGCCACCTACGGCCAGATCGCCGAGCTGATCGGCGCCTACGGCTGCGCGCGCCAGGTGGGCTGGGCCCTGCGGCGCCTGCCGCTCCCCTCCGCTGTGCCCTGGCATCGGGTGGTGAATGCCCAGGGGCGCATCAGCATCACGCCCAGCCGCGAGGGCTCCGACTGGATCCAGCGGGAGCTGCTGCTTGAGGAGGGGATCCCGGTGGACGTGGAGGGCCGGCTGCCGCTGCGGGCCTACCGCTGGGAGGCGGCTCTGTCGGAGCTGGATGGGTCGGCCTTGGCTTCATCGCCCAGGGTGTAAGGCACCACCACGCCCTCCAGGGTTGGGGGAAAGTCCTTGATGTTGCGGCTCACCAGTCGCCGCCTCTGGCACTGGGCTGTCGCCAGGATGTTGCTGTCCAGGGGCCATCCGCTGCTGGCCATGGCCGCTACCCCCACTCCTCCCGCAGGGATCGCTCCAGATCCAGGCTGCTTTCGGGGCGCTGCCGCCAGAGGCCGAAAGCCTGCTGGTGGTCAGGGGTCTGGGCGCTGAGCCACGTTCTCAGCGCCTGACGCAGGGCTTCGGCGCGGGACAGTCCCCGGGCGCGGCAGAGGGCATCCAACCGCTCCCGGTCGGCTGCCGGGAGGTCGATGATGGTGCGCATCGGGCGTCATCAACTCTTGGCATCATGGCGGAGCTGGAGGTTGTCAGCCTCCTCCCGCCCCCGGGCGGCTAGTTGTGGAGCACCCCAGCCGCTCCCGCTTGTCCGCGCCCGCCCCCGTCACGCCTCCAGCCTCGTCCGACCCTGCGGCCCCGGCGGGTGCCGGTGCCGCTTCCGCCGCCATCGGCCTGGCGCCACGGCGGGTGGCCTGGCAGGTGCTGCAGGCGGTGGCGGCCGGCGCCTACGCCGATGGCGCCCTGGAGCGGGAGCTGCAGAAGGCGGCCCTCACTCCGGCGGACCGGGGCCTGGCCACCGAGCTGGCCTACGGCGCCATCCGCCAGCGGCGCCTGCTGGATGCCTGGCTGGATCGGCTCGGCAAGGTGCCGGCCGCACGCCAGCCACCCAAGCTGCGCTGGCTGCTGCACCTGGGTCTCTACCAGCTGCTGGCCACCGAGCGGGTGCCCGCCTCGGCGGCGGTGAGCACCACGGTGGAGCTGGCCAAGCGCGGCGGCCTGGCCAAGCTGGCGCCGGTGGTGAATGGGCTGCTGCGCGCCTGCCTGCGCCAGCGGCAGGCAGGCCAGAACCTGGTATTGCCGGCCGATCCCGCCGCTGCCCTGGCGATCCGTCGGTCGCTGCCGGACTGGCTGGCCTCAGAGCTGCTGCGCTGGCTGCCGCCCGAGCGGGCCGAGGCCTTCGGCGTGGCCTCCAACACGCCGCCGCCCCTGGATCTGCGCGTGAACCTGCTGCGCAGCAGCCGCGAGGCGGTGCTGGAGGCCTTGGCGGCGGCCGGCGTGGCGGCTGAACCGCTGGCGGATCTTGCCGCCGGCCTCACCCTCACCGGCCGCAGCGGCGATCTGCGCCAGCTGCCCGGCTACGCCGAGGGCCACTGGTGCGTGCAGGACCGGGCCGCCCAGCGCATCGCCCCGCTGCTCGATCCCCAGCCCGGCGAGCGGATCCTCGATGCCTGCGCCGCCCCGGGCGGCAAGAGCACCCACCTGGCCGAGCTGATGGGCGATCGCGGCCTGGTGCTGGCCCTGGACCGCAGCGAGGCGCGCCTGCAGCGGCTGCGCCGCAACCAGCAGCGCCTCGGCCTCAGCTGCATCGAGCCGCGGGTGGGCGATGCGGCTAGCTTTTCCGTGAGCCTTGCCGCCGAAGCGGAGGAGCGGAACGGCGCGGGGCCGCTGCCGTTTGATCGGATCCTGGTGGATGCGCCCTGCTCGGGCCTGGGCACCCTGGCCCGCCATGCCGATGCCCGCTGGCGCCTGGAGCCCGCCGCCATCGATGGGCTGGTGGCCCTGCAGCGCCAGTTGCTGGAGGGGCTGGTGCCCCTGCTCAAGCCCGGCGGCCGGCTGGTGTACGCCACCTGCACCGTGCATCCCCGCGAGAATGGCGAGCTGATCGAGGGCTTTCTGGCCGCCCATCCCGGCTGGCTGCTGCTGGAGAGCTGGCAGCTCTGGCCCCAGCCGGGGGCTGGCGATGGCTTCTTTGCGGCGGCACTGCAGGCGCCGGGCTGAGGGCTGTCGGCCTGCCGCCCCTGGTTTCAGGGCAGGGGCGGTGGGGCCACCGGCGGAGCTGCGGGGGTCAGTGGCGGTGGCGGCGCCACGGGTGCCGGAGCTGCGGGAGCAGGAGTCGGGGCTGGCGCCGCAGGAGCGGGCGTGGATTCGGGTTTGGCCGGCACCGGCTCGGGCAGCACCACCGGTTCCGGCACCGCCTCGCTGGGCCGGCCCGACTGCTCGGCCGCCGGCTCCCAGCGCCGCTCGGGCTCGCGCTGCTCGGGCTCCTGCGATCGTCCCCAGGGCCGTGAGGCCTGCCCCTGGTCCCTCGGCCTGAACTTGCCCGTGAGCACCGGCTTGGGTGGGAAGGGCCGCACCGGCAGGTCCTTCACGATCCGGGCCATGTAGTCGCTCCAGGCGTAGGTGGCGAGCACGCTGGTGCTGCCGGTGCTGCGGTTGTTGTCGTAGCCCAGCCACAGGCCGGTGGTGAGCTGGGGAATCGAGCCGATGAACCACAGGTCGCGGCCGTTCTCGGAGGTGCCGGTCTTGCCGGCCACGGGGCGCCCCGCCAGGGCGGCGCCGGTGCCGGTGCCGCCGCTCACCACTTTTTCCAACATCCACTGCATCGCATCGGCGATGTCGCTGTCCACGGCCCGCTTGCCCCGATCCCCATCGACCCGGCGGCTCCAGAGCAGTTCGCCGTTCGGCCCCTGGATCTCCTCGAAGGGCGTCGGGCTCACGTACACGCCCCGGTTGGTGATGGCGGCGTAGGCGGCGGTCATGTCGAGCACCGTCTGCTCGTAGGCGCCGATCGCCATGGGGTAGAAGCGGCCCAGCTCCCGGGTGATGCCCAGGCTCTTGGCAGTGGCGATCACCGGATCAAAGCCCAGCTTCTGCAGCAGCCCCACGGCCACCGTATTGAGGGAGTTCTGCAGGGCTATCCACATCGGCACGTTGCCCATGTAGCGGTTGCCGAAGTTCTTGGGGCAGTAGCCGGCAAAGCAGCGGGCCGAATCCAGCACCGTGTCCTCCGGTTTCATCCCCTCCTTGAGGGCCGTGAGATACACGAACAGCTTGAAGGTGGAGCCCGGCGAGCGCAGGGCCTGGGCGGCGCGGTTGAACTGGCTCTTGCTGTAGTCCTTGCCGCCCACCATCGCCCGCACCAGGCCCGTCCCCGGCTCGATCGACACCAGCGCCCCCTCCATGTCGCCGGGGGCATGGGCGTTGATCGTCTTCTGGGCCTGCTCCTGCCAGGCCAGATTCAGGCTGGTGCGGATCGTCAGGCCGCCCACCTCCAGCTGCTCAGGAGACAGCACCCGCGGCAGCTCCTGGGCCACCCAGCTGGTGAAATAGGGGGCGCGGCTGGTCCAGTACTTCGGCTCGGCGGGCCGCAGCCGCAGCGGCTCGGCATTGGCAGCAGCCAGCTGGGCGTCGTCGATGAAGCCCGCCTCGCGCATGCGCCGCAGCACCGTGGCGCGGCGCTGCAGGGCCAGATCTGGATTCACCAGCGGCGAATACACCGAGGGGGCCGGCGGCAGCCCTGCGATCAGGGCCGCCTCCGGCAGGGTGAGCTGGGCCGGCGTCTTGGAGAAATAGATCCAGGCCGCATCCGCCACGCCGTAGGCGCTGGAGCCCAGATACACCACATTCAGATATTGCTCCAGGATCTGCTGCTTGCTCAGCTGGCGTTCGAGCTTGCCCGCCAGTGCCGCCTCCTTCAGCTTGCGGATCAGGGTGCGGTCCTGGCTGAGGAACACCGTGCGGGCCAGCTGCTGGGTGATCGTGCTGGCGCCCTCCTCCACCGAGCCGCGGGTGAGGTTGCGCACCATGGCCCGGGCGATCCCCACCGGATCCACGCCGTCGTGCTGGTAGAAGCGCCGGTCTTCGGCGGCGATGAAGGCCCGCTGCAGCAGCTGGGGCATCTGGCCGCTGCTCACCTTCTCGCGGGTGGCGGGGCCGAGCTTCTGGATCACCTGCCCATCGGCCGAGAGCACGGTCACCGTGCCGGGGCGGTTGAAGGTGTTGATGCGGCGCACCTCGGGCAGCAGGCCGTCGATGCTGCTCACCAGGGCCGACTGCCCCAGGGCCACCCCCGCCCCCACCCCTGCCGCGGCCAGGCCGGTGAGGATCAGCTGGCGGCGGCGCCGGGTCACAGCGTCAGGGGCAGGGAGGCGGAGGGCAGCACCAGGGCGCTGTGGCCGATGGCCAGGGCAGTCACCAGCATCCCGAGCACCAGGAACGGCTGGGCACTGGCCTGGTACTTCACGTCAAAGGCCACCGGGTCGCGCAGCAGCCAGATGTCCTGGAAGGTGATCTGGGGAACGATCAGCAGCACCAGCAGCACGGCTGCGAAGTTCTGGCCGATGGCGATCAGCACCGCCACCATCGCCAGCTGGAAGCCGTCGATCATCGCGGCGCTGATCCAGCTGGCCCGTTCAATCCCGAATACCACCGGCAGGCTCTGCAGGCCCAGGGCCCGATCCCCCTCCACGCTCTTGAAGTCGTTCACCACGGCGATGCCCAGGCCCGCCAGCGAATAGGCCAGCGTGAGGATCGCGGTGGTCCAGGTGAGCTGGCCGAACAGGGCCTGGCCGGCCCACCAGGGCAGGGCGATGTAGCTGGCCCCCAGGGCGTAGTTGCCCAGCCAGCCGTTCTGCTTGAGCTTGAGCGGCGGAGCCGAATAGATGTAGCTCACAAACGAGCCGCCCAGGGCCAGCAGCAGCAGCACCGGCGTCTGGTGGCCCGCCCAGAGATCGAGCCCGTAGGCCACGGCCAGGCCGGCCAGCAGCAGGATCCAGATCTGGGCCTTCACCTGGCCCAGCGGGATCGCCCCCGAGGGGATCGGCCGGTAGGGCTCGTTGATCGCGTCGATCTCGCGGTCGTAGTAGTCGTTGATGGTCTGGGTGTAGCCGGCCAGCAGTGGCCCGCTCATCAGCATGCAGGCGAACGAGGCCCCCACTTCGCCCCAGGTCCAGTGGAAGTTGCCCGAGGCCGCCGCGCCGCACAGCACACCCCAGATCAGGGGGATCCAGGTGACCGGCTTCATCAGCTGCAGCCGGATCTTCCAGATGTTGCTGGTGCCACCGGCACCCTTCATGCCCAGCAGCTGGCGGGCGCCGGCGCCCGTGGCGGCGGTGGGGTTGGGGGAGTCGCTCACGCGGCGGTGATCTCGTCGTCGAAGAACCAGGTGGTGCCGCCGTTGGCCAGCTGCACCACCACGCCGATGCCCTTGCCGTCGGTCACCTTGAAGTCGGTCACGGTGCCGGTGGCATCGGCCTGCAGGGCCGCCACCAGCTCTGCGGGGATGCGGTCGCGCACCCGGGTGACCCGCACCTTCGAGCCGATGGTGATGGCAGCCTGGGTCATGGCCGGCGCTACTGGAAAAGTGGGGTCAGGTTAACCCGATGGCCGCTGGCCCTCCTGCGCGCTGGTCCACCGGCTCCACCGCCGTCCCCGGCGCCTCCGCGGCGTGGTCCCCAGACCCCCGTCGCTCTCCCTCGCGCCCCTTCTCCTTACCGCCCCGCCATGGTTGCCAAACGGATCATCCCCTGCCTCGACGTGGCCGACGGGCGAGTGGTGAAGGGCGTGAACTTCGTGGGCCTGCGCGATGCCGGCGACCCGGTGGAGCTGGCCTGCCGCTACAGCGCCTCCGGCGCCGACGAGCTGGTGTTCCTCGACATCGCCGCCAGCCACCAGGGCCGCGCCACCCTGGTGGAGCTGGTGCGGCGCACCGCCGAGGCCGTGACGATCCCCTTCACCGTGGGCGGCGGGATCAGCAGCGTGGAGGGGATCACCGAGCTGCTGCGGGCCGGTGCCGACAAGGTGAGCCTCAACTCCTCGGCCGTGCGCGATCCCGCGCTGGTGGCCCGTGGCGCCGAGCGCTTCGGCTGCCAGTGCATCGTGGTGGCGATCGATGCCCGGGCCCGTGCGAGCGGTGGCTGGGACGTGTTCGTGAAGGGCGGTCGCGAGAACACCGGCCTGGATGCGGTGGCCTGGGCCCGGCAGGTGGTGGGTCTCGGGGCCGGTGAGATCCTGCTCACCTCCATGGATGGCGACGGCACCCAGGCCGGCTACGACCTGGCCCTCACCCGAGCCGTGGCTGAGGCGGTGGACGTGCCGGTGATCGCCTCCGGCGGCGCCGGCAGCATCGACCACATCGCCCGGGCCCTCGACGATGGGCCCCAGGGCGGCAAGGCCGCGGCGGCCCTGCTGGCCTCGCTGCTGCACGACGGGGTGCTGACGGTGGAGCAGATCAAGGCCGACCTGCTGGGGCGGGGCCTGACCGTGCGGCCGCTGGAGGCCATCGCATGACAGCCTCTGCCGGGGCCCACCGGCGGCGACCCAACGCAGCGCACCGTTACGGCTCGTTACATTGAGACAACCACGAGCCCGGTCGGCGCCGCTGTGACGACCTTCCTGCATCCGCCCTCCCCCGCCCTGGCTCTGGTGATGGTGTCCGCCGTGGTGGCGCTGGTGGCCTGGGCCCTGCAGCTGATGCAGGCCGCCAGTGACCGCGGCGAGTTTGGCCTGATGCTGGCGGGCTGCATGGTGTGCTCCGCCGCCGTGGGCCTGGCGACGGTGATGGTGCTCAGTGTCACCGGCCCGGATCGGCTGGCGGCCCAGGGCTTCGCCCCCGGCGCCGGCCCCGCGGGCTATCGGGCCGACAGCGCGCGCGTGAGCCTTGATTCAATTTCCCTGCCCTGGGATAGCGGACAAGATGCGGCCCGGTGACCCTCAGGCGGTGCGGGATCTGTTCGAGCAGATCGCGCCCGCCTACGACCGCCTCAATGACGCCCTCAGCCTGGGGCTGCACCGGCTCTGGAAGCGCCAGGCCGTCGCCTGGCTGCAGCCCGGACCCGGCCAGCGCCTGCTGGACCTCTGCTGCGGCACCGGTGATCTGGCCCTGGTGCTGGCCGGAAAGGTGCGCCCTGGTGGCCTGGTGCTGGGCCTCGATGCCGCCGCGGCACCCCTGGAGCTTGCCCGCCGCCGTGCCGCCGCCCAGCCCTGGCTACCCGTGGAGTGGCGCCAGGGCGATGCCCAGGCCACCGGCCTGGCCAAGGGCTGGGCCGATGGCGCCGTGATGGCCTACGGCCTGCGCAACCTGCCCGATCCCGCCGCCGGCCTGGCGGAGCTGCGCCGGCTGCTGAAGACCGGTGGTCGGGCCGCCGTGCTCGATTTCAACCGCCCCGATCCGGCCAGCCCCGCCGGCGCGGTGGTGGCCGGCTTCCAACGGCTTTACCTGCGCCGGCTGGTGGTGCCCCTGGCGCGCCGCGCCGGCCTGGAACCTCATTACGCCTACCTGGAGGAGAGCCTGCGGCGCTTCCCCACCGGGCCGGAGCAGGAGGAGCTGGCCCGCACGGCCGGCTTCGCCTGGGGGCGCCACCGGCTGCTGGCCGGCGGCCAGATGGGGCTGCTGCAGCTGGTGGCCTGAGCGGCTCTCCTCAAATAGTGGCGTAGGTCACTCACCCTGCCTACATTCAACCCCTATCTTCGGCGGCAACCGGCCCCATCGCGATTCTCGCGGCCTTGGAAATCTTCCATATCCAGCCCATCGTCGATCTGGTAACGGGCCGCGTCTGTGGCGGCGAGGTGCTGTGGAGGCCAGGCGACAGTCCACCTAGCCCTGAGGAACTCGAAGCACTGGAGGAGGACCCCTCCTTCAACATCGCCCTGACCCAGGATTCCTTTGTCTTCGCCTTGAGGCTGCTGGACCGTCTGCAGTCCAATGTGTGGCTGTCGGTGAATCTTTCCAGTCGCTACATCGGCTCGGGCAAGATGTTCTTCCGCCCCATCTCCCGCGCCGTCGCCGACCTGGACACCCTGCGCCGCAAGGTGGGCAAGCGCCTGGTGGTGGAGGTGGCCGAGAAGGGCGTGGCCGGTACCAGCGAATCCCAGTTCCTCAATGAACTGGCGCTGCTGCACACCATCGCCGTGGACGACTTCGGCACGGGTGATGCGCCCCTGGCCAACATGCTCAGCCTCACCTTCCAGAAGGTGAAGGTGGATCGCTCCGTGATCTCCGGTATCGACGCCGACAGCTACCGCCAGCGTTTCCTGGAATGGCTTGTGGCCGGTTGCCATGCCATCGGCGTGGACGTGTGCGCTGAGGGGGTGGAGACCGAATCCGAGGTGGCCTATCTGCGCCGCATCGGCGTGAACCAGGGCCAGGGCTGGCTGTGGAGCAAGGCCGTGCCCGCCGAGCAGTTCGAGACCCTCGCCGTGCCTGCCGACCTGATCACCCAGTCGCTCGGACGCCTGCTCAACGCCTCCTGAGCTCACGCCGGGCCGGGATCAGCCGGCTGGTCTGGGATCATCGGGGGATCGCCCGTGGCGACCGGACCCCCGCGCCGCGGGGCAAGGGCCGCGCTGCCCCGGGTCGCCGCCGTATCGAGCCGATGCACTTCCAGGACATCATTCAGACCCTGAACCGCTTCTGGGCCGAGCGGGGCTGCCTGATCCTGCAGCCCTACGACACCGAGAAGGGCGCCGGCACGATGAGCCCCCACACGGTGCTGCGGGCGATCGGGCCGGAGCCCTGGGCGGTGGCCTACCCCGAACCCTGCCGCCGTCCCACCGACGGCCGCTACGGCGACAACCCCAACCGGGCCCAGCACTACTTCCAGTACCAGGTGCTGATCAAGCCGAGCCCCGACGGCATCCAGGAGACCTACCTGGCTTCCCTGGAAGCACTCGGTATCCGCGCTGCCGACCACGACATCCGCTTCGTGGAGGACAACTGGGAATCGCCCACTCTCGGCGCCTGGGGCGTGGGCTGGGAGGTGTGGCTCGACGGCATGGAGGTCACCCAGTTCACCTACTTCCAGCAGTGCGGCGGCATCGACTGTCGGCCCGTGTCGATCGAGATCACCTACGGCCTCGAGCGGCTGGCCATGTATCTGCAGGATGTGGAGAGCATCTGGGATCTGAGCTGGGATGGCCACCGCTCCTACGGCGACATCTGGCTGCCCTTTGAGAAGGGCCAGTGCACCTACAACTTCCAGGCCTCCAACCCCGAGCGGCTGCAGCAGCTGTTCGCGATCTACGAGGCCGAAGCCAGTGATCTGGTGGCTGCGAAGCTGCCGGCCCCGGCGCTGGACTTCGTGCTCAAGTGCAGCCATACCTTCAACTTGCTGGAGGCCCGCGGCGTGATCTCCGTGACCGAGCGCACCGCCACCATCGGCCGCATCCGCAACCTGGCGCGCCAGGTGGCTGAGGCCTGGCTGGAGGAGCGCCGCGCCCTGGGCTTCCCCTTGCTCAGTGAGGCCCAGCGGGTTGCTCTGGCAGCCTCGGAACCCGTCGCAGCCCCGCTGGCGCTCTAGGGAACCGGAGCCACCGGCCGGGCCGGGCCGTCGAGGGTGTTGCTGCAGAGGTCCAGCACGATCCGCTGCCCCACCGTGCCCGGCGCCGGCACCTCCCAGCCCTGCCAGATACCGTCGATGCGCCAGTTCTGGCGCAGGGTCTCGCACTGCACCCCCACCGCCGAGGCGGCTGCCCCCCGCAGGCCCAGGTCCGCGGCGGCGGGTTTCACCAGGGTGATGCGCACGCCGCCGGGGTGCAGCCGCCAGCCGGTCCAGTCCACAGCGGTGGCGTTGAACCACTTCCAGCGCGCCTGCCCCGACTGCTCCCGCAGCTCCAGCTCCGCCCGGTCGCGGCGCTCGGTGGGGCTCAGCAGCAGGGCCGCCGCGGCCGCCGCGCCGCCGCTTCCATCCGGTGGCGGTGGGGCCAGGGTCGCTCCGGTTCCGCCGCCGCCGCCGCTGTGCGCGCTGGGTGTGGCCGATGCCCCTGGAGAGGGCAGGCGCAGGATCTGGCCGATCTGCAGCAGGGCCGGATCGGTGATGCCGTTGAGCCGGATCAGGGCAGCCAGGGTTACGCCATGGGTCAGGGCCAGCTGCTCGAGGGTGTCGCCCTCCACCACACGGATCGTGCGTGTCTGGGCGATGGCGGGCGGCGTCAGGCCAGTCGTGAGGCAAAGGGCCGCGCTGAGCAGCAGCGGCACGGCGCTGATCCGGGGCCGTCGCCTGGCCCCCGTTGGCCATCCGATCGCGGCGACCCGGCGATTGGCGCGATGGCTGAACTGGCCCACGGTGTGTGCTGGCTGGAGTCCGGCTCCGAGGGAGCGCGGCCGAACCCTAGGGGAACCCTCAGGTCTCTGCCCCAGACCCGATGCCCGCCTGTGTGGTGTCACTCGCCCTGGCGGCCCTCGCGCTGGGGGTGCTGCCCATGGCCTGGCCCCTCAGCCTCATGGGCCTGCTGGCCCTGGCGCTCCCTGTGCTGATGGCCCCCCGTCCCACGCCCGGGCCCGAGCCGGCGCTGCCGCCGGGACCTGGGCTGCTGCAGCGCCTGGTCCTGCTGCTGGCCCTGGCACTCCTGCTGCTCTGGGGCCTGCTCCACCGCCCCCAGCCCGGCCCGCGGGACCCTTCCCGGCTGATCCCGCCCGGCCAGGAGACCTTGGCGCTGCGGCTGCGCGGGCGGCTGCTGGCCGATCCCCAGCCCTCAGGTTCGGGTGAGGGCTGTCGGGCGCTGCTGCAGCTGAACCACGGCCGCAGCGAGCTGCAGTTCAACCCCTGTCCCAGGTTGCAGCAGGGCTGGAGCCTGGAGGCGGAGGGTTCCCTGGGGCGGCCCCGGCCCGCGCCCCACCCCCTGCTGGCTGGTCCCGCTGAGCGGCTGGCCCGCCAGGGGGCCTGGAGCCTGCTGCGGGTGGAGCGCTGGCGGCTGCTGGAGCGCCCCGCTACCCCCATGGCCGACCTGCGCCGCCGCATGGCCGCCGCCCTGCTGGCCGTGGGTGGGCCCGAGGCCGGCGGGGTGCTGGCCGCCCTGGTGCTCGGCAGTGCCGTGGTGCCGGTGCCCCTGGCGGTGCGGGAGGCCTTCCGGGTGGCCGGCCTCTCCCATGCCCTGGCCGCCAGTGGCTTTCACCTCACGGTGCTGCTCGGGGCCGTGATGGCCCTGGCCCGCCACGGCCCGCGCCCGCTGCGCTGGGGCCTGGCCCTGGGCGCCATGCTGCTGTTCCTGTTGCTGGCGGGCCCCCAGCCCTCGGTGGTGCGGGCGGTGCTGATGGGGGCGATGGCCTTCCTGGTGCAGGAGAGCGGCCGCCGTAACAGGCCGCTGGGGGTGCTGCTGCTGGCCTGCCTGGGGATGGTGCTGGTGGCGCCGGCCTGGCTGCTGGATGTGGGTTTTCAGCTCAGCGTGGCGGCCTGCGCCGGCCTGATGCTCACGGCCCGCCCCCTCGAAGAGCGGCTGGGGGCCTGGCTGCCGCGCTGGGTCGCCGCCGGGGTGGCAGTGCCTCTGGCGGCCTCGCTCTGGACCCTGCCGCTGCAGTTGCTGCACTTCGGCGCCCTACCCGTCTACGCGGTGCCGGCCAACCTGCTGATCGAGCCCCTGCTCACCCCCCTCACCCTCGGGGCGATGGCGATGGCCGTGGCCGCCGTGCTGGCGCCGCCGCTCGTGGGTCTGCTGGCCCTGCCGCTGTTGCCGCTGACGCGCCTGTTCCTCTGGCTGGCCCAGCTGTTCGCCGGCCTGCCCCTGGCCCAGTGGCAGCTGGGGAAGATGCTGCCGCTGCTGGTGCTGCTGTTCTCGCTGGGCCTGCTGCCCTGGCTGCTGCCTCTGCAGTCCGGAGTTCAGGCCTGGCGCCGCCCCGGAGCCCTGTTGCTGGCGCTTGCCTTCGCCCTGCACCTGGCCCTGCTGGGCGGCGACCAGCTGCTGCTGGTGCATGAGGGCCGCCGCGACCTGCTGGTGGCCCGCCACGGCGGCCGCGGTGCCCTGGTGAGCCGCAGCGCCGATGGCCTCAGCTGCGGCCGCGCCCGCCAGCTGGCCCTCGGGCTCGGCTTGCAGCGCTTCGACTGGATCCTGCTGCTCGATGGGGTGGCCGCCGAGCGACCCAGCTGCTGGCGCGAGATCAGTCCCACCGTGCTGGCCCCGGGCGACGGCAGTCCGCCCCTGGCCGTGGGTCAGCGGTTGGCCAGCCCCGGTTTGGCGGTGACGGCCCTCGCCGCCGACAGCCAGGCCCTGCTGCTGCGCTGCGGCCGTCTCGCCTGGGCGCTCCTGCCCGACCGCCAGGCCCTCTGGAGCTGGCGCCGGCTGCCGCCCCAGCCCGTGCGGGGACTGTGGCTCGGCTTCCGCCCGCGCCAGGCTGAGCGGCGGGCCCTGCCGCGCCTGGATCCCAGCCGGCTCTGGATCAGTGCCGCCGGCTCCGCCAGTGGATGGCAGCAGAGCTGAGCGGGCCGGCCGATCCCTAAACTGCTGACGATCCGCCTGGCGGATCCGGCCTGAGGCTGACCGCATGCGGGGTTCGCACCTCGTCGCGGCCCTGGCGGCTGTTGGAGAGGTGGCTGAGTGGTCGAAAGCGAACGACTCGAAATCGTTTGAAGGGCAACCTTCCGTGGGTTCGAATCCCACCCTCTCCGTTTTTACAGGATCCGAAGGGATCCGCAGAAATCCCAAAATCCCTGCAGTGCAGCCGATCTGCTCTTTTGGGTCGTCCGGGTAGATCCGCTGAGAGCCCGCTACAACCGCTGCGGATGACGGTATTTTTGACGGTATAGCCAGCCGGGATCGGGTCTATACCGTCACCCTGCTTGCTGAACCGCCGACATCCACTCCCGCGCCAGCGTTCCGGCGCTGTCCGCCATGCTCAGTGACAAGGCGATCCAGGCCCTACGGCCCGACCCGGACAGGCCGGGCACCAAGCACCACGACCGGGATGGCCTCTACCTCTGGGTGGCGCGCTCCGGCTCCAAGACCTGGCGCAAGGACTACCGCTGGCAGGGAGCACGCCGCACCTTCACCATTGGCGCCTACCCGGCTATGCGGCTCGCCGATGCCCGCAAGCAGGCCCTGGAGCTGAACACCTGGATCAAAACCGGGATCGATCCACGCACACAGGCCCCAGGCCAGCAGCGCAAGCAGGTGCAGAACAGCCGCCGTCCGTTTGCCCAGATCGCTCAGGCCTGGTTTGAGCACCACAGCGCCAGCTGGAGCCCCCGCTATTGCAGAGATATGCGAGAGAAACTTGATCACTTCGTGATACCGGCACTGGGTCAACTGGATATCGATGCGATCACCCGCAGCGACATCGAAACCCGTCTGCTTGCGCCCATCCTCGCCAGGGGTGCCCATGAACAGGCCCGCCGCTGCAACGACGTCACCCGTCGCGTGATCGAGCACGCGGTTGACCTCGAACTTCGACAGGACAACCCCGCCGTCAAAGCCCGCAAGGTCATCGCCGCCACGCGCGTCACCCACTACCACCGCATCAGCTGGGTGGAGCTGCCCGAGCTGCTGGAGGCCATCGAACGGTTCGAGCAACAGCGGCTGGCCGAGCGCAGCAGCCTCATCGCCCTGCGCCTGATGATGCTCACCCTGGTGCGGCCCAGTGAACTCCGGGAAGCCCGTTGGAGCGAAGTGGATACCGAGGGTCGTCAGTGGATCATTCCCGCTGAACGCATGAAGACCCGCGTTCGTCACATCGTGCCGCTCTCCTCGCAGGCGCGGTTGTTATTTGAGCTGCAGCGGCCGATCAGTGGCCACACCGATCTGGTCTTTCACACCCCCAACCACCGCGGCAATGGAGAACTGCGGGTGATGAGCAATGGCTGCCTCTCGATGCTGCTGCGGCGCATGGGCTTCCAGGGGCGGCAGACACCCCATGGTTTCAGGGGCTTCGGGCAGACCAACTGCATCGAGCAGCTCAAGATCCCCAGGGTGGTGACTGAGAAGCAGCTGGCCCATGCCGATGGCAACAGCGTCAGCCGGGCCTACGACTGGGCCGAATATCTCGAGGAGCGCTCCGACATGCTGCAGCGCTGGGCCGATCTGCTCGATCAGGTGGCCGTCGCTGCTGGTCTGGCGCCGGTCTCAGAGCTGAGCGCAGAGATGGCTGCTCAACCATCAGCGCTGCAGGCAGCCTGACGCTTCGAGGTGATCCAGGCCTCCAGCTCCTGCTGGGACCAGGCCACCGCCCGTGGGCCAATCACGATCTGCCTGGGGAACTCGCCTGTGGCGATCAGGCTGTAGATCGTGGTGCGTGAGAGGCCGACCCGGTGGATCACCTCCGGAAGCCGCACAAGTCGATCGGTTGCGGATGTCATGGCTGATGGTCTGGGTCTCAGGTGCTTGTGTTGGATTGGTTTGGTGCCTTTCAGTTGGTCTGGTGCAGCAACGCCACCACGGCCGGATCCCAGAGGATCTGCTGGCGGCGCTCTCCCCGACTGCAGAGCGGCAGGGCGACGCCCCAGTCGCGACCGGCTTCTGTGAGCTGCCAGTCGTCGTCCTCGTTGCGCTGCTGCAATCCGGTGGCAGCGAGTCGCTGGTTGGTGTGGCGAAGCGTGCCATCCAGTCGGTCAGCTACCTGATCAGCCGTGAGCCAGGCCACCCCTGCGCGCTGCGAGACGCGTTGCTTCACGCCAGCGGCGGCGGGACTGCTGTGGGCCTGGATCTCCTCCAGGACGCTGAGCAGGGCATCGGCATGGGACACCCCGGTGAGGTGGATGATCTCGTCGGCCCCGCGCAGCACCTCTGCTGCGGTCTGCCTGCGGATCGCCTCGATGCTGCGTCGCGGCAGCTCTCCGTTGCCCTCTTGGCGGCGCTGCAGAGCGGGCAGCAGTTCGTGGGTGAGCCAGCGCCGCATCCGCGGTGCGCTGGGGTTGTCGCTGTTCAGCAGCCTGCGCAGCAGCGTGGCTTCGTTGATCAGCGCCAGGGTGAAACCACCGGCGCCGGGACCCTCCTCTGAATGGAGGCAGTGCTCCTCCTCGTCTCTCCTATTCGCCATGGCCCAGACCATCGGGCTCTCCGCCAGCGCAGCGCAGGCATCGGCGACGACGATCCAGGCCTCGCCCTGCTGATCGGTGCTCACCCGGATGCGGTGCCCCTCGAACAGGTATGGCACCAGAGCGGACGTGTTGCTCATGGCTGGGAAGACGAGGGGACAGGGGCGTCATGCCGCGACGCGAACTCTGCGGGGGTGAAACCCCCAGGGGTCGCTGCCAGTGGAGCCGGCACCGGGCCGGCCAGGACCAGCAGAACCGTGCTCAGCTGCAGGGCCAGCACCAGCCACAGCAGCCACTGCAGCTGCCGCAGGTCGCCCAGTCGCACGGTGGTGGTGATAAGCCGGCGCGTGCGGCAGAAGGCCGGCAACTGTGGTTGCGCCATGGGCCGCGGCGCACGGCCGGGGTGTTGGGGGTGGGCCATCAGAACGGCACCTCCTCATCGGCGAACTCATCGCCGTAGTCCTCCCCATCCGCCAGCGGAATCGCCCGCTGCTGGCGGGCGGCAGCTTCATCGGAGCGGTAGGCCTGCTCCGCCGCCTCGATCCAGGCGGGATCGGTGCCCTCCCGGATGCTCAGCGGGCCGTAGAAGCCGATCGTGACGTTGCGCGGCACCGCATCGGCCGCCGCCTGGTCTTCGATCTTGGGGCCCTTGGGGTTGCCGTCCTGGTCGTACTGCTGGGCCCAGCGGGTCTCGAGCACCAGCACATCCCCCACATTCAGCCGGCCGCGGCGATGCTGACGCCGTGCCTCGATCCAGTCGCCGAAGCCCTTGGCCTTGAGGATCAGCCGCACCCGATCCCCCGGTGCCGGAACGCCGCCCTCATCACCGATGCGAGCCTCCATCGTCGTGCCGGGCATGGCGATCGCATGGACGACCATCTCCTGCTTGACCTTGGGTCGGCCCTGGCGGTCGGTGCCGTTGGGGATCGGCTCCATCGCCCCGCTGGTGAGGTTCTTGCGCAACCGGTCGCGCTGCTCGGGCCGCACGATCGACAGAACGGCCACCTCACCGAGGCGCTGCTGCCTGATCACCGGCGCCGCGATGCGGCTGCCGTCGTTGAGTTCAATCGCCATGGGACTTGCTCGAAAGAGTGGACGGGGAAGAGGACAGGGGAAGCAGGGGCTCCAGGCCGGCCCCCAGCCGCAGCAGGTGATGGGCGGCGCCGGAGAGGCTCAGTTGGTGCTCGGCCGACAGTTGCCGCACCTGCCGGTAGACATCGCTGTGCACGCAGACGCACAGGTAGTGACGGCCGTGCTGCGACCGCGGCTGGGGCCTGGCGTAGGCGCGGCGGCAGACGGTCATGGCGTCCCCCCGGCCAGCTCACGCTCGAACACGTCGATGAAGTCCTTGTGGCGCCGCTGGGTGATGCGGTCCTTGATCGTCCGCACCTCTCTGGGCACCTGGAAGTGGTGGCGGAACTCGATCGTGAACCGCTTGCGCGCCTCCTGAGGCATCGCCCCGAGGAACTTGTGCAGGGTGGCGATCTCCTCGTCCGTCAGGGGCTCCAGGCCGGAGTCGCTGGCTTCGGGGCCATCCGGAGCGCCGGTGTCCCACTCGTCGCCTGCGGCTTCAGGGTCGTCCGCAGCGGGGGAGGCGGCTGCACTGCCGGCGCCCGCGGTGACCGCCACCGACGGCTGCGTTTGCTTTGGCTCGATAGTCCGAGGAGCGCTGCCCACGGGAATGCCCAGCAGGCCCGCCAGCAGGGAGGCGGTGAGCGCATGCCAGGCCGCGCTGCCCTCCTGGGGAGCCTGGGCCTCGCTGAACTCCTCGGCGCCGCCGCGGTGCCGCAGGGTCACCCGCAGCACTTCATGCTCCTCGTTGATCAGCTTCTGGGCGCTGAAGGAGAAGCCCAGGGCAAAGGCCGGCGCCGCCGCCTGAACGACCTCCTGCATGGAGGAGTCGGCGATGGCAGCCATCTGGGACTGGAACTGGGCCAGGCCCTCGGCCCACTGGGCGCGGGCCTGCTCGCGGCTCTGCAACAGGGCCTGGTTGAGATCAAAGGCGGCGGTGGGACCTGGCGTCGGCTCCATCCGCCCGCAAGGGGTGGTGGTCATCGAAGGCACTGCGGGACCGGCGCCCGCTTGCCTCGAATATTAGCGGCTCGCTAATCCGAATCTGTAGCTTGCGCAACGCAGGGCATGGCGTACTCCGAACCTGCTCCGGAGCCTTTCGTGCCTGCCTCAGCTGGCGCTTGTCTTGGTGGACCACTCCTCCAGCCAGCGCTGCGGCAGCCACGCCTCTCCGTCCCACATGCCCTGCAGCTGCTCGGCGGAATACGGCTCAAAGCCGGCCAGCATCGCCTGAAAGGCCTGCCGCTGCTTGACTGGCGCCGCCTTGGCGGCGGAACTCAGGGCCTCCATCACGCCGATGCCATGCTGCTTGGCGGTCTGCGCCAGCTGGCCGCGCCATTGCTCGCTCAGCTTCGCCGCTTCTGCGGCATCGACCTCGGGCTGGGCCGGCACGGCAGGCGCCTGGTAGGCGCTCGGCACCGGCAACAGCCCCAGGTGACAGCTCCAGAACTCCGCTGGCCCCCACACCCGCTCCTCGTCATCCACCAGGGGCTTGGCCTGGCTGATCAGATCCTTGAGGGCGCGGGTGCGCACGCCACTGAAGTCTTTGGCGGCTAGCCGGCGGTTGACCTCGGCGAGGGCAAAGAAGCTCTCCGGGCGTGGCTTGGGCGCCTTGCCGTTCTCGAACACGCTCAAGGTGCTGGGGGCCATCACTTCAAAGCCGGCCTCCTTGGCCCACTTGTAGGCCGTGTACTGGGTCCAGTTGTTCAGCTCCCGCCAGCGCCTCAGCATCCGGCCGAACTCCTGACCGGCTTCCAGTTGCCTGGCCTCGATGTACCGGTACTCAGAGGACATCAGGACTGGGTTCTGGCCATTAGCGAAAGGCTAAGGCTTCTGCTGCCGATTGGAATCGGCAGCACCGTGATACCAGCGGCCATGGGCCCTGGCCCGCTGTCGCCACTGCCGGCCCTTGCCGCGCCGAATCTCAGGCTCCACCAGGCCACAGAAAACGGCTTGATCAGGCGGGAACAGCGGCGCAGGCCAGCAGATGGCCTCCCGCAGCAACCGCTCCAGCTGCAGGCGTTGCTCCGGCTTCAGCAACGCCACGGGCTCGACGATGCGGCTGTCGGGCCCCAGGGTCCAGTCGTCGCGTTGGCAGCCGTAGACCCAATCACGGCCGTCGGGCGCCTGCGCCCAATGCAGGGCGCCGAGCTGGTCACGCTCGATCGCGATCTCCAGCTGCCAGCCGCTGGCCAGATCGAGCCGCATCCGCCCCCACCAGATCTCACTCCAGGGCCTCTCTGCCAGGAAGGCCTCTCCCGCCAGCAGCGCCCGCAAGGCCTGCTGGATCTCGGCGGCGCAGCAGCGGCTCAGGGGGTGCAGAGCGGGTGACGCAAGCCATTGCCACGGCACCACAACGCCCACTCCCCTGGGGCGATCGGTTTGCCGCAACAGCGGCAATGGCCGGGATGGCGGACGCGGATGCGGCAAAAGCCATGGGGGTCGGCTGTGGGCTGCCTGTGGGGCACCCCTGCCGTCGGCACTCCTGGCGCGGACGCTGCAGAGGGAGGGTGCCCGCTGACCTGCAGGCCGTGCTCGCGGATCAGGCGACAGGCCAGGAAAGCGCTGGTGCGCGCCTCCTCCAGGTGGGGTGAGGCGCTCATGGCCACCAGCTTGCGGACCTTCTCCGCTGCCCGATCCACCGCTGCGCTGTCGACCATGCCCTATTCGCCAACCGGATCAGCTTAGCGAGCCTGTGCCAGCATGAATAAGCTGATTCGACATGCCGAGGTTTCCATGCCCTCGATGATGACCCCGCTCTCCGTGCAGTTCACGCTCGAGCAGCGGGACTGGCTGGATGCGCGCACCCGCGGCGGTGTGCTCTCGCGTTCCTCGGTGATCCGCCTGATCGTGGCCGAGGCCATGGAACGCGACGAGCTGGCCAGCAGCCCCCGTAAGCGTCAGGGACAACATGGCCAGCGCTGAAGCGGCCACCAGTCCCACTCAGGCCTGCATCGACTGCGCTGCCGCCAAGCAGTTCCTCTCCCTGCTGGGCAAGGACCCGGCCAGCGCCAGGCTGCGCGCCTTTCCCCACCGCGCCAACCCCGCCAAGGGGGAGATCGGTGCCCGCAAAGGGCCCTTCGAGCTGGCGGTGGCGGAGCAGTGGCAGCGGGAAGGTCGCGGCATCTACCTGGTGATCAACGACGGCGGCGACCGCAAGAGCGAGATCACGGCCTGCCGGGCGTTTTTTGTGGAGTGGGACGACCGGCCGATCGCCTGGCAGCTGAACGCCTGGCGGGAGCTGGGGCTGCCGGAGCCCTCGCTGATCGTGCTCAGCTGCGGCAAGTCGGCCCACTGCTACTGGCTGCTGGAGCAGCCCATCCCGCCAAAGGAGTGGGCGCCGCTGCAGGCCGAGCTGATCGCCTATGCCGGCGGCGATCCCCACTGCAAGGACGCCTCACGGGTGATGCGGCTGCCGGGCTGCTGGTACGTGGATGCCGGCGGGCAGCCCACCGCCCTGGTGGAGCTGGTGCACGTGAGCGCTCAGCGCTACTCGCCGGAGGACATCGCCCTGGCGCTGCTGCCCGATGAGTTCGCCGAACCCGCTGCAGGCACCACGCCGCAACAGGAGATTCCCCTGGAGCAGCCCTACGAGGTTCCAGGCACTGGGATTCCACTGCCCGAGCTGGGAGACGAGGACTTCGGACAGCCGCGGCCGCTGGAGCAGATCCGCAGCGCTCTGGCCGCCATCCCCCGCCGTGTGGCCGGCAGCAACACCTACGCCGACTACCGCAACCTCCTCTGGGGGTTGATCCAGGCCTGCGAGCAGGCCGGCCACGACCGGGAGCTGGCGATCGCCCTGATGGAGGCCCACAGCCCTTCCGCCAGCTGCGGCTGGGACATCCGCCAGGTGGCCAGCTCCGGCGGCGAGCAGATCAGCGCCGCCACCTTCTGGTTCCACGCGCGTCAGCACGGCTGGTTGCCGCCGCAGCCGGACCACACCCCCAGGCCTCCTGGGGCGCAGACCACAGGCAGCCGTCGAAGCCAGGGCGACACCGGCGGGCGCCATCCCGGCGGCAAGGGGCCTGGCTCTGGTGCAGGCCCGCACCGTTTCTCTCCCAGACCCGACACCCGGGTGCGCTGGGGAAAGGTGCACCTACCGATTAACCGCCGCCTCAACGCCTTGGAGCACTGCATCCGATCCCTGGTGGGCCGCGAGCGCAACAGCCTGCGCCGCTCGGCCCGCGTGCGCGAGGCCCATTCAGCCCTGCAACTCAAGACCGCCCTGCGCCCGCAGGAGATCGGTCAGCTGATCCTCGAGGCCCACGACCTACGCAATGGCAATCGCTTCCGCGGTCTCGATCTGGCCGAGCGGCTGGCGATGCCGCAACCGGTGGTGGCCTGGGAGATCCCCGGCTGCATTCCCCGCCGCGACCTCTCGATCGTGGGCGGCCGGGCCAAGGTGGGCAAGACGCGGCTGGTCCATGCCCTGGCACGCTGCCTGCTCTGCGCCGAGGACTTCATCGGCTTCGGGGCGCCGGAGGAACCGCGGCCGGTGATCCTGGTGACCGATGACCAGGGCGATGGCGACACCGCCCAGATGCTGCAGCAGCTCGGGATCTGGGATCACCCGTTGCTGCTCTGGTCACGCCGGTTCCGGGCCACCGAGGCCAACCTCGATGCCCTGCTGGCCTGCCTGGCCGCCCACCCTGGCGCGGTGGTGATCCTCGATTCACTGCGCTCGATCACCCGCAGCTGCTGCTTCGGCGAGAACGACCCGGAGATGGGGTCGCTCATCTACGACCTCAAGCACCAGATCACCGATGCCGGCGGGACTTTGCTGCTGATCCACCACTGCAACAAGGCCAACGACACCACCGGCACCGAGGCCCTCTCGGGCCACAACGCCATCGCCGGGGCGGCCAACACGATCCTGACCCTGCACTACCTGGCCAAGGGCAACCGGCTGATCAAGGATTCACCCCAGCGCCGCCTGGTGCGCGAGGCCCGCTCCGGCCCACCCGCGGATCTGGTGGTGGCGATCGACGGCAACAGCGGCGCCTTTGCCCGGCTGGGCACCTACGACGATCTGCAGGAGCAGCAGGAGCAGGAGAGCGATCTCGATCGCGCTGCCCAGCGGGTGCGCAAGGCCAGCGAGAAGCAGAAGGAGGCTCTGCGATATCTCCAGGCCTTGCACACCAACGGTCTGGCCGGGGTGGGTCTGCTGGAGCTGCTGCAGGCCATTGACCTGGCGCCGGCGGAGGCTCGGCTGATGAGAGATCTTGAGGGTGAGGCCCTGAGCGCCTACAAGACCCTCGGACGGTTTTTCGGGAAGCTCGACGGCCTGGTGACAACCACCCGCGTCTCAACCGGCGGCCAGAGCTACTACCTGCGCTATGGCCTCAGCGCAGCCGGCGCGGAATGGCTGGCACGTGAGTTCGAACTTTAGGGATGGAAACTTCAGATTCTTGTGGAGCTCCTCCAGCGCAAGTGTTCTGGCGCTTCATGGCCGCTGGAAACAACCTGGAAACTTGGGATTCTTGGAGGTCCTGCCTGCCCCTCAGCTGCGCTGGCGCCCTATTCCTCAGGCGCATCAGAGGGCTGGAAACTTCGGAAACTTTGAAACCCTCTCCAGTGCAGGCGTTCTCACGCACGGTGGCGGGTGGAAACAACCTGGAAACTTGTGAAAACCCTGCGGCGCAGCGGTTTCACAAGAATCACAAAGTTTCACTCGTCCTGGATCCTCTCAGATCCATTGCGCCGCAACGGGTTCTAAAGAATCACAAGTTTTTAGTGCTTCACGTGAGGCTCTGGTGATGGTGCAACGCACGACCACCAGTCCACTCACCATCTCGGCCGGCACCTGGCTCAGGCCGATCCCAGGCCTGCGTCGCACGGATCCGGAGCACCGCTACTGGCTGGGGGAGCACCTGTTCGCCGTGTCCGTCACCGGCGTGGTCGGCTCAGCCAAGAGCGACTGGGCGATGGCCCGCATCGAGGCCACCCGCCACATCTGGGAGCCGAGGGGCCACACCGTGCACCTGGCGCTGGAGGCGCTGCTGCACAGCCGCTTCCATCCCCTCCCCCAGCAACGCCAGCAGGCCAGCCAGCAGCTGCAGCACCTGCGCTCGGGCGACTACCGGGACTGGATCGAGCCGCTGCTGGCCCACCCCCACTGGCAGCAGGTGACGGTGATCGCCTCCGAACGCCCCACCTGCTGTCTGATTCGCAACCAGGCCGGCACCTACGACACCGGCTACATCCAGCACGCCTGCGGCCTGCGGGTGCTGGCCGACCTCAAGACCCTCTCCAGGCCCGGCTCGGGCAGCTACTGCACCCGCGCCCAGCTGGGGGGCTACATGGCCCTGGAGGCGACCTGGGGCGTGCACTACGACGCCGGCCAGACGATCTGGGCCCGGCCTGGGGAGGCCCGCTTCTCGCCGCTCTATTCCCGCGAGGAATGCCTGGCGGCCTGGGCAGCGGCTTGGGCGGGCTACGTGAGCAGGTTCCGGCCGTGGTGATCCACTGTCCGAACCCATCTGTTCGGACTATCGAGCCGCTATGGTTTGTTACAGGTCGCTTGCCTGCGCCTCTCCCCTCCTTCGCTGGCTCTGCTGATGGCTGCCACCACCGCGAGCGCTGCTCCTCTGGCTGCCCCCCTGGCGGGCGCCGCCCTCGACGCACTGCTCGATCGCATCACGGTCCTCAAGCTGCAGCAGAAGGCGATCGAAGCCGAGCTCTCCCCGCTGCTGGAGCAACTCAGCGGGGCCCTGGAGGCCGGCGAGCTGGATGCCTCCTTCTCCCACAACGGCTGCAGCTTCTGCTGGTCGGCCGGGCGCACCAGCTACGCCTACCCCGAGCCGCTGCAACAGCAGGAGCAGGCCCTCAAGGAGGCCCAGCGGTTGGCAGTCGCCACCGGCTCTGCCACGGAGAAGCACGGCAAGGCGTTCTGGTCGATCAAGCCCGGCCGGAGCTGAACGATGGCCAATCCCCAGAAGCGCAAGGGGGATGCGGCCGAGCGGGAAGCGGCCCAGCTGCTGAGCGATCTGCTGGGCCTGGTGGTGCGGCGCAAGCTCGGCGCCGGCCGCACCACCACGGCCGGCGGTGACACCGGCGACCTCGATGGCGTGCCGGCCCATGTGATTCAGGTGGCCAGCTGGGCCAACACCGCCGCCGCAGCGCGCCTCAAGCCAGACGAGGCCGCCCTGCAGGCCGAGCACGCCGCCGTGCCGTTCGCGGCGACGTTGGTGCGCTTCCGCGGCGGCACCTGGCGGGTTGTGCTCACCCCCCAGCAGTGGGCTGCCTACGTGAGCTGGATCCTGCGGCAGTCCCCCCAGGGGACGGCGCTCCCTGATCTGCCGCCCAGTAGTGGAGGTGGAGCATGAGCCCCGAGCAGCCACCGACAGCGGGCGCTTGCTCAGAGGCGGGCACTGAGTCGCTGGAGGAGCTGCGTGCTGCCCCGACCCAGCAGGACGACGATGGCCAGCCCGTCTGGCCGGCTGCAGACCCCAGCAGGCCGGTGGGGAAGGGCAACCCGCCGCGGGGCCGCCGCAGCCAGAGCCACAAGCCCCGGGCCACCCACATGGAGGTGGAGACGCGCATCGCTGAGGCGCAGCTGTGGATCGCCCAGCGGCTGCCGTTGGCACAGATCAGGGAAAAAGCAGCCCAGAACTGGGGAATCACCAACATCAAAACGATCAGTCGTTATCTGGCGCTGGCTCGGCAGCGCATGGTGGAGGAGCTAATCACCGATCGGCGCCGCCACCAGGCTGAGCAGATCTTTGCCCTGAACGATTGCGCCCGCCGGGCGATGGACGCCGAGCAGTTCAACGCGGCGGTCGGCGCCTTCCGGGTGATTGCCGAGATCGGCGGGCTACTGCGGGCACCGATCAAGCCGCCGGAGCCACGGGCATGACAGCGAGCACCACCACCACCGCGATGCCAGCACCGGTGCTGACGTCACCGGCTCCTGCAGAAGGCGGCCTGCTGCTGAGCGAGCTCGACCCCTGGGGTGATGCCGGCCTGCTGCATCTGCCCGCGGCCACGGCTGCCGAGCCAGCGGAACCCCAGAGCCTGCGCAGCTTCATCGCCGAGGCCTACCCCCGCTATGGCTTCCACCGCTGGGCCGAGTTGCTGATCGAGCTGCTGCAGGCCGTCGCTGATGGCCAACTGAGCCGGCTGATCGTCACCTGCCCACCCCGCCTGGGGAAATCGCTGCTGGTGTCAAAGCTGTTCCCGGCCTACTTCCTGCAGCGCTACCCGCACCTGTTTGCGGCGATTGCCTCCTACTCAGCCGAGCTGGCCTACGCCCACTCCCGAGAAGCGCGCCACTTCTACCGGGTGACCGGCCACTTGCTGGCCCGGGACTCGGCGGCGGTGGGCAACTGGCTTACCCGCCAGCGGGGCGGCTGCATTGCTGCTGGTGTCGATGGCCCCTTCACGGGCAAGGGCTACAGCTTGGGGATCATCGATGACCCCTACAAGGGCCCCGGTGATGCCGCATCCCCGGCGCTGCGCCAGAAGCTGATCGACTGGCTGCGCTCGGTCTGGCTCACCCGGGCTGAGCCGGCCATGGTGCTGGGAGCAGACGGCAGCGAGCAGCCGAATCTTTCGGCTCAGGTGGTGGTGCTCACCCGCTGGGACCACCAGGACGTGATCGGCTGGCTGTTGGAGCAGGAGCTGGGCGAGGCCCCCCAGCACTGGACCGTGCTGGACCTGCCGGCCATCGCGGAAGACCCCGCCGAACGACCCAAGCTGCCTCCCACCTGCACCCTGATCCCCGACTGGCGCCAGGCGGGTGAGGCGTTGTGCCCGGAGCGGTTCCCCCTGCCGGAACTGCTCAAGATCAGAGCCCGACTGGGGGTGTACTGGTGGGCGGCGTTGTACCAGCAGCGGCCAAGCCCGGCATCGGGCTCAATCTTCCTGCGCCAGTGGATCCGGCCGCCCTTCCCCCGCGAGCAAGGCAGCCAGCGCCAATACGCACTGCTGGCCCTCTCGTGTGACCTGAGCTTCAAGGGGGAGGCGGAGAGCGACTACTGCGGCTTCTGCCTGGCCGGCTTGCTGGCACCACCGGTCCGGAATGCCATCCCCCGAACGGGTGAACCGCAGGGCCCATCCGGGCCCAAAGAGTTGGAGATCGAGGTGCTCTGGTCCGCCCGGCACCGCTTTGGCCTACCGGAGGTGATCCGCTTCCTGCTGGGTTGCCTGGAGGCATTGGAGCAGCAGGGCCTGCGTCCCAATGCCGTGCTGATCGAAGACGCCGCCAACGGTCCAGCGGTGCTGCAAACCCTGCGGCGCCGCGTGCCGGGGATGCTGCCGATCACTGCCCGCGGCAGCAAGGAAACTCGCGCCCATGCGGTCGCCCCCCTGGTGGAAGCCGGTCAGATCCGCTTTCACCACCGTGCTCAGCCGCTGGTGGAGGAGGCCATCCGCTTCCCCAAGGGCAGCAAGGACCTGGTGGATGCCTTCTGCCACGGCGCGCTTTGGCTGGAGGGCCGCTACTGGAAGGCCCAGGGCATCCAGCCGGTGGTGACGCCACTGCTGGTGAGCCGGTGAGCGTACCGATGGTGTCCGCAGTGCGGGAACATCCCAAGCCTTCCGCAGTGGAGAGCCCACGCCCTGTCTTGCTGACTCCTCCTGCTGTGCAGATGGTGCTGCCGCTCACGGTGGTGCTGGTGGGCAATGCCGCTGGGGCGGAGCGAATGCTGCGGGAACAGCGCCACCGCCGGCCGGCGTGCCATGCCCGAGCACAGCAGCTGGAGATCAACCTGCAGGCACCGGTCCATCACCCGCCCAGAGCCCAGGGTCAGCAGTCCGTGCGCTGCAGGCCGCGGCGGCAACGGCCGGTGCGACCCCATGCCGCTGCAGACGCCCTGGCGCTGGAGCACCGGGACCTGGCGGAGAAGATCGCGGGCAACTTCGCTCGGCGCACTGTTCACCCCAGGGAGGACTTGCTGCAGCTGGCGATGATCGGGCTGATCAAAGCGGCACGGCGCTACGACCCCTCACGAGGCCCATTCCGGCCCTACGGGCGCACCTATGCCAATGGGGAAATCACCCACTTTCTGCGGGACAACGGCTTCCTGCTGAAGGTGCCGCCGACATGGCGGGAGCTGCATGCGCGGGGGCAGCGGTTGCTGACCTCAGGAGTTGGCGTGGGCGAGATGTTGGAGCGATTAGGGATCAGCCGGGAGCAGTGGATTCAGATCGTTGACGCCTGCTCAGTTCGGGTGGTTGCTTTTCCTGTTGATTGAACGCCGCGATCAGAAGCGGGGAGCAGCCTCAGCAGGGGTGGCGCCACCTGCTCCCTACTTCTTCATCTTGACGCTAGGTATCGACGAATGAACAATATCTGTGACGCGCAATTAGCATGCTTTGCTGATTGCATCTAGAAGTGAAAGAATTGTAATTAGTCTTGATTCATTGCGACCAACTGGTTTTGCCTTTAGCCACGCGCCGACATTGTGAAAATTGTTGCCCTGTCGCTTTATTCCTGTAGTATAAAGTGCGCCTACAGCCAATGATTCATTCATGGCATCCAATGATCTCTTGCTTCGATGGGCTATATGATTCCGTAATGCGATAACAGCGTTAACCACTGCTTTTTGAGAAGAGGTTAGGTTTGCGAATTTGTCCGCGTGCTGCTGAACAAGCCATATCCTAGCCCGATCTTCGAGCAAGGCGAAGCTTGAAAATGTAATATTGCTGCCAGAACTATTGGCAAGCGATTGCACATCTGCCTTGGTTAAATGCGATGGGAACTCGAGCTTGCCGTACTTCAAAAAGACCATGTTCGCCTTGTCATGCTCCGTGAGGTGCTCATTAAAGGAGTTCTTTAGGTGCTGCTTAAACTGAGCAGAGTCTGAATTGATGTATGCAATAAAGATATCACTGACAAAACCTTCCCAGGCAACTGCCGCCGCAAGAAGGCTGTATTCAGCTAATCTTGACTTGTCTCCATCTTTCGAAAGTCCACTAATCCCATCCATATAGAAGGTCTTGATGTCGCCCAGTTGTTCGACGAAGTCGTCAATGATGCATTGAGGGGAGATCTTTCTCATCTATCTGGATCTGGTTAATCTAGGTTAGACATGGGCATGGGCGTGGAGGCCTCGTCTTGCAAGAGCGCTTCCGGCGACCCTTCTCGGGAAGGCCTAACGCTCCAGATCAGAAGCTAGAAAGTCTTGTCATCTTGATAAGCAACTTTTTGCCCGGTTTCCGAATCTGGATGCTAGCCGACGCTTTCGACTATTTCTAGAGGGATGGATCTTTATTCATCTCCGAGAACTGGCGATATACCAAGGATAATGCGAGATTGCTGGCCGCACTTCCTGCATTTCCACTTGATCCCTGGCTTGATATCTTGTTGAAAGATCCATGCTTCTTCCATGCATTCCTTGTTTGAGCACTGCAATGGCTGAGTTATTGGCTGCCATTCTGCCTGCCCATCAGGCAATGACATAACCCTGTACTGGGCTTGGCACTCTAAGCACGTAGCGACGCTGTCTTCCATTGACGGAGGCAGCCTCCCGTAGACCTTTGCGCCACACCTGACGCATTTAATCTCAGAAGATATCTTGAAATCTGAATTGATAATCTGTGACTCAAAAACCTCCTTGAGGATTGCTGCCAACTCCCTACACTTTGCCAAAATCTTTCCGGCACTTTCGGGCGCGCCCGCATCTGCTTGGGCCTTAGTTGGAGTGTGCAAGTACGAGCCTAGTCTGTCATAAAAACTATCTATTTCTTCTAGCTTCAATACTCGCTCTCTCCCCAGGCAATGCATGATTGACGCTGGCTGCCCTTCCTGATCCGGCTCTCCAATGCTGATGATGGCGTCTTTGTCTGCATGTGGATCGACTTCAAGAAGCAGTCTCAGAAGTTTCTTGGGCTGCCATTTCGAGAGCTTATTCCAAGATGTATCAGTTGCATAATGCTTGGCTCGTTCATAAACGAGAGCTTCCAAGGCCATTCTTAGCTCCAAAGCAGCATAGCGAAGCCTGTTTGTGTCAGTAGACTCCATTTCTTGGAGTGCTCGCTCAAGGGATTGCTTCGCTGCTGCCCGATAATTCTTCATTGCCCCTGATTTTTAGTATTGGCCGACTAGCGGCTAAATGGGCTGATCTTCGTAAAAAGAGAGCCAGGCCATTTGTGATCCGAATAAGAACCCGAAGTCATTACGAGTTGAAGTCTAAACCCGCTGTGCGGCAGTCGACCCTGAGCGGGCGGCTCATCTTGCCTGGATCTTCTGTGGACCCTGACAAGAACTCAGCACACCCACCCCGGGTGACCTGCTTGTCCTGATGCTCTGACCGAAACAATGCAAATCCTGCATGGCTTCCCCTTCCGCCGATTGCTGCCACTGGCAAGAGCTTGACCCCACCAGCAGCCCGTGCCCACCGCCCGCCGCCGTAGGACAACCACCACCAGGAGTCCCGCTTCCCCATCAGAGACGCAACCCCAAGCCCCTGCCGAGCCCCCCTGGCTGGAACACCCCACCCTCGCTGGCCTCCGCGAACGCCTGCAATTGGTCTACGACTGCTGGACCCTGCTGGAGCTCCCTGACGGCACCAGCCGCCGGCCGGTCTATCTCCCCCGCGGCATCGAGGAGCCCGAGACCTGCTATCTCAAGCGCCTGGAAGCAGCCCGGCCAACGGGCTTCTACCGCGATGCCCTGCGCACCTACGCGGGGATGCTGTCGCGCCTGGCCTGGCAGGAACTGCCCGACTCCCTGACCCGCGTGGCCACCGATGTGGACGGCCAGGGCACGGACCTTGGGGTGTTCCTCTTCCTGGCCGACCTGCTCACCCTGCGGGATGGCGGCTGCCTGATCCTGCAGCTGCCGCCCCAGCACCGCTGGCCCTCAGAGGGTGATCGGCTGGAGGCCCTCGCCAAGGGCGACCGGCTCTCCCTGCCGCGGCTGCAGCTGGTGCCCCGGCGCGACCTGCTCAACTGGCGCCTGCCCACCGATACCGCCAGTGCGGCTCCGGCGTCGGGCCCGGTGGAGATCGTCTGGCGGGAGCCGCGCCGTCAGGCCCTGCCGCCCCGCTTCGCCAGTGGCAATGCCGCGGTCCCCACGGTGGTGCTCGACGCCCACGGCGGACTGGTGCCCGATCCGCAGGCCTGGCTCTACCGCAGCCTGTCGGTGAGCGACGACGGGCTGGTGCTGCGCAGCTGGCAGGCCAAACTCAATCCCGGCGCCGTCGCTGGCTACGACGTGGTGCCGGTGGGTGAGCCGGAACGGATGCCCCAGCGCTTTGACCTGCCGGCCCTCTGGTACTCGGTGGATGGCACCGCCTTTGGCGAGGGCGATCTGCCCCACCTGGGCCTGGCGCACCAATACCTCAACCACTACCGCTGCCGCAGCGAATACGAGGATCTGTTGTCACGCACTGCCCTGCCAGTGGGCGTACGCACCGGCCTGGTGGATGCCTACGGCTTCCGGCGCAGTGATGGCGCCCTGGGTTCTGGTGCTTCCACCGGCGGAACAGATGCCCAACGCCCGCAACGCCTGGTGCTCTCCACCTCCTCCTTCATGGACCTACCAGAGGGGGCCAAGTTCCAGTGGGTCGAAATAGAAGCGCGTTCACTGGCAGAGCACCGGGCTTACCTGCAGCAGCTGGAAGAGGCGATGCGCCGTGATGCGTTGATCCCTGCCGGCGGCCATGGTCCAGCTCGCACCGAGCTGGAGATTTCGCTCACCGCCGGCCAGAGCTTTGCCGTGCTGCAGTCGCTGGCAGGCCAAAAGCGCTCGATGCTCAGCACCCTGCTGCGCCAGTGGACCCGCCTCACCGGCGAAAAGCTCTCCGACACCCCGCCCTGCAGCGTGGAGATCTGCCCGCTGGTGCCACCCCAGCCGCCGCGCAAACCCCAGCCCTCGGTGCAGGAGTGGCTGGTGCTGCATGAGCGGGGAGTGATCGACGGCGCCGAGCTGCGTCAGCAGCTGGGGCTGAGCGAGCACAACGGGGGCAGCTGATCTGGCAAGGGAGGGCATGACCCAATCCTCCCCACCCACCTGCACCTGGCGTCCCGGTGATGCCGAGGCCTTGCGCATCGCCCTGTCCATCCCTGTGACCAGTGCCACCCTGGCGGCCCTGAACCGGGAGATGGCCCAGCTGCAGACCCGCTACCCCACAGGGGTCTGCACCGCCCAGGGCCACCTCGATGCCATTGCGGCGCTGAATGAGAAGCTGGCCGCACTGACACCAGCGGAGGTGAACAGCCCGGTGCGCAGCCGGCGCAAGGGCGTGGCCGGTGGCGTGGTGCCCAACCCACTGCCATTGAGCAAGTTGGCGGTGGTGGAGTACGCCACCGAACTGCTGTTGGAGGAAACCGAGAGCGAGTGGAACCCTGCGGGCCCCTCACCGGCGGTGGTGCTGGCGAAACAGCGCAGCCGGCACATCGGCCAGCTGGCGCTGCTGCTGCCGCGGCTGCAGAACTGGCGCCAGTGCAACCCCGACCCCTTTCGGGGATCCCTGGTGCGGTGACGTGACCCCCTTTGTCGGTCCAGTCCTTATGAGAGTGGGTGGATGTGGTCATGCTGCAACTCCCTGTTGAGCTGCCTCCAGGGGCGTACGCCCC
>NZ_NQLA01000034.1 GCF_002252705.1 Vulcanococcus limneticus LL
AGAACAGGGGACCGGTCCGCTCCTGCTGGCCGCGCATCCGTTCAGTGCCGTTGGGCCATTCTCCCGCGGATCGGTTGGTTTTTCAGCAGCCTCCTAGGGGACCGCTGGGCTGGGCTGGCTCGCCATGGAGCTCGACCGAGCGCCAAACGCGAGCCCTACGCCGGGGGGATCTCGATGATTGGTGTGCTGGCTCTCGCCGTCATGGCCCTGATCCTCTGGGTGCGTAGCCGTCGCCAGTCCGACACCCGGGCCTGAGGGGTTGCTAAGAAACGCGAAGGGTGGTGCCCGCACGCACCACCCCCCTGATTAGACCGGAAACACAGCCGAGGTCGGGGCGCGGCCACCAGTGCCCCCGCTGATCCAGGCCGGCTGCAATGGGCATCCAGAACGGATCACCTCCAGAACGGACGCACCATTCCTCACACCCCAGCCCCGGCGCACGCCGGGGTTTTCTGGTGCTGGGGGCCCCATGCCGGCCCCCAGCACGGCGACCTCAGCGGATGAAGAGCATCTCCTGGTAGGTGGGCAGGGGCCAGGCGTTGTCGTCAACGAGGGACTCCAGCCCATCCACCGCTGCCCGCAGCTCGCCCATCAGCGGCAGCAGGGTGTTGGCGCAGTGGGCCATGTGGGCCTCGCTGCCGTGGGGAGCCGAGCCGAGGGCTGCCTCCAGGGCAGCCGTCTTGTCGAGCAGCTGCTGGGCGAAACCGGCAATCTCCTGGGCAATGGCCCGCGAGGGCGAGAGGCCGATGGCCTCCTGCTCCTGCAGGGAGCCGGCCAGATCGCCGAGGTAGGCGGTCACGGCGGGGTACACCTGGGTGCGGGCGATGCGCAGGGACAGCTTGGCCTCCACCTCGATCGCCAGGACGTACTGCTCGGCGTACACCTCGTAGCGGCTCTCCAGTTCCACCGGGCTGAGCACGCCGTGGCGGGCGAACAGGTCACGCACCTCGGGGCGGCGCAGCACCGGCAGGGCATCGGCGCTGGTGCGCAGGTTCTCCAGGCCGCGTTCGCGTACGGCTTTCTCGTGCCACTCGCTGGAGTAGCCGTCGCCGCCGAAGATCACGGCACCATGCTCCTGGGTGATCTGCTTGAGCACGGCGAAGGCCGCCGACTCGATCGGTTCGCCACCTCCGAGCCGGGCTTCCAGCTGATCCGCCACCCAGCTGAGCGAGTCCGCCAGGATGGTGTTCATCGCCACCAGCGGCCCCGCCACAGACTGACCCGAGCCCACGGCGCGGAACTCGAAGCGATTCCCGGTGAAGGCGAAGGGGGAGGTGCGGTTGCGATCGCCGGGATCCTTGGGGAATTCCGGCAGGGTGTCGACGCCCAGCTGCATCACGCCGCCGCTGGCAGAACCCTTGAGCTCGCCGTCGCGGATCTGGTTGTAGACGTCTTCCAGCTGGCTGCCGAGGTAGATCGAGATGATCGCCGGGGGCGCCTCGTTGGCACCCAGGCGGTGATCGTTGCCAGCGGTGGCCACCACCGAGCGCAGCAGCGAGCCGTACTTGTGCACCCCCCGGATCACGGCCCCGCAGAACAGCAGGAACTGCATGTTGTCGTGGGGGGTGTGGCCCGGGTCCAGCAGGTTGCCATGGCTGGAACTGCCGATCGACCAGTTGACGTGCTTACCGGAGCCGTTGACCCCGGCGAAGGGCTTCTCGTGCAGCAGGCAGGTGAAGCCATGCTTTTTAGCCGTGCTCTTGAGCACGGTCATGATCAGCTGCTGGTGGTCGGTGGCCACGTTGGCGGCCTCATAGACCGGCGCAATCTCAAACTGGCCGGGGGCCACTTCGTTGTGGCGGGTCTTGGCGGGCACGCCCAGGCGGTAGAGCTGGTGCTCCACGTCCTGCATGAACACCTGCACCCGCTCGGGGATGGCACCGAAGTAGTGGTCGTCGAACTGCTGGCCCTTGGCTGGCGGGGCACCGAACAGGGTGCGGCCCGCCAGCAGCAGGTCGGGGCGCAGGCCCAGATAGGCGTTATCGACCAGGAAGTATTCCTGTTCGGCGCCGCAGCTGGAGTTGACCGGGGCGATCTCCTTGTTGCCGAGCAGCTTGAGCAGGCGCTGGGCCTGCTGGTTCATGGCGGCGTTGGAGCGCAGCAGCGGGGTCTTCTTGTCGAGGGCCTCGCCGGTCCACGACACGAACACCGTGGGGATGCACAGCGTCAGCCCGTTGGGCGTCGGCATCAGGAAGGCCGGGCTGGTCACATCCCAGGCGGTGTAGCCGCGGGCCTCGAAGGTGGAGCGGATGCCGCCGTTGGGGAAGGAGGAGCCATCCGGCTCGCCCTGCACCAGCAGCTTGCCGGTGAATTCGGTGATTGCGGAGCCGTCGCTCTGGGGGGCGATGAAGCCGTCGTGCTTCTCGGCGGTGAGGTTCGTGAGCGGGTAGAAGACGTGGGCGTAGTAGAGGGCGCCCCGACTGGTGGCCCACTCCTTCATCGCCTGGGCCACAACGTCGGCCACGGAGGCATCCAGCTTGCCGCCCTCGCGGATGGTGCGCTGGATCGACTTGAAGGCATCCTTAGGCAGGGCGGCCTTCATCTTGCCCAGGGTGAAGACGTCACTGGCCCAGATCTTCTCGAGGGCCGGCGTCGGCTCGACAGCCGTGGGCTTGCGCCGCTGGATGGACTGAAGGGCCGCGAAACGCTCGGAACTGGGCATGGGGGATCAGGGAGGTGTGAAGGCATGCAAAGCCCCGGAGGGGGCAGTGCTTGGTAGCAACTGTTACTGAAATCGGGTGCCGTAGCTGGCTCTGAGAGCTCAGGCACCCGGATGGCGCAGGGTGCGCCAGTCGCCGCTGGTGGTGCTCACCTCCACGCCGATGGCCATGGCCGCGCCGTTGCCTGGAGGATCAGCGCTCGGGCCCAGCTGGCCCTGCCACCAGCTCTGGGCTTCGCCCCAGGCGCTCTCCAGCGAGTCGTAGAGGCCATCGAGCACGGGGTGGGGAGCGCCCTGCTGGTCCACCAGCCGGTAGCGCCGGGGCGATCGAAGCGTGAGGGCCATGGCGGCCATAACAGTCGGGATCGCTTCACCCTCCCGCGCTGGCCGTGATTCCAACTGTCACCGTGGCTGCCGTTTCACCAACCAGTCGCCGGCCGGTGGCAGGCTCCAGGCCACCAGGCTCAGGATCTGGAGCAGCCAGAGCAGGCCGAGACCGGGTGCCACCGCAGCCCGGCCTGCCGGCACCAGCGCCAGCCAAACGATCCCGTAGCCCAGGCTCACCGCCAGCCCCAGGCCCAGACCCACCAGGTTCAGCACCCGGCCCCAGCCCCGCCCGTCCAGCAGGGCCAGATTGGCGACGACTCCCAACACCAAGGCCGGCAGCACCGCCGCCAGCCCTACGGCCACGGTGGCCACCCGCAGGGGACCATCCCAGAGGATCCACGCCAGCAGGCCAGGCAGGGCCAGCACATTGACGATGAGCCCCAGCTTGGCCAGGCAATGGAAGCCGAGGACGGGGCCGAGCTGCGACCTAACCATGGGGCAGGGCCAGGGGCCGGGCCGGGGAGGCGATCGCCGGCAGTCCTGCGTGGCGCAGGGTGCGCCACTCGCCGCGGCGGGTGCTCACCTCCATGCCGAAGTGGGCGCCCAGCACCAGGCTCTGGTCCAGCGGTGCCGCCTCGGCGGGCACCAGGCCCTGGGCCTGGCACCACTCCAGAGCGGCATCCCAGGCCGCCTCGATCGACTCAAACAGGTCATCAAGGATGGGATGGGGCTGGCCGCTCGCATCCACCAGCCGGTAGACCCGGCCTGGATCGGCGGGGGATGGAGGCGCGGCGGCGGGCAAGGGGGACGCGCCCGGGGCGCGGGCAGCGGATGGACGATCCGCTTCACCCTGGCCCCGATCGCACCCTGCCAGGGTGACCTTCACAACATCTGCAAGTCGCCCCCATGGCCCTCAGTGCAGCTCGAACAGGAGCAGGTCGGCACCGGCCGCGCCGGCCGTGAAGCCCGTCAGGGCAGCTGGCTCGAAGCCCAGGCCGTCGCCGCCCACCAGGGCTGCCGGCGGCTGACCGCCCGCCAGCTCGATGGTGCCGCTGCCATCGATCACCTGAATCCAGCCCTGGCTGCCAGCCGCCAGCGCGATCGGCAGCTGGTCGGCGGCGCCGGGCTTGGCTCGCCACAGCCGCACACGGCGGTGGATCGCCATGGCCCCGTCGGCCCGCTCGGGACCCAGCAGCGGCGTCCAGCCGGCCCCGATCTCGAAGGGTTTCTGCTCGTAGGCAGGGGCGATGCCGGCCTCGCTGGGTTCGATCCAGATCTGCAGCAGCCGGCAGGGCCGCTCGCCGCCGTTCACCTCGCTGTGGACCACACCGGTGCCGGCACTCATGCGCTGCACCTCGCCGGCCCGCAGCACCTCGGCGTGGCCCATCGAATCACGGTGATTGAGCTGGCCCTCCACCATCACCGTGATGATCTCCATGTCGCGGTGGGGGTGCATGCCAAAGCCCTTGCCGGCAGCGATGGTGTCGTCGTTGATCACCCGCAGGGGGCCGAAGCCCATCCAGGCGGGGTCGTAATGGGAGGAAAACGAGAAGGAGTGCCAGCTGTCGAGCCAGTCGAGCTGGCTGTGGAAGCGCTCGGCGGCGGGGCGGAACACCAGGGTGTCCGTGGCGCGCGGGCCCGTGGATTGCGTGGTGGACATCGGTTTCAGGCCACAGGAAGGGACAGGTGGTGCAGGCGGCGCACCAGATCGGCGATGGAGTCGTCCTTGGCGGGATGGGCGCTGTTGCTCACCAGCTGGCGGCCCACCACATGGGCCCCGAGGTGGGCGAGCTGCAGGCGCAAGGCCGTCAGCACGGTGTGACCGCCCCCTCCGGAATGGGTGGCGATCACCACGGGCCTGCCGTTGAACAGGGCCCTGAAGTCGTCGCCCTGCACCGAGAGCCAGGCAATGGCACTGGTGAGCACGGGCGGAATCGAACCGTTGTATTCCGGGGCGCAGATCACCCAGCGGGGCGATGCGGCCAGCCGGGCCTGCAGCCCCACAAGCTCCTGCGGCGTTCCGGCGGCCTGGGCCTGCGGGGTGAACAGGGGCAGGTCCACGGCCGTGAGGTCGAGCACCTCGGCGGTGTGGTCCTGATCCCTGGCAGCGGCCGCGAAGCGCTGGGCCAGGGCCAGATTCTCGCCATTGCTGGCGGCGATCACCAGCAGATCGGGGGTTGGGGGGATGCTCATGGCTGGAACTCGAGGCGGGGGTAGTCGGTGTAGCCCACGGGGCCGGGGCTGTAGAAGGTGTCTGGGTTGGCCTGGGCCAGCGCCGCGCCGCGGCGGATGCGTTCCGGTAGATCGGGGTTGGCGATGAAGGGGGTGCCGAAGGCCACGGCATCCACGGCGCCTGAGGAGATCGCTGCCTGGGCCTCCTCAACCCCATAGCCGGCGTTGGCCACCAGCACGCCACCGAAGCGCTCGCGGATCGGGGTGAGCAGATCGCCCTGCTGGACCCCGGTGAAATCGGCCCGGATCACGTGCAGGTAATCCAGCGGCAGGTCGTTGAGTCGCTGCGCCAGCCAGCTGGCCAGACCGATCGGATCGCTGTCGCGGATGTCGTTGAAGCCGTTGAGGGGGGAGAGGCGCAGCCCCATCAGCGGGGTTTCCTGGGCCACCGCCTCGAGAACCTCCAATAACAGCCGCGCCCTGTTGTCGAGCGAGCCGCCATAGGCCCCACTGCGCTGGTTGGTGCCATCCCGCAGGAACTGATCCAGCAGGTAGCCGTTAGCGCCGTGCACCTCCACGCCATCGAAGCCAGCGGCGATGGCGTTGCGCGCCGCCAGCCGGAACCCCTCGACGATGCCCGGGATCTCATCATCCTCGAGGGGCCGGGGAACCACGTAAGGCTGCTTGCCCTCGGGGGTGCGCACCGTGTCACCGTTGATGACCAGGGCACTGGGGGCCACCGGCTGGTGCCCCCCGTTGAGCAGCGGATGGCAGGCGCGGCCGCCATGCCACAGCTGCAGCACGATCCGGCCCCCGGCCCGGTGCACCGCCTCGGTGCTGAGGCGCCATCCCTCCACCTGAGCCTGGCTGTAGATGCCGGGCTCGTGCCAGAAGGCGGAGTTGCCCTCGCTCACCATCGTGGCTTCGGCCACGATCAGGCCGGCGCCGGCCCGCTGGGCATAGTGCTGGGCGATCAGGGCGCCAGGCACGTGCCCTGGCTCAGCCCGGCAGCGGGTCAGGGGCGCCATCCAGATGCGGTTCGGCAGCTCCAGGTCGCCGAGGCGCAGGGGGGTGAACAAGTCGGTCATGGGGAACGGAAGGCGACGAGACTGGAGCGGGTCAGCCCCAGAACTTCCACCAGGCTCGCTTGGCCTGGCTGGCTGTGGTGGTGTCGGGTGTGCTGGCGGCGGTGAGCTTGGTGTGGCTGCCTTCGCAGAACTGGCCGTTCTTGCCCAGGCCGCAGGCGCTGAGGATGTGGGTACCGGCGTCCAGGCCGAGGGCAAAGGGATCGGAGACATTGCTCATCGGCAGCGGCGCCAGGATGGGGTGCGTGAAGGATCAGCCGATGCTCCGACCTCCCCCGGCGCCGGCGCAAGAACGCACCGAAACGTGGCCGAGGCACCGGCGGGTAACCCATGGATGAGCCGACGGGTTTCAGCGCCAGCCACGACCACACCAACTGCAAGGCCGAGCTGGCCCTGCGGGTGATCCAGGGCCGTTGGAAGCTTCTGGTGTTGCGGGAGCTGATGGAGGGGGTCCAGCGCTTCTCGGCCCTGCAGCGGGCCCTGCCGGGGGTGAGTCAGAAGGTGCTCACGGCCCAGCTCAGGGAGCTGGAGGCCAACGGGGTGGTGCAGCGCACCGCGTATCCGGAAGTGCCACCGCGGGTGGAGTACGGGCTCACAGCTCTAGGCCGTGAGCTGATTCCCGTGCTGGAGGGACTGCATGCCTGGGGCCAGCAGGTGGCGGAGGCCACCGCACCCGAGACCGGCTAACTCATACTCACTCCGACTTAGCTGCTAGGCTGGCGCCATCCACCCCGCCTGAGGACGCCCATGGACCTCTCCAAGCCCAGCACCCACGCCAACCTCGAGGCCGCCTTCGGCGGCGAGAGCATGGCCAACCGCAAATACCTCTTCTTCGCCGACGTGGCCAAGCAGCTCGGTAACCCCGAACTCGCCAAGCTGTTCCGCGACACCGCCGCCCAGGAGACCGAGCACGCCTTCGCCCACTTCCGCCTGCTCCACCCCGAGCTGGTGATCGGAGATCCCGCAAGCCTCAGCGGGGCCGAGAAGCAGGCGATCCTCAGCCGCTGCCTGGAGCTGGCCATCGAGGGTGAAACCTATGAGTACACCACCATGTACCCGGAGTTCGCCGCCCAGGCCCGCAGTGATCGCGACGGCGGCGCCGAGGCTGAATTCAACGAGCAGATCGACGAATCCAGGGAACACGCCGGCGTGTTCCGCACCGCTGCCAAGAACTTCGGCCTGCTGGCCCCGATCGAACAGCACCACGCCGAGCGCTACGGCGTGGCCCTGGAGGCCCTGCAGGGCAAGGGGGTAGCCAGCGAGGCCGCCGAGCCGGTGGCCGGCAAGTGGATCTGCAAGGTCTGCTCGATGATCTACGACCCGGCCGTGGGTGACCCCGATTCCGGCATTGCTCCGGGCACCGCCTTCGAGGCCATCCCCGACAGCTGGATCTGTCCAATCTGCGGCACCCGCAAGGCCAACTTCATCCCCTATCGGGAGCCCGAGCTGCAGGCGGCCTGATTGCGTACCACGGCCATGCCGCCTAGCGGCGATCTAGTGTGGGAACCAGCACAGGCGCATCCGCATGAGCCAGTTCCCCGCTGCCGGCTCCGGTCCGGCTGACGACCGCGTCAGCACCAGCCTCAAATGGGGCAGTGACGGCGAGCTCTCGCCGGTGGATCTGCAACGGGTGCTGGAGCGGCTGCAGGTGCCGACCTTGATGGAGTGTCCCCTGCGCGACGAGCGGATCTGACCGGCAGGTGCCCCCTAATCTGGCGCCGTTTTCCTACGGCCTGCCATGTCCTGTCACCGCCTCGTCGCGCCGTCCCCCCGGTTCCCCGCTCGCCTGGTTGCGGGACCCCTGCTGGCGGCCACGGCACTGATGGCTTCGTGCTTCGCCGGTGGCGCGCCTGCCCAGGCTGCCCCCCTGTGCACATTCCTTCAGCCCATCGGCGGCAACGGCACCACACCGATCGTCTCCAAGCAGGTGGGGAGGGGCAAGCTGATCGGCCGGACCAACTGGAACACCGATTTCATCGTGGATCGGCCCTACGACAGCTACAAGTTCTTCTTCACGGCCAACTCCTCCAGCGGTAGTGCCCAGTACCCCGTCACCGGCTATCTCAAGTTCAGCGACGGCAGCAATCTGCAAGTGTTCAACGAGACCATGAGCCCGCCGCTCGGCACGGGGCGCATGTTCGGACCCTTCCCTGCCATCCCCGGCAAGCAGACCAGCCAGGCCAACTTCAAGATCGGCGCCAGCGACGATCCCGGGGCCCTGGGCTTCAGCTACCGCATCTCGGTGCAGGGCTGCAGCGGCAGCTGAGACCATCGGGCCGGCCGCTGGGGCGGCGATTGGATCACCGGCTGGCGTGATCGAACTCACAGCGGTCGGGCCTGGCGATCTGTCTATGGTTTCGCGGTGACAGGTCCGCGGTGAAAGGTCTCTCCCGTTCGCGACAGATGGCGGCCGCCGCCGCGGGGGTCGTCGCTGCAGTGGTCCTGGTGCGGGTTCTGTGGCCCCGCCAGGAGGCCCCTCGCCAGCGGCCGCCCGTGCCGGTGGAACTGGCCACCGCCCGGGTGGGAGCGATCACCGTCACCTATCCGATCACCGGCGAGGTGCGGGCCGTGGCCTCGGCCCAGATCCGACCGGAGGTGAGCGGCATCATCGAGCGGGTCTACTTCCGCGAAGGCCAGGAGGTGACGGCGGGGCAGGCCCTGCTCGGCCTCGATCGGGCCCCCTTCCTGGCGGCCCTGAACCAGGCCATCGCCAACAGCCGCAAGGCCGCCGCAGCCGTGCAGGTGGCCGCCGCCAAGGCCCGCAGCGCCCACACCCTGGCCCGCACGGCGCGGCTGCGGGCCGATCGCTACTCCCGGCTCGGCAGCCAGGGCGCCGTCAGCCGCGACCAGGAGGACCAGTTCCGCAGCGACGCGGACTCGCTGCAGGCTGAGGCCATCAGCCGCGACAGCGAGGTGGTGAGTGCCCGCGCCGACCTGGCCGCCGCCCAGGCCGCCGAGGCCGCCGCCCGCCTCCGCTACGACCGCACAATCGTGCGCTCCCCGATCAGCGGCCGCACCGGCCAGCTGCGGGTCACGCCCGGCAACCTGCTGCAGGAGGGCAACGTCCAGCCACTGCTGGTGGTGAACCAGTTCCGTCCGATCGACGTGGTCTTCGCCCTGCCCCAACGCTTGCTGGGCCAGGTGCGACGGGGGCTCCCGGTGCGGCTGGAGGATGGCGCCCAGGGCAGCGTCAGCGCCATCGACAACGCCGTGGATCCCAGCACCGGCACCACGCCGATCAAGGCCTCCTTCAGCAACACGGCTCTCCGCCTGGTGCCAGGGCAGTTCGTGAAGGGGGCGCTGCAGCTGGAGCGGCTCAGCGGCGTGACGCTGATTCCCCAGGTCGCCGTGCAGAGCGGCCAGAAGGGCAGCTTTGTGTACGTGGCCGCCCCCGCCCGGAGCGATGCGCCCGGGACCGTACCAGCCGCCGCCGGCTCCAGCTCCGCGTCTAGACGCGGCCGCGCCGTGGAGGCCCGCAACCTGGAGCTTGGCCCCGCCAACGGCGGCCTGGTGGTGGTGCGGCGCGGCCTGGCTCCCGGTGAGCAGGTGGTGACCCGCGGCCAGTTCGCCCTCGGCCCCGGCGCCCGCATCACCACCCGGTCAGCTGGTGGAAGCGGCTCCGGCGAGTCGGGTCAACGGTCGTCTCGCGGGCCCGAGGGGTCGCGCCAGCCATGAAGCTCTCCGTTGGGTTCATCCGCCGCCCGGTCACCACCATTCTGTTGATGGTGGCGCTAGTGCTGTTTGGCCTGGTTGGCTACTTACAGCTGCCAATCAGCGACCTGCCCAGCATCGACTTCCCCACCCTGCAGGTGAACGCCTCCCTGCCGGGAGCCAATCCCCAGACCATGGCGAGCGCCGTGGCCACGCCCCTGGAGCAGCAATTCACCAGCGTCGCTGGCCTGAGCGCGATGACCTCCAGCAGCAGCCAGGGCAGCACTCAGATCAGCTTGCAGTTCAACCTCAACCGCGACATCGACGTCGCCGCCCAGGACGTGCAGACGGCGATCAGCCAGGCCTCACGCCTGCTGCCCCCGGACATGCCCAGCGCCCCCTCGGTGCGCAAGGTGAACCCGTCCGAGCAGCCGATCTTCTACCTGGTGCTGAGCTCCGATGTGCTCAAGCTCTCGGAGGTAACCCGGGTGGCGGAGGTGCAGCTGGCCCAGCGCCTGTCGATGCTCGATGGCGTATCACAGGTGCAGGTGTTCGGCGCCCAGAAGTACGCGGTGAGGATCCGGGTGGATCCCCAGGCACTTACCGCCAAGGGCATCGGCATCGACCAGGTGGCCGGCGCCATCCGCGGCGGCAACTCCAACGTGCCCACCGGCAACCTCTACGGCCGCGAGCGTACCTACAGCGTCGACGACGACACGCGCCTCAGCGATGCTGCGGGCTACCGCCAGCTGGTGGTGGCCTACCGCAACGGCTCGCCGGTTCGGCTCGGAGATGTGGCCGAAGTAAACGACAGTGTGGCCAACGAGCGCCTCGCCAGCTGGTACAACGGCAGCCGCTCGATCGTGCTGGCGGTGCAGCGCCAGCCGGGCAGCAACACCGTGGCGATCACCGAGGCCATCCAGAACCTGCTGCCGGAGCTGCGCCAGCAGGTGCCCGGGGCCATCCGCATCGACGTGCTGTTTGATCGATCCGAGGCGATCCGTGAGGCGATCCACGACGTGCAGATCACCCTGGTGGCAACGATCCTGCTGGTGGTGGGGGTGGTGGCCCTGTTCCTCGGCACGGGGGTGGTGACAGCCCTGCCGTCCCTGGCGATCGTGATCTCGCTGGTGGCCACCTTCGGGGTGATGGCGCTGCTGGGCTACTCGCTCGATAACGTGTCGTTGATGGCGCTCACCCTGAGTGTGGGCTTCGTGGTGGACGACGCCATCGTGATGGTTGAGGCGATCGTGCAGCGCCAGGAGCAGGGAGAAGGGCGCTGGCAGGCGGCGGTGCGTGGCGCCGAGGAGATCGGCACAACGGTGATTTCCACCACCGTGGCCCTGGTGGCCGTGTTCATCCCGGTGCTGTTCATGGGCGGGCTGATCGGGCGCCTATTCCGCGAGTTCGCCGTGACCCTGAGCGTGGCGGTGCTCTTCTCCAGCGTTGTGGCCCTCACGCTAACGCCGATGCTGGCGGCCAGGCTGCTGCCTCCCCCCGGCGACCAGCTACGAGGCCATGTGCTGCTGCAGAGTTTCGACCGCGGGTTCAAACGGCTCACCGCCTTCTACGACCGCACACTGCGCCGGGCCCTGGCCCGGCCCAACCCCGTACAGGTCCTCTCGCTGGGGCTGGTGCTGCTGACCCTGGTGCTGCTGGCCGTGGTGCCCAAGGGCTTCATCCCGGACGTGGACACTGGCCAACTGACGGTCAACACCCAGGCCGCCGAGGGCGTCAGCTTCCAGGAGATGGCCGAGTTGCAGACCCGGCTCGCCACAAAACTCCAGGCCCACCCGGCCATCGCCGGGGTGAACAGCACCATCGGCGCCGGCGGGCCGAATGCCTCCGCCAACAGCGGCCGCCTGTTCGTCAAGCTCAAGCCTCGCAGCGAGCGTTCCATCGACGCCGAGACCTTAAGTGGTGAGCTGCGCCGCACGGTGAACGGCATCCCGGGGCTGCGAGCCTTCGTGCGCATGCCGCCCGCCCTCAACCTGGGGGTGGGTCAAAGCCGCGCTAAATACCAGTTCACGATCCAGGCGATCGACGAGACGGCCCTGCTGGCTCAGGCCCCGGACTTCGAGCGGCGCCTGCGGGCCCTGCCAGGCCTGACGGACGTGAACAGCGACCTGCTGCCCAACAACCCCCAGCTGGAGATCCGGATCGACAAGGACCGTGCCGCCGCACTCGGGGTGGATGCGGCCTCCCTGCAGGGCACCCTGCGAAATGCCTACGGGGAAAACCAGGTCTCGACGATCTACAAATCCGATGGCCAATACGCCGTGATTGCCGGCGTGAAGGCCAGCGCCCAGAGCGATCCCGCCGATCTTGACCGGCTGACGATCCGCAACGGCTCCGGCCAGTTGATTCCCCTGGGCACGATCGCCAGCCTGGAGCGGGGCGTCGCCCCGGTATCGATCCAGCACACGGGCCTGCTGCCCTCGGTCACCTACTCGTTCAACCTGCAGCCCGGCGTGTCGCTCGACGACGCCAACCGGCGCATCCGCGAGTTGGCGGCCGAGACCCTGCCGGAGGGCACCTCCGGGTCCTTCCAAGGCACGGCCAAGGTGTTCGAGGATTCGCTCCAAGGCATCGGCGGCCTGGTCCTGGCGGCGGTTCTGGTGGTGTATCTGGTGCTCGGCATCCTCTACGAGGACGCCATCCATCCGCTCACGATTCTCACCAGCCTGCCCTCGGCGGCGGTGGGCGGCCTTGCGGCGCTGCTGGTGTTCGGCTCAGAGCTGAACATCTACAGCGTGATCGGGCTGGTGCTGCTGATCGGCCTGGTGAAGAAGAACGGCATCATGATGATTGATGCCGCGATCCAGTACCGGCGCCAGGGCTTCGACATCGGCGAGGCGATCCACAAGGCCTCGATCAGCCGCTTTCGCCCGATCATGATGACGACCCTGTCCTCGGTCGTGGGCACACTGCCCATCGCCCTTGGCCTTGGGGCGGGCGCTGAGGCGCGGCGGCCCCTGGGCCTGGTGGTACTGGGGGGCCTGCTGCTCTCCCAAGCGGTGACCCTCTACATCACCCCGGTGTTCTATGTGCAGGCCGAGCGGATCGCGAGTCGGCTGGGCCTGCGGCGCGATGACTCCGGCGACGGCGGCCCCGCCGCTCCCCGAGCCGCCAGCTGATCCGCTCCGGTCGTCAGCTGGCGGTGCTGGTGCCCTCCTGGGAGCTCTCCTTGAGGGGGCTACGGATCAGCCACACGGCATCGCCATCGCGCCAGAGCAGCAGTAGCGCGTCGCGCTCCACCAGGGTCAGCCCCTGGAACTGGGCGAGACCCGTCTCGGCGATGGATCCAGCGGCCAGGCGCCGCACCTCCGTGCCTGCGCCGAGTTCCCCGAAGGGGGAGCTTGCTGGCCGGGCCCGGCGCCAGAGGGCCTGGAGCTTCTGGCCCAGGGGAGCATCGGGCCACAGCAGGCGCCGGCGCACGGCCTGGGCAGGCTCGCTGAAGCCGTCGAAGGCACCGTCTCTGGCCCCGGGGATCCAGCCACGGGCCAGCTCCAGCACCTCGGCGGGCTGGGCCGGCAGGTCCGCATCCCCATCCGGAGTCTGGGCGGGGCTGCCCGCAGCCCCTGCCGCGGGCTTGGGCGTTGGGGTGGCAGCCGGCTTGCCCTTCTCCGCACGGGGTTTGCCGGGCTCCGGCAGCAGTTCGGGGGGCGGCGGCGGCAGGGCATCGAGGGCCGCCAGCGACGCGACGCTCAGGGGCTGCAATCCACCCGTCACCGTGCCGGCCTGGGCGTCAAGCCGGGCCTGGGCGGCCTGAAGGCGGCGCCCCAGTCTCAGCAGCTGGGGGGCGTCATCCACCGCCTGGGACGCGGCCTGGTCGGAGCGGGCCGCGCTGCCCGTGGGCCGACTCGCTGGGGTCAGGGCGGCAATCAACAGCAGCAGGGCATTGAGGCCCAGGGCCAGCAGGAAGGCCAGACCGAGCGGATGGGCCAGAAACTGGCGCCAGCGGCGTTGCCAGTGGCTGGGATCAACCCTGGGGAAGCTGGAGTTCAAGGGAGAGGCCTCCGTCGTCGAGCTGGTGGAGCAGGCCCAGCACCTCACCCCAGGGGGTGGCTGGGTCGGGGAGCAGGCGTAGGTGCAGGTCGGGTCGGCGCTGTCGCGCCTGGCGCAGCATTGCCACCAGCTCCGGGCGCGACACGGGCTGGTTCCACATGCGCAGCACCCCGCCAGGGCCCACGTGCAGGGTCAGCAGACCCTGGGCCATGGGGCGCTGGGCCAGCCGCTGGGGCAGCAGCAGCAAGGCCAGGCCGAAGCCGGCCAGGGCCGTGCCCAGCAGGCCGTAGCCCAGGGATGGCAGCCACCAGGACCTCATCCGCCCCCCGCCAGTTGCAGCTGCACCGGGCGGCCGCTCTGGCGCTGCAGCCAGGCCAAGCTGCGGCTCACTTCCCCACTGCCGAGGGCAGGCGAGGGCAGATAGCGCAGCCGCACGGATGGGCCCTGGGACCCGGCCTGGGCCAGGCGCAGCCGTTGGCGGCTCAGGCGCTCGCCCAGGGCGGTCTCACTCAGGGGACTGCCATTGACGTACCAGGCTCCGAGGGCACTGCGCACGATCAACAGGGTCTCGGCGCGGACCGCTGGCTGGTTTGCCCGAACCCGCGGCTCCAGAGGGCCCACCAGGAGCGCCGGCAGACTGGCCGTGGCGGTGAGCACCACCAGAGTGGTGGCAGTGGCGGGCATCACCAGGGCGAGCATTCCGCTCACGGGATGACCTCGCGCTGTCGCAGCTCCAGGTCGAGCAGGTCGCGCTGCCAGCGCCGCAGGCCCTGGTTGAGCAGGAGCAGCGCCAGGGCCGCCAGGGCCAGCTCCAGGCCCACGACCGTGCTGGCCAGGACATCCGCATAGCCCACCAGCGGATTGGCGGGGGGCAGCAACAGCTGGGGCCCCAGCTCCCGCAGCACGCCCATCAGCCCGAGCACGGTGCCCACCAGGCCCAGCAGCGGTGCTAGCAGAACGGCGGCCTGGAGCACTGGCTCACCGAAGGCCATGGAGCGTTGACGCCGCTCAAGCAGCAACCGGGCCGCCAGCAGGTTCACGGTGCCCGCCAGCTCCCGCCGCAGGCTGTCGCGTTGGCGGGCCGGCGGCCGCCACCAGCGCCACCAGAAGGACACCCGCTCAAAGGCGATGGTGAACACCGCCAGCGACAGCAGAGCCAGGGGAATGGCCACAGGCCCGCAGGCCTTCAACAGGGACATGGCTCCAGGCGGGAGAGAACGGCTCTGGCCGCGCGGATGCTATCGACTCACCCGTCAGTTCCCCGGTATCAGCCCGGCGGGCCTTCGGTAGCGACTGCACTTGACGGCTGGTCAGGCCCCGAGCCCAGCTGCATCTGGCGAAACTGCTCCTGGGTCTGGGGATCGAGCATGGCCGTCGAGGAGGCCTGCCACAGGCTCCAGGTCTGGGCACGCTTCTCCAGGATCAGGCTGCAGAGCGTGGGCAGTAGCCGATCCAGATCCCCCTCCACCTGGTCCTCCAGGGCGCGCTGCAGCACCAGCAGGTCGTTGAACTCCCCCAGTTGCTCCTGGATGGCCTTGAAGCGCTCGATCCAGGAACTGAGCAATGCGCCCTCCAGCTCCTCCAGGTTGGTGAGGGCGTAGCGGGCGGCCTTGATGCGCTTGCGCAGGTCGTGCAGGGCTTCGTGATCGCCCGCAGCGCCATAGCCGCGGCAGCGCCAGCCCGGATGGAGCATCAGGCCCGTCAGGGCAGCGGACTTCCACTCCGGCAGCCACGAGAGCACCGGCTCCTCACCGAGGGCCGTGCAGAGGGGCTGCTTGAGCCAGCCCTGTAGCGCGGCGATCAGCTGCAGGTACCGCTTGCTCCTCAACGTTTCAACCAGGCCTTCGAAGGCCAGCCGCCGCTCCCGCTTCAGTTGCTTCTGCACCCGTTTGAGGTTGGAGAGCTCGCGGGGCGTGAGGAGTGGCAGCAGCTCCCCCTCCAGCCGGCCCCGCAGCACATCGAGATCGCGGGCCAGCCCCAGGCTGCGACCGAACTTCGCCAGCCGCTGGCCCGTCACCGTCTCAGGCAGCTGCAGGGCCGGCGCGAACTGGGCCAGGGTGGCCCGCAGCCGGCGGAACCGCACCCGGAGCTGGTGCAGGGGTTCTGGATCCGTGTCCTCCAGCACCGGGGTCTGCAGCTCCACGATGCGATGCAGGTGCTGCTGCACCAAGTCGGCCGCGTAGGCCCCACTGCTGAGTCCGGGGATGGCGGTCATCGTCGCTCTCGCGTCACAGCCGAAGGGAGGGAATGTCTCGGGGGCCGGGGGTGATTCCGACCATCTCCTCGGTCTAGGACAGACGACGGACCCAGGACCGCTCAGCTTCCAGTCGCCGTCGCCACGGAATCGGCGGGATCGCAGCTTCAGCTGCTCGGTCTTGATGGCAGGCGCAGTTGGCTGTCGAGGGGTTGGCGCAGCTCGGGATGCAGCGACACCAGCCAGGAGCCCAGCAGAAGAATCGTGGCTTGAATCGCCAGGCAGCTGCCGATCGACGCCAGACGATCACCGGACGGGAGAGCCATGACCAAGGGCCTGAGAACTCCATTCCAGGGGATGCGAACCGACGCCGGCGGTGCTGGAGACGACCAGCCGCCGGTCGGATGGGAGACAGGCCAGAGCCTGGGACGGCGGGCCATGGCACCAGGGATACAGGCACCGGTGACAAGGGCCACAGCTCGACCTTGGCTTAACCAGGTGCTGGCCTTTCCTTAACGACGGGGGGGAGGTAGATGCCGGAGGGTTTCGTTGATCCCAAGACGTCTTCGGCCGTGCCCACGAACCCCTCGTCCAGGTCCCTCTCCCCGATCCTCAGCGATGACCGGGACGAAGAGCGGGGTCGACGCGGCAAGACCCCGGCACCGGCCCCTCCCCTGCTCTCCAGCCTTGACCTCTCGCCGACGCCTCCCACCCCAGGCACCTCGCCCAGCGAGCAGTTCCAGACGGAGATCTCCGCCTACGTGAAGGTGGGCGGCAAGCTGTTCATCCTCTCCTCCGGCGGCGGCACCACCCTGCAGGTGACCGATGCCACCAATCCCTCGGCACCCGGTGTGCTGCAGCGCATGTCCCTCGGGGGATACAACAGCCAGTCGGTGGCCACCTACAACGACCTGGTGGCGGTTGCCCTCTCCCCCATCGACTATGCAACCAACGCGGGCAAGGGGCTGGTGCGCTTCTACCGGCTCGACAAGAGCGGCACCCTCACCCTGGTAAAGGACGTGGAGGTGGGCTACCTGCCCGACAGCATCGCCTTCAGCGATGACGGCAACAAGCTGGTGATCGCCAACGAAGGTGAGCCCATCAAGGATTACGCGATTGATCGGCCCGGCAGTATCGGCTTCATTGACATCAAGGGCAAGGAAGGCAAGGAGAAGTTCACCTACACCGACCGTGATTTCGCCGGGCTTACGCTCCCCAGCGGCATTCGAATCTCCGGCCCGGCGGGCACCACCCAGGCCACTGACATCGAGCCGGAGTACATCTCAATCCTGGGGAACTATGCCTACGTCACCCTGCAGGAAAACAACGGTGTCGCCAAGGTTAACCTCAAAACCAACACCATTGAGAAGATCTTTGCGCTTGGTAGCGTCGATTTCAATACCCAGCTCGTTGACATCACCGACCGCGACGGCCCCAGCGACACAACCCTGATCAAGCCCGTCCTCGGCAACAACGTGGCGGGTCTGCGGATGCCGGATGGGGTGTCCGCCTTCAGCACCAAGGGCAAGCAGTACTTCATCACCGCCAACGAAGGCGATGGCCGCGACTACGGCACCTACCTCGATGAGTCGCGCCGCAACACCGGACTGAGTGGACGCCTCAAGACCCTCTCCGACGACACCACCGCTCCCTTCACCGCCTTCGGCAGCCGCAGCGTCAGCATCTTTGATGCCAAGACAGGCGCTCTCGTGTGGGACAGCGGCAACACCCTGCAGACCATCGCCATCGCCGCCGGCGTGTATGACGACACCCGCAGTGATGACAAGGGCGTTGAGCCCGAAGGCGTGGTGGTGAAGGAACTGAACGGGCGCACCTACGCGATCGTCAGCACCGAACGCAGCACCAGCAGCCTGCTGGCCGTGTTCGACATCACCAAGCCGGAGGAGGCCCGCTTCGTCACCAGCACCGTGCTGGCGGGCAGCGTGTCGCCTGAGGGCCTGCTGGTGGTCGATGCCAAGGACAGTCCCACCAAGCGGGATCTGCTGGTGGTGTCCAATGAGGTTTCGAACACCCTGAATTTCCTGGATCTAGGCGCTCTGATCGCCGCACCGCCGGTGGCCGAAGCCGGCACGTTTACTGCCACCCAACTCAAGGACGTAGTCGGCGGACCCGAGCTCAAGATCACCAGCCTGATCACCAACGGCGAGTTCACCAACGGCACCGAGCCAGGCAGCGTCTATGTGCCACCGGGAATCTTTGATGGCCAGGGCGCCTATGCCAACGGAGACGGCACCTACACCCTGCTGGTGAACCACGAACTGGGTTCAAGTGCTGGCTATGCCTATACAGCGCAAGGCCTGAACCCCTCTGTCAACGGTGCCCGCATCAGCCGGTTCATCGTCGATATCGATAGTGATGACAAGGCCTCCAATGGCTTCCAGTCGCGCATCCTCAGCGGCGGCCTTGCCTACGACAAGGTGATCGGCAACGACCCCAACGGTTTCGATCGCTTTTGCTCCGCCAATCTTGTGGAGGCTAAAAGCTTTGGAGCAGGTCGGGGTCTGGCAGATCGCACCTTCCTTGTGGGCGAGGAGGTCTTCGGTGGCGGTGGGGGCGCCTTCTATGCCCTCGACACGGCCAACAGTGACCTCTACCAGGTGAATGCCTTCGGCAAGGGTACCTGGGAGTCGGCCACAGTGATCGACACCGGCAATGCGAACACAGTGGCCGTGCTTCTGTTCGACGATGCCAAGGCACCCCTGAGGCTCTGGGTCGGCCAGAAGACGGCGGGCGGCTTCCTCGAGCGCAACGGATTGGCGGAGGCGAATGGTGCCCTTTACACCTTCGTTCCCACCGACCTGGCAGAGACTGGCGTCGATACCACCCCTGGCCCTGATTCCGACGATCTCAAGGGCTTGGCCCTCGGCACGCCTCTGGTGGGTCGCTGGGTGAAGATCGAAAAACCACTGGGCAAGTCCAGCTACGCCGATCTCAGCGACGCCGAGATCCGCACCCTAGCCACTGATCTGGGCGCTCTCCAGTTGAGTCGCATCGAAGATGGGGAGGTTAACCCGCTCAATGGCCAGCAGGCCGCCTTCGTGTCCACCGGCACCAAAGATTTCAGCAGCGGTGATCTCTATGGCAACGTCTACACCCTGAGCTTTGCCAATGCGTTTGCCACCGACGGCAGCCTTGCAACAAACGGCATCACAAGCTTGCGGTTAATCTATGATGCAGATCGTTTTGCCGATCCCACCACAGGCCTGCGCAACCCCGACAACCTCACCTGGAGTTCCGATGGCTTTCTCTATCTACAGGAGGACAGGGCAAACGGTGGAGGTCTCGATACTCTGAACGGCAACTTCGGAACCCAGGAGGCCTCGATCTGGAAGCTAAACCCAGCGGGTCCAATTGATCCAGTCACAGGTGTCCCAGGTCAACGCTGGGTGCAGATCGACCGTACGGCGGTGCCCACAGCCTACGGCCAGAGCCAGCCGGGTGTGGTCACAGAGGCCTCCACGAACGGTGTCGGAAACTGGGAATCTTCGGGCATCATCGATGTGTCGTCGATCTACAGTGCCCCTCCTGGCAGCTTCTTCATCTCCACCGTTCAGGCCCACAGCCTCAGCGGCGGAAACCTCAACGGGAGCGGCTACCTGGTGGAGGGAGGTCAGATCGACCTGATCTACCAGATCACCGATCTGATCTGACGGTTGTCATGGGTGAAATGCTTCACCTGCTGTTTGTCGTTAGTCCATGCACCCGTCTGAACGGCGTCAGCTTGTCTAGACAGGGTGCAGGGATGGGGTGAGCCCACTGGACCAAGGCAGCGCCCTGCTCAATGCCCTCGGCGGGCTCCGCCTGTTCCTGCTGGGCCTCGCCCTGCTCAGAGAGGGCCTGCGCAGCCTGGCGGGCCAGCAGCTGCGCCGGCTGCTGCTCAGCTTCACCCGTTCCCCCCTCTCGGGTGCCCTCACCGGCGCCTGTGCCACGGCGCTGCTGCAGTCGTCCACGGCGGTGATGGTGGCCACGGTGGGATTCGTGGCCGCGGGGCTGATCAGCTTCCCCGCCTCCCTGGGGCTGGTGATGGGGGCGAATGTGGACAGCACCAGCCTGGGCTGGCTTGTGGCCCTGGTGGGAATCCGGCTGCAACTGAGCCAGCTGATGCTGCCGCTGCTGCTGCTGGGGGCAGGCCTGAAGCTGCTGTTCCTAGGCCTGGCAAGCCTTCATGTGGCGATGGTCAGTCGGGGTCTGCTGCTCGAGCCCGGCCACTTCGACACTGCCACCTCCACGGGGCGGCTGCAGTTGCTGGCCCTGGGCTTCATCACCACCTTGATCACCCATTCCTCCGGAGCGGGGGTCACAGCCAGCCCCACGGCCCTCTCGGCGGGCGCCCTCAACCTGGGCCAGGCCTGCGCCCTGGTGATCGGCATGGACATGGGCTCCAGCATCACGGCCCAGATCGCTGCCATCGGCTCGGGCCTGAGCGCCCGCCGCACCGCCATGGCGCACCTGCTGTTCACCGTGGTGACCGCGGGCCTGGCCTTTGTGCTCCTGCCCCCTTATCTGCAGCTGCTTGCGGCGCCGTCGCTGCCGGCCAGCCAGCTGGAACCGGCCTTTGCCCTCACGCTGTTCCAGAGCGGCTTCAACCTGCTGGGCCTGGCCTTGCTGTTGCCCCTAACGGGGCCGTTCGCCGCTCTGATCCGCCAGCTGGTGCGCGCCTCCCAGGAGCGCGAGGTCGACGACCTTGACGCCATTCCTCCCCCGCAACCGGACCAAGCCCTCGAGCCGGCCGCCGAGGCCCTGCGCCAGACCTTCGGGGATCTGGTGGTGCATCTGGGCTGGTCGCTGGGGGCAGAGCCGGGGCTGGTGCCGCCGCGGCCCACGGGCCTCGATGGACTGCAAGGAGAACTCGACCGGGTTGAGCTCTATCTCGATCAGATCCACGTGGAGAAACTGGAGGCCCCTGAGGGCCGGCGCCTGCTGCACCTGTTGCACGGCCTGGACCATCTGCAGCGCCTGCATGAACGGCTGGAGGAGGAACCGGATCGGGCCCGCACCGTGCGCAGCGATCCGGCCCTGGCGGATCTGCGCCAGGAGCTCCTGGGCCTGGTGAGCGAGCTGCCCCAAAGCTTGGCGAAGGATCACTGGCTGGCGGCGAGCCAGGCTTCCGCCGCTGCCGCCGAGGCGATCGGGGCCAGCGTTCAGCCGCTGCGCCATCGGGTGATGGAGGCCATCGCTACGGGCGAGCCGGAGCTGGAGCGGGGTACCCGACCCTCAGCCCTCGGAATCCAGCAGATGCTCGCGGCTGGCATCCAGTTGCTTCCATAGGCTGCGGATCTCCGCGTAGGCATCATCCTGCTGGAGCTTGCCACCAGCCTGGAGCGCCACGATCAGGCCGATCCGATCGGCAAATTGCTCCAGATTCTGGTGAAAAGCCAGCTTCTGGGGAGACCAGTCCGCGCCGCGGTAGCTGCTGAAACCCTCCAGGGGTGCGTGGACTCCCGTAGTGGACCTGACTTCAGGAGGTGTGGGAGCATCACCACCCTGGGGGTGCAACGGGTGGCTCATCGGGACTGGATGTTTGGGTGAGCTTAGCGATGCCGCCGCGAGCCTGAAGCTCCCTGTGAACGGTCCCCTCACCTCACAGACCAGGAATCGCGGTCCTCTCGGTCGTTCAGGATGATGATCCTGAGGCCAGAGCTAGGATGAATCTGTTGGCCGATTCAGGATTTCGGTGATCCCCGATCTGCGGCAGCTGCGGCCCACTCCAGGATCACTTGAATCGCGTCGCCTGGAAGAACGTCCCGGCACCATGCCCACGGCGCTCTACGTAGCCGGTGGGCGGGCGAAGACTGAATTCTGCGTGATTGATCTTGACCCGGCTGGGGTGCAGGTGATACCCCTGGCCCGGGCTTCGGCCCTGCGGGAGCATTGCCAATCGGGCCGCCCCCTATGGCTGCGCATCTCTGGCCTGGCGCAACCCCATGCCATCCGGGATGCTCTCACCATCCTCGGGGTTCCGGAGGTGTTTCATCCCCTGCTCCTCGATGTGCCCCAAGTCACCCGGATGGACTCGTTTGGCGATGTCGTCACCGTTGTGATGCATCGCCTGAGTTTTTCCCGCGATCCTACGGTGCTCGTAAGCGATCAGGTTGGCATGGTGTTGCTGCCGCATGTGTTGATCTCGGTTGAGGAGAGTCCCTCTCCGCAGCCCTTTGCCCCCCTGATCCAGTGGCTGCAGACCAAGACGCCCCCGCCAGGTGCAGAGGATCTGGATGATCTGCTGCATTACATGGTGGACAGCCTGCTGGATCCGCTGTTGCCGATGCTGGAGCAGATGGCCAATCGGCTCGATGATCTGGAGGAGGCCGCCCTGCGCGATCCCAGCCCCAAGCTGCTCAGTCGGGCCTTTCAGTTGCGCAGCAATCTGCGGGAGATCCGTCGCCAGCTCTGGCCGCTACGCAACCAGTTGATGGTGTTTCTGCGCCAGAACCAGCCAATCCTAGGCCCGGAGGGCCTGAAGGGATTCAGGGACATGACCCAGACCGTGGCCCATCTCTTCGATACCTGCGAGATGTTGCGTCACCAGTGCGACTCGGTGACGGAAGCCCACGTGGCCAGCACTGGCAATCGCATGAATCAGATCATGAAGACGCTCACGATCGTCTCGACGATCTTTGCGCCCCTGACCTTCCTGGCTGGCATCTATGGCATGAACTTTGAATTCATGCCCGAGTTGCAGTGGACCTATGGCTACCCAGCCTGTCTGTTGGTGATGGCCCTGATCGCTATGGTTCAGGCCTCCTGGCTATGGCGCCGGGGTTGGTTTGTCGATTGGACCAGTACCCGCCAAAAGCGCTGACTGCGAAGCAGGAATCAAGATCAGCCCGTGATCTATTTCAGGAGCTGTTTGCGACTGCTCTTCAGTTCAGCGAGCAGGTCTCTGATCTGCCTGTAGGCATCGTCCTGGCTGATCTTGCCATTGCCCTGAAGGCCCACAATCAGGCCGACGCGCTCCGCAAATTGCTCCAGGTTCTGATGGAAGGCCAGCCGGTTTGGGCTCCACTGGCTGCCGTGGTATGAGCTGAAGGATTCCATCGGTGAATGGATCCCCTCTGTTGAGCTACCTGGCTCTTCCCCGTGGGTCTGTGGGGTGCTCATGGCTCCTAGTCCCCGCCGTCAGCCGAAGCGTCCAGAGACATAGTCCTGGGTGGCCTGCTGGCTGGGTGCATTGAAGATCTGTTCGGTGGGCGCAAACTCCTCAAGGCAACCCACCTTGCCCTCGACATCGGCCTTCGACTGGACGTTGAAGAAGCCGGTCATGTCGCTGACGCGAACGGCCTGCTGCATGTTGTGGGTGACGATCACGATGGTGTAGCTCTTCTTGAGCTCGTGCATCATCTCCTCGATCTTGAGGGTGCTGATCGGATCGAGGGCCGAGCAGGGTTCATCCATCAGGATCACTTCCGGTTCCACAGCCACGGTGCGGGCGATGCAGAGTCGCTGCTGCTGGCCGCCGCTGAGGGCACAGCCACTCTCCTTGAGCTTGTCCTTGGTTTCATCCCAGATGGCGGCCTTGCGCAGGGACCGCTCCACCAGTTCGTCCATATCGCCCTTGTAGCCATTGATGCGTGCACCGAAGGCGATGTTCTCGTAGATGCTCTTGGGGAATGGGTTGGGCTTCTGGAACACCATGCCGATGCGGCGGCGCACCTCCACCGGATCCACGTTGCGGGCGTAGAGATCCTGGCCATCGAAGAGCACACGCCCCTTGAGGGTGCAGCCCTCGATCAGGTCGTTCATGCGGTTGAGGGCGCGCAGCACGGTGCTCTTGCCGCAACCCGAGGGCCCGATGAAAGCGGTCACCTGGCCCCTGGGAATGTCCATGAAGACATTGCGCACGGCCTCGTTGGAGCCGTAGCTGATGCCCACGTTCTCCAGCGAAAGGCAGATGTCCGACTGGTTGGTGGTGGAGGCGGTGGAGCTGGGGGAGTAGGAGGTCATGGCGAGTGCGGTGCGGGTGTCAGGCGCGGGCAAGATGGCTGAGCCAGCGGGCCAGGATGTTGGCAGCCAGGATCATCAGCACGAGCACAAAGGAAGCGGCCCAGGCCAGGGAGATCTGGGCCTGGTACGGCATGATCGCGAAGTTGTAGATCAACACCGACATCGTGGCGATGGGGTTGAACACCCCCTCCGGCCAGAAGGGTGAGAACAGCGCGGTGAAGATCAGCGGAGCCGTTTCGCCGGCGGCGCGGGCAATGCCGAGCATGATGCCGGTGGCGATGGGCGAGAAGGCCGCCGGCAGGGTGATCTGGGTGATGGTGACCATCTTGGTGGCGCCCACGCCCAGGGCTCCGAGGCGCAGGTCCTGGGGCACCAGCTTGAGGCCCTCGTCGGTGGTCTTGATGACGGTGGGTATCATCAGCACGGCGAGCGCGATGCCGCCGGCCATGGCGCTGTAGCTTTGGCCGAAGAAGATGCGGGTGCTGACGATCAGGCCGTAGACAAAGACACCGCAGATGATCGAGGGCACACCAGCCAGAACGTTCGTGCCGAAACGCACGAAGCTGGCGAAGGACCCATTGCTGGAGTATTCAGCCAGGTAGATGCCACCCCCGACGCCCACCGGGATCGCGATCAGAGCGGCAATGGCGGTGACGAGCAGGGTGCCGACGATGGCGTTGCCAATTCCGCCACCCTCCAGGCCCGGTGCGGGAGGCAGCTGGGTGAGCAGCGAGAAGCTGATCAGGGAGCCGCCCTTGATCAGCACATAGACGAGCACCAGAACCAGGGGGAGCACCGCAGTGGCAGTGGCCAGCCCCGCCAGACCGGTGAAGACGGCGTTCCAGCGGTTGCGGGCGAGCTGGGGGCGGAAGGTGAGGGAGCTGCGCTGGAAGGCGCCTGCACTGGTTCCGTTCATGCCGGATCCAGGTCCTTGAGGGGAGAGAGTGGCGTGCATGGAACCCGGATCAGGTGTACTTGAGGCTGAGGCGCCGCACCACCCACTGGGCGAGCACATTCACCAACAGGGTGAGCACCATCAGCACCAGGGCGGCATACATCAGGGCGGACACCTGGTTGCCATCGGCCTCACCGAACTGGTTGGCGAGCATCGAGGAGATGGTGTTGCCCGGGGCGAGCAGGCTCCAGCTGAAGTTGTTGGAGTTGCCGATGATCATGGTCACGGCCATGGTTTCGCCCATGGCGCGCCCCAGGGCGAGCATCACGCCGCCGGCGATGCCGGAGACGGCCGCCGGCAGGATCACCTGCAGGATCGCGCCCCAGCGGGTGGTGCCGATCCCGTAGGCGGCCTGGCGTAGCTCCGGTGGCACCTGCATCAGGGAATCCCGGGCGATGGCCGTGATGATCGGCAGGATCATCACCACCAGGATCAGGATGGCCGGCGCCATGCCGGGGCCCTGGGGATCGGTGGAGAAGATCGGCAGCCAGCCCAGCGAGGTGTAGAGGAAGCCGAGGAAGGGGCGCAGGAACGGCTCCAGCACGAAGATGGCCCACAGGCCGAGCACCACCGAGGGGATTGCCGCCAGAAGCTCCACCATCAGGGCGAAGGTGTTGCGAAGCTTGGCGGGGATGATGTTTTCAGTAAGGAAGATCGCCGTGCCAACCCCCAGTGGCACCGCGATCAGCAGGGAGAGCGCCGAGGTGACGATGGTGCCGTAGATGGCGGTGAGGGCACCGTATTGATCCCCTACCGGATCCCAGTTTGACGTGGTGAGGAAGGCGAGTCCGTAGGCGGCGATGGCCGGGCGGGAGCCGCTGATCACGGTGAGCAGGATGCCTAGCAGCACCAGGCCCACCAGGGAGGCCAAGGCCACGGACAGCCAGCGGAAGCTGCGATCCGCCAGCTTGTCGCTGGCTGGGCGGCGGCGCAGGGTGAAGAGATCAGGACCTGAATCCAAGCTCATCGGCACGATCAAGAGCGGCTGCGAACAGCCCTACACCTCCAATCTCCCATGGGGATGTTCCCCTGGGTTTAAGGCCTGATTAACGCGTGTTCAACGTCTGGGCAACGCCCGGGGGCCGTTCGGCAAAGCGGGGATCGGCGCCTGATCGGGCCCGGCTCAGCTGCCGCAGGCCTTGGCCTGCTCTAGCCGCTCCTCCAGGCCGGCGATCAGGGCCAGGGCGAACATCGGTGTTTCCTGGAGTGCAAACAGAAACTCCTCGCGCCCCAGCTCCAGCAGCCGGCAGGGCTCCAGCGCCACGGCCGTGACCTGGCGGCGATGCTCGCCCGTTGCCAGGGCGGCGGCTCCGAAGACGTGCCCCGCAGTGATCCTTTCCAGAGCTGGCGAGCTGGCCGAGCGCAATTCAATGGCGCCCTCCAACAGGCCATAGAGCCGTTCGCCCTGATCGCCCTCGCAAAACAGCGTCTCGCCGGCCTGGAGCTCGCGCACACAGCTGGGGTCCGTGAAGGCCTCCACGGTTCGAAGGGCATCGAGGGTCATCGGTGACCAGGCGGCTCATTCGCCAGTCTGTGCGATTGGCTGCTCCAGCTGATTAAGAATGGCTTAAGAGTTATGATGCTGTTGTGCGTGCCATGGATTGTTCTGGCCATAACCCAGTCATAACCCTGTGGGTCCGATTGTGGGCGAGAGTTGAAGTTAGTTGCCCTTTCTTGGCGTGATGCGCGGACGACCCCTGGCCTGTCTTCTGGTGGCGCTTGTGCTGAGCGTCCGCCCCGGCGGCGCCCAGACCGCCGGCTCGAAGCCCGCCAGCACGGTCCGGATCAATGGCTCCAGCACGGTGCTGCCCCTGGCCCGCGAGGCCGTGCGCAGCTTTGAGGCGGGTGGCCAGAACCGCGGCAGACGCTTTGATCTCGGCGCCAGCGGCACCAGTGCCGGCTTCCGCCAGTTCTGTGAGGGCCGGCTGAGCATCGCCAACGCCTCCAGGCCGATCAGCAGTGCCGAGCTCAAGCAGTGCAAGGCCCGTGGCGTGCGTTTCCTGGAGCTTCCAGTCGCCTTTGACGCCATCACCGTGGTGGTGCATCCCAGCAACCACTGGCTCGATCAGATCAGTACGGCCCAGCTCAGCAAACTGTGGAGCCGCCAGGCGGAAGGCACGATCCGACGCTGGAAGCAGGTTGATCCCGCCTGGCCCGATCGGCCCATTCGCCTGTGCGGACCCGGCAAGGATTCGGGGACCTTCGACACCTTCAACAAGGCGATCAATGGACGGGAGGAGGATTCCCGACGCGATTACACCGCCAGCGAGGACGATGACGTTCTCGTGCGCTGCGTGGCCACCAATCCGAATGCCCTCGGCTACTTCGGCTTCGACTACTACCAATCCAACCGCAAGGCTCTGAAGGCCCTGGCGGTGGTGGGGCCCCGGGGACCGGTGCTGCCGTCTGAGGCCACCGTTCAGCAGTCGCTCTACATCCCCCTGTCGCGTGCGCTGTTCATGTATGTGAATGAGCGCGATCTCCAGAAGGCGCCCGTTGTGCGCCAGTTCGTCAACTCTATTCTGCAGCAGGGCACGGTTCTGGCCAGGCGCTCCGGTGTGATTCCCCTCCCCGATTCCACCTATCGGCTGGTGGAGGCCAAGCTCTACCGCAACATCGCCGGAACGGCCTTTGGTGGCACCCTGCCCGTGGGTCTCAGCCTCGGCGATATTCTGCAGCGCAGCTTCGCCGAACACAAACAGCCCCAGTTCCGCTAGGTGTTCTGTCTCAGCAGGTTGTTGAGCTGACAAGGGGGTGTGAGGCCGCTACGGGTTGAGGTGCGACCCAGCAATCCCGACCTCACGCGTCCATAGCTACTCCAATTCCCGCCTGACACAGATGGGCGGTCTCAGGCTCGTGACCCAGCACCTAGACCAGGGCCGCAGCCTTGCTGAACTGGCGGCCGAAAACGCGATCAGCCTCCGTTGCGCCTACCGCTGGCTGGCGCGGTATCGATCAGGTGGTACAGCCTCTCTGGCGGATCGTCGGAGTGTGCGCCGCACCCAACGGCGGACCCTGGATCCGCAGCAACTGCAGCACGCTGTGGAACTGCGCCACCAGCGGCTGCATCTGCGGCACGTCGCCAGGCTTGTGCAGGCCCCCTTCTCCACTGTTGCCAGGCTGCTCAACCGTCTGGGACTCGGCCGCCTGCGCAATCTCGATCCCAAACCACCAGTGCATCGGTACGAGTGGGACAGGCCGGGCGACCTGATCCACATCGACATCAAGACCCTGGCCAGATTCCGGAAGGTGGGCCACCGCATCACCGGAGACCGGCAACGGGCTCGTTCCTACGGCGTGGGCTACGACAAAGTCCATGTCGCCGTTGATGACACCACGCGGCTGGCCTATGGCGAGGTGGTGGCGGACGAGCAGAAGCCGACGGTGATCGGCTTTCTCAGCCGTGCTACTGCCTGGTTCAACGGCCAAGGGATCGCGTGCCGGCGGGTGATGAGCGACAACGGACCCGCTTACGTCTCCAAGGCGTTCGCCAAGGCTTGCCTACCTTGGGGCTGCGGCACATCCGCACAAGGCCCTACACACCCAGAACCAACGGCAAGGCCATGCGGTATTGCTTCCGGCCGACTGCGTCTACATCCAGACCCTTTGCAAGGAATGGGCCTACGCCATGGCCTTCCCGAACTCCGAGGAACGGAACCGCTGGCTGCCCCACTTCATGGGGATCTATAACCGGCTGAGGAAGCACTCAGCCCTGGGCTGGCGTTCACCTCAGCAGCGGCCCGTTGAGCTGCTCGGCTGACGAACCTGGTGAGTCACAACAGCTGGTTGCCTCCATCCTGGCCCTGGGCTCGGTTGGCGGGAGATTGGTGACCAGGGGCTCAGCGCTGACACCGGTCATAAACAGTCCTTAGTCGCGGCTTAGAGCAGGCTGATCAAAGTATGGAGCGTCAGTGATCAGCCTCCAGTGCTCTCTCCCCTGCCGAATCCCGGTTCCGGTCACGCTGCGGCAACCCTCCCATCTGGCGATCTGGGGCAGCGCGAGCTTGAGCTGATCGATTCCTGGTGGCGCGCCGCCAACGTTTTGGCGGTGGGCATGATCTATCTGCAGGACAACCCCCTGCTCACCGAGCCCCTCAGGCCCGAGCACATCAAGAACCGGCTGCTGGGCCACTGGGGCTCCAGTCCGGGCCAGGCCTTCATCTGGGCCCATGCTAACCGGCTGATCCGCCAGCACCACCTGGACATGATCTACCTGTCGGGCCCTGGCCACGGCGCTCCGGGTGTGCTGGCCCCCACCTACCTGGATGGCTCCTACAGCGAAATCTATCCCGACAAGTCCCAGGATGCCGAGGGGCTGAGGCGCTTCGTCAAGCAGTTCTCCTTCCCGGGGCACATCGGCTCCCACTGCACCCCGGAGACCCCCGGCTCGATCCATGAGGGCGGCGAGCTCGGCTACGTGCTCTCCCACGCCTGCGGCGCCGTCTTCGACAACCCCGAGCTGATCGCGATTGCCTGCGTGGGCGACGGCGAGGCCGAAACCGGGCCCCTGGCCACCAGCTGGCACATCAACAAGTTCCTCAACCCCCTCTCCGACGGGGCGGTGCTGCCGGTGCTGCACCTCAACGGCTACAAGATCGCCAACCCCACCCTGCTGGCACGGATCCCGAAGGCCGAACTGGACAGCCTGCTGCGGGGCTACGGCTGGGAGCCCCTGTTCGTGGAGGGATCTGAGCCCATGGCGATGCACGCCGCCATGGCGGCGGCGATGGATGGGGCGATCGGCCGCATCCAGGCGATCCGCAGCGAGGCGCGCCGCAGCGGTGATCCCGCGAACGTGTGCAGGCCGCTGTGGCCAATGATCGTGCTGCGCTCTCCCAAGGGCTGGACTGGCCCAGCGGCTCTGGGTGAGAAGAAGCTGGAGAACTTCTGGCGCAGCCACCAGGTGCCGCTGCCCAACCCCAAGGGCGATGCGGCCCAGCTGCAGCAGCTGGAGGAGTGGATCAAGAGCTACCGCTCCTGGGAGCTGTTTGATCAGCACGGCACCTTGATCCCCGAGCTGCAAGCCCTCTCCCCGGCGGGCAACCGCCGCATGGGCTCCAACCCCCACGCCAACGGCGGTCTGCTGCGCCGCAAGCTGCGCCTGGCACCGATCGAGAGCTACGCCGTGGCCCTGAACGGCCCGGGGCAGGTGGAGCACGAGAACACCGCGCCACTGGGGGAGCTGCTGCGCGATGCCATCGGCCTCAACCCCGATTCGCTGCGGGTGTTCGGCCCCGACGAGACCGCCTCCAACCGCCTGCAGGCGATCTATGAGGTGAGCAAGAAGGTGTGGATGGAGGACTTCCTGCCGGAAGACTTGAACGGCAGCGAGCTCTCCCGCCATGGCCGCGTGGTGGAGATGCTCTCCGAGCACACCCTGGTGGGAATGATGGAGGGCTATCTGCTCACCGGCCGCCACGGCTTCTTCCACACCTACGAGGCCTTCGCCCATGTGATCGCCTCGATGTTCAACCAGCACGCCAAGTGGCTGGAGAGTTGCATTCACCACGCCCCATGGCGCGCGCCGATCGGCCCCTGGAACTGCCTGATCAGCTCCACCGTGTGGCGCCAGGACCACAACGGCTTCACCCACCAGGACCCCGGCTTCATCGACCTGGCGGGCAACAAGAGCGGCGAGGTGGTGCGGGTGTATCTGCCGGCCGATGCCAACTCCCTACTGGCAGTGGCTGAGCAGGCACTGGTAGAGACCAACGTGTGCAACATCATCGTGAGTGACAAGCAGAATCACCTGCAGTACCTCACGCTGGAACAGGCCCAGGCCCACGTGGCCAAGGGGATCGGCCTGTGGAGCTGGGCCAGCAACGACCACATCGGCCACGAGCCCGATGAGCCGGATGTGGTGATGGCCTGCGCTGGTGACATCCCCACCAAGGAGACCCTGGCAGCCGTTGAGATCCTGCGCCGCGAGATCCCCGCCCTCAAGATCCGCGTGCTCAACGTGGTGAAACTGTTTGCCCTCACCACCCCAGGCGAACACCCACACGGGTTGAGCGATCGGGATTTCGACACGCTGTTCACCATTGATCGGCCGGTGATCTTCAACTTCCACGGCTATCCCTGGCTGATCCACCGCCTCACCTACCGCCGCACCAACCACGCCAACTTCCACGTGCGCGGCTACAAGGAAAAGGGCAACATCAACACCCCGCTCGAGCTGGCGATGAACAACCAGATCGACCGCTTCAACCTGGTGATCGACGTGATCGATCGCGTCCCCGGCCTGGGATCCCGCGCCGCCCACGTGAAGGAGCGCATGAAGGAGGCCATCCTGGCCAACCGCGCCTACGCCCACGAGCACGGCATGGATGCACCCGAGACCTCCAACTGGCGTTGGACCCTCACCAGCCAACCCGCCGTGGAGGCCACCCGATGAGCGAGATCGAACCCCGCAAGCTTCCGCTGCCCACCCCGGGCTGCTTTGCCGATCCAGAACGCAGCGGCCTCACGGCCGACGACGTGTTTGACGGCATGACCGAGCATCTCTTCTACACGCTCGGCAAGCTCGCCCCCACCGCTTCGCGCCACGACCTCTACCTGGCCCTGAGCTATGCCGTGCGCGACCGGCTGATGACCCGCTACCTGGCGGGCATCGAGGCCGTGAATGCCACGCCCACCCGCGTGGTCTCCTACCTCTCGGCGGAGTTCCTGATCGGCCCCCAGCTGGGCAACAACCTGCTGATGCTCGGCATCCAGGAGGCGGCCACGGAAGCCCTGCGCCGCTTCGGCATCGAGCACCTGGAGGAGATCCTTG
>NZ_NQLA01000035.1 GCF_002252705.1 Vulcanococcus limneticus LL
CCGCACCTCCGGAATGACAGCTCGTCATTCCACCTTGTTCAACCTCTGATCAGGGCATTCGGGCCTCGGGATTTACACCACGCGAAGGGACGCGGCCCGGCACGTGCTCTCCGACCATGAGCCCAGCAGCAATGCATCAGAGGGGCTCGTGCACATTCAGCTTCCTCGTTCCTGCCTCTGCGAGCCGGCTACCTCGAGCTATAGATCACGCGAGAGGAGTCTGAGTGCGCCCTACTAGCATCCAAGAAATCGCAAGGCTATGCAGCGCTGAATGCGATGGAGAATTGCCTAAAGAGCAATAGCTTTGCCGTTGGCCGCGAATACTCAATCGCCGATCTGGCTCTCTATGCTTGCGCGCACATGGCCATGAAGGTGGATTTAGCCTCGAATCGTATCCAGCGAGAGAGAGCTGGCGAAAGCACGTTGGCGCGCAGTCGAATCCTGTGCGATTCGGTTCATGGAAGTGAGTCCTTGTATGCCACTTGAGCGCATGCCTTTGTGCTGCGTACTCCGGCTACGCGCATCGGTTCGATCGGCATGCATCGGTATCCATGCACAGCCCATCGCCGTTTCCAAGTGTCGCTTGCGAATCCGGCCAGGATCGCCTTCAGCATTGATTTCGGCTGGGCGTCTCCTTATTGTCATCGAAAAGTACCCCGTCCATGGCGACAGCACTGTTCAGCCCTGAGATGCTCGTTGATCCCTACCCGACCTACGACGAGCTGCGCCGCACTGACCCGGTCCACTGGCATGAACCGTTTGCTGCCTGGGTGTTGACGCGCTACGACGATGTCGTGGCGGCGACGCATGACCCCCGGCTGCGCTCTGATCGCGCCGGCGGGATGAGCGAGCGCGCCGGATGCCCCGAACTCCAACGCCTGTTCGATGTCATCGGGGCCCAGATGAACATCACGAATCCGGAACGTCATCATCGGCTCCGCGCGTTGGTCGCCAAGGTGTTCACGCCACGGGCCGTGGATGCTTTGCGGCCGGCCGTTGAGGAGCTGGTCGACGGGCTTCTGGATCGCCTGCCCGACCAGGGCCGCATCGATGTGATCACCGACTTCGCCTTTCCGCTGCCGGCCAGGGTGATCGCCCGCCTGCTTGGCCTGGAATCCGATGACCTGGTTCAACTCAAGGCCTGGTCCGACGATTTCTCCACACTCTTCGGCACCGATCCTTCTGCCGTGACCGCCGAGCAGTATCAGCGGGCGTTGCGGAGTACGAACGAGTTGACCGAGTTCTTTTCCGCAGAATTTGCCAAACGACGGGCCTCGCCAGGCGACGATCTATTGAGCCTGCTGGTCCAGGCCGAGATTGACGGCGATCGGCTCAGCGAGACGGAGTTGATCGCGAATGCCAATCTGTTCCTGGCGGCCGGTCATGAGACGACCACGCACCTGATCGGCAACGGCCTGCTGGCTCTGCTGCGCCACCCCGACCAGCTCCGTCTGCTGCTCGAGGAGCCGTCGCTGATTCCCAACGCTGTCGAGGAGTTCCTCCGCTACGACGGGACGGTCCAGTTCATGAATCGGGAGGCGGGAGAGGATCTGACGATCGGCGGCAAGTCGATCCGTAAGGGACAGTTGGTGTACTTGATGTTCGCGGCCGCCAATCGCGACCCGGCCCGGTTCCCCGACCCCAATCGGCTCGACGTGCGACGTAAGCCGGAGGGCCACCTGGCGTTCGGGCATGGGCCCCATGTGTGCCTGGGCGCGGCGCTGGCACGGATGGAGGCCGGCGTCGCCTTCGCGGCGCTGTTTAGACGATTTTCGGGACTTCGGTTGACCGGCGAACCGTTGGAGTATCAGGAGAACCTGGAGCTGCGTGGGCTTAAATCATTGCCCGTGGCCTTTGATCACCGCTCGGCTTAGTTGTTTCGTCCAGCCTCGATGCCTGCGACACGCGAAGACGACGGGTGCGCCTGTTGCGCTTTGAGGATCTTCGCCATGTTGATCTCGATCCAATCAGTCATCGCCTCGACTTGATGGCCGATGCCAATACCTAGTGGGGTTAGCGAATACTCCACATGGGGCGGCATCACCGGATACGACACACGCCTGATGAAGCCATCCTGCTCCAGCTGCTGCAGCGTCTGCGCCAGCATCTTCTCGCTGACTCCGCCAACTCTGCGCCGAAGTTCGCTGAACCGATGGGTCCCCCCCATCAGGGCCACCAGCACCAGGACGCCCCACCGGCTGGTCACATGCTGGAGGATTGCCCGCGAGGGGCACTCCGGTGCCAGCACCTCTCCGCGCCGCATGACCTCGGCAAGCCTGCCGCTTCCCTCTGACATGGACTTTACCTTTCCGTAAGTACTTACGAAAAGAAAGTGTAGCCGGTAGGGTTCTTCCGTCCCGCCAGGCCATGGCGTCGAAGGGGAAGAATCATGTTCGTGATCACTGGAGCCACCGGTCAGCTCGGACGGCTCGTCATCCAGTCGTTGCGCAAGATGGTGCCTGCTGACAGCATCATTGCCGCCGTACGCGATCTCGAAAAGGCCGAGGACCTCGCTGCGATGGGGGTGCAGGTTCGCCAGGCTGATTACAATCAGCCCGCCAGCCTGTATGCCGCCCTGCAGGGCGCGGACAGAGTCCTGCTGATCTCATCGAGCGAGATCGGCCAGCGCGTTCGGCAGCACCAGGCCGTGATCGATGCCGCCAGGCAGGTGGGAGTCAAGCTTCTGGCCTATACCAGCGTTCTGCATGCCGACACCTCGGTCCTCGCCCTTGCTGATGAGCACAGGCAAACCGAGGCGGCCATCAGAGCTTCCGGTCTGACGTTCGCCCTCCTTCGCAACGGCTGGTACACCGAAAACTACACGGCAGGGATTCCCACTGCGCTCTCGCTGGGGGCTGTGTATGGTTGCGCAGGCGATGGGCCTATTGCTTCCGCGGCCCGTGCGGATTATGCCGAAGCTGCCGCCATCGTCCTCACAGGTGAAAGTCCGGCAGGGGAGGTCTACGAACTCGCTGGCGATGCTTCGTACACCCTCAGCGATTTTGCCGCTGAGCTTTCGCGGCAGAGTGGCAAGCCCATCAACTACATCAACCTTCCCGAAGCGGACTACAAGAGTGCACTGCTGGGTGCTGGTCTGTCGGAAGTCCTTGCCGATCTGCTCGCCAATTCCGATCAGGGCGCATCCCAGGGCGCCTTGTTTGATGCCGGCAGACAGCTCAGCAAGCTCCTTGGAAGGCCAACCTCATCGTTGGAAACAGCTGTCCAGGCTGCATTGTTATGAGTTTCTTGTGGACTAGTTGGCATTGACAAGGGTTAAGTTGTCAGACGACGACAGCGGTACCCATTGTCTTCGGCACCAGTAGCTGGCTGAGGAAGTGGCTTCTGAGTTCCAGTACAGCAGTTGTCTTGCTTGACGCAGCCTGCCTCGCTGGAGGACAATTCTTGCGGCCTGAGCTGGCGTGGCCGCCGCTCACCTTGGGCGTTTGGATAGCCTGGATTAAGATCGGAATACTCATGCATTGGACGGAGCGATGCAGAAAGAGAAGCTCATGAAGAAGAAGGCCTCAAGCTTGGCTCTGCGTTTTACCGCAGGGGCAGCTATGGGCGCTTTGATCGTTGCTGTTCCACTCTCGGCTGGTGATGCATCCCAGCTCAACATCGTTCAGATCAGTGTCGCTGGGCTTCTGGTTGTCACTTCAGGGGTCCTGAGCTGTTTCTGGGGAGACCAGTTCCTTGATGCGGTTTCCAAAGCACTTGACTCCACGTCGGTGTAAACCGTCTCAATTCTGGGTGCTTGTCTCGCTACCTATCCCATTCTGTGCCAACACAGACCCACAACAAACTCGATCGTGACCGGGTCTTGAGAACTGCCCAATCAGCGGGGGTTCCGCATGTCTCCCGGCCTTCTGTCTGATTCGATCCAACGGAATGTGAAGACCATCTTGGCGGCTGGAGTGTTTCCAGCCAGCCTTGACTATGGAGCAAGCAGGCTCTGCAGAACAGGACAAAACCTATGGCTGAAGATCTGTCGCAAGTAACGCGCATCAGCTATACCGATCAGGGGCAAGGCGAGCCTGCACTCCTGTTCCTGCCGGGCTGGTGTGGGAGCCGCAAGGTCTTTGATCAACTTGCCGCCACCACTGCCCCACGCCTGCGCTCCCTTTCTCTCGACTGGCGAGGCCATGGCCAGTCGGAATCGCCACGGGGCGATTTCGGATCCATTGATCTGGTTGAGGATGCTCTTTCAGTGATTGAGTCAAGTGGAGCGGCCCACGTTGTTCCTGTAGCCCTCTCCCATGCCGGTTGGGTTGCCATCGAACTGCGCCGGCGACTTGGTTCGCGTATCTCCCATCTTGTGTTCCTGGATTGGATCATCCTGGAGGCACCGCCTCCCTTCCTCGAAGTCCTGCAGTCTCTCCAAGACCCGTCCCATTGGCACCAAACGCGGCAGCAACTATTCGATATGTGGCTGCATGGACTAGACACTCCTGAACTTGTCCAGTACGTACGCGAAGACATGGGTTCCTATGGCTTCGACATGTGGGCTCGTGCTGGCCGTGAAATCAGCGCCGCCTACGCCCAAGCTGGATCTCCACTTCAGGCGTTGACCCACCTCGCCCCTGCCGTGCCGGTGCTGCATTTGTATGCTCAGCCGGAGGATCCCGCCTACCTCGCTGCTCAGCAGGCGTTCGCAGCGAATCATCCTTGGTTTTCTGTGTCGAAGTTGGCTGCACGCAGCCACTTTCCCACGCTTGAGGTGGCTGATCAGATTGCGGCCGCCATCGAACAGTTTGTTGTCCAAGAGCCTGCGGCATGAGATGTCTTGTAGGAAGATATACGCATCGCCGGCAATCAAACTCCAGTGCTCTCAGTCAAGGATGTCTGGTGACTGTATGGGCTGCTCCCGCCGCCGATCTTGAGCGTTGGCCTGTTCCTTTCGACTCGGGCACTCCAGGGTAAAATGAAGCTATTGCTGATCGAGTGGGGTTCCCTCGGTGAACAAGCCTGATCTGGTGGCTTGGTTGGAGTATTTTGATTCCAATGCTGCGGCGTCTGACCTCATTCCTTGGGGTGACCCCAATGATGTTCTTAGCGCCAGTGAGAAAGCGTGCATCGAAAGTTCGATAGCCAAGTTTCAGCTCGGCGAGTACTCGGAAGCCCATAGCTTGCTCGGGTTTGCGGTTGCCTTTGCGGACGAGCTGGGAGGGCATTGTCTCGTGCCCATCACCCGGCGTTTCGTCAAGGAAGAGCAGAAGCACGCCTTGATGCTCAAGAGATTTATGCAAGGCCATGCACTACGCACGTTGCAGCGAAACTGGACGGACACCTTGTTTCGCAGGCTAAGAAAGTTCGCGGGATATGAAGCGTCTATCACGGTCTTGATCACCGCTGAGTTGATCGCCTTGGTCTACTACCGAGCGCTGCAAGCGTGTACACAGTCCCCGGTCCTGGTTGCGATATGCACGCGCATCTTGGAGGAGGAAGCGGCCCACACTCGATACGAGTCAGAGCTGCTTCGGTATATCCGTCAACGCCGCACTGGATTTCTTCGCCATGTTCCCAAGGTGCTGCATCGATTGCTGTATGCGGGAACAGTAGTCGTGGTGTTCGCCGATCATCGTCGTGTTCTGCGTAGGGGCGGATATGGATTTGTCGGTTTCTGGTCAGCCTGTTGGGACAAGTTCAGTGCTGCCTTTGCCAAGGTCGATCCCACTCTGCGACGTGCGTGGGGCTAGCCCGCCGATGGAGGCTGCCATCCTTGTGTTCAACGGCTTTGATGAGCTTGATGCGATCGCTCCCTATGAGGTCCTGAGGCTGGCGGCTTCCCTGGGCGCCGATATCCAGGTGGAGCTCGTCAGCCTGGACGGCTCTGCGGAGGTCGTTGCGGCTCACGGAGCGCGATTTCAGCCTGCAGGTCGGCTTGCCATCGATCAACCACTCGATGCTCTGATCGTGCCAGGTGGAGGGTGGTGGAATCGCGCTTCCCAGGGGGCATGGGCTGAACTTCAGCGTGGGGAGATTCCAGCGGCCATTGCGCAGTTGCATCACCGTGGCGTCACGATTGCCTCGGTGTGTACGGGAGCCCTGCTGGTGGCAGGGGCAGGTCTGTTGGAGGACCGTCCAGCCACCACCCATCACGTGGCCGTGGACGCGTTGAGGGATTTCGGCGCTGAGATTGTCGATGCTCGTGTTGTTGATGACGGCGATATCGTGACCGCTGGAGGTGTCACCTCCGGCCTGGACCTGGGGCTCTGGCTCGTCGAGCGGTGGTGCGGACCTGAAGTTGCCCGCCGCGTGGAGCACGCCCTGGAGTACGAGCGGCGCGGCAGCGTCTGGCGACGCTCGTCGCCATGACACCCTGGTGGCAGCGGCCTACCCGTTCAGCCGATACACCGAGCGCCCATCTCCAGGGAGCAGGGTCAGGGCGCTGGGGTCGATCTGGTGGCCGATGGTCACCTCGGTCTCGTCGTCCCAGCGCTCCACCGACAGCACCCGCTGGCCCTCGGCCTCGTAGTCGGCGAAGCGGCAGCTGGCGAGATGGCGGTTCATGGTGCGGGCACTGGAGCTAGCAGAGGCCCGGCCCTCCTCCCTGCGCTCGTAGGTGCGGCCGTCCCAGTGGATCTGCTCCGGGAAGGGGGTGGCCCCGGCGGCCAGTTGCCGGGCTAGGGCGGCCGGGGCCGCCTCCAGCCAGCTCAGCTCCAGCCAGTCGTCCTCGCTCACTGCCAGCCAACGGGCCTCGGAGCCGTCGCGCAGCAGGTACTCCAGCCACTGGAAACCGTCCTCGTCATAGAGCAGCCGGTCTTCCACCACCCAGTCGCGCCCGTCGAACTGCACGATGTCGCCGGTGCGCAGGTTGAACAGCGTGCGTGGTGTCGGCAGGCTGCTGGGCCTGGTCCTGCGCAGCCGCTGCACCCGCCGCAACGCGAAGGCCGCCAGGAGCAGCACCAGCAGCAGCAGCCAGATCGCCATCGGCCCAGGCTATCCACCCCAGAGGTGGGCCCCGCCTGGGTTCAGTTCTCGGCCCAGAGCCCGCGCCGCTGGTAGTCGGCCAGGACCGGCCGCGACAGCCGGTTCGGCAGCACCGCCTGGCCTGGCGGCGGCTGCAGGTCGCGCGGCAGCACGAACAGGCGCTGCAGCTGACCGTCATCGATCCAGCGGCCCCGGAACGGCAGCGGCGCCGCCGTGAGCACCTGGCCGGGCCGGTGGGCCAGCACGAACCCCCAGGGCCCGAAGCTGGGCACATCCACGCTGTAGGGCCGGCTCTGCAGCGCCAGCTCCGCCAGCGTGGCCCGGATCGAGGCCATCACCTTCGGTGTGAAGAACGGCGTGGAGGCCTGGGTCACCAGCAGGCCCCCTGGGGCGAGCCGCCGCAGTACCCGCCCGTAGAAGGTCACGCTGTAGAGGCGCGCCAGCGGCGCCGTGGCGGGATCGGGGAAGTCGGCGATCACCACATCGAAGGGGCCATCCAGCCGCCGCACCAGCTCGAAGGCATCGCCCACGTGCACGTGCACCCGCGGCCCGTCGAGGCTGCCCCCGTTCAGGCGCTTCAGGAAGGGATGGCGGCGGGCCAGCTGCAGCATCTCCCCATCCAGCTCCACCAGATCCACCCGCTCCACAGTGGGCCAGCGCAGCACCTCCCGCACGGCCAGCCCGTCGCCGGCCCCCAGCACCAGCACCCGCTTCGGCCGCGGATGCAGGGCCAGGGCCGGATGCACCAGGGCCTCGTGGTAGCGGTATTCATCGAGGCTGGAGAACTGCAGGTTGCCATCGAGGAACAGGCGCAGATCGTCGCGGCGGCGGGTGAGCACGATCCGCTGGTGACGGGTCTGGCGGCGGCCCACCACGGGATCGTCGTAAAGGGAATCCTCGATGCGGTCGCCCAGGGGCACGATCAGCCAGGCCGCCAGGGCCGCCAGGGGCCAGGCCAGGGTGAGTGGCCAACGCCAGCGGCGGCCCACTGGAAACAGCCAGCAGAGCAGGGCGCTGTTGGCCAGTGGCACCAGCGCCAGCAGTCCGGCGGTGGGCAGCAGGCCCAGCCAGGGCAGCAGCACCAGCGGAAACAGCAGCGACCCCAGCAGGGCGCCGAAGTAGTCGAGTGCCAGCACCTGGGCGAGGGCCTGGCGCAGCTGCTGCTGGGTTTCCAGCAGGCGCGTGAGCAGGGGCACCTCCATCCCCCCCAGCACCCCAACCATCACCGTGAACACCACCAGACCCAGCCACACCGGGCCGTCGGCGCTGAACAGGGCGAACAGGGCCAGTGGCGCCAGCAGGCACAGCGGCGCCAGGCACACCTCCACCAGCAGGAAGGCGCGCAGCAGCTGCTGCTGGGGCTGGGCTCCGCCCACCACGAACTGGCTCAGCCAGGCGCCGAGCCCCATGGCGGCCAGGAACGTGCCGATCACCACCCCCGTGGCCAGGGCGGCATCGCCGAGCAGGTAGCTGGCCTGGGTGGCCAGCATCAGCTCCAGCACCAGCCCCACGCTGGAGGAGAGCGCCGCGGTGGCCAGCAGCACCCGCACCTGCAGGGGCGTCAGTTCGGGGCTGGTCGGTGGGCGCCGGGCCATGGCTACTTGGCCGATCCCGGTCCGCGGCCCTGGAAGCGCGACCAGTCGCGGGGGCGACCGTGGGGTACCCAGCGGCCGCTGCGGTAGGAGCCGCCGTAGCTCACCCCCGAGGAGGCGGTGGGGGTACCGTCCTGGCCGAGTCGGAACAGCAGGGGCCGGGTGATGGCGGCGGTGGTGCCCACGCCCACCGCCGTGAGTGTGAGGGCCAGGATCAGGGCGCGTTCCACCGGCATCTCAGGCCCTGTCCCGATCCAGGTCCAGCGGCAGGGCCGCCACCGGCTCCGGCGTCACGACGCCATCCTCCAGCACCAGCTCGATCCACTCGATTGCCCAGGGCTCGCCGCCGTCCGCAAGCTGCTCGGACAGGGCGGCCCGCACCCGCACACTCTCCCGCTCCGGCAGGCGCAGGTGGACGGTCTGCGCCACCGTCAGCCAATGGTCGCCGTCGCTGCTGTGCCGGGCCGGCGCCAGCTTCAGCACTTCCTTGCGCAGGCGCTGCCCGCGTGGGCCGGCCACGCTCAGCTCCAGCCGCACGGGTGGCAGCGCGCCGGTGGGGGGGCGGTCGCTGCTGGGCCGTTCGTAGCGGGCTCGCACCACCGCCCGCAGCAAGCCATCGCCGCCCGCCCACAGACGGATCGCCACCCGGCTGTCCTCCAGCCGCAGCACCCGCCGTTGCCGCCAGTTGGCATACACCGAGGTCTGCAGGATCCGCACCATCACCAGGCCCACGGCGGCGGTGAACCAGAGCAGCGGCGCATCCACGCTGTGCTGGCGCACCTCCACCTGCATCAGGATCGGCGTCTGCAGGGGCTGGCCGGCGCTATCGAGCAGCTCCTCGAGCGTGAGGCGCAGGCGGTAGCTCCCGCTCCGCGGCGGCCGCAGCGCCAGGTCTGCCTGGTCGTCCCGCTCCTCCCAGGTGCCGCTCTCACCGCCCTCGCTCCAGGTGCCGCGCTCGCGCCAGGCCTGCTTGGTGAGCGCCAGCACCACGGCGCCCTGGCTGTCGAGCAGCTCCGCCTCCAGCTCGAGCGCACTGTTGGCCGGCAGCTCGGCGCGCAGGCTGATCTGGGGGCTTCCCAGCGGTCCGCCCTCCAGCCGGAACGGCTCACTGATCGCGGGCTGCTCAGGGCGCAGCAGGATCGCCAGTCGGCGGCTGGGCACCACGGCAGAGAGGGCCAGCACCAGCAGCGGCAGCAGGGGCACCAGCCAACACCAGCGGGGCCAGCGCACCACCTCCCTACGGTGGCGTGGTGTGTCGGGTGAGGCGATGGCCAAACCGCTGCTCCAATTGCTGCTGACGGTCGGCTGGACCTTCGTGGGGGTCATCCTCATCTATGGCGGGGTCCAGCTGTTCGATGCCCTGTCCCCCACCGACTACCGCGCCGAGATCCGCAAGGGCAACGTGGCCGCCGGCCTGGTGGTGGGCTCGGTGACCCTGGCCATCGCGGCCGTGGTGGTGGCGGTGCTGAGCAGCTGAAGCTCAGGGTCTGTGGTAGCGCAGATGGCCGCCCTCCCGTTCCTGCTGGAGCCGATTCAGGCGGCGCGTGAGGGACTGGATCCGCTTCATGTGCCTGGCGTTGACGGGATCAAAAAGGTCGGACCGGCTGGTTTCGATGAAGCGAAGGAAGTCGTTGGGGCTGCAGCTGACGCCTGTCCAGCTGTGGAACTCTCGGTGCAGCTCGGGCACGATCACCAGGATGTTCTCGGGAAGATCGGCCAGATCGGGGCGGCTCCTGCGGTCGAAGAGATGGTGGCCGGCCAGATCGCTCTGGTTGTGCCGACTTGACTTCGTGCCCGTGACCTCGCAGCGGTGCCCTGCAGCCCGCTTGGCCCGCTTGATGGCCTCGTCCACACCCTGGGTGAGGTAGCGAATCTCAGACTTGAAGCACTCCTCCACCACGTCTCCCACCGCCTCGATCCAGGCCTGGCGGGCCTTGGTGATCCTGCTGTTCCTGCGCATGTCGCGTGCCACCCGCGCGATGCCGCGCTGGCTGATCAGCAGCGTGCGTTCCTCGGATTCCAGGAAATCCTTGTTCTGCTCCAGGGCCTCTTCCCCCTCCTCGGTGCCCGCCAGCCGCAGCCGCTCCCAGGAGTTGTTCAGACCCTTGTAGTTCGTCTGCAGAATGCCAATGGTGGACTTGCGGGTCACAAAGGCCAGATCTCCCTGGATCACTAATTCGCTGCCCACTTCCATGAACTCCTGCGTGATCCGACGTGACACGAGCAGTTGCTTGCGCTTCTGCTTCACCTTCAACAGCTTGTCGCGAAACCAGTCCAGAATGCCGGATTTCTCCGTGGCCTCAAGATAGCGGGCAATGGCTTCGATGCCCTCCTCGGTAAAGCGTCGAGGCCGCTTGCCACCCTCGCCGGCAACGGGAGGGCCCGCAAATTCAAAGTGTTCTCCCTCGACCAGATCCCATTCGTCATCGGAATTGGCATCGAACGCATCCACGATCTTGTAGAGCGAATCAATCCGCTTGCCCAGGATCTTGGCCGTTTCCCGGTCGGTCAGGAGGTCGCGCATGGTAGTTGCTTGCTGTTTCCGCTCAAGGCATCAGGGCGAGGACAGAGTCCTTCATCGTCTGCAGGCGCTCAGCCACGCGTGGGTCGCCGCCTGTGTCGGGGTGGTGGATCTTGATCAGCCTGCGGAAGGCTTCGCGCACGTCGTCGGCCGTGGCGGTCTTCGGATCCAGGCCGAACACCACCCAGGGGCGGAAGTGCTGCAGTACGTCGATGCCGTTGATCACGGTGGGACCGGGATCCAAGTTGCGCTCGTTGCCGGGGATGCCCACGAAACGTCGGTAGAGCTTGAGCCAGTCGTCCTTGCTCTTGAGGGCAACATCTTCTCCCGTTATCGAGAGCGCGAAGTTCTTGTTCTTCCTCAGCTGAGCGACGGTCTTGCACTCAAAGTGATCCAGTACCTTCTGCTTCAGCTCCGTCAGTGTCGGAGCCTTGGGCTTGGCCTTGGTAGAGGCCGGTTGCTGAAAGTCGCCGCCGTTGATGGCCTTGGCAAAGGCCAGCAGCTCGGTCTCGCCAAGGCTGGGTTGACTGAGTAAGGTTTGAATCAATGCCGTGACTTCCGGCAGTGTCAGCTTCCTGGCTCTTGGGGGCACCTGAGGCCGATGTAAAACAGTGCCCTTACTCTGGCGAGATTCGGCTAGCTCGATCAGTCAAGTAGCAGATCTTCACTGGCCTGCCTCGCTCAGGTGCTGGAGGGGTGCTTGCCAGTGGCCCATGGATCGCTATAAGACCTGTGACCCTGGCCGGTCGCCGCTGATCCCGCTGCCTACGGTCCGGGCAATGCATTCAGGCAGGCAAGCCCGATGACCGAACTCGGCAAATGCCCGTTCAGCGGCCATGGCGGAGCGCCGGCGGCTGGCCGAGGCCCGGCGCCGCGCGACTGGTGGCCCCAGCAGCTGAACCTGGGAATCCTGCACCAGCACAGCCCGGTCTCCAATCCCCTGGGCCCTGCGTTCCACTACGCCGAGGCGTTCAGCCAGCTCGATTACTTCGACCTCAAGCGCGACCTGATCGCGTTGATGACCGATTCGCAGGACTGGTGGCCCGCCGACTGGGGCCACTACGGCGGCCTGTTCATCCGTATGGCCTGGCACAGCGCCGGCACCTACCGCACCGCCGATGGCCGGGGCGGCGGCGGCACCGGCAACCAGCGCTTCGCGCCGATCAACAGCTGGCCCGACAACGGCAACCTCGACAAGGCCCGCCGCCTGCTGTGGCCCATCAAGCAGGCCTACGGCAACCGCATCTCCTGGGCCGATCTGATGATCCTGGCCGGTACCTGCGCCCTCGAATCGATGGGGCTGCGCACCTTCGGCTTCGGCGGCGGTCGCGTCGACATCTGGCAGCCCGAAGAAGACATCTACTGGGGCAACGAGACCACCTGGCTCGGCGATGAGCGCTACAGCGGTGACCGCGAGCTGGAGAACCCCCTGGCGGCGGTTCAGATGGGCCTGATTTACGTGAATCCCGAAGGTCCCAATGGTGTGCCCGACCCGGTGGCGTCGGGCCGCGACGTGCGCGAGACCTTTGCGCGCATGGCGATGAACGATGAGGAGACCGTGGCCCTCACCGCCGGCGGCCACACCTTCGGCAAGGCCCACGGCGCCGGCAGCGAAGAGCTGGTGGGACCACCGCCTGAGGGGGCACCGCTGCAGGAGCAGGGCCTGGGCTGGCACAACCGCCACGGCAGCGGCAAGGGCGCCGATGCCACCACCAGCGGCATCGAGGGTGCATGGAAACCCCACCCCACCCGCTGGGACATGGGCTACTTCGACATGCTGTTCGGCTACGAGTGGGAGCTGATCAAGAGCCCCGCCGGCGCCTGGCAGTGGCAGGCCAAGGACTGTCGCGAGGAGCACCTGATTCCCGATGCCCACATCCCCGGGCTCAAGCATCCGCCGATGATGACCACGGCGGATCTTTCGCTGCGCTTCGATCCGATCTACGAGCCGATCTCGCGCCACTTCCACCAGCACCCGGAGGCCTTCGCCGACGCCTTCGCTCGGGCCTGGTTCAAGCTCACCCATCGCGATATGGGGCCCAAGTGCCTCTACCTCGGCCCCGAAGTGCCGGCCGACGACCTGATCTGGCAGGACCCGATCCCGGCGCTGGATCACCCCCTGGTGGATGAAGTGGCCATCGCTGATCTCAAGGAGCGTGTGCGGGCCTCCGGGTTGAGCACTGCCGAGCTGGTGTCCAGCGCCTGGGCCTCGGCCTCCACCTTCCGCGGCTCTGACAAGCGCGGCGGCGCGAATGGCGCCCGCGTGCGCCTGGCGCCCCAGAAGGATTGGGCCGTGAACCAGCCTGAGCAGCTGCAGCGGGTGCTGGGCGTGCTCGAGGGCATTCAGCAGGCCTTCCAGGCCTCCCGCAGCGATGGCGTGCGCGTGTCGCTGGCGGATCTGATCGTGCTGGCCGGTGGCGTGGGCGTGGAGCAGGGGGCCTCCACCGCCGGCCATGCCGTGGCGGTGCCGTTCACTCCGGGCCGGATGGATGCGAGCCCGGAGCAGACCGATGCGGCTTCCTTTGCGGTGCTGGAGCCCCAGGCCGATGGATTCCGCAACTGGCAGAAGGGCCCGATGAGCGTGGCCGCCGAGCATCTGCTGGTGGATCGTGCCCAGCTGCTGGGCCTGAGCGCCCCGGAGATGACCGTGCTGGTGGGCGGCCTGCGGGTGCTGGGCGCCAACACCGGCGGCGTGCGCCACGGCGTGTTCACCGAGAGGCCGGGGTCGCTCAGCAACGACTTCTTTGTGAACCTGCTCGCCATGGCCACCACCTGGAGCCCCGCTGACGACAGCGGCGAGCTGTTCGAGGGCCGGGACCGCGCCACGGGCGCCCTGCGCTGGACCGGCACCCGGGTGGATCTGGTGTTTGGCTCCAACTCCCAGCTGCGGGCCATCGCCGAGGTGTATGCCCAGAGCGATGGTGCCGCCAGGTTCGTGGCCGACTTCGTGGCCGCCTGGGTGAAGGTGATGGAGGCCGATCGCTTCGATCTGAAACGCTGAAGTCGGAGCGGGGTCGCGCCAACCCAGTAAAAAGCCCCGCCATTGGCGGGGCCCCCATGGGCGGTGAGGCTCAGCTCCCCGCCGCCGTCAGTTCTGGCTGATCAGCCCAGGGCCTTGGCCTTGGCCACCACGTTGTCCACGGTGAAGCCGAACTTCTCGAGGCACACCGGGCCGGGGGCGGAGGCGCCGAAGCGGTCGATCGACACGGTGTCGCCCTCGAAGCCGGTGTACTTGTGCCAGCCGAAGCTGCTGGAGGCCTCGATCACCAGGCGCTTGCGCACCGCGGAGGGCAGCACGCTCTCGCGGTAGGCCGCGTCCTGCTCCTCGAACAGCTCCACGCAGGGCATCGACACCACGCGCACGGCCTTGCCTTCGGCCCGCAGCACGGCGGCGGCCTTGGTGGCCAGTTCCAGCTCGGTGCCGCTGGCGATCAGGATCAGGTCCGGGGTGCCGGTGCTGTCCTCGAGGATGTACCCGCCCTTGGCCACGGCGGCGGCGCTGGAGTTGGCCTGGTTGGCCATGGCCTGGCGGCTCAGGGCCAGCACCGTGGGGCGCTTGCGGTTGGTCACGGCCACCTGGTAGGCGCCGCTGGTCTCGTTGCCGTCACCGGGGCGGATCACCAGCAGGTTGGGGATCGCGCGCAGGTTGGCCAGGGTCTCGACCGGCTGGTGGGTGGGGCCGTCCTCACCCAGGCCGATCGAGTCGTGGGTGAACACGTAGATCACACCCAGCTCGCTCAGGGCCGAGAGGCGGATGGCGCCGATCGCGTAGCCGGCGAACACCAGGAAGGTGCCGCCGTAGGGCACCAGGCCGCTGCTGTGGTAGGCCAGGCCGTTGAGGATCGAGGCCATGGCGTGCTCGCGCACGCCGAAGTGCAGGTAGCGGTTGGCCTCGGCACCCTTCTGGAAGCCCTTCTCGCCCTTGATGTCCGTGAGGTTGGAGTGGGTGAGGTCGGCCGAGCCGCCGATCAGCTCGGGCAGGTTGGGGCCGATGGCGTTCAGCGCGTTGTAGGAGTGCTGACGGGTCGCCAGGCCCTTGTCCTCAGCGGTGAAGCTGGGCAGGTTGGCATCCCAGTTGGCGGGCAGCTCGCCCCGCAGCCGGCGCTCGAACTCGGCGGCCTCCGCCGGATACTTGGCGCGGTAATCGGCCAGGGAGGTGTTCCACTCGGCCTCGGCGGCGGCGCCGCGGCTCAGGGCCTGGCGCCAGTGGTCGTAGGCCTCCTGGGGCACCTCGAACTCGCCGTAGGCCCAGTCCAGGGCCTGGCGGGTCAGGGCCGCTTCTTCAGCGCCCAGGGCGGCGCCGTGCACGCCGGCGGTGTCGGCCTTGTTGGGGGAGCCGTAGCCGATGGTGGTGGTCACCTTGATCAAGCTGGGCTTGTCGGTGACCGCCTTGGCAGCCTCGATCGCCCGGCTGATGGCCTCCACGTTGGTGTTGCCATCGGGCACGTGTTGCACGTGCCAGCCGTAGGCCTCGTAGCGCTTCAGCACATCCTCGGTGAAGGAAACGTCGGTGTTTCCGTCGATGGTGATGTGGTTGTCGTCGTAGAGGGCGATCAGCTTGCCCAGGCCCCAGTGGCCGGCCAGGGAGGCGGCCTCACCGCTCACCCCCTCCTGGTGGCAGCCGTCGCCCATGATCACGTAGGTGTAGTGATCAACCAGCGTCACGTCGGGCTTGTTGAACTTGGCCGCCAGATGGGCTTCGGCCAGGGCCAGGCCCACGGCGTTGGCGATGCCCTGACCCAGGGGGCCGGTGGTCACTTCCACGCCCGGGGTCTCGAAGGTCTCGGGGTGGCCGGGGGTGCGGCTGCCCCACTGGCGGAACTGCTTGATGTCCTCGATGCTCACCGAGTCGTAGCCGGTGAGGTGAAGCAGCGCGTAGAGGAGCATGCAGCCGTGGCCGGCCGACAGCACGAAGCGGTCGCGGTTGAACCACTTGGGGTTCTTGGGGTTGTGCTTGAGCGCTTTGTCCCACAGGGCGTAGGCCATGGGGGCCGCACCCATCGGCAGGCCGGGGTGGCCCGAGTTGCTCTTGTTGATCGCGTCGATCGCCAGGAAGCGAATGCTGTTGACGCAGAGCGTGTCGACGGACTGGGTTCCGAGGGTGGGGGCTGCGGCGACCATGGGATACGGGTAAGGGGTGGGGTGGGGCGTGTTTGCCGGGCAGGCGGCCGTGGGGGAGTGGGCGGGGATCCCGGCGCAGGGCGCGGGAGTGGCGGCCGCCTCAGCTCATCCGACGGAACGCGAGGCAGACGTTATGGCCACCAAATCCAAAGGAGTTGGACAGCACGACGTTCAGCTTCTGCTCCCGCGCCTGATTCGGTACGACATCCAGATCACAGGCCGGATCCGGAGTTTGGTAGTTGATCGTAGGCGGCACCAGGTTGTGGCCAATGGCCAGCACGGAGGCCACGGCCTCGATGCCACCGCTGCCGCCCAGCAGGTGCCCCGTCATCGACTTGGTGGAGCTGACAGGGATTTGGCTGGCCCGCTCGCCCAGGGAGGCCTTGATGGCGGCGGTCTCGTTGCTGTCGTTGGCCTGGGTGCTGGTGCCGTGGGCGTTGACGTAGTCCACGTCCTCAGGTTCCAGGCGCGCGTCGCGCAGGGCCAGGCGCATGGCCTCGGCGCCACCCACGCCCCCCGGTGAAGGGGAGGTGATGTGGTGGGCGTCGCAGGTCATGCCGTAGCCCACGATCTCGGCCAGAATCTCAGCGCCGCGGGCCTGGGCGTGCTCCAGGCTCTCGAGCACCAGCACGCCGGAACCCTCGCCGATCACGAAGCCGTTGCGCTCCAGATCGAAGGGGCGGCTGGCGGTGGCGGGGTCGTCGTTGCGGAATGAGAGCGCCTTGGCGCTGGCGAATCCGGCCACCCCAAGGGGAGTGATGGCCGATTCGGCGCCGCCGGCCAGCATCGCGTCGGCCAGGCCGAGCTGGATCAGGCGGAAGGCATCGCCAATGGCGTTGGAGCCGGCGGCGCAGGCCGTAGCCACGGCGGTGCTGGGCCCTTTGGCGCCAAGGGCGATCGCCGCCAGGCCCGTGGCCATGTTCGGGATCATCATCGGCACGCAGAACGGACTGACCCGGTCCGGACCGCGATCCGCCAGTACGTGGGCTTGGGTTTCCATCATCAGCAGGCCGCCCACGCCGGAGCCGATGGCCACGCCCACCCGGTGCTGGTTGCCCTCGTCGATGGTCAGGCCGGCCTGGGCCACGGCCTGTTTGGCCGCCACCACGCCGAACTGGCAGAACCGATCCCAGCGCTTGGCTTCCTTGGGCTCGATGGAGCCCCTTGGATCAAAGCCCTTCACCTCGGCGGCGAAGCGGCAGGCATGGCGCGACGCATCGAACAGGGTGATCGCCTCGACCCCGTTTCGGCCCGTGCGCAGACCTTCCCAGTACGCGGAAACGTCGTTGCCGATCGGTGTGACCGCGCCGAGGCCTGTGACCACGACGCGGCGGAGACCCTCCACCATCGGGATCCTCAGGCCTGCTTGTCCTGGATGTACTTGACGGCGTCGCCCACGGTGGCGATGCCTTCAGCCGCCTCGTCGGGGATCTCGATGTCGAAGGCCTCTTCCAGGGCCATCACCAGTTCAACGGTGTCGAGGGAGTCGGCGCCCAGGTCGTTCTGGAAGTTCGATTCGGGCTTCACATCGCCTGCGTCGACGCTGAGCTGCTCGACAACGATCGAGCGGACTTTCTCGAAGATCGCGTCCTGGGACATGGCCGGAGTGTTCGGAGGCCGCATCCTACGGGGCGGCCTGCGGCGGCCCCCCCGGGCCGTATGAAAAAGGGTGACGGCGCGGCGGCGGCGGCAGGGAGGGCCCGGCCAGCGCGGGTACTTTTGGCGTCACGCCGTTTGTTCCCGGCCCAGGCCCATGTCCCACGCCGTCAAGATCTACGACACCTGCATCGGCTGCACCCAGTGCGTGCGGGCCTGCCCCCTCGACGTGCTCGAGATGGTGCCCTGGGACGGCTGCAAGGCCGGCCAGATCGCTTCCTCCCCCCGCACAGAAGACTGCGTGGGCTGCAAGCGCTGCGAAACCGCCTGCCCCACCGACTTCCTCTCGATCCGCGTCTACCTCGGCGACGAGACCAGCCGCTCCATGGGCCTCGCCTACTGAGGTAAGGCCCGGGCGGCCAACGACCTGTGTTCCAGGGATCTGTTGCCGCCGTTCACCCATAAGCTCAAGCCCAGCTCCGGCTGGGCTTTTTTATTGGCGGTGTCTCCGGGCGCCGCCGCCCTCCTCCCTCGGCATCTATGTGCGGCATCGTGGCGGTGATCGGTTCGCGGGAGGCGGCTCCCCTGCTGCTGGAGGGCCTGCGGCAGCTCGAGTATCGCGGCTACGACTCGGCCGGCCTGGCCACGGTGGAGGCTTTGGCGGCGGGCCCGGCGGGCAGCCCCGCTGAGGGACGGCTCACCTGCCTGCGGGCCGAGGGCAAGCTGATCAACCTCACCCACCGCTACGAGCAGCACGGGGCCCCGGGCCAGTGCGGCATCGGCCACACCCGCTGGGCCACCCACGGCAAGCCGGAGGAGCGCAACGCCCACCCCCACCTCGACGGCAGCGGCCGGCTGGCGGTGGTGCAGAACGGCATCATCGAGAACTTCCGCACCCTGCGCGAGGAGCTGCAGGCCGAGGGCGTGGTGTTCCGTTCGGACACCGACACCGAGGTGATCCCCCACCTTGTGGCCCGCCAGCTGGAGCGGATCCAGCAGGGCCGGCCCGCCAGCGGGGCCCTGCTGCTGGAGGCCGTGCAGCAGGTGTTGCCGCTGTTGCACGGCGCCTATGCCCTGGCGGTGGTGTGGGCGGCCCTGCCCGGCGCCCTGGTGGTGGCCCGCAAGGCGGCGCCGTTGCTGATCGGTCTGGGCGAGGGTGAATTCCTCTGCGCCAGCGATACCCCGGCCCTGGCTGGCTTCACCCGCACGATCCTGCCCCTGGAGGACGGCGAGGTGGCGCTCCTCACCCCCCTGGGGATTGAGCTCTACAACGCGGCCGGCGAGCGCCAGCAGCGCACCCCATCGCTCCTGAGCGGCACCGAGCACGTGGCGGACAAGCGCAGCTTCCGCCACTTCATGCTCAAGGAGATCCACGAGCAGCCGGAAACGGCGGCCCTGTGGGTGGCGCGCCACCTGCCGGAGGGCGGCACGGCTGGCGGCCAGGCCGGCGCCTCGCTGGTGGCCCTGCCCCTGGATGAGGGGGTGTATGAGGGCGTGGAGCGGATCCAGATCCTGGCCTGCGGCACCAGCCGCCACGCGGCCCAGGTGGGGGCATACCTGCTGGAGCAGCTGGCCGGCATCCCCACCAGCGTTTTCTACGCCAGCGAATTCCGCTACGCGCCGCCGCCGCTCTCGGCCCACACGCTCACGATCGGCGTCACCCAGTCGGGTGAGACGGCCGACACCCTGGCGGCCCTGGCGATGGAACAGGAGCGCCGCTCCCTGGTGGCCGACCCGGCCTTCGCGCCGCGGCTGCTCGGCATCACCAACCGGCCCGAGAGCTCCCTGGGCCGGCTGGTGCCCCACATCCTCGATATCGGCGCCGGCATCGAGGTGGGGGTGGCCGCCACCAAGACCTTCCTCGGCCAGCTGCTGGCCTTCTATGGCCTGGCCCTGGCCTTCGCCGAACGGCGCGGCGGTGGCGCCACCGGCCACGGACCCGAGCAGCTGCGCCGCCTGGTGGCCGCGCTGCGGGCCCTGCCGGAGCAGCTCAAGGCCCTGGTGGAGGACCACGACCGCCGCTGCGCCGAGCTGGCCCACCTGTTCGCGGACACCCAGGACGTGATCTTCCTGGGGCGGGGCATCAACTACCCGATCGCCCTCGAGGGTGCCCTCAAGCTCAAGGAGATCAGCTACATCCATGCCGAGGGCTACCCGGCGGGTGAGATGAAGCACGGGCCGATCGCCCTGCTCGACGCACGGGTACCCGTGGTGTCGATTGCTGTGCCGGGCCTGGTGTTCGACAAGGTGCTCAGCAATGCCCAGGAGGCCAAGGCCCGCGATGCCCAGCTGATCGGGGTGGCCCCCGAGGGCCCTGACACGGAGCTGTTCGACACCCTGCTGCCCGTGCCGGAGGTGGATGAACTGATCAGCCCGCTGCTGACGGTGATCCCGATGCAGTTGTTGAGCTATCACATCGCCGCCCACCGGGGTCTGGATGTGGATCAGCCGCGCAACCTCGCCAAGAGCGTCACGGTGGAGTAGTGCCGGCGTCGGGTGTGTGCCTCGGGGCGGCCACCGGCCGGAGGCCGGAATGCCGCCCCGAGGCACACACCCGACGCACCGCAGGAGTTTGGGGTGGGGAGGGACTTTGGGCGCTTGGCTGAGCGCGGCCTGTTGCCGGGGCGGCCGATGTGGGCGCCTGAAGCTCCCTCAGGCCTCCGCGCCTCCACCACTCCCTTCCCCCACTCCCGGCTGCCGGTGAGGGGCTGAGCGAAGGGCCGCATTCCGGCCTCCGGCCGGTGGCGGCCCGAAGCTCAGCCCCTCACCGGCACGCGCCCACTCCGGCCATAGAGGTCTTCGAAGCGCACGATGTCGTCTTCGCCGAGGTAGGGGCCGCTCTGCACTTCGATCATCTCGACCGGGATGCGGCCTGGGTTGGTGAGGCGGTGTCTGCAGCCCAGGGGGATGTAGGTGCTCTGGTTCTCGCCCACCAGCTCTTCCACGCCGTTCTTCTCCACCACGGCGGTGCCGGCCACCACCACCCAGTGCTCGGCGCGGTGGTGGTGCATCTGCAGCGAAAGCGAGGCGCCGGGGTTGACCACGATCTTCTTGACCTGCCAGCGCTCGCCCTCGGTGACGCCGTCGTAGGAGCCCCAGGGTCGGTAGATCCGGCGGTGGGCCCGGCTCTCGCGGGCGCCGGCCGCCTCCAGCTGCCCGACGACCGCCTTGATGTCCTGGGCCCGGTCGCGGTGGGCCACCAGCACCACGTCGTCCGTTTCCACCACCACCAGGTCTTCGACGCCCAGCCCCACCACCAGCCGGTGTTCGCTGCGCAGGTAGCAGTTGCGAGAGTCCTGGCTGATCACCCGGCCCCGCAGCACATTGCCCTCGGCGTCCTGATCGGCCGTCTCCCAGAGGGCACTCCAGCTGCCCACGTCGCTCCAGCCGGCTTCCAGGGGCAGCACGGCGCCACGGTCGGTCTTCTCCATCACCGCCACGTCGATCGCCACGTTGGGGCAGCCCGCGAAGGCCTCCCGCTCCAGCCGCAGGAAGTCCAGGTCGGCGCTGTCGTGCTCAAGGGCGGCGCGGCAGGCGCTCACCACCTCGGGGGCCAGCCGCTCCAGCTCGGCCAGGATCGCGCTGGCCTTGAACAGGAACATGCCGCTGTTCCAGGTGAAGCGCCCGCTGGCCAGGAATCGCTCGGCGGTGGCGCGGTCGGGCTTCTCGACGAAGCGGGCGATCGGCACGGGGCCCTGGGGCACCGCGCTGGCTGCGTTGGCCTCGCCGGCGATCGCGGATTCCGGGGCGGCGGCGGCCTCGATGTAGCCGTAACCCGTCTCGGGGGCGGTGGGCACGATCCCGAAGGTGACCAGGGCGCCGGCCTCGGCGGCGGGGATACCGGCGGCCACGGTGGCGCGGAAGCGCTCCGCCTCCCGGATCACGTGGTCGGCGGCGAGCACCAGCAGCAGCGGATCCTCACCGCGGGCCGTGGCCTGGAGGGCGGCCACGGCCACGGCGGGGGCGGTGTTGCGGCCCATCGGTTCCAGCAGAATCGCGGCCGGCTCCACGCCGATCTGGCGCATCTGCTCGGCCACGATGAAGCGGTGGTCCTCGTTGCAGATCAGCAGCGGCGCGGCCAGGCCACCGAGGCCCTGCAGGCGCAGCTGGGTCTGCTGCAGAAGGGTCTCTTCGCCGCTGCCGGCCAGGGCCCAGTACTGCTTGGGATAGCTGGCGCGCGACAGGGGCCAGAGCCTGGTGCCGGTGCCACCGCAGAGGATCACCGGCACCAGGTCGGAGCCGCCGGAAGCGGTCGTCGCGCTGTCCGGGGCGCTGGAGATGGTGGCGCTTGGGGTAGCGGACATCGCGGAGGTATCACTCGGCAGCGGGGGGAGCCGCCCGTCGGCCCGCTCCCCATGGATGCCCCCATTCCAACCCAGAACCGACGTGGCAGGAAGGTGGCCGAGCCGGATCCCTGGCTGCCGGGCGGGAGTCCTGGCCGCCGGCCTGGCCCCTGCCGCCAGGCCTCAGCCCTCGGCCAGATCCAGCAGGCCCGGCGGCGGCGTGAGCGACAGCCAGCCCTCCGCCAGCTCCACCCGCGGCACGATCGCCTCCACGAAGGGGATCAGCAGCCGGCGCCCGCCCTCGCTCAGTTCCACCTCCAGCAGGTCGTTGCCGGCGTGGATCAGGTCGCTGACCCGGCCGATCATCGCGCCATCGGCCTCCAGCCGCACCTCCAGGCCCACCAGATCCAGCAGGTGGAACTCGCCTTTGGCCAGCTTGGGCCGGTCGGCGGCAGGCACCAGCAGGTCGCGGCCCACCAGGGCCTCGGCGGCGCTGCGGTCGGCCACGCCCTCGAAGCGCACCACGTAGAGCTCCCGGCCGGGCAGCTGGCGACCCGTCAGCAGCTCCAGGGGCTGGGGCGGTTCGCCGCGGCGCTGCAGCCAGCGGCGGCCGGGGCGGGTGAAGCGCTCCGGGAAGTCGCTCATTGGGTTGATCCGCAGTTCGCCCTTCAGGCCCTGCACCCCCACGACCCGGCCCACCACCAGCAGCTCCTGCTCCTGCTCCATCGGCATCGGCGTCGCCGCACTCTCGCTCTCCGGCGTTGCGGCGGGGATCGCTTCAGTCGTTGTGTCCCTCATGCGGCCCATCTCCGTGCCCTGTGGCTCGATAATGGCCCCACGACTGGGCCCACCCATGGCTGACACCCTGCCGATCCTCCCCGGCTCCACCGTGGTGGTGCGCGACGGCCGCTCGATCTACGACGGCTACCGCGGTTTTGTGCAGCGGATCAGCGGCAGCCGCGCCGCCGTGCTGTTCGAGGGTGGCAACTGGGACAAGCTCGTGACCCTGCCGCTCAAGACCCTCGAGCAGGTCTGAGTCGCTCCAGGGCCTGCCGCGCCGCCTCCTGCTCCGCGACCCGGCGCGAGCGGCCCCAGCCCTCGCCCAGCCGATCCTCGCCCAGCCGCACCACGCAGCGGAACCGGCGCGGATCGGCGTGGATCGTGCTGATCTCCTCGCTGCGGTAGTCCGGCAGGCCGCGGCGCAGCCCCTGGCTCCACTCCTGCAGTGCCGACTTCCAGTTGTGGCGGTCCGGGTCGGCCTCAAGCTCGGCCGCCGTAGTCCGCCAGTGGGGCGTGAGCCACTGAAGCACCGGCTCCAGCCGCCCGCCCCAGATCCGGTAGAGCGCCCCCACCACCGCCTCACAGGCCTCGGCCCGCAGGGTGGCGCGGCCGGCCTGGTCGCCCGCCGCCATCGGCCCGATCCGCAGCGCCGCCTCCACGCCGCAGTGCTCGCCCAGTTCCGCCAGCCAGCGGTCGCTCACCAGCTGGGCCCGCAGCGCTGAGCTCTGCCCCACGCCCAGCTGCGGCTGCTCCCGCTCCAGGTATTCCGTCGCCGCCAGCCGCAGCACCGCATCGCCCAGGAACTCCAGCCGCTCGTGGTCGACCGCCAGACCGGCGGAGGTGTGGGTGAGGGCCGCATCCAGGGGGGCCAGGTCGGCGCCGGCCGGCGGCTTCAGGCCCAGCCCCGCCAGGAAGGCCTGCAGCTGGGCGGGGCGATCGGGGGCCTGGGCGGTGGGCATGGACAGCGGAATCGGGCCGGCGGGGTGGGACCGGGATATCGGGCCGACGGCAGGGGCGGCCGGGGAAAGGGGTGAAAGCAGGACGTAAGCCGGGTTCTGTTCACCGCCGGCAAGCCGGCGGGGGTGATCATCTGTCTGGGACCGCCGTTACCGGCGGCCTCGAGCGGCGCACGTGAAGCGGGACGGGTGTCATGGCCAACCGTTGTCCCTGGGCCTTGCTCCCAGCCGGGGTTTACCGAGCCAGCACCTCTCGATGCTGCTGGTGCGCTCTTACCGCACCCTTGCACCCTTGCCTGTGCACGCCAGGGTTGCCCCTGGTCGGCCATCGGCGGTGTGTTTCTGTGGCACTCTCCTCACGGTCACCCGCACTGGGCGTTACCCAGCAAGCCTGGCCATTGGGGAGCCCGGACTTTCCTCAACCAGGCCCGTATCGCCGACCCGAAGGCCGGGACGCAGCCCGATCGCGACCACCTCGCCTGCTTTCGGGCTCCATCATGCCCCTGCGGGCGACGCGCATAATGCGGAGGCGGGCTCCGCCCGTGGGGGGCTGTAGCTCAGCCGGATAGAGCGACGGTTTCCTAAACCGTAGGTCGTGGGTTCGAGTCCCGCCAGCCCCGTTCTTCAGGACCCCAGGTGCTGCATGGGTTTTCAGGGAAGCCAAGGCCTGGAGAGGCGTTCGTCGGCCAGCGCCGGCTGCCAGAACGCCGCGCTGACGCTGGCCGATCGTCTCCAGGGCTCGGACCAGTTGATCCGCTCGCTCGGCTCCCGTGGATGGCGATGACCGGGTCTCCTGATCGACGGACGCGGCTGGACCAGCTGGGCCGCTTTGCCCTGCGGGGCCTCCGCATCGGCGCCAGCACGGTGTCGATCGTGGAGCTGCTGCGCAGCGACTGGACCGGCGGCATCAGTGCCGGGGTGGCCTGGTTGGTGTTTCTGCAGGTGGAGCGGAGGTTGCCCCCGTCAGATCAGGGCCCCAAGGACGCGTCGTAGCCGCTGGTCGGAGGCTCTGGCGGCATCCAGAAGTGCCTGTTTCCTTTCACCGCGCTGTCGCTGGGCGGAGGGGTGGATCGGTTCTCGCGGCCATGGGGTGGGGCGTCCCGCACCTGGGTGGTGAGGGCCGAATCGGGAGGTTCGGCTGCCTGGATTCCGCGGGCTGAAGGGCGCGGCGACAGTGTCTGCACCGGGGGCGGATCACGACCCCCTCAACACATTCCTTGCGATTTCAGCCATGCTGACCCTGCGTTCTTCTGCACCCTTCGATCTGTTTGATCGCCTGGAGCAGCAGCTCAACCAGCAGTCGCAGACCGCCGAGCGCGTGCCCGCTGCTGAGGTGCACGAAACCCCCGAGACGTATGCCGTGCTGCTCGAGCTGCCCGGCGTCGACAAGGCGGCCATCGAGGTGAAGGCCACCGATCGCACCCTGGTGATCAGCGCGGAGCGCCGTAGCCACCAAGGGCCCTCGGCTGAGGGTGAGGCCACAGTCAAGGCACCGCTGCTGAGCGAGTTCCGCTATGGCACCTGGAGCCGCAGCTTCCGCTTTCCCCAGGCCATCGATCGCGACCGGCTGCAGGCCACCTACCGCGATGGTCTGCTGCGGGTGACGGCCCCGAAGGCCAACACGGTCACCTCCGTGACGGTGCAGGTGGAGGACTGAAGCTCACGCCCCCTGTGAAGCCCCTTCATGAAGAGCCGTTGCCCCTGGTGACGAGCGGTGTCGTCCCGGGGAGGGGCCGTTGCGTCCAGCGGAGAGCGGGACGATGGTGATGGCAACGGGATTCGGAGGCTCCGCTGATGGACGACACCCCCCCTGAGCACCAACCAGGAGTGCGCTGACGATCCGGCCCCTGCTCCAACACTCTCGACGGATCTCTGACGTTCCTGGCGTGTCAAGCCAGTCGCCGTCCATTGCACCGTTCACGACTGGCCCGTTCTCGGGCCAGTCCCAGGTGCCCCGGACCCAACGGAACGTCCCGATTGACACCTGGCCCCAGGTGCCAGCGCCGGCAGCTCCGACCACAACCGAAGACACCCTGATCTGCAAACGATCAACCGACCGCGCAGCTGCGCCCGACCCCCTTGGGACGGCACCACGGCTGAGCAGACAGACGCCCGGGGCCAACGCTCCGGGCTTTGTTGCGGCGATCAGCCGGCGTGAGGTGGCGCCTCTCTCAGGCTGCTGAGCCGTCTGGCCCAATGGTCACCGGCAGGTGGCCCGTCTTGACCCAGATCGTGCAGCCCACCTCGCTCCAGGGACGGTGGCTGCTCCCGGGTGGATTGCGCAGCCAGCTGCCGGCTGGGTAGGTGCCGTGCTCGTCTTGGAAGACGCCATCGAGCACCACGATCTCTTCCCCGCCGGGATGGCCGTGGGGCTGAAACACGGTGCCCGGTGCCCAGCGCACCAGGGCCACGTGCTCGGAGCCGAAGGCGTGCAGCGGCATCACCGTCAGCCCCGGCACCAGGCCTGGAACCCAGGCCGCACGGCGGCTGTCGATCACCAGACTTTGCTGATCGGCCGGGTGCATCTGCTGCAGCTTGACCAGGATCCTGCAGCCCTGCGCGCTGAAGGGAGCGTGGCTGGAGCCGACCGGATTGCGCAGGTAAGTGCCGGCGGGATAGTCGCCCGCTTCGTCGGAGAAGGTGCCCTCCAGCACCAGGATCTCTTCGCCGCCGCCATGGGTGTGCCGCTCAAAGTGGCTCCCAGGCGCGTAGCGCACGATCGAGGTGGCGCGGGCCACTTCACCGCCACGGCGATCGAGCGGGCGCCGCTCCACCCCGGCCATGGGTGAGGCCAGCCAGGGCAGGGTGCCGGTGTCGAGAACGGCCCGTTGACCCAGATCGGCATGGATTTCCATGGTCCTGATTCTGGTTCGCCAGCGGGGGCTAGGGCTCCGGGGCAGGGCCTGGAGGCGTTCGTCGCGCCCATGTCCGGCCGCCCAGACCTCCGCGCTCAGGACGCGTCGGATGGCCTGAGCAGCTGCTGCATCACGTCCGCCAGCCCATCGGCCAGCGGACGTGGGTGGCCAAGGCGGGTGCTCCAGATCGCCCCAGAGAGCAGCTCCTCGGTGCAGACCAGGGCCATGTCCTGGCCCTCCAGCAGCTGCAGCTGGTCCAGCGGTACCGACAGCTCGGCGTGAAACACATGGGCCGTGCGCCGATGCAGCCGGTGTTCCATGGCGTAGCGCAGCTGCCGGGGCTGCCAGCCGATCTCCTCCTGCAGCTCCCGGCGCACAGCCTGCTCCGGGGTTTCGCCGGGCTCCAGGTGGCCGCCGAACAGTCCCCAGCAGCCCGGTGCCACGATGCCGGGGATCTCATCGCGCAGCTGCATCAGCCAGCGGCCCTTCCGCTGCAGCATCGCCAGGGCGACTTCAATGGCCATGGCGGCCGATCAGGCCGTGGCCGGGCGGCGCTCCTGGAGGGCGTAGAGCCCGGCGGCCCCCACCACCAGCCCCAGGGCGCCGGCGGCGGCCAGGAACAGCAGGGTCTGCAGCACCAACAGGACGATGCCGAGGGCCGAGAACGCGGTGATGCGCACCTTGGCCTTGATCAGCAAGGTGAGGAGCAGCAACACCGTGGCCTTCAACGCCAGCACTTTGGCGGTGCTGACCGGACACAAGGGGTTCAGGAGCATGGCGACACCGCTGGTCCCCCCATGCTGCTGGCCCCACCCCTTCACCGCGTCCCCCACCCCCACGCCCGACCCACCGGTGGCGCAGCCTCGTAGCAACCACTACCTCTAGCGCCCTTTCCAATCCAGGCACCGTCGCTAGCGTGGCCCCAATCGTCATGACGCCATGGCTCAGCTGCACGATCTGCGCTTGCGGCTGCTGGTCCAACAGGAGAGCGAGCGCATTGCTGACAGCCAGCCGGACGAGCTCGATCTCTCGGTGGTACAGGCCCGCTGCCTCTGCTGGCTGGCCCTGCTGGCCGAGGCCCATGAGGACCAGGCCACCGACGCCGAGCGCCGCGGCGACGTGGAGCAGGCCATGGGCTGGTTCGCCGATTCGATGCGGCTGCGGGACGTGATCCAGGTGGTGAGTTCGATTGAAATTCCCCTGCCCGCCACGGGCGATGCGCCGCTCTGAAGCCACCCCAGGTCAGGTCCATCGCCCTGGTGCCATGATGGGGATGACTCAGTGAAGGGACTGCGGTGCCGGAAGAGCCCTGCCAATGCCCTGATTGTCAGCGGTTCTACCGGGAACACGACCGACTGATCCGCGAGAACCCCACCCTGCGCCAGCAGCAGGAACTCAACTGGGCTGCACTGCAGTCGTTCCGCACCCTGGCCGGCCGGGTGCTCGAGGAGCTGCAGAAGATCCACGGCGATGGTGAAGGCCCGACGCCTGCGGCTGCGGCCCCTGGCGCCGTCGCAGGCGGCCCCAACGATGCGGCCGACCAGGACGCCATTCAACAGGCCATGGGCGATCTGGAGAACATCAACGCCCACCTGTTCTCGATCGAGGCCTTGATGGAGCGCATCTTTGACGTGCGCGTGCCGGAGGAGGTGGAGCAGAAGTTCCGCGAGCTGGCCGGTGAGTTGGCCCCCGATCCCCTCAACGCCGATCGCCTGCGCCTGAATCGGCTGCTGCACCAGACCCCCGATCTGCCTGACCACCGGGGCTGACCCACGGGGCCGGTGCGCTCGGCGGCCGCGGATTAAGCGGCTTCCGTGATGCCTCCAGGCACAGCCGCGCCACGATCCCCTCCTCATCGGCGGGGACCGTCAGCAGCGCGAAGGGCGGTAGCCAGGCCAGGGCCGTCCGGAGTTCTGCTGCCAGCAGGGCGTCGTTGGCGCCGATGCCGCCGCTCAGGGCGATCACATCCACCCCCCCCAGGCTGGCGGCCATGGCGCCGATGCCCTTGAGCAGGCTGTGGCGGAACACGGCAAGGGCCAGCTGGGCCCCGCCGTGGCCGCTGCTGGCGGCCCGGCGCAGCTCCCGCCAGTCGCCACTGAGGCCCGAGAGGCCCCGCAGGCCACTCTCGCGAACGAGCTGCCGATCCAGCTCGGCCAGCGGCAGCCCCTCCCGCAGCAGGTGCAGCAGCAGCCCCGGATCTACGGAGCCGCTGCGACTGGCCATCACCAGCCCCTCCAGTGGCGTGAAGCCCATGGTTGTGTCGATGCTCCGGCCACCGCGGATGGCCGCCAGGGAGCAGCCGGCCCCCAGGTGACAGCTGATCAGCCGCAGCTCCCCGGCCAGTCGCTCGCCCGGGCCCTGGCCGCTGGCCTGCAGGCGGGCCACGGTCTCGGCCACGTGCTGGTGGTTCAGGCCATGGAAGCCGAAGCGGCGCAGGCCCCGGCGGCGCCAGGTCTCCGGGATGGCGTAGCTGTAGGCCTCGGGGGCCAGGCTGGCGTGGAAGCCCGTGTCGAAGCAGGCCCACTGGGGCAGTGATGGCCGCGCCGTCTGCAGCCAGAGGATCGCCTCCAGGGCTGGGCCGTTGTGCAGGGGCGCCAGGGGTACCAGGGCCCGCAGCTGGGCCAGCACAGCCGGGTCGATGGCGGTGGGGCTGGTGAGGGCCACGCCGCCGTGGACCACGCGGTGGCCCGCCAGCTGGATGCGCGGCCACCAGGGCTGCAGCTGGGGCAGCAGCCAGTGCTCCAGCACCTGCGCCAGCGGTTCGCCCCGCAGATCCCGCTGGCCCTCCCAGGGGCGGGAGCTGCCATCCCCGCCCATCGGCGTGCCCTCCGCCCCGGCGGCGACAAGGGCCGCCTTGACGCTGGAGCTGCCCATGTTGAGCACCAGCACCAGTTCGGGGGGCGCCATGGCCTCAGGGCATGTCGCAGGTGATGGTGATCGGGAAGGGC
>NZ_NQLA01000036.1 GCF_002252705.1 Vulcanococcus limneticus LL
TCAATGTTCGATATAGCATTCTCCTTCTCTGCCGCCTCTTTGGCGGCTTCTTCATGTCTTCAGAACCTCTGCGATTTGCTGATTATTCGAGGTGCCCTTAATTCCATTTGAACTATTTGATGGAGTTGACAATGCTAAGCATTGTGCACTTATCTTGTTGCCAAGAAAGTTAACACCGATATTCTGAATTAATCTGTCATAGGTAGCGGGAACTGGTTCAATGGCAAAACTATTTGCTTTTGCAACTCCAGAAGCGAGAAGCGAATACGAACCAAGATTTGAACCTACGTCAATGAAAATATCATCTTGCCGTAAAAGGTGAATTGCAAATGACATATCTTCAAATTCATCCAAACCAAGATAATAGTTACCAGTCAATCCAGTATCACCTTTCTCTATCGGAAGCATAAGTTTACCAATCCACTTTAAATAAACCCTTTGCTCACCAAGAGCAAATATTAATTGCAATCTTGCAAAACGAATAAATGGATGCCCTCTACGTTCATGCCACAGAGGATGATTCAAGAACTGAGGAATTGAATGCTTTACAAATCCTCGTAGTTTAGAGAACATTGCATCAAGATTTTTTGTACTTTAGCACCAGTGGAGCGTCATGTATTCAGTGACACACCAGTGACACAGCAGGAAATGACGCTTCAAAACCCTTGCCATGAAACGGTTTCTGATTACGTGGTGTAATCGGCGTTGATGCGGACGTACTGATCGGAGAGGTCGCAGCCCCAGGCCACGCCGCGGCCGGGGCCGGCGCCTGCCACCAGGCGGATCAGCACCGTGTCGCCGCCTTCTCCAGGCCCACCGAGATAGGCCCCGGCGGCCCGCGCCCGCAGGTAGGCGGAGGCGGCGGGTCGGTCGAAGGCCAGGGGCTGGCCGGCAGCCATCAGCTGGTGCTCCCCCAGCCACAGGGCCACCGCCTCGGGATCGAAGGCCACGCCGGCGCGGCCGGCGGCGGCCACGATCCGACCCCAGTTGGGGTCGCGGCCGTGCACGGCGCACTTCACCAGCGACGAGCCGCAGACGGTGCGGGCGATGGCGCGGGCGCCGGCATCCGTGGTGGCCCCCTCCACCTGCACCTCGATCAGACAGGTGGCCCCCTCGCCGTCGCGGGCGATGGCGCGGGCCAGGTGTTGCGACACCGCCGTCAGGCCGGCCTCCAGCGCCTCAAAGTGCTCGGGGCTCAGGGGCTCGCCGGCTGCAAACGCCAGGAACGTGTCGTTGGTGCTGGTGTCGCCGTCCACCGTGATCGCGTTGAAGGAGCGGTCCACCGCGCGGCCCACCATCGCCTGCCACACCTCGGCTGGCACACCGGCATCGCAGCTGAGGTAGCCCAGCATCGTGGCCATGTCGGGGTGGATCATCCCCGAGCCCTTGGCCATGCCGCCGATGCGCACGCGGCGGCCGCCCAGACTGGCCTCAAGGGCGATCTGCTTCACCACCAAATCCGTGGTGAGGATCGCGGTGGCGGCGTCGGCGCCGCCCGCGGAGCTGAGGGCCGCAACCAGGGGATCGAGGCCCGCCACCAGGGTGTCCATCGGGATCGGCACACCGATCACGCCGGTGGAACAGATCAGCACCTGCTCGGGCTGCAGGCCCAGGCGATCCGCCAAGGCCTCGGTGGCGATCAGGCTGTCGGCCAGGCCGCGCTCGCCGGTGCAGGCGTTGGCCTGGCCGGAGTTGGTGAGCACGGCGCGGGCCTGGCCGCCGCAGGCCTGCAGCCGCTCGGCGCAGAGATCCACGCAGGCCGCCCGCACCAGGGACGTGGTGAAGGTGCCGGCGCACACCGCCCCCTCGGGGGCCAGCAGCAGCGAGAGATCGGGCCTGCCGGAGGCCTTGAGGCCGGCCGTGACCCCGGCCGCCAGGAAACCCTCGGGGGCGGTGACGCCACCGGGAACGGGGTGCCAGGACTGGGTCACGGGGCTTGAGAGAACTCCTCTTATCCTGCCGCCGCGCCGTTGGCGGCTCCACCGGCCGCGCCTCCATCGGCCAGGGCAAGGGGGCGGCGCGCCGCCAGGGCATAGAGGTTCTCGATCTTGATGGCCAGCTGGCGCAGCAGGCCGCGGCTGAATTCCGGCGACTGCTGCAGCAGCTGCTCGAACTGGGTGGAGCGGAACACCATCGCCCGCACCGGCTCCTCGGCCACGCGCACCGTGGAACGGCGCCGGTGGTCGGCGAAGTAGGCCACCTCGCCGATGGGCTCGCCGGGTCGCAGCAGCGCCACCCGCCGCAGGCTCGGGGCGTCGCTCGCCGCGGCGCCATCGGGGCGCAGCACCTCGCAGCTTCCCTCCAGCAGGATCGTCACGGTGTCGGCCTGGTCGCCCAGCTCGAACAGCACCGCGCCGGGGGCCAGGGTGCGCAACTCCCCCAGCCGCAGCATGCTCAGCAGCGCCGCCGGCGAGAGATCCGCCACCAGCGGCACCTGCAGCAGCTGCACCACCGCCCGCAGCTCCGGCACCGGCCCATAGCGGCGCAGCCGATCGAGGGTGGCATTGGAGGGTCCGAGCCGGGGTGTGTGGCGCAGGGCCTGGCCCCGTGCCGGCGCCAGGCGATCCAGCAGCCACAGCACCCACAGGGCCGTGTCGGGGTCGGGGTCCTGCCAGAGGCCCTCAAGCACCGCCAGGGGATCCGGCTGGCTGGCGATCCGTTCGGCCGCCAGGTCGAGCCGGGGGGCGGGCAGGGGCAGATCCCGCAGCCGCACCTGGGCCAGCAGCGACTCGGGCAGCAGCGGCAGCAGGGCCGCCGTCTGCAGCAGCAACGACGCCTGGGGCCCGGGGGCTCCGCCGTCGCCGGCCGCCGCCGGGGCGGTCTCCTCCAGGGCGCGCAGGGCCGGAGCCATGGTCACCAGCAGACTGGTGAGCTGGCGATCGATGGTGGGCAACAGCGGGCGGATCATCCGCTCCTCGGCCGCCGCCTGCTCCAGGCTGCTGCGGGCCGCGATCTGGGCCGCCAGCGTCTCGATCCACTGCTGCAGGCGGCGGCGCGACTGCTCCGAGCTGGGCCCGAAGCGCTCCTGCAGCTCCTGCCAGCTGGCGTCATCCAGTTGGTTGGTGCGGCGGATCCGCTCCAGCTGGTCGCGCCAGGCGGGCCGGGCCGCGAGCTCCGCCAGGTCGGCGGCACCGGTGAGCAGCAGCAGCTCGTCGATCGCCTCGGCCGCCGCGGCCTGGCGCAGGGAGCGGATCTGCCGCTGCTGCGGATCGAGCTGCAGGATGCGCGGATCCTCGATCGCCAGTTCCCGCAGGGCGGCGTGGTGGTCCTCCTCCACCAGCCCGAGCGACTGGCGCAGCTCCTCCAGCTGCACCAGCGAGGCGGCGCGCTCCAGCCGGCCGCTGCTGAACAGGTCGGCGAGCACCTCCCGGTAGAGGCGCCGGTTGGTGTCGCTCATGTGGGCGGGCAGCACCTTGGCCAGGGTGAACACCTCCTCGGAGCTCAGTTCGCCGATGGCGCGGCCATCGAGGTAGGTGGCCAGATCCGGCACCAGGCGCTCCAGCTGTTTGCGCAGGCTGGTGCTGGTGCTCTCGCGGGTGTAGGTGGCCCGCTCCCGCCGCCAGCCGCGGTGCAGCCACATGCCGCTCACCACCAGCACCAGCGAACGGATGAGCTGTCCCCCCAGGGGCCCGGCCAGGCCCAGGGTGGGATCGGCGAAGAAGAAGAAGGCATTCACGCCCGCGAACGAGGCCAGCAGCCGGCTGCGCTGGGTGGCCAGCTCCTGGGCCCGCTCCGGGGGCAGGGTGGACAGCTGCCCCAGAAGCCAGCCCCGCAGGGCCTCGAAAAGCCGCACCGACAGCCAGCCCGCCAGCAGCAGCAGGGCGGGGATCGTCAGCAGCCGGGGCAGGTGCAGGGTCCAGCGGCCGTCGCCGATGGGGGCCAGCAGGCGATGGATCGGCTCGGTGTCGTAGGCCCAGAGGCCGCTGCGCAGGGCATCCACCCCCTCGCGGGAGCTGGCCTCGACCAGCACAAAGAAGGCGGTCACCAGACCGGGATAGGAGCCCCAGGCCCAGGCCAGGCCCCGCTTGCCGGAGAGGCCCTGCCAGTAGGTGCGCTCCGAGTCGATGTCGATGCAGGGGGCCTGGCAGGCCACGCAGGCGCTCTGCACCTTGCCGCTGGCATCCAGCGTTCGGCACATCGACTGGGTGATGCGGCTGCCGGTCTGCAGGTGGGCCGGACTGCCCAGGAAACTGCGGGGCCCGGTGAGCACGGTCTGCACGGGGGCCATCGGGCAGATGTACTGGCACCAGGCCTTGCCGCCGTAGGCCCAGCCCACCGCCAAGGCCGCCACCAACGTGAGCACCAGGAACACCGCCAGGGCCACGGTGTGGCTGTTGAGCAGCAGCAGCCGCAGGCTCAGCCCGGCGACGAACAGGCCCCACTGCAGCTGCACGTGGTGGCGTCCCAGCCAGGAGTTGGGCTCGACCCGCACCACCTCGCGGCGCCCGTTGCGGCCCGCCACGGTGCGCTGCAGGCCCAGGGCCCGGAAGGTCTGGGAGACGAAGGCCAGCGGGCAGATGCGCCGCCAGAGCTCATGGCTCAGGAGCACGAGGATCAGGATCCCGCTGGGCACCACCACCCCCCAGAAGATCTGGTTGCCCTGGTGGCTGTGGCAGCTCTGGATCGGGCCGCAGGTGTTGACGTCGACGGGCCAGGGATCGAGGCCCGGCACCACCAGGGTGGCGATCAGCAGCAGCCAGCCTGCAAGCAACAGGGAGCGCACGGTATGGGCCGCCCGCTCAGACCAGGTACTCAGCAGCTGCACGGAACCAGGGGGGGACCGGGGGGTCGGTGGAGAGCTCGGCGAACCGTAACGGCGGCGCCGACCCGCAGCCAGGCGCCCCATCGAGAGATCTCCCAGGCAAGCAACACCGGGCCGGTAGCGGCGTAGCGCCTGGCACGCTCCAGCCCACGCCGCAACACACCGCCCCTGACAGGACCCCGGGCCGTCCCTAGCGTCAGACCCATCAGCCCGCGCGCATCCATGACGCTCTGGGAGGCCGTGCGGGGGGAGTTCCTCGACGTCATCGAGTGGGCCGGCGAACCGGCCCCCGACACCCTGGTGTGGCGCTTCCCCCGCCGCGACGACGCCATCAAGTTCGGCTCGCAGCTGACGGTGCGCGAGGGCCAGTGGGCCGTGTTCGTGAACGAGGGCCGCATCGCCGACAGCTTCGGGCCCGGGCGCTACAGCCTCGAGACCCGCAACCTGCCGCTGCTCACCACGCTGCTGTCGCTGCCGACGGCCTTCGAGACCCCGTTCAAGGCGGAGGTCTACTTCGTGGCCACCCGCCAGTTCACCGACCTGAAGTGGGGCACCCGCCACCCCGTGATCCTGCGGGACCCGGAGCTGGGGCCGGTGCGACTGCGGGGCTACGGCAGCTACACCCTGCGCATCGGCGATCCGCCACGGCTGATCCGCGAGGTGAGCGGCAGCAGCGGTCACTTCACGGTGGATGGCATCAGCGAGCAGCTGCGCAACCTGGTGGTGACCCGGCTGGCCGACCTGCTCGGCGAAAGCCGCCACCCGGTGCTCGATCTGGCCGGCCGCTACGACGAGCTGGCGGCGGAGCTGCGGCGGCGGCTGGAACCGGAGTTCGAGGGCTACGGCATCAGCCTCACCACCTTGCTGATCGAGAACCTCACCCTGCCGCCGGAGGTGGAGGCCGCCCTGGATCGGCGCAGCGGCATTGCCCTCACCGGCGACCTGCAGGCCTTCACCACCTACCAGGCGGGCATCGCCCTGGAGAAGGCGGCCACCAACCCGGGCGGTCCGGCCGGCACGGCCAGCGGCCTGGTTGTGGGCCTCGGCCTGGCGCAACAGCTGGCCGTCGCGGGGGGCGCCGCAGGTAACGCCGCTACGGCCGCTGCCGCTGGCACCGGGGCTCCGCCGGTGACGGCAACGGGAGCCGGAACGGCGGTCCAGGCGGGAACGGCCTATCACGTGCTCCTGGAGGGCCAGCCCCACGGGCCCCTGACCCTGGCGGAGCTGGCCGCCTTGCGCCAGCAGGGAACCCTGCGGGCCGATGGGCTGATCTGGCATGCCGGCCTGGCGGGCTGGACGCCGGCCTCCCAGCTGGGCGAGCTGGCCGTGCTGTTCCTCGCTCCGCCACCTCCTCCCCCTCCGGCTGCACCGCCAGCGCCATGAACTGTCCTGGCTGTTCCGCGCCCCTGCCGGCCAGCGAGCTGGTGTGTCGCTACTGCGGCAGCCGCCTGGATGTGGACCTGCAGGGCTGGGCCCAGGCCGAGGTGACCGGCAGCTGGGCCGATCGCCACTGTCCCGACTGCCGCTGCCCGCTGGACGCCGTGCGGCTGGAGCCGGCGGTGACGGCCGGGAGCGCTGCCACCCGCGATGCGGGCAGCGTCAGCCTGGGCCGCTGCCCCACTTGCCTCGGCATGTTCCTCGGCACCGGCGGCATCGAAACCCTGCTCAGCAGTGGCGTGGGACCGGTGTGGGAGGTGAACCGACCACTGCTCGATGCCCTCGGCGAGGCGCCCCGCACGGCGGCCAGCCCGTCACCGGTGCGTTACAGGCCCTGTCCCTGTTGCGGAGAACTGATGAACCGCAATCTCTACGGCAAGCGCAGCGGCGTGATCGTGGATCGCTGCGCGGTCCATGGCTTCTGGCTCGACGCCGGCGAGCTGAGGCAGCTGCTGGAGTGGAGCCGGGCCGGTGGGCAGCTCCACACCCAGGAGCGACTGGAGCAGGAGCAGCGGGAGCAGGAGCGCCGGCAGCGGCGCGAGGACCTGGAGAGCGAGGAGCGCCGCCGGCAGCTGGAGGACGATGGCCCGCGCCAACCGCTGCTGGATCTGATCGTGAAGGGCCTTGACCTGCGCCTGTGGTGACGGACCACCTGGCTGAGCTCGTGAATCCAGAGCGTTCCCCGCGCCCCCGCTGGTGCGGAGGCCAGCGCCGCATCGGTCTCACCGGCGGCATCGCCAGCGGCAAGAGCACGGTGGGCCGGCTGCTGAGGGAAGGCCACGGCCTGCCGGTGCTGGATGCGGACCTCTACGCCCGCGAGGCCCTGGCCCCCGGGAGCGCCGCCAGCCGAGCCGTGCTGGAGCGTTACGGCGCGCAGGTACAGGCGGTGAACACGGCCGTTGCGCCCGGTCCGCGCCTCGACCAGGCCAGGGCATCCGCAGGGGCCGAGCTCGATCGCGCCGCCCTGGGCCGCATCGTGTTCACCGATGCGGCCGAGCGCTGCTGGCTGGAGGAGCTGGTGCACCCCCTCGTGGGCCAGCGCTTCGCGGCGGAGCTGGAGCGGCTGGTGGATGCGCCCGTGGTGGTGCTGATGGTGCCGCTGCTGTTTGAAGCCGGGCTCGATGGCCTGTGCAGTGAGGTGTGGGTGGTGGACTGCGACCCGCAGCAGCAGCTGCAACGGCTCGTCGCCCGCGATGGTGTCGGAGAGGCTGAGGCCAGAGCCCGCATCGCAGCCCAATGGCCTCTGGAGCGCAAATGCTCCCTGGCGGATGTGGTGATTGACAACCGGGTCGATGGGTCCCAGCTAGCAGGTGCAGTGGCGGCGGCCCTGGCACGCTCCAGGGAGACCAACTCTGCGCCGTGAAGCACAGGCCTGTCCGCAGGGCGGGGGGCTGGCCACACCAACGTGGCAACCATGCGGGTGCGGAGCCAGGCAACGAAGCAACCCAATTCAATCGATTAGACCGAACTGAGTGGCTGATTGCGACCGGTTTCAGCCCGAAACCATTTGGTGATCACGTACTTAAGGCCCCTGATCACCGGCAGGGCCTCATGCAAGGTGGCGGGGTTCGGCTGGCCATCGGCGCCGAGGTTGTTCCAGGCCACCCCGACACCGGGGGAAGGCTGAAAATCACGGCCCACACGCTCAAAACGGGTCTGACCGCCTGCCTCAACGGCGTTGAGGTAGACCATCACGGTCCAAGTGCGCTGCCCCCCGGGGCAGGTATGAACATGATACTCGTCCGTTCCCGGGGCGAACCAGTCCGTGTGGGCCTTGAAATACTCCCCCTCATCGTAACGCTGACCCTGCAATGGCTCGGAATAGGCCTCGTCCACACCAATCAGCCCCGCCAGTCGGGCATCGATCTGCTCAACCAGCTGCGGTGCAGCCCTACGCAGATGGCAGGTGCGACTAGTGCGGTAATCGGCCGGGCCGCGGGTCACAGTGGAGGGGGCCAGGGATGAGTTGATGGCAAGTATCAACGCGCCACATTCGTCCTCCGAGAGCAAACAGGGAATCTCATAGATCTGAGCCAGGGATGTATCGAGGCGCCATGCTCGTGGACGATGACGTGGATCCGTCAGGGGCGCGCGGGCGAGGACTGACCAGGGAGAATCTCCGGTTGCGGGTACCCATTGACGGGAAAGCTGGGGGCGGAATCCGCCTAAGGCATCGGCGATGGCCGCGGCGTCAAACCCCTGGGCCAGGGCCTTGTCGAACAGCACAGCAAGGTCACAGCCCCGCTGCCGATTGATTTGCAACCAATGGCTCCAGTCAGCATCCAGGGACTTACCGACGGACATGGCTCAACCCACCAGTCATTCTGACCAAGACTAGGGAGATGCGCTGGAGATGACCCAGCCACTAAGTCTCACCCCTTGAGCTTCTCAATCAGGATCTGGTTGGCCAGCTTGGGGTCGGCGCGGCCCCCGGTGCGCTTCATCAGCTGTCCCACGAAGAAGCCCTGCAGCTTGGTCTTGCCGCCACGGAAGGCCGTCACCTCCTCGGGGTGGGCCGCCAGCAGCTCAGTCACGATCGCTGCGATCGCTGCAGGGTCGCTGATCATGCCCAGCCCTCGCTCCTCCACAATCGCCTTGGGGGAGCCCCCCTTCTCCAGCAGCTCGGGCAGGATCTCCTTGGCGATCTTGCCGCTGATCACCCCACCGTCGATCAGCTGCACCATCTCGGCCAGTAGCTCGGGCCGGAAGGGCAGCTCGGCATAGGAGAGCCGGTTCGCATTGACGTGGGCGGCGATGTCGCCGGTGATCCAGTTCGCAAGGCCCTTCGCATCAGCCCCGGCAGCTACGGCGGCCTCGAAGTAGTCGGCCATGGCGCGCTCATCGGTGAGCACGCGGGCGTCGTAGGTCGACAGCCCAAGCTGCTCGGCGTAGCGGTGGCGCTTGGCGGCCGGCAGTTCCGGCAGCTCGGCGCGCCAGCCTTCGCGCCGTTCGGCACTCACTTCGATCGGGCCGAGGTCGGGGTCGGGGAAGTAGCGGTAGTCGCTGGCGCCCTCCTTACCGCGCATGCTCTTAGTGAGCTGCTTGCCCTCATCCCAGAGGCGCGTTTCCTGCACCACCGGCTCGCCGGCCTCATAGGCCTTGATCTGGCGCTGGATCTCGAAATCGATCGCCTTCTGGATGGCGGAGAAGGAGTTCATGTTCTTGATCTCCACCTTGGTGCCGAAGGGGGCCTCGGGCCCGCGGCGCACGGAGATGTTCACGTCGCAGCGCAGGGAGCCCTCCTGCATGTTGCCGTCGCTCACGCCCAGATAGCGCACGATCCGGCGAATCTCCGAGGCGTATTCCGCTGCCTCGCGGCCGGTGCGCAGATCGGGCTTGCTCACGATCTCGGCGAGGGCCACACCGGCGCGGTTGTAATCCACCAGGGAGTGGGTGGAGCCTGCCAGGCGATCGCTGCCGGCGTGCACCAACTTGCCGGCGTCCTCCTCCATGTGCAGGCGCTCGATGCCGATGCGCTTGGTGTAGGTCTCCTTGCCCTTCTCGGCCACCTCCACCTCGATCCAGCCGTCTTCAGCGATCGGTTCGTCATACTGGGAGATCTGGTAGTTCTTGGGCAGGTCGGGATAGAAATATTGCTTGCGATCGAACTTGCTGTGCTCGGCAATGTGTAGGTTCAGTGCCATCGCCGCCTTCACGGCATACTCGAGCACCTTCTGATTCAGTACCGGCAGGGTGCCGGGCAGGCCGCACACCACAGGGTCGATATGGGTGTTGGGGTCGTCGCCGAAGGTGGTGGAGGCGCTCGTGAAGATCTTGCTGGCGGTGCCCAGCTGCACGTGGGTCTCCAAGCCGATCACCGCCTCCCAGGCGGCCGGGGCGGTGGAGGCCGGCGAGGCGGCGTCGGCTGTCTTGGCGCTGGCGGTTGCGGCGGCCCCTGCCATTGGTGCTCTCCTGCTCCTGTGCGTGGCCTGATCCTATGCAGGGGCTCCCGGCGTGGCCTGCTCCCGTCGGTACCGGCCACCGGGAGCGGTCCGGTCGGGCCCTTTCCCGCGCCGCTCGCACCCGGACACTCCGCCCTGAAACACTGAAGGCAGCGTTGTCCGCGCGCGTCTGTGGCTCAACCGGTTGACACCTCCCCCCCTGTGCTGATCCTTGGCGGGGGCCTGATGGGCCTGGCCATCGCCTACGAGCTGGCCGGCCGGGGCCGGGCCGTGACGGTGCTGAGCCGGCGCCGCAGCGAGGCGGCGGGCTTCGTTGCGGCTGGCATGCTGGCGCCCCACGCCGAGGGCCTGGGCGGCCCACTGCTGGAGCTGGGCCAGCGCAGCCTGGAGCGAATTCCGGGCTGGGTGGCGCGCATCGAGTCCGACAGCGGCCTGGGCTGCGGCCTGCGGCCCAGCGGCATCGTGGTGCCCTTCCGCAGCGTCGCCGAGCGCGACGCTTATCCCACCGCGCCCTATGGCCAGCCCCTGGACCGCCGCGGACTGGAGCGGGAGATCCCGGGCATCGGTGCGGACTGGCCTGTGGGTCTGCTGTTTGCGCAGGACGGCCAGATTGACAATCGCCGCCGGCTGATGCGCGCCCTGGAGCGGGCCTGCGTGGGCCTGGGGGTGGCCTTCCAGGAGGGGGCCGAGGTGCTGGCCCTGCGGCGCGATGGCGCCGGTGAGCTCAGCGGTGTGGAGCTGCGCACGGCCGAGGGCGAGCAGCAGTTGCTGTCTTGCCGGGAGGCGGTCCTGGCCTGCGGCGCCTGGAGCGCCCAGCTGCTGCCGGAGTTGCCGCTGTTTCCGGTCAAGGGGCAGATGCTGTCGCTGCAGGGGCCCCGCCAGGCACTGGAGCGGGTGGTGTTCGGTCCGGGTACCTACCTGGTGCCCCGGGAGGACGGCCTGCTGGTGGTGGGGGCCACCAGCGAGCCGCAGGCCGGCTTCCGCGAGGGGCTCACCCCCGATGGCCAGCGCACCCTGCAGAGCGGTATCGCCGCCCTGTTGCCAGCGGCCAGCTGCTGGCCGCCGATGGAGCGCTGGTGGGGCTTCCGGCCCTGCACCCCAGACGAGGGCCCCCTGCTCGGCGCCAGCTCCGTGACGGGGCTGTGGCTGGCCACGGGCCATCACCGCAACGGCGTGCTGCTGGCGGCGATCACGGCGGAGCTGCTGGGGAGCTGCCTGGCCGAGCAGGGAGGAGCCCACACGGTGCCCGCGGGCCAGGCAAGCGCCACCGGAAGCGGCGGGGAGGGCTTGAGCCCCGAAGAGCGCAGGCGTTTCATAGAGGCGTTCCGCTGGGACCGCTTCCAGCAAGGCCCTCCAGGGACCCAGGATTCCGGCGAACGGCCCCAGCGATCGGCTCAGCTGCCGGCGCCCTGGAGCGGCGCACCGGCCTGAGCTTCGGCCGGGGTGAACACCGGAATCGCCCCCATCCCCTTCACCTGCTGTTCGCCCATGGAACGGATCTCCAGGCTGCCCTGCGCCAGCTCTGCTGTGGTGGCATCGCACAGGATCGACACGCCCGCCGTGCGGGTGAGGCCCTCCAGCCGGCTGGCGAGGTTCACCTTGTCGCCGATCACGGTGAACTCCATCCGGCGGGGGCTGCCGATCTGGCCCACGATCACCTCGCCTGACGCCAGGCCGATGCCGTTCTCGAACGGGACCAGACCCTCCTCCGCCCACTCCCGGTTGAGACCGGCCAGGGCTTCCCGCATCGCCTGGGCGCAGCGCAGCGCGGCCACCGCCTCTTCGCGGCTGCCGCGGCTGATGGGGGAGCCGAACACCGCCATCACCGCATCGCCGATGAACTTGTCGATCGTGCCGCCATGGGCCGTCACCACCTCCACCATCTCGCCCAGGTAGCGGTTGAGCTGGCGCACGTGCAGCTCGATCTCGCCGCTGCCGCTGCGCTGCTGGGTGAGCTGGGTGAAGCCCTTGAGGTCGGTGAACAGCACCGTTACCGGTAGCAGTCGCCCCCGCAGGATCCCCTCGGCGGCCGCCGGATCCGAGAGGATCTCCGCTACCACCGTGGGGGCCACATAGCGCTCGAAGGTGCGCCGCAGTCGCCGCCGCTCGCCCTCCTCGCGCAGGTAGGCATCGCCGCCGTAGAGCAGGCCGAGCAGCACAAGGCCTGTGGCGGGGGTGAGCAGGGGGAGCCACACCTGGGCCTGGACCAGGGCCAGGAAGGCCACCACCACCACCAGGCCGAGCGTGGCGCCCACCAGGCCCAGCCGCAACCCCAGCCCCATGCCGGCGCGCACGGACAGGACCACCAGCAGCACCGGGACCATCGCGAGCAGAGCCCGACCCAGCGGCGAGGCGGGCCAAGGCACCAGACCATCGCCCAGCATGGAGTTGGCACTGGCGGTGGCGAGCAGCTCCAGGCCGCTGATGGCTCCGTAGGGCGAGGGAGTCCCGGCAGCCCCGCCCTGGGAGACCACCGGACCGACCACAACGACGGCGTTCTGGAGCCGGTTGCGCTTGGGATGGCGACTCCAGCGATCAGGATCGAGCATTTCCCAGGCGGACACCCGCTCGAAGCGCCCCTCGGGCCCGTAGAAGTTGAGCTGTCGCTGCTCGTCCCGCTGGCGACTGTGGATGCCGGCCCGCAGCAGCAGCGTGGAGGACAGGGACGGGTAGGCGTCCGCTCCGCTGGCGGGCAGCACCCCGCGGCTATAGACCTCGGGATGAAACGCCGGCTCGCCCTGGGTGGGGGGGAGGGTGTTGGTCAGCCCCAGATTGAACGGACCGGCCGCCTGCAACAGGGGCGTCGGGGGCTGCACCAGCGTCAGGCCGGCCACAGTGTGATCCCGGGTCTCGAGCATTTCGGCCGCCAGGGCCACCCGGCCCTTGTGGCGGCGCAGAGCATCCGCCAAGGCCGCGTCGTCGGCGGCGCCACGGTTGCTGGGGCCCTCGAACACCACGTTGAGCGCCACGGCGCTGGCCCCGGATTGGAAGAGCCGATCGAGCAGATCCCCATAGCGGGCCCGCGGCCAGGGCAGGGTGCTGATGCCCTGGGCCCAGCTGGGAATGGCCGCCTGGCCTTTGGGCTGGTCGAGGAACCAGGCCCCCTGCTGCAGGGTGGAGTCGTCGATGGCAACCACCACCAGCCGATCCGGCGGACGCCGCACGCCCCGTAGCCGCACCATCAGGTTCTCCAGGCTGCGCTCCCAGCCACGTAACTCAGCTGGCGGATTGGCCGTCAGGCCCGCCACGGCAACCACCACCGCGGTGGAGAGGAACGGAAGGGCGAGGTGGCGCGGCAGGAAGCGGGCCATGGCGGATCGGCCTGGCCGCTGCTCAGAACAGGCCGAAGCTCAGCACCGACAGGGCCGCCCGCGGCAGCGGTACGTTGACGTTCAGCAGGTTGCTCAGGTTGTGAAACGCCGGCAGGGGCTTGTCATAGCCCTGGAACAGGGGGCCATTGAACACGGCTTTGTAGTCGGTGGAGACCATGCAGCGCCGATCGAGAATCTCGCCGGTGGGGGAGATGCGCACCGTCTCCCGATCGATCGGGTTGATCCAGGCCCGCTTGTTGGGGTCGGTGTTCTCCAACTGCACCACACCCTCCAGCACGGAGAGCTGGGTGGTGCCATCGTCCAGCACTTCCACGATGTAATTGGTGCCCCGGGCCGCCATCTTCATGCTGGGGATGCAGGCGTTCTGGGGACCTGAGATCAGCACCTGGCCCTTGGTGAGCAGAAAGCAGCTGGACTGCAGCTTGAACTGGGAGTTGCGATTGATCCGCGCCATTGCCCCGTTGCTGAAGGCCAGGGTGCCGCGGCTGCCCTTGGTGCTCACCACCTCAGGCGTGGTGGCCTGCTGGAGCACTTTGGCCGGCTTGGTTTCAATGAAGAACTCATTGCCGTCCAGGATCTCGGTCACGGTGGCCCGGGCCTTGGCGGCCTCGGCCGGCGGCGCAGCGGCCGAGGCCAGCAGCGACAGGACCGCAGCTGTCAGCGCAAAGCCGGGCAGGCAACGATGCAGGAGGGTCCGAGAGACCTGAGCCATGGAGAGCGTGCGCGCAGGGTGACCAAATGGGCCTAGGGCAAAGCCTCTGTCGGCATGTCCCAATCTTCAGTATCGGGGCTTACCGCGACATGGCAACCACCGCAATTGGTGTAATCACGGCCGATGACGGAGACCGGCCCACTCGGACCCCATAGCGGCTGGGTGTGGCCGGGCCCCTTCGACGTTCTGGTTGCCAACCTGGCGGCCGGCCCGACGTCGCGCGGCCCGTGGGGGCCCGGATCAGGCGAGCCTCAGAAGAAGCGAGGGAACCCGAAGGAGGGCACCGGTGCAGCCGGCAGCGAGGGAAGGGGTACCCCTGGGATCGAGGAGCGGATGTAGCTCTCCAGCGACCCGAAGGCCGGCAGGGGCGCCCGAAACCCCTCAAACAGGGGTCCCTTGAGGATGCTGGTGTAATCCCCGCTGCTGAGCCGGAGCAGGGTGAGCACCACCCCGGCAGCGGAGAGGCGTAGCCGTTCTCCCGCATTCACGGTGGTCGTTGGCTGGCCCGTGGGCTGTCCGTCCTTGAGGGGTTCCACCTCGACCGAGCCCTCCAGCACCGACAGCTCCGAAACGCCCTGGTCGTCGACCGTGAGGACGTAGTTGGTGCCCCGCACACTGAGCCGGGAGGAGCGGGTGCAGCCGCTCTGCTTGCCAGACACCAGCACCTCGCCCTTGGCCAGCAGGAAACAGCCGGAGCCGAGCCGCAATTCCGAGAAGCGATTGAGGCGGCCGGCGGCCCCTGAAGCGAAGCTGAGCTGGGCGCGGCTGTTGCGGGTGTTGACCTCCTGGGGCGCGACGGCCTTGTCGTTCACCTTGGCCTGGCGCTCATTGATGTAGAGCTCGTCGCCATCGAGAATCTCGCGCACGGTCGCGGTTTCGGAGGCCTGGGCCACCCCAGGGGCCAGCAGCCCGGCCATCAGGGCCAAGGTGGTGGTCAGACCGACGGCCCGCACAGCGGTCGCCACAGCGGTCGCCCGCACAACGCACGGCCTGGCGGCTCGCGACCGGCCGGCTCGCGACAGGGCAGATGGCGGCATGGCGGATCGCCTGCAGGGAAGCGCCCGCCATTCTCAACCCATTCTCAGGACGATGCCAGGCCCGGGCCGGCATCCGCCGCTGGCCCCAGCCCCCGCAGGCCAAAGACCTCCAGGGGCTGGGGCCAGCCCTTGAGGGGATGGCGTCCCAGGGGATCCACCTCAACGCCCGGCGGCAGCAGCGCCAGCAGCTCACCGCTGATCAGGATCGGATGGTCCGGGAAGCGGCGGGTCAGGCCCTCCAGCCGGCTGGCCACATTCACGGCCGCGCCGATCACCGTGAACTCCAGCCGCTGGGGGGACCCCAGATTGCCGGCGATGACCTCCCCCACGTGCAGCCCGATCCCCTGCCGCAGGGAGGGGAGGCCCTGGGCCGCCAGCTCCCGGTTGAGCTCCACCAGCCGCTCCCGCATCGCCAGGGCCGCCCGCACCGCCGCCAGGGCCTCCACCGCATCGCCACGGCTGCGGGGCACACCGAACTCCGCCATCAGGGCATCGCCGATGAACTTGTCGAGCAGCCCCTGCTCCTCGATCACGGCCCCGCTGATCGCGGCGAAATAGCGGTTCAACAGGGCGAACAGCGCCGCCGGCTCCAGCTGGGCGCTGAGGGGCGTGAAGTCCACCAGATCGGTGAACAGCACCACACAGCGGGCGCGACTGCCCCCCAGCTGGGTGCCCAGGGGCCCGGAATTCTTCAGGAGCTCACGCAGCAAGGCGGGGGAAATACGACGGGCCAACACCTGATGCAGGTAGGCCCGCTCCCGGCTTTCCTGGCGCCACTGGCCGCCGCCCCGCAGCCCGCCCCCGAGCAGGGCTGCCAGCAGCAGGGCAGGCACGGGCAGCAGCAGGTGGGCCAGGGCCCACAGCCCGCCCCCCGCGACCAGAGCCCCCAGCCCCAGGGCCAACGCCAGGGTGGCGGTGTCGCTGGCCTGACGGGCGCGGCCCAGAACCAGCAGCACGAGGGTTGCCCAGGCGAGCAGCAGTCCAGTGGCCGGCCACGGATCCAGGTGCCTGAAGCCGCTGCCGGCCAGGACGCTGGCCAGCGCCGCGGCCTGAACCTCTGTGCCGCTCTGGGGGCCGAAGGGGGTCTCCTGCTGGTCTCCCAGGTCGGGCGCCGTGGCGCCGATCAGGACGGTGCGACCGCGCCAGAGCCCCGCGGGCTGCTGCAGGACCTGCCAGGCCGGAACCTGGGGGATGGTGCCGCTGGGGCCGGGAAAATCAATGCCCACAGGCTGGCGGGGCACGGGAGCGGCGCTGGCGGTGTAGGCCAGTGGTCGTGGCAGGGGTGGGGCGAAGGCCCCGAGCTCGTCATCGATCCAGTCCTGGCCGGGGATCGCCTCCGCCAACCCCTGGGGGCTTTGGAGCACGGCGGTGAGGGCCGGCACGGGCAACGCCGCCGCCGCGAGGGACGCCTGGGGACGGCTGAGCTGAACCTGCACGCTGCCCTGGCCCGCTCCCGGCACCCCCTGGCGCGTAACGGCCGCCGCCAGCACGACCCGATCCCGCCAGGGAGCCAGGCGCCGCACAAAGGCCTCGTCGTCGGCGGGCCCGAATCGGCTCGGCTGGGCCTGCACCACGTTGAAGACCACCCGGGCAGCGCCCCCCTCCAGGGCCGTGGCCGCCAGCTCGGCCTGCAGGGCCCGCGGCCAGGGCCAGGCCCCCATGGCGCGCCAGAGCGGCACGCTGTCGCGCTCGCCGGGGGCCAGAAGGCGATCGAGGGCCAGGGAATCGGCGTCGATGGCCAGGATCACCAGCGCCTTCGGCACCGGCCGCGGGCCCCGCAGGCGGAATGCCAGGGCCTGGGTCTGGGCCTCCAGAGCCGCCAACCCCTGGCCAGGGGGCGTGGCTTGCAACACCGGCAGGGCGGCCAGCAGCGGCATCGCCACACCCAGGCGCCACAGCAGTGGGGCCAGCAAGCCGCCAGGGTTGCCGCCCCGGCGCCCGCGCCTCATCGGACGGGGCTGGCGGATGCATCCACCGGCCCCGCAGCCGAGACCTCCCGCAAGGTGCGTTCGACCAGGGGCAGGGTCTCCATCGGCTGCGCGAAGCCGTTGAGCAGCCGGCTGGTGCGCCGACGGGTGCGGGCTTCCTCAGGGCTCAGGCGGGTGCGGGACCCCCAGGCACCTCCCTTCCACACGACCGTCTCAGCTCCGTTGAGAATCACCGGGGGATGGCCGTCCTCGGGGTCCACCCGCACCTTGCCTTCCCAGCTCAGGAAGCGCACCTGGTCGGGCCCGGCCTCAATGAACAGCGTGGTTCCCACGATCGAGGCCGTGCCCACGCGGGTTCGTACCCGCAAGGGACCACTCGGGCGGATCCCTGGTTTCAGCCAGGCGATGATCTCACCGCGCTCCAGCTGCAGTGCATCGTCACTGAGCCGGAGCACGGCGTCGCCCCCCAGGCGGAAGCCGCGGCCATCGGCCAGTTGCACCTGCATGCGCCCTGGCCGCTGGGTGCGCAGCAGGGAGCGGCCAGGCAGCGGCTGGCCTGCCTTGGCCGGTTGCTCCCGGGTTCCCGGTGGATGCACAAAGGCTGGCCGGGAGGGCACCTCCACCACGCGCGGCTGGATGGCGGCGGATTGACCGGAGGCCGGTGGCAAGCCGGCGGCCAGGAGCGCACCGGCCAGACAGGTGGCCGTTCCAGCCGCCACAGCCCCGCTGGAGATGGGAAGGCCCCGCCAGGGGGTGAGGTGGCGTTCAGCCAGAGCCATGGGGCCAGCGAAGCAGGCCCCAGCCTGACGACTCAGCCCTCGACGCGCCAGGTCTGGTCAGAGGGGGTCCAGTCGCTCAGCTCGGAGGGCTGGAACCAGAGGCCGATCTCGAAGGCGGCGGTTTCAGGGGCGTCGGAGCCGTGGATCACGTTGCGGCCGATGTTCACGGCCAGGTCGCCGCGGATGGTGCCGGGCTCCGCCTCCAGGGGCTTGGTGGCGCCGATCAGCTTGCGGGCGCTGGCGATCACGCCGTCGCCTTCCCACACCATCGCCACCACGGGGCCGCTGGTGATGAAGTCCACCAGGCCGGCGAAGAAGGGGCGCTCGCGGTGCACGCCGTAGTGGCTCTCGGCCAGCTCGCGGCTGGGGGTGAGCTGCTTGAGGCCCACCAGCTTGAAGCCCTTGCGCTCGAAGCGGCCGAGGATCTCGCCCACCAGGCCGCGCTGCACGCCATCGGGCTTGATGGCGATGAAGGTGCGTTCGGCGGCCATGGGGTCAAAACGTCGGATCCGGCCCATCGTCTGCGGGCGCCCTGCCGCTTGGCAAGCAAGCCGGTCCGTTTCGATCGCCATAGGATCGGAGATCAGGCCGGAGCCCCAGCGATGCCCCCAGCCGCGTCAGGGGCAGCCCTCTCCCTGACGGCTCCAGGCAGGGGCCCCAACCTCCGTCTCGGCCTCCGCACGATCCTGGCCGCCGTGCTGCCCCTGTTGGGGGCTTCGCTGCTCCATCAGCCCGCGCTGATCTGGATGTCCCTGGGCGGGCTCTACGTGAGCATGGCCGACACCGGCGGGGCCTACCGCACCCGGGCGACGGCGATGGGCTGCGCCTCCCTGCTGGGCGCCCTGGCGCTCGGCGCCGGCATCGGCCTGGCGAGCTGGCCCTGGCTGTGCGTGCCGGCGATGTTCGCCGTGGGGCTCGGCTGCGGACTGCTCTCGCTCTACGGCAACGCCGGAGCCCTGATCGGCCTGGTCACGGCCTGGTGCTTCCTGATCGGCATCAACGTGGCGGGCCCCGATCCGGCGAAGGCCCTGGACTGGTCGCTGCTCTACCTGGCCGGAGGGGCCTGGGCCACCCTGCTGGCGGTGGCCGTCTGGCCGCTGCAGCCCTACGGGCCCGTGCGCGATGCCATCGCCGAGGCCCTGGAGGCGACCGCCCACTGGTTCCGGCTGGCCTGCCCGGCGGATGGTGGACAGCGCCCCCCCGAGGAGCGGCTGTTTGCGGAGAAGCTGCGGGTTCGCCGTGCCCTCGCCGAAGCCCAGGAGACCCTGGCGGCGACCCGCAGCGGCCGCCTCGGCGAGAGTCCCGCCGATGCAGCCTTCCTCCAGCTGATCGAGACCACCGACGAGCTGTTCGTGACCGGGGCTGCCCTCGGTGATCGGCTGGCGGCCATTCCGGCAGGCGCGGCTCCGATGGTCCAGCGCAGGCTGCAGCAGCTCAACGGACGCTGTGTCGCCGCCCTGCTCCAGCTGGAACGGGCGCTGCGGGGGCGGGTGGCCCAGCCCGCTCTCGGGCAGCTGGCGGTCGAATCCCAGGGGATCGCCCAGACCCTGGAGGATCAACCCCCATCGGCCGCCGCCGCCGCGCTGCGGCACGCCCAGGCCTGCCAGGCCCACTGGATTGCCACCCTCGCCCAGGCCTGCGCCGCCCTGCCCCTGGTGGTTCGGACGCGGGGGGCGCCTCCACCCCATCGACCAACCCTTCAGCTGCGCGCCGCCATCGCCCAGGGCTGGGTCACCCTGCGGGCCAATCTGACGCTGGAGTCGAGCGTGTTCCGCCACGGGCTGCGGTTCGGCATCGCATCGGCCGTGGCCGTCACGGTCTACACCCTGTTCTCACTGCCCATCGGCTACTGGATCACCCTGACGGTGTCGGTGATCCTGCGTCCCTCGGCGGGGGAGTCGCTGTCACGCATCAACCAGCGGCTGCTGGGCACGGTGCTGGGTGGGATCCTCGCCATCGTGCTGGCCACCCTCTTCCCCCATCCGCTCACGATCGTGCTGCTGCTGGTGCCGCTCACGCTGGTGATGATGGCGCTCCTGCCGGTGAACTACGGGCTGTTCGTCTTCTTCCTCACCCCCTGGATCGTTCTCTACAAGGACATCGTCCAACCCGGCGACTGGGGACTGGCCCTGTGGCGGATCGCCAACACCCTGATCGGTGCCGCCCTGGCCCTGGCCGCGCTGCACCTGGTACTGCCCCGTTGGGAAGGGGAGACCCTGCCGAGCCGGTTGGCGGCCAGCCTGCGCGCCAACGCCGGGTTCGCGGCCGCCGTGTTCGCCGCCTGCCAGGAGGGAGCGCCAAGTTCCGCAGGCCCGATGTCCGCGCCGGGGGCGGTGCGCCTGGCCATTGCCAACGCCCAGAGTTCGATCCAGTGCTATCTGAGCGAACGCTCCGCCCATCAGCCGATGGCGCTGCCCCTGATGGCCTTCCTGCTCCACAGCCAGCGGCTCATCGATGCACTCGTGCTGCTGAGCAGCTGCCGGGTCCGCACGGGTGGCTCTGTGGCTCCCATCGACGTCCGGCAGCTGCGGGACTGGATCCTCTACTCGCTCGCGGCACTCGCCACCGCCCTCGAGCGCCACGAGCGTCCGCAACCTTTGCCGGATCCCCCCGGGGAACTGGCCACTCGGGAGCTGCCGCTGGCGTTCCTCCCCGTGCCCCTGCAGCCGTTCCTGGATGCGATCGAGGGCCTGCGGAGCGCCGTGGCGGCATGGAGTGAGCGGAATCCTGCGGCGGTCGCCCCTGATTAGAGTCCGCCGAAACGGGCTCCGCCGGTGTTCGCCGAACCGACCCACTCGCCGCCCCTGCCCGGCCTGTCCACCACCTGGACCGCGGCGGACAGCACCCGTCTCTACGGCCTCGACGGCTGGGGCGAGCCCTACTTCGCGATCAACGGCCGCGGCCACGTGATCGTGCAGCCCCGCGGCGATCGCGGCGGCTCCCTCGACCTGGTGGAGCTGGTGCAGGGCCTGCAGGGCCGCAACCTCTCGCTGCCGCTGCTGATCCGCTTCGACGACATCCTCGAAGACCGGCTCGAGCGCCTCAACGCCGCCTTTGCACGTGCCATCGCCCAGTACGGCTACGCCGGTCGCTATCAGGGCGTGTTCCCGGTGAAGTGCAACCAGCAGCGCCACGTGGTGGAGCAGCTGGTGGAGAGCGGTCGGCGCTGGCATTTCGGCCTGGAGGCCGGCAGCAAGGCCGAGCTGCTGATCGCCCTGTCGCTGATTGACGATCCCGAGGCGCTGCTGATCTGCAACGGCTACAAGGATCAGCGCTACATCGAGACGGCGATCCTGGCCCGTCGCCTCGGCCGCCAGCCGGTGGTGGTGATCGAGCAGGCCGATGAGATCGAGCGGATCATCCGCGCCAGCCGTGAGCTGGGGGCGGCGCCGTTCATCGGCATCCGCGCCAAGCTCTCGGCCCGCAGCACCGGCCGCTGGGGCAGCTCGGTGGGCGATCGGGCCAAGTTCGGCCTGGCGATCCCCGATGTGCTGGCCACGGTGGAGGCCCTGCGCCAGGCAAATCTGCTCGATGAGCTGCGCCTGCTGCACTTCCACGTGGGCAGCCAGATCAACGACATCGCCGTGCTCAAGGACGCCCTGCAGGAAGCGGGGCAGATCTACGTGGAGCTCACCAAGCTGGGCGCGCCGATGGGCTACCTGGATGTGGGCGGCGGCCTGGGCATCGACTACGACGGCAGCCGCACCGCCAGCGCCGCCTCCACCAACTACTCGCTGCAGAACTACGCCAATGACGTGGTGGCCACGGTGCGCGAGTGCTGCGAGCCCCACGGGGTGCCGGTGCCCACCCTGGTGAGCGAGAGCGGCCGTGCCATCGCCAGTCACTTCTCGGTGCTGGTGTTCGACGTGCTGGGTACGGGGTCTGTACCGGATGCGATTCCGCCGCTGGCGGAGAGCGAACCACTGATCGTTCGCAACCTGCGTGAGACGTTGGCGGGCATCACGGCGCTCGCTGGCGGCGATGGGGACCTCAGCGGCGGACAGCCCGGAAACCCGCCGGTTCACCAGCCTGGAGAGCGGCTGGTGGACCGCCTGCAGGAAGCCTGGAACGACGCCCTCAAGTTCAAGGACGACGCCCTCTCCGCCTTTCGCCTCGGCTACCTGGGTCTGCCGGAGCGGGCCATGGCCGAACAGCTCACCTGGGCCTGCGCCGCCGCCATCGCCGAGCGGCTGCCCGCCGGTCCGATCCCGGACGAGCTTCGGGCCCTCAAGGCGGCCCTGGCCAGCACCTACTACGCCAACCTCTCGGTGTTCCGCTCCGCCCCCGACACCTGGGCGATCGACCAGCTGTTCCCGCTGATGCCGATCCACCGACTCGACGAAGAGCCCACACGTCTGGGCCACTTCGCCGACCTGACCTGCGACTCCGACGGCAAGCTGGCCCGCTTCATCGGCGACGGCCAGGCCAAACCGCTGCTGGAGCTGCACGCGCTGCGCGAGGGAGAGCCCTACTGGATCGGCATGTTCCTGGCCGGGGCCTACCAGGAGGTGATGGGCAACCTGCACAACCTGTTCGGCAGCACCCATGCGGTGCACATCCGGCTGGCCGGCGGCGGCGGCTACCAGGTGGATCACGTGGTGCGCGGCAGTACCAACGCCGAGGTGCTGGAGGCGATGGAACACGACCCGGACCTGCTGCTGGAGCGGCTGCGGGTGGCGAGCGAAGCGGCGATCCAGCGCGGCGAGCTGAAGATCAGCGATGCCCGCCGGCTGATGGACCACCTGGAAACCAGCCTGCGGCAGACCACCTACCTGCAGGGATGAGGACAGGGCGCGGAGGGATGGATCAGCGCGTGGCCGACAGCCCATAGAACAGGAGAATCACCCAGAGCGCCTTGCAGCTCAGGTGCAGCAGCTGGTCGATGCCGAGGCCGTAAGCGTGGCGGCACTTGCCGATGTCGATCAGGGCATGGAGAAGCCATTCGGCCAGCCCCAGCCAGGCGGACCCAGTGATCAGGGTCACCAGGAAAGCGTGGATGCCGGCATGGGCGGTGAGCCACCACTGCCAGGGGAGGGTCTGATCCTTGCCGCGGCACTTCTCCACAGCCATCCGATCACTCTGTAGACCGAAGTCGCCGAGGAAATGCCCCATGGCAAGGGCGAGAAAGAGTTCGAACCCGGATCGATCCAGAGCTCCGGCAAACAACATGTTGGGTTCGAAGGTGCACTCCAGCATGACGCCAATTCGACGCGCACGCTCCGCTTACCCCCACGCGGCGCAGCATCGGCAGAAGGGTCCCCTTATCCTGACGCCACTGGGTGCCGTGCTCTCCCCCCTCCATGCGTCTCCTCGGGGTGTGGCTGCTCGCCATCGCACTGCTGGCCTTCCTGCTGCTGGTGCGGGGCTTCTGCAGACGGTTGCGGCTGCCGAGCTTTCCGCTGCGGTTTCCACTGCTTGCCGTGCTGGCCTGGGGCCTGGGCCAGACCCTTTCTCTCGAGGATCTGCCGAGCGACTATGCCCGCTGGGTTGCCCTGCTCGATGAGCTGCTGCTGAGTTACGCAGCGATCCGCCTGGCCATCTGGCTCGGGGTCGAGACGCCGGCCAGCCTGCGGTTGTGGCAGGTCCCGCCCCGTATCCTGATTCAGCTGATGATGCTGATCGGAGGCTCCATCGCCACGGTGGTGGTGTTCAAGCAGGTGGCCCGTTTCGACCTGGTGGGCTTGGTGACCACCTCCGCCGTGCTGACCGCCGTCCTGGGCCTGGCGGCCCAGGAACCGCTGAAGGACCTGTTTGCAGGGCTGGAGCTCCAGTTCGACGAGAGCTTCCGCGTGGGGGATTTCGTCTTTGTGCAGGAGGGCGTTGAGGGGGTGGTGGTCTCCGTCAACTGGCGTGACAGCTATCTACGGGACATCACCGGCGCGATGGTGATTGTGCCCAACTCGCTGATCACAACCGTTGTGCTGCGCAACTATGGCCGCTTCGGGGTTATGGGTAACCGCTTCACAGTAGGGCTGGACTATGACATCCCAACCAGCCAGGCCCGGCAGCTGCTCCTGGAGACCATCCGTCAGAACCCGGCGGTGCTGGCGGATCCGCCCCCAGCTGTGCGGGTCAAGGAGTATGCCGAGTACGCCATCACCTACGACATCCTGGTGTTCCAGAAGCCAGGGAACCTGGCAGCCATGCTGGACCTGCGCAGCGAGCTGCTGGAGCAGATCTGGTATGCGTTGGAGCGGGTGGGCATGCGGGTGCCCTTCCCGATCCGCGAACAGATGCCTCGCCACAAGGATCGCGATCGCGGCCATCCGAGCAAGCACGACGAGAGCTCCCGCATGGGGTTGCTGCAACGCAATCCCCTGTTCACCAGTCTGAGCGAGGACGAGTTGACTCAGCTGGCGGTGAATACGCGCTGCCTGCGCTTTGCCCCCGGCGAAACCATCATGCGGGAGGGCGAACCTGGAGGGCCGCTGTATCAGGTGGTGCAGGGGAAGGTTGAAGTGATCAAGGTGGGGCAGATTCCGATCCGCGTCGCCGAACTGCATGCAGGCGATGTCTTCGGCGAGATGTCGATGCTCACTGACAGTGCCCGCAGCGCCACGGTGCGCAGCCAGGGCGAATGTGTGCTGCTGGAGGTGGATCGGCCCCACCTGCAGCCGTTACTGGAGCGCAACCCCGTGCTGATGGGCAAGCTGGCCCACCTGGTGGCGAAGCGGCGCGGCGAGCTGGAGGGCCTGACCCGCGAGGTGGTGCGCGATCAGGAGAACGTGCTGCTCAAGCGCATGCAGCAACTGTTCCTCTCCCTCACGGTGGGGTAGGCGCACCTGGGATCAAGCCATGGGTGCGCCGCCCAGTCGAGGCGAAGCCTTCAGATGTTCTCCATCAGGGTCAGCTGGTAGTTGGCCAGGGCCAGCTTCTGGGCCAGCCCCGTGGTGAGCACCAGGAGCAGTTCGCTGGTGGCGGCGGGGTTCCCGGCCTGGAGGCGGTCGAACTCGCTGCGGGTGAGCACCCAGCAGCTGCCCGGCAGATCGGCCGTCACGTTGGCCATGCGGGGCTTGCCGGAGAGGAAGGCGATCTCCCCGAAGCACATGCCGGGCCCGAATGTGGCCAGGCGCGACTGGTGCCGCTGGCCGTCCTGACCCACGAGCTCGATGGTGGTGGTGAAGCGGCCGTCCTTGACCAGGAACAGCTCATCGCCGGTGTCGCCCTTGCGGATCACGAAGTCGCCCTGGTGGAACGGGCGCAGCTCCATCACCGCCGCCACGCTCTGGCGGTGGGCCGGCTGGAGGGCATCCAGGAACCCCAGGGTCTCGTCGATCTCGGCCGCCAGGGAGTGATCCTCCGCGTCGCGCAGGCCCTCCAGCAGGCGATTCTCCGCCCACTCGATCGCCCGATCGAGGGTCTCGAGAGTGGGAATCGGATCGAGGATGGCCGTTCCCTCGGCGGCTGAAGCCGGGGCTTCCAGCTTCAGGTGGTCGCCATGGGCGAGCAGGATCTCGAGGCCGGCGGCCCGCTGCGCCGCGAACAGCAGCCGCAGCAGGTGCCGTGGCGCCTCCGGCAACTCGGTGACGTGCTCGAAGTCGAGCACCAGGATGCGCGCTTCCTCCGCGATCTCCAGCAGTTCGGCTACCAGCCGTTCCACGGCGGCGAAGTCGAGCACGCCCTGCACATGCACGATGCGAATGCCGTCGCGCAGCTCCTGCAGCTGCTTGAGCTCCTCGGCGCTGCGCCAGCGGCGGGAGTGGCGCTGGGAGCCCCGGTAGGAGCGCCGGATTGTGGCGGTGGTCTGGGGGTACTGGTTGAACAGGCTCAGGCCGAGGCTGTCGGAGAGCTCGTTGCAGACGGCCACCCCCCGCACGCTGTTGCCGAAGTGATCCAGGGGCGGTGAGTAGGTGGCGATGCCGAGCCGGCCGGGCACCACCGCCAGCACGCCACCGCCCACGCCACTCTTGGCTGGCATGCCCACGTCGTAGAGCCACTGGCCGGCGAAGTCGTAGGTGCCGCAGGTGGCCATCAGCGCCAGGATCCGCACCGTGATCTCGGGGGTGAGCGGCTGGGCACCCGTGAAGGGGTTGCGGCCCTGGCAGGCCAGGGTGGCCGCCATCACGGCCAGATCCCGGCAGGTGACGGTGATCGAGCACTGCCGGAAGTAGAGATCGAGCGCGGGCTCGGGATCGGTCTCAACGATGTCGAAGTTGCGCAGCAGATGGCCGATGGCGCGGTTGCGGTGGCCGCTCGACTGCTCTGACACGAACACGCTCTCATCGATGCTCAGGCGGCGACCGGCCATTTCGGCGAAGAAGTCGAGCAGGATCGCCTCGGCGTTCTCGGGATCGTGGGCGCAGATCTGGGCCGTGGTGGCAATCGCCCCGGCGTTGATCATCGGGTTGCGGGGACGGCCCGTGGCGGGATCCAGGCTGATGGCGTTGAAGGCCTCGCCCGAGGGCTCCACTCCCACCTTGTTGACCATGTGCTCCGGGGAGAGCAACTTCAGCGCTAGCCCATAGACGAAGGGCTTGGAGATCGACTGGATCGTGAAGGGCTTGCGCGTATCCCCCACCTCATAGAGGCGGCCATCGACGGTGGCGATGGCGATACCGAAATCGCTGGCCTGGGCCTTGGCCAGCTCCGGGATGTAATCGGCCGGTGCCCCTTCATTGAGGGAGGCAAAGCGGCCATGCAGCTCTTCGATCAAGTCCTGGATCACGTTGGCACCGGTGCCGGCAGACCCCATCCAGAGCAGGCGCGAGAAGCTTGATCCCAGCGCCGTTGCGGCGGCTGAGCTGTCGCATCAGCTACCGCAGCTCCCGAGCTGTCATGCGCCGGCCTGAAGTGGGCCAGACGCTGTAGCCAGCTCAGCGGGCGCAGAAACGGGCGGTGAGGCCCAGCCGATCGGTGGGAGTGGGAAGCTCGGCAGGATCGAAGGGGGGCGGTGCCGCATCAGCCGCCTTCGCCAGCATCGGCATGGGCCGGAACCCGCCGTCGAGCTGCACCTCCAGGGGCCGCAGCTGGGTCAGGCCGATGGCGGCCGCGATCTCGCGGGCCTGACCCAGGGCGTCCCGGTAGGCGGCGCGCAGCAGCTGGCGCTGGGCGGCCCGGTCGCCGGCCTTGTCGGCCTGGGTGGCCACGGGGGCCAGACGCACCCCGGGGAGGGCCCCCACCTTGCGGATCAGCTCCTGCAGGCGGGCCGGCGCCAGCTGGCCAGTCACCTGCAGGCTGGCCTGCACGGCGGCGGGGCGCTGGCGCTCGGCGGGCCGCTGCCAGGTGCTGGGAGAGGTCACCTCCAGTTCCTTGACCTCCAGGCGCTGCAGACCGCTGCGCACGGCCGCCAGCCGCGCCTGCAGCTCCGCCAGGGCGCCATCGGCCGTGGGGGCCTCAGCCTCCAGGCTCAGGGAGACCTGCAGGCGGTCGGTGCTGCGCTTCAGCTCCGCGTTGCCGCGGGCTTCCACCAGGGCGCCGTCGCAGACCAGTTGGATCTGGCCCTGGGCCTGGGCGGGGGACAGCACGGCCAGGGGCTGTAGCGCCACCAACAGGGGAAGACTCGAACGGAACCAAGGGGTAAGGCTCATCGGTGGATCCTGCTGCCGGGTGCTTCGAAGTCAATGATGGGAGAAGTCGACGGTGGGATCGGGCTTGCCCGGGCTGGCGACTCCCTCACCAGGTTGCCCCCCGGGGGGAGGACGGCGCACCCGCACTGCGGGCACAGGGAAGGCAGGCCAGGATCGGAGGGCATCAGCGCAGCAGAGGCCGTGCGATGGCGCGTTCGAGCACTCCCGCCGGGGTCAGTTCGGCCGCCTCGGGGTCGTTGGCCAGCCACCGGCGCAGTCGCACGTCGAGGGGGAGCTCGTCCTTGAGGCTGGCCGTCCCCAGGGCCTCAAGCGTTCGGGAGGGCGGCAGGCCAAGGCGAGGCTGGGAGACGAGCCAGGCCGCCCGGTCGGGGGCGTGGCGCTGCAACACCCAGAGGGACCAGGCGGCCGTCTCGGGATCGGGGTCCTGCCACAGCTCGGAGAGCACATCGGCCAACGACGTTGCGGGGAAGGAGGGCTCCCCTGATGTCGGTGCAACCACGGCGGGGAGCGTGTATCCATGCCGGCACAGCTGGGCTTCGACGCCGGCGGGCAGCCAGGGGCGCAGGCGCTGCCAGCGCAACAGCATGGGGTCTTCGCCGGAACCCTGAAGGCTCGGCAGCAGGTTCAGCAGAAAGCCGACCATCTGATGATCGAGCGCCACCAGCAAGGGGGCCAGCAGGGGTTCTCCCGAACATCCCGTCCTCAGCGCCTCCCGCGCTGACAGGGCGTGCTCGAGCCACTCGAGCTCCCGCTCCACCAGCGGGGAGAGTCCTGTCGTCGGCGACGCGAAGGACGCCAGTACCCCATTCCAGGCCCCGTCCTCCAGGCCACACTGCCGGCGTATGCGCTCCAGACGCTGGCGCTGCCGCGCAGACAGGGTTTCGATCGTGAAGCCCTCGCTGGAGGCACCCTCAAGCAGATCGGCGATCGCTTCCTTGGCCGCCGCCTCGCGCACATCACGGGCCTGGCGCTGGCGAGCATCGAGCTGCAACAGGGCTGGATCCAGCAGGGCCAGCTCTCGGATCACGCCATGGTGATCGTCCTCCCGCAGGCCAAGGGCGTGTCGCAACTCCTCGAGCTGGAGGAAGGCGGAGGCTCGGTCGAGCCGGCCTGTGCGGAAGAGATCATCCACCACATTGCGGTAAAGCCGGACATTGCTGTGCTTGAGGTGGGCCGGCAGGACCCTTGCCAGGGTGAAGACCTCGGTGGGCGACAGTTCCGCCAGGGATCGACCATCCAACGCCTCGCTCAGCTGGGGCACCAGTGGCTCTAGCTGCTTGCGCAGGCTGGCGCTGGTGCTCTCTCGCCGGTAAGTGCTCGGGGTGCGATTCCAGGCACGCCCCAGGGCGATCGCCGAAATCACCAGCACGATCGAGCGCACGATCTGGCCGCCGATGCCGGAAAACGAGCCAAGGGTGGGATCTGCGAACCAGAAGAAGATGTTGATGGCGAAAAAGGAGGCCACAGAACGGGTGCGCTGGCGAGCGAGATCGGCCGCGTCACTCAGACCCTCCCGAAGGATCTGATGGCGAATCAGATCCTCAAGCTGCCTGAGAAGCACGAACGACGTCACTCCGCCAAGAACCAGGAATGCCGGGATCGACAGGAGCCTTGGCGGCTCCCAGGGGGTCAACGCAGCAACACCGGGGTACCACATGGAATGCTCCATCCCTCAAAAAGAACTGCCGGGTTTGCGGCTGCCGCCCATGAAGTCCGGCGGCATCGTTGGAAGCTGCTGCCCGGACAGATAGGGAGACCCTGGAAAACCCAGGCCATCCGCGCGACAATGGCTCAGTGATCACAGGCAAGGACTGGGTTGATGGGCGGCAAGCAGCTCGGTTTCTCGGA
>NZ_NQLA01000037.1 GCF_002252705.1 Vulcanococcus limneticus LL
GCTGTGTGCCTGGTGCGTTTCATGGTCGAGTCCCCGGCCCAGTCTGGCCGGATGAGGACTCTCATTCACCCTGGACCGGTTTCCGGGGTCCACGTCATCGGCGCGGCGATCAACTGCTGATTTTTCGGAGATTTCATTCGTCACGCCCATGGCTGCATCTCCTCATCACGACGCCTCCACTGAAACCACGGCGCTCATGCTCCCCTGAGACCGTTCGCTTGGGTTGAGGGCTGGGGTCTTTCTCGGTCGTCATGAACTCCGCCGATCCCGACCTTCCCCCAGGTGTCGGCCTCTCCAAGCATGTCCCGCCTGTGTCCAGGTGGGCTGTTGATGACCAGACCCACTGCAGCACAGTCGTTCTGCCTCATGCGTACCTGCGGTAGACACAGGTACGCAGCTTGGACGGCGTCGATCGGGCTGATCTTCAGGGCGCACAACCACCGGTTGGTCCTGGCCGCCAGCGCCGCAGAACTTGACCGCAGGGGGTCAAGCCAGCTGCTACCCAATAACCGGACGTTTGCAGCCAGCAGCTAAGCCTGATCCCTTGCATCGCATATGTTTCTAGAATTAGACCTGGATGCAGACCCAAATGAGACGTGTGCGCCTTGTTTGCGCTCGTTGTCGCGTTGCTCTGATGCTGTGAGCCAAAGGAACGGGTGTTGCCTGCGCCTGTCGTCATGGGGTTCTCTCTGCTGGCAATCAGCGCTTTGGTTCTCCTCAAGGCTTCGAGCACCCCGCGGCTACCAGCTTTGGCCGTCCCTTCTCCCGGAATTGGGCGGACTCAAACTTGTTTCGCGGCCAGCTCAGTTGCGAACTACTACTGGACTCAATCTGGGCTCCCGTGAGAAGAGGTGGACAGCGTCAGGTCCTTGGCCTTGGTGCCTCCAGGCGGGATGGCAGGGATGAGTCGCGCGGGCATCGTTAGAGACTTTCCATGAGACCAGGTATGAGTCTCACTAGGGATAAGTGATGCGCGCCGTCGGTTGTCGGCCATGGCTCCTTCCGGATTCCACTCGCCCTGTCGGCCTCCCAGCGTTGCGCCATAAAAAAGGGCCGCCCTGGGGCGGCCGCTGTGCCATTGGGTCGACTCCGGCCTCAGGCCGGGGTCTGCATCCCCTGGATCAGAAAATCGAAATAGGGGGAGGCGAGCTCGCTGTCGTCGGTGCTGAGCAGGGACAGGGAGGCCTCCTTGAGGGCTCGCATCGACTCGACCATGCCGGGCATGGGCACGCCCAGGCTGTTGTACATCTCGCGGGCGCCCTCCAGGCCGATCTTCTGGATCAGCTCGGTGCTGCCGGAGAGAACGCCGTAGGTGACCAGGCGCAGATACCAGCTGAAGTCCCGAAGGCACTGGGCCCGCTGCTTTTGGCCGTAGGCGTTGCCGCCGGGGGCGACGTACTCGGGCTTGCGGCTGAACAGCTGGCGGGCCGCCTCATCGACGATCTTCTTCTCGTTGTCGGTCAGCACCCGCACCACGTTGAGGCGGCTGGGCCCGTTGGAGAGGAACTCGACGATCGAGCGCAGTTCGCCGCCGGTGGGATAGCGAAGCTGATCGTCTGCCTGAAGGATCAGATCCCGAACGACGCTCATTGAAACCACCGTGCGCCCGGCCACTGTATCCAGAACAGTGGGCCCCTCTGCCCGCGGGCGGCACAGGTGTTACGCACCGATAGGGTCGAGGTTCCGCTCGTTCGCTCCGGCCGATGCCCGCCTCCCCCTGCAAGCTCGGCGAGCGCCTCGACCTCACCATCGACGGCCTCGGCCACGACGGCCAGGGCGTGGGCCGCTGGCAGGGTCTGGCGGTGTTCGTGCCGGGCACCCTTCCCGGCGAAGTGGTGGCCGTGCGGGTGCGGCGGATCGCCAAGCGCCACCTCGAGGCCGACCTGATCGGCGTGGAGCAGCCGGCCCCCGAACGCCGCAAGCCGGCCTGCATCCTTGCCGAGAAATGCGGGGGCTGCAGCCTCCAGCACGCCAGCGATGACGGCCAGGCCCGCTGGAAACAGGATCTGGTGCAGCAGACCCTGCGCCGCCTCGGCGGCTTCGAGGCACCGCTGCGGCCCCTGCTGAGCTCCGCTCGCACTCTGGGCTACCGCAACCGGGCCCTGATTCCGCTGGAGAGGACGGAGGATGGACTGCTGCGGGCGGGCTACTACCGGCGCGGCAGCCACAAGATCGTGAATCTGAACCGCTGCCCGGTGCTGGATCCGCGCATCGACGGCCTGATCGAACCGATCAAGGCCGATCTGGAGGAGACGGGCTGGCCCGTGGATGTGAACCTCAGCGGCGGCGGCGGCCTGCGCCATCTGGCCCTGCGGGTGGGGCACCACAGCGGGGAGGTGCTGATCACCCTGGTGAGCAGCCACGCCGAGCTGGATGGCCTGCATGACCTGGCCGAGCGCTGGCGGGCCAGCTGGCCCGAGGTGGTGGGGGTGTGTCTGAACCTGCAGCCCCGGGCCAGCAACGCGGTGATGGGGCCCCAGACCCTCACCCTCAGCGGCCGGGGCTGGCTGGCGGAGCGCTTCGCCGGCCAGGAGCTGCGCATCGGCGCCGACACCTTCTTCCAGGTGAACACCGAGCAGGCCGAGCGGGTGGTGCCTCTGCTGCTCGAGGCCTTCGGGGCCCTGGAGCGCCAGAACATCGTGGACGCCTACTGCGGCATCGGCACCTTCAGCCTCCCTCTGGCGGCCCATGGCGCCCACGTGATCGGGCTGGAATCCCATGCCGCCTCGGTGGAGCAGGCGCGGGCCAATGCGCAGCGCAACGGCCTGGAGCGGGCCACGTTCCACCAGACCGACGTGGAGGCGATGTTGGCCGAGCACCTCGTGCACGCCGACGGCCTGCTGGTGGATCCGCCCCGCAAGGGCCTGAGCCCGGCCGCCCTGGCGGCGATCCAGGCCGCCCCGCCGAAGCGCGTCGTCTATATCAGCTGCAACCCCGCCACCCTGGCCCGGGACCTGGCCCTGCTGACGGCAGAAACGTCACTGGAGCTGCGCTGGATCCAGCCTGTGGACTTCTTCCCCCAGACCAGCCACGTGGAGGCGGTGGCCGTCCTGGAGCGAAGCTGACCAACGGCCCCCCGGCTGGCGGCCGAGCACGGCGCCTCAGGCGCGGAGCTGGGCGTCGAACTGCTTCTCCAGAGCGGCCCGGATCGTCTGATGGGCCGTGTCCACTTCGCTGTCGGTGAGGGTGCGGCTGGGGGCGCGGTAACGCAGTCGGAAGGCCAGGCTGCAGGACCCTGCCGCCACCTGCTCCCCCGCATAGCGATCGATCAGCTCCGCCTGCTCCAACAGGGGCTTGCCGGCCTTGCGGATCGCCGTCAGCAGCTGGGCGCTGGCGACAGCGTCGGGCACGACCAGGGCCAGGTCCCGCTCGGAGGCCGGCACGGTGGGGAAGGGGGCGAAGGCCGGTTGCCAGCGGTTGCGGCGGGTCGCCGCCGTGAGCAGCGCCGGTAGCTCCAGCTGGAACACATGCGTGAGGGCGGGCAGGTCCAGGGCCTCGGCCTGCTCGGGGTGGAGCTGGCCGAACCAGCCGGCAGGCCGGCCCTCCACCACCAGCTGGGCGGCCCGGCCGGGGTGCAGCAGCGGATGATCGCTGAGGCGGCGGTCCTCCATGGGCAACTTGAGGGCCTCCAGGGCCCGCTGCAGCACGCCGCGGGCCCGGAAGTAATCGGGGGCCTGGGGCTTGCCGCCGCTGCTCCACAGCTCAGAGCCGCGGCTGCCGCAGATCACGCCCGCCAGCTGCAGACGCTGGCGCTCGCCCTTGCCACTGGCCTGGAACACATGGCCGATCTCGAAGGCCCAGAAGCCGGGGCGGCCGGCCTGGAGGTTCCGGCGGGCCGCCAGCAGCAGCTCCTCCACCAGATCGGAGCGCAGGTGGCCGTAGTCGGCCAGCAGCGGATTGGCCAGGGGGATGCGCTGGGTCGCCGCCGGGTCCTGGCGCTGGAGGCTGGAGCTGGCGGCGGTGAGCGAGAGGCTGCAGGTCTCCTGGAGGCCCGCCTGCACCAGGGCGACCCGCAGTCGCCGTTCGGCCTGCTGCTCGGGGCTGAGCCCACCGGGGGCGATGGGATCGGGCAGGTGGCTGGCGAAGCGGTCGTAGCCCACCAGGCGCGCCACCTCCTCGATCAGGTCCACCGGCCGGGTCAGATCCATGGCGCGGGAAGGCGGCACCACCACGTCCCAGCCGTCGTCGTCGGCCGTAAGGCCGCAGCCCAGGGCGCTGAGGATCTGTTCGACTTCGGTGTCGGGCAGGTCGCCGAAGTCCTCGTCGCCAAGGTCCACCGGACCCAGCAGCTGGTGCAGGGCATCGCGCTCCAGGCGCAGGGGCTGGCGCGGCAGCTCGGGGCGCTGGTGCAGCCAGCGGCCCTCCACCGTGGCGCCGGCCAGCTCCTGCAGCAGGGCCACGGCCCGGTCGGCGGCGGCCAGGGTCACCTCGCGGGGCAGGCCCTTCTCGAAGCGGCTGCTGGCATCGGTGCGCAGGCCCACGCTGCGGGCGCTGCGACGCACGGCCTGGGGCGCGAACAGGGCCGCCTCCAGCCAGATCGCTGTGGTGCCCTCCTGCACGCTGCTGTTGGCTCCGCCGATCACGCCGGCCAGGGCCACCGGCTGGTCGGCGACGGTCACCACCAGGGCGTCGGGGCTGAGGCTGTGCCCGGTGCCATCGAGGGCGGCAAAGGCCTCGCCTGCCCGGGCCTGGCGCAGGCCGAGGGCCGAGGGCTGGGCCGCCGTGCCCGCGCTTGCCGCCTCAGAGAGGGATGCCAGCCGGTCGCGATCGAAGGCGTGCAGCGGCTGGCCGGTTTCCAGCATCACCAGGTTGGTGACGTCCACGATGGTGTTGATGGGCCGCAGCCCGGCCCGCTCCAGCCGCGTCTGCAGCCAGCGGGGCGACGGACCCACCCGCAGGCCGCTGAGGGCGGTGACGCTGAACAGTCCGCCCGCCTCGATGGCGGCCTGGGTCTCGGGCTCCGCTGGCAGGGGCTCGGCCGCCACCGGCGGGGCCGCCGCCGGCAGGGTGAGGGGCGAGGCCGTCAGGGCCGCCACCTCGCGGGCGATGCCCAGCATCGAGAGGCCATCGGGTCGATTGGCGGTGATCGCCAGCTCCAGCACCTGGTCGTCAAGGCCGAGGCTGGGACCCACCGGAGTGCCGAGCGCCGGCACGGACTCGAGCGCCTCATCGAGGATCACGATCCCCTCGGAATCGCTGGCCAGGCCCAGTTCGGCGAGCGAGCAGATCATGCCGCTGCTGGCCACGCCGCGCAGTTCGGCGGGCTTGATCGTCAGGTCCACGGCGGGCAGGTAGGCGCCCACCGTGGCCACGGCCACGTGGATGCCGGCGCGCACGTTCGAGGCGCCGCAGACGATCTGCAGGGGTTCGGCCGCGCCGATCGCCACCGTGCAGACACTGAGCTTGTCGGCGTTGGGGTGCTGCTCGCGGGCCGCCACGAAGCCCACGACCACGCCGGCGGCGCGGGCCGCCAGATCCTCGATCTCCTCCACCTCGAAGCCCGCCACCGACAGCCGTTCAGCCAGGTCGGCGGGGGGCAGATCACAGGCCACCAGCTCCCGGAGCCATTGGAGCGAGACCCGCATGGCCTGTTCAATCGCACAGCTGGCGACTCTAAAGAAAGGGCCTGCCGGAAGGGGGAAGGCGGCGGGGTATGGTTGACCACTGTCAATCCCGCATCGCATCAGCGGCGCAACGTCCTTCCATGGCCAAGAACAAGGGCGTCCGGATCGTGATCACTCTCGAGTGCACGGAATGCCGGTCCAACCCCGCCAAGCGTTCTCCCGGGGTGTCTCGCTACACCACCGAGAAGAACCGTCGCAACACGACTGAACGGATCGAACTCAAGAAGTTCTGCCCCCACTGCAACAAGTCGACGGTCCACAAGGAAATCAAGTGATCGCAGCGGCGATCCCTGATCCCCAGGCCTCAGACCCACAGCACCCCCATCTTTCCGTTCAGCCATGAGTAGTTCCTTCTTCAAGAAGCGCCTCTCGCCGATCAAGCCCGGCGACCCGATCGACTACAAAGACGTCGATCTGCTCAAGAAGTTCATCACCGAGCGTGGCAAGATCCTGCCCCGCCGTCTCACGGGCCTCACCGCCAAGCAGCAGCGCGACCTGACCAATGCCGTGAAGCGCGCCCGCATCGTGGCCCTGCTGCCCTTCGTGAACCCCGAGGGCTGACGCCCTCCTTCGGCCCTTGCATTGCGGTGATCTCGTCGGCGTCCATGCCCGTTCCGGGCCGCGTCTGGCGCTGGTCACCGGGATTCAGGGCTCCAAAGCTTCCCTCTTGATCGGTTTTGAGGCGAAGTCCGAGCGGTTGCCGCTCCGCGACCTCGAACCGATCCACCCCCTGCCCGCCGGCTGCAGCGAAGCCGGCTCCCTCGGGGCCTCACCCTGGCGCCTCAGCCCCGAAGCCCTTCAAGCTGCCGTTCCCAGCCGCCGCGACCTGGCCGCCGCCTGGCTGCTGCTTGAGGGCCAGGACGAGTGGATCGAACTGGCCGAACTGGTGAGCCTGCTCTGCCCCCAGGACGATCCGCTGCACCGCGCCGCCTGCTGGCTGGCGCTGCAGGACCAGGACCTGTTTCGCTGCAAGCAGGGCCGATTCCAGCGTCGCGCCCTGGCGGACCTGCGCCAGCTGCGCCGCGAGCGGCGCCATGGGGCCCTGCAGCACCAGCGCCACCAGGCCTGGATCGCGCTGTTGCGCCGGCGCCAGCCCCTGGATCGCGCCGGCCTGGGCGTCGAGCAGAACGCCCAGCTGCAGGCCCTGCTGGAGCTCGCCACCTCACCCCATGGCTCCAGTGCCGGTGATCCGGGCCTGTCCCCGCCGTTGCGGGTGCTGTTGCAGGAGCTCTCCTGCCCGCCGCAGCTGGCGGAGATCCGTCGCCTGCTAGCCGATCTGGGCCTGTGGGACCGGCACCAGCTGCGCTGCCTGGCAGGCACCGCCTGGTCGACCGGGTTCGATCCGGCCCTGGAGGCCGAGGCCGCCGCCCTGGCCGCCCGGGCCGAGGAGGTGTGGCCGGGCGACGAGGCGCGCCTGGATCTCACCGAGCAGCGCAGCGTCACCATCGACGACGCCGACACCCGCGAGGTGGACGACGCCCTGGCCCTGGAGCGCGACCCCGAGGGCCGCCTGTGGATCTGGATCCACGTGGCCGATCCGGACCGGCTGGTGGCCGCCGGCTCGCCGCTGGACCTGGAGGCCCGGCGCCGGGCCAGCAGCCTGTATCTGGCGGCCGGCTCGGTGCCGATGTTCCCCGTGGCCCTGGCCGAGGGGCCGATGAGCCTCACCCAGGGCCGCCGCTGTGCCGCCTGGAGCGTGGCGGTGCGGCTGGAGGCGGATGGCGCCATCGCCGAGCGCCGCGTGCAGCGCAGCTGGATCCGTCCCATTTACCGGCTCAGCTACGGCGATGCCGACGAGCTGATCGAGTACGCCCCACCCCAGGACGACGACCTGGAGCGGCTGCACGGCCTGCTACTGACCCGCCGCCGCTGGCGCGAAGCCCGCGGCGCCCTGCTGATGGACCAGCCGGAGGGCCGCTTCCGCCGCGTTGACGATCGGGCCGAGCTGGAGGTGGTAGAGCCCTCGGCCTCGCGGCTGATGGTGGCCGAGGCGATGATCCTGGCCGGCGCCGTGGTGGCCGAGCTGGGCCGCGAACGGGACCTGGCCCTGCCCTTCCGCAGCCAACCGGCCTGCGAGCTGCCCCCCGCCGCCGAGCTTGATGCCCTGCCGCCTGGCCCGGTGCGCCATGCCGCCCTCCGCAAGGGCCTGAGCCGGGGTCTCACCAGCCCCCAGGTGGCACCCCACTTTTCCCTGGGTCTGGAGGCCTATGTGCAGGCCACATCCCCCATTCGCCGCTACGGCGACCTGCTCACCCAGCGCCAGCTGCTGGCTCTGCTCAGCGGCGCCCCACCCCTGGGCGCCGAGGAGCTGGGGCTGGAGCTGGAGGCCCTGGAGCCCGCCCTGCGCCAGGGGATCCAGATCAGCCGCGAGGACCAGCGCCACTGGCAGCAGGTGTGGTTCGCCGAGCATCGCCGCGACCGCTGGGACGGCCTGGTCCTGCGCTGGCTGCGGCCCCAGGACGGCCTGGCCCTGGTGCGCCTGGATGCCCTGGCCATGGATCTGGTGGTGGTGGTGCGCGAGTCCTGCGGGCCTGGGGATGGGGTGCAGGTGTCGGTGCAGGAGGCCGATCCCGATGGCGATGTGCTGCGCCTGGTGGGTCACCGCTCAGCGCGCCAGCCGTGAGGCGCGCAGCCAGGGCCCCCAGGGGTTGAGGCAGCCCACCAGCTCGACGCTGCGGCAGCCATCGAGCTGCTGCAGCCAGCGGTGCAGGGCCGGCTCCAGGGTGATCAGCGGCCAGCTGCCACCGCCGTTGTCGAAGCGGTAGCCGCCCTCGCCATCGGCGCTCACCTGCCCCTGCCACAGGGATTCCCCTGGCTCAGCCGGGCCGCGCTGCGGGTTGAGGCCGGCGGGACGGCCGCTGAGGCCGCCATCGGCCGCCAGCAGGGTCGGTTCATCGAGCACGGCCCGCTGGCGCTCCGCCCAGTGGGGGTGGTGCCAGGGGGTGTCCCAGAGGGGCACGGGGCCGGCGGGAGCCTGGGCGTCACCGATCAGCGCCTCCTGCAGCTGTCGCACCGGCAGCTCGGCCGGGCTGACGCCCAGGCGGAGGCTGAGGGCGGCGGCGGCGCCGGCCGCCTGGCCGAGGTTGAACACCAGGGGCTGCAGCCGGGTGGCGCCATTGGCCATGTGGCTGACGCTGCAGCACTTGTCGGCGGCGAGGAGGTTGTCGAGCCCGGCGCTGAGCAGGGCGCCGTAGGGGATGGCGAAGGGGGTGCCGCTCCAGCGGCCGCCCCAGCGGCAGCTCTTGGCGGCCAGGGGCCAGTCGTCGCCAGGGTAGTGGTGGTCGTTGGCGTAGTTGCCCACGGCGATCGCCGTGGTCTGGCCCCGGCCATCCAGGGGCAGGGCGGCGATGGATTCGCCCGGGCCCTGGGGCAGCAGCAGCTGCTCGATCACCAGCTCGCGGCCCACCAGGCGGCGGCCTTCGCGCCAGTAGGGCATCAGCGCCAGGGCCTCCGGCCCCTCCAGGGCCCCGTCGCCGAAGCCAGGAAAACAGCGGCCCGGGCCCAGCCAACCGGCGGAGGCCTCCTGGAGGGCGGTGGCAAAGGCGAGGCTGTGCTCGCGCATGTCCCGGTAGAGGGAGGCGCGGCGGGCCGGGTCGGCGTGGAAGAGGCGATCGAGCTGGCCGTGCCAGTCGTTGCCGTGCAGGGGCCAGTTGAGCATCACCAGACCGCCGGGCAGACGGCCGTAGGTGATGGTGCGCTCCAGGCCGAAGGCCTCGGCGGCGGCCGTGAACGGGGCGGGCAGTCCCTGAACCGCCGGCGGCATCGGCCCCTCGGCCAGCTGGCCCATCACCACCCAGGTGGGCGACTGCAGCGGCTGCTCCTCAAAGAAGGGATCGAGATCGAGGGCGGCCTGGCCCGGCGCGCTGGGCTCGCCCCACTGCTCCCGCGCCTCCCAGCCCAGCCGATAGGGCGCATCGGCCAGGGGGAAGAGATCGCCGCGGTCGCTGCCATCGATCAGCAGCTCCAGATCCACGGCCAGGGGCTGGCCCTCGCGCTGCAGCTCCAGGCTGTGGATCCGGCTGCCGCGGCGCCGCACCGCCTTCAGGCGCACCCCCGGCCACCAGCGCAGCCGCGGTTCGGCCTGGCACCAGCGCCGCAGGATCGCCTCGGCCGTGGCGGGCCGGTAGCCGAAACAGCTCACCCAGTTCTGGTCCAGACCCTCGGGCTCGCGGCGCTGCAGCTCCCGCAGGAAGGCGCCCCAGAGCCCCGTCTGCCAGGGGCTGAGCTCGTTGCCATCCGGCGCGCACACGCCGGCGGCGCTCACCATGCCCCCCAGCCAGGCGCCGGGGGTGAGCAGCAGGGTGTCGGCGCCGCCACGGGCCGCCTGCAGGGCCGCCGCCACGCCGCCGGTGCCGCCGCCCCACACCACGACCTGGGCCTGCTCACGGGTGGTCGACATCGGGAGGGAGGCCGGGCGCTGGCGCCAGGCTGACAGGGAACAGGCTGGGTAGGATCCGCGCCCGGCTAGGGGCTGAACCGCCCGGCCAGCCTGACAGCCGCATGACCTTCACCCTCACCACGCCGCTTTACTACGTCAACGACAAGCCACACCTGGGCAGCGCCTACACGACCCTGGCCTGTGATGCGGTGGCTCGCTACCAGCGGCTGAAGGGGGAGTCGGTGATCTTCATCACGGGCTGCGACGAGCACGGCCAGAAGATCCAGCGCACCGCCGAGGCGGCTGGCCTCAGCCCCCAGGCCCACTGCGATGCCGTCAGTACCCAGTACCGCGACCTCTGGGAGCGCTGGCAGATCAGCAACGACCGCCTGATCCGCACCACCGACCCCCGCCACCGCCACATCGTCGAGCAGTTCTTCGCACGGGTGGAGGCCCACGGCGACATCGTGGAGGGTCGCCAGCAGGGCTGGTACTGCGTGGCCTGCGAAGAGTTCAAGGACGACCCCCACGAGGCCCAGGACCCGGAGTGCCCCACCCACCGGCGTCCGCTCGAGTGGCGCGATGAGGTGAACCTTTTTTTCCGCCTCTCGCGCTACCAGGAGGCGATCGAGGCGTTGATCGCCCGCGAGGGCTTCATCCAGCCGGCCAGCCGCCGCAAGGAGGTGGAGAACTTCGTGAAGCAGGGCCTGCGGGACTTCTCGATTTCACGGGTGAATCTGCCCTGGGGCATCCCGGTGCCCGGCCACGATGGGCACACCTTCTATGTGTGGTTTGACGCGCTGCTGGGCTATCTGACGGCGTTGCTGGAGCCGGGCGAGGAGCCCGATCTGGAGGCGGCGATCGCCCGCGGCTGGCCCGCCTCGGTGCACGTGATCGGCAAGGACATCCTGCGCTTCCACGCCGTCTACTGGCCGGCGATGCTGCTCTCGGCGGGGCTGGAGTTGCCGGAGAAGGTGTTCGGCCACGGCTTCCTCACCCGCGAGGGGCAGAAGATGGGCAAGTCGCTGGGGAACGTGCTCGATCCGGCGGAGCTGCTGGAGCGCTGCGGCCGCGACGCCGTGCGCTGGTACCTGCTGCGTGACATCCCCTTCGGCGACGACGGGGACTTCCAGCAGCAGCGTTTCTCCGATCTGGTGAACAACGATCTGGCCAACACGATCGGCAACCTGCTCAACCGCACCAGCGCCATGGCCCGTCGCTGGTTCGAGGAGAGCGTGCCGCCGGCCGGAGGCGGCCTGGAGTCCAGTCATCCGCTGGCCCTGGCTGCCGCCGCCGCGCGCCGCCAGGGCCTGGCAGGCCTGGAGAGCCTCGATTTCCGCAGTGCTGCCGAGGCCCCCCTGCAGCTGGCCATCGCCGCCAACGGCTACCTCAACGATCAGGCCCCCTGGAGCCGCATGAAGCAGGAGGGCACCCGCGAGCAGGTGGCCGCCGACCTCTACGCCGTGCTGGAGGCCGCCCGCCACGTGGGGCTGCTACTGGCACCGCTGCTGCCGGAGCTCTCGGCCCGGATGCTCGCTCAGCTCGGCCAGCCGCCGCTGGATTCGGGCATCGGCTCCCGGGGCGGCGATGCTCACGGGCGCAGCCTCCCTGACAGCAGGACCTGGCTGGATCAGCTGGCCTGGGGCGGCCTGGAGCCCGGCGCTGCCCTGCCGGAGCCGTCACCGGTGATGGCCCGGCTCGAACTGGACACCCCCCTGTGATGGGGCGCCTCCTCCGCGCGCTGGCTCCGCTGGCCCTCCTACCCCTGGCCGGCTGCGTCCAGCCGCCCGCCAAGAAGCAGGCCCCCGAGCCGTTCGTGTTCCGCTCCCTCAATCTGCGCCAGCAGAACAGCAAGGGCGAGCCGGCCTGGGAGCTCACCAGCCCCGAGGCCCGCTACGACATCGACCGCCGCCTGGCTCAGGCCCGCAACCTCCAGGGGGTGACCTACCGGCGCGGAAAACCCAACTACCGCGTGGCGGCCAGGGTGGGCACGGTGCTCAACGACGGTGAGCTGATCCAGCTGGAGGGGGATGTGCGCATCACCCTGCTCGGCGATGACCCCGTGCTGATCCGCTCCCAGCAGGTGCGCTGGCTGCCTCGGCAGGAGCTGATGGTGATGGATTCCCGGGCCGTGGCCACGGACCGTCGCTCCAGACTCACGGCCAACACCGCCCGCTTCCTGCTCCAGGAGGATCGCCTGGAGCTGCGCGGAAAGCCGCAGCTCGAGCGCTGGGATCCCGCCCGCAGCAAGGCGCCCAGCCCCGGTGGCTCCGCCAGTCCCGCCACAGCCACAGCCACAGCCACAGCCACAGCCACAGCTGAGCCTGCGCCCCGTCCTGCCGCCCAGGAGATCCTGAAGGTGAGAACGGCCGACTGGTCGCCGGGCAGCGGCCTGCTGCGGGCCGCCGGTCCGGTGCGGGGCCGCCGCAGCGATGGCCAGGTGATCACGGCCAGTGCCCTGGAGGGGAACTTGCGCCAGGGCTTCGTGGACCTGCTGGCGCCGGTGCGGGTGCGCGATGCGGGCCGCAAGGGCTGGCTGGAGGCCGACCGCAGCCGCTGGGATCTCGAAGGCCAGACCCTGCGCACCGCCACCCCCTTCCGCGCCCAGCTCGACAAGCTGGGCCTCCAGGGCAACGCGCTGGACATCGACCTCAAGCGGGAGCTGGTGGTGGTGCCCGCCGCGTGCGCCCTGCAGCAACCCGGCGAAACGCTCCAGGCTGAGCGCTGTCGCTGGAACTGGAGCAGTGGCCGCTTCGTGGCCGTGGGGGATGTGGTGCTGCGCCGCTCCGTTTACAGCCAGGTGACCCGCGCCGCGCGGCTGGAGGGCTCGATCGGCAAGCAGGGCCAGGCCATCTTCACGACGCCGGGGGGGCGGGTGAATTCGGAGCTGACCCTGCCGCCGCCGGGGGCGGGGGGGACGAAGGGGCGCAAGCCAGCTGCTCGAGTGGAGTTCTGAGCTTGCGGGCCCAGCCCTCCAGCCAGGTCTCGTCGCTGCGGCTGAAGCAGCGCGGCGACCAGCCCGCCAGCAGCAGCACCCCCTCAGAGCCGATCGGCTGCACGATCACCGCCGGGATTCCCGCCGGCAGTCCGGCGAATTCCCCGCGGCCGGGGTAGAGGGCCAGGTTGACAAGCGAGACGGGCCGGCCCGTGGCGAGGGCCCGTTGGCAGATGGCCCCCGGCGTAAACGGCCTGGGGTCGAGCAAGCCCCGCCGCAGCAGGGTCCGGCCGCGCCAGTGCAGCAGCAGCGCGGCGGCGGGGGTGGCGATGAGCAGCAGCTGGCTGCCCCAGCCCAGCTCCAGCCGCAGCGCTTCGGGCAGGTCGGCTGCCAGCTCCAGGCCCTGCTCGCCCGGCAAGGCCACCCGTTCCGGTGCCGCCGGCATGGCCCGGGTCCAGAGGATCGCCACCAGCATCAGCCCCACCGCCAGGACACTGGCCAGCACCCCGGCCCGCTCCAGGGCAGGCGTGAGGTCCGGGGCGGTGAACTGGTTGACCAGGCAGAGGGCAAGCCCCAGCACCCCCGCCGCCAGGCTCAGCCGCGCCCCCAGCCCCATCGTTGATCCGCCGCCGCGTTGGTGGCCACGTTGTCACAGCCACACCGGGCGCTGCGCCGCCCGGACAGCCCTGCTGGAATGCAGTCAGCGACCCCGACGGCATGGGCCAGACCTCAGCTTCAGCAGCCGGATCCGCAACCACGGATCCAGTGCCCCCGCAGCAGGCGGACCAGGGCGCCATCCGCACCGCCTCTGAGGCCTTTGCGGCGGTGGCTCTGGCCGCGGTGGCCTGCGACGGCACCCTGGGTCGTCAGGAGGCCCGGGCCCTGCGCCAGGCCCTGGAGTACCGCACCCCTTACCGCGACCTGTCGGAGCAGGCCATGGGCGAGCTGTTCGACGGCCTGCTGGAGCAGCTGAACGCAGGCGGCTGGGGCACCTTGGTCAACGCCGCCATTCCCCACCTCGATGTCAGCCAGCGGGAGACCTCCCTGGCCCTGGCGGCCCAGCTGGTGTGGGCGGACCGGACCGTGACGCCGACCGAGCAGCAGTTCCTGCAGGAGCTGGGCCAGCGGCTGGCCCTCACCGAAGGCCGGGCGGCTCTGATTCTGGAGGTGGTGGCCCTGCTGCACCGCGACAGCCTGTCCGCCTGACGGCAGACTTGCTACATGCCGCTCCCCTCCCCCCTGGCCCCTTCCGCCCCGGACCCCATGGGACTCCCTCGCCTGTCGCCGCCAGCTCTACCGCTTCGGGCCTGGCGCGGCCTTCAGGGCCTGCTGCTCGCCCTGGCGCTGCTGCTGGGCCTGGCCCAGGCCCCGGCCGCCCTCGCCACCGGACCCCAGGATTTCCCCCTGGCGCCGCCCGCCGGCCACGTGCTCGATACGGCCGATCTGCTCAGCCGCGCGGCCGCTTCGGATCTGGAGAAGCGCCTGGCGGAGCTGGAGCAGCAGCAGGTGCAGGCCCGGCTGGTGACCCTGCGCCGCCTGGATTACGGCCTGCCCCTGGAGGGCCTCGGCCAACAGCTGCTGGAGCGCTGGAGTGCCCAGGATCCCGCTGGGACTGAACGCCAGGAGCTCCTCCTGTTGATTGAGTCCCAGAACAACAGCGGCGCCGTGGTGGTGTCCCCCGCCCTGGCGGAAACCCTGCCCGAGAGCCTGCTTGCCAGCACGGGCACGAGCACCATGGGCCTGCCGTTGCGCGAGGGGGCCCGCTACCGCCAGGCCTCGATCGATGCCCTCAGCCGTCTCGGGGCCGTGCTCCAGGGCGAGGAGGATCCCGGGCCGCCCCAGCTGATCGAGCGCCTGCCGGTGGAGAGCAACGTCCCCACCGCCGAGCAGACAGCCAACAGCAACGCTTTCCTGTGGGTGGTGGTGCTGCTGGTGGTGGGCACCCTCGTGCCGATGATCACTTGGTGGATCTTCTCCCGCTGATCCATCCATGGGCCTGACCGACTGGACAGCCCGCTTCGAGCGGGCCAGCAATACCGACATCAGCAGCGATCTGGAGAAGGCCTACGAGGCCGCGCTGCTGATCCAGGGCCTGGAGCTGGAGTACTACAACGACCGGCCAGTGCGCCCGGAACTGGAGCTGAGCATTCCGCGCCAGACCCAGGCCCAGATGCTGCGCCGCTTCCGCACGGCCCTGCAGATCTGCCGCGACACGCTCGAGGGCCTGGAACAGCACCGCGCTGAACTCGATGCCCAGGAGCAGCGCCAGTTGCATCTGATCGAGGTGGTCACCTCCCGCTACGGCCGCACCACCAGCCTGCCGGCCATGTCGCGGGCGCCGGAGATGCTGCCCCGCAGCCTGCTGGGGGTGTTCGATGGCATGCGCCGCCAGCTCGACCCGGAGGCCGAGGCCTCGGTGGTGGCGGGCTTCCGGCGCCGCCGCGACTCCACGCTGGTGTCGCTGCGGATCCTGCTGCTGTTGGTGCTCGTGCCCCTGCTCGTGCAGCAGTTGAGCCGCTCTCTGGTGATCTCACCCCTGGTGGATCGCTTCGCGCCCGATGTGCCTTTTCTCAGCTTCACCAAGCCCCAGTTGGAGGAGAAGGCCGTTGAGAAGTTACGCGTCTTCAAGGCGGAGCTGGAATTTGACGCGCTGCTGCAGGGCCGGGAGCCCTACAGCAACGAAGAGATGCATGACCGCCTTACCGACCGGGCCAAGGAGCTCAAGGATGAGGCCGATGGTGAGAGCACCGAGGCGATCAAGAACATCCTCGGCGATGTCGCCGCCCTGCTGGGCTTCACCTTGGTGTGCCTGCTGGGGCGGCGCGAGATTCAGGTGCTGCGCGGCTTCATCGATGAGGCCGTCTACGGCCTGAGTGACAGCGCCAAGGCCTTCGCGATCATCCTGTTCACAGACATCTTCGTGGGCTTCCACAGCCCGGAGGGCTGGTCTGTGCTGCTGGAGGGGGTGGAGGAGCACCTGGGCCTGCCGCACCAGGAGCACTTCATCATGTTGTTCATTGCCACCTTCCCGGTGGTGTTGGCCACGATCTTCAAGTACTGGATCTTCCGCTATCTCAACCGCGTGTCGCCGTCCTCGGTGGCGACCCTGCGCAACATGAATGGTGGCGGCTGAGGGGCCGGCGCCGGCCCTGCCCACGACGGGGTTGGTCGTGGTCACCGGGCCCAGCCGCAGCGGCAAGAGCCGCTGGGCCGAACACCTGGCCGAAACCAGTGGCCGCCCCGTGCTCTACGTGGCCACCGGGCCCGACCGGCCGGGCGACAGCAGTTGGAGGCTGCGGCTGCAGCGCCACCGCCGCCGCCGCCCGGCCGGCTGGCAGACCCTGGAGGCGGGGGGCGAACTGGCCGCCGAACTGCGGCAGCTGCCGGGCCACCCCCACTCGGCCGAGTCGCCCGTTCTGCTGATCGACGCCCTTGGCACCTGGCTTGCCCACCACCTCGAGCTGGAGGGGGAGGCCTGGGACCAACGCGAAACCGAGCTGCTGGAGGCCTTGCAGGCCCTAGCCCTGCCCGTGCTGCTGGTGTGCGAGGAGACCGGCTGGGGCGTGGTGCCGGCGACGGCCATTGGCGGACTGTTCCGCGATCGACTGGGACGGCTGGAGCGGCGCCTGGTGGCCCGCAGCCGGCAGGCGTGGCTGGTGGTGCAGGGCCGCGCCCTGGATCTGCTGGCCCTGGGCCTGCCGGTGCCCGACGACGGTTGAGGATCTGCCGCAATCGGCCCCGCTCCATGCCCCGCGTCGTGCTGTTCCAGCCCCAGATCCCCCCCAACACCGGCAACGTTGCCCGCAGCTGCGCCGCTACTGCCAGTGAGCTGCACCTGATCGAACCCCTTGGCTTTGAGATTACCGATCGCACCCTCAAGCGCGCCGGGCTCGACTACTGGCCCTGGGTGCAGCTGCATCGCCATGCCGACTGGGAGCAGTTCCAGCGCCACCGCCGAGCCCGGGGCGGCCGGCTGCTAGCCCTGAGCCGCCACGGCAGCCACACCTACCACCGTGTGGTTTACCGAACCGACGATTGGCTGCTGTTCGGCCGCGAGAGCGATGGCCTGCCGCCGGAGCTGCTGACCGAGGCGGACGCCAGTGTGTCAATCCCGATGCGCGGCTCAATTGAGAATGGCGGTGGCGTGCGCAGCCTCAACCTCTCGGTGGCGGTAGGGGTGGTGCTGTTCGAAGCCCTGCGCCAACTGGATGGGGCAGCGGATCCAGCAACGCCGGCGCAACCCTGAGCCGCCTGTCTCATCGGCGGGTGCTGGTGGTGGATTCCGGGGCCGCGATCGCCGCCAGGGCACTACCGGCAGCGGTCCCGCCTCCTTGGCCGACTAGGGTTGGCGGCTGTGCTGATTTTCCAACCGGCCGACAAAAACAGTGACCGTGGCAACTTGCTGGCGCAGGTTCCACCGGTTACTGTCTGCGCGGCCTGGGGATGTCGGCTTCTCCACCGGGTCTTGTCCGATGGGTGAACCTGCATGAAGCCTTCAAAACTGATCACACTCACGCTGGCGGGCACATCACTGCTCGGTGTCGCCGGCGCCGTGGCCATCCCTGGCCTTGCCGATTCCCGCTCCTCCCTCCCTCTCCCTGACCTCGGACAGGACCCCAGCTCTTCCACCTCCGCGCTGGAGTCCGCAGCGCCTCCGCAGCTGATCGCTGCCCTGCCCAGCACCGACCGTCTCTGGGTCAAGGTCCGCTCTGAAGTCGCGATCGAACAGCTCGCCAGCCAGCTGTCCCTTGATGAGAGCCGCCTGGCTCGCCTGAACGACGTCAACGAGGACCACGCCTTCAAGCCCGGCGACTGGCTGGTGCTTCCCAGCCAGGCCAGCCGCCAGGCCAAGCAGCTCGCCGCCATCGACACCAGCGAGCTGCGCCGCACCCCGCCCCTGCAGGCGCCCCCCACCCCTGTTGCGGAAGAGAGCACTCGGGTCCGCAGCCGCGAGACCCTGGTGGAGCTCGCCAATCGCACCAACCGCACCATCGCCGAGCTGCTCCGCCTGAACCCCGGCCTGGAGGCCGCGCGGCTGGTGGTGGGCACCCAGATCCGCCTGGCCCAGTCGTCCCCTGGTCGCAGCCGCATGGTGCTTGGCCTCAGTCCCACCACCAGTGGTGGCCTCAGCTGGCCTGAGCTGCCCAACTTCGGCGGCGATCCCCAGCAGCCCAACACCGATCCGAACCGGCCCTTCAGCAGCGGCATGATCTGGCCCACCCAGGGCGTGTTCTCCTCTGGCTACGGCTGGCGCTGGGGTCGCATGCACAAGGGCATCGACGTGGCCAACAACGTCGGAACCCCGATCGTCGCCGTCCAGGCCGGCCAGGTCCAGTCCTCCGGTTGGCATGACGGTGGCTATGGCTACCTGGTGGAGATCCGCCATCCCGACGGCACGCTCACCCGCTATGCCCACAACAGCCGGCTGGCCGTGCGCGCCGGTGACGTGGTCGCCCAGGGCCAGGTGATCAGCTACATGGGCAGCACCGGCCGCAGCACCGGCCCCCACCTCCACTTTGAGATCCATCCTCCTGGTCAGGGGGCTGTCAACCCGCTCCAGTTCCTGCCCGGCCGCGCCTGAGCCCTCTCGCGTCCTGGGCCCAACAGGCCATCGTCTAAACTCCAACCACCGGGGCTCGGTAGCTCAGCTGGTTAGAGCGTGGGATTCATAACCCCAAGGTCGGGAGTTCAAGTCTCCCCCGAGCCATCCTCGATTGCCCCGCTGCGGCGGGGCTTTCTGCTGTCTGGGACTGGGTTGTGGAGGATTCCACAGGTCCAGCTGCTCGGTGCGGGTCGTAGCCGCTTGGAGCCGCTTGGAGCCGCTTGGAGCCAAAACGTGCGGAGTAGTCCGCACGTTGGACTGGCATAGCGGGAACAATCTGCAGAGCCCGCTTCGGCCTCTGCGACATGCCCCTCAGCCGGTCTCATCGTCTCGATTTCTGGGACCAGTGCGTTCAGGAACTGCGTGCGCGCCGATCCCGCTTCCGCCTGCGCAGGGATTCCAACAGCCCGTTCATCTACATCCGGGAGGTCCATGGCGCGGCCAAGGTCCGCGAGTTCTCGCTGCGCCCTCTCCTCTGCAGCCACAACGAGGATGTGGAGGCGGCCCGCGACCTCTGCCTGCAGGGCCATCGCCTCGGTCGTTGGCCGATCCATCCCTCGCAACAGCAGGCGGTCGTCGAGCACAGCTGGTCCTTACTGGTGGAGGCCTGCGTGGTGGACATCGAGCTGCGGATCGCCAAGGAGGGCAGCCGGGTCCATGCCATCAACGATCTGCGCAAGCGAATCGCCCGGTTCCGTGACCCAGTGGATCCGCAGCAGCTGCAGAACTGGGCCCAGGAGAAGGATCCGCTGCGGAGCCTCAAGAGCTTCAACCGACGGATCGAAACGCTGTCCCAGATCCACCGCAGCGGGCTGCTGGATCTCAGTGCTGTGCTCACGCGGCTCCGTGCCCTGCGCCCGAAGGGTGCTGCCGAGAAGATCCGCAAGGCCTCGGCGATGCGGGTGCGGGTGATCCCGGCAGATGACGACCTGCAGAACTGGCTGGATCGCCTGGACCCCTTCCTGCAGTGGGTGTTCGCGACGATCGCGACCTATGGACTCAGACCCCACGAGCTGTGGCATGCCACCGGCATCGACGCGAAGGGCTGGATCAGCATCCCCGGTGACATGAAGACCAAGACCGGCGAGCACTTTGCTCCTCCGGTGCCGGAGGCCTGGGTGGAGCGCTACGGCCTGCGGCGCCACTGGGACCGATTCCATGCCCAGCTGAACCGCCGCTGGACCGTGCGCTTCGTGCAGGTGTCCGGTGTCCAGATTGCCGTGAACAACGTGGCGGTCTCGAATGGCCTCTACAAGGAGTTCCAGCGCAAGGGGCTGCAGAAGCTGTGGGCTCCCCTGGCCGATGGTGAGGGCATGGACTGGGTACGCCCCTATGACCTGCGCCATGCGTACGCGATCCGCTGTGCCACCTCATCGGAGACCGCCGATGCGTTCGACGACGACATGGCGCAGTGGATGGGCCATGGGCTGGATATCCATCGCCGCATCTACCTGCGATGGATGAATGCCAGCCGCAAGAAGGAGTCGATGCAGCGGCGGCGCGGTGGCACCTTGAACCCTGTCGTCCCTGCCGTCGTCGGAGCTGCTCTCCCGCGGGGCATCACGCCGGAGTTGATCGCCATGGCCATGAAGCTGAAGGCGGCAGGCATCGCTTGAGTCAAGGTCCGGCCCGCGCTAACCGCTGGAGGGTCTGGGGTGTCCTTGACAAGGCCTTCGTGAGCCCTCAGTCCTCCCAGTCCCAGACCCCCATCCGCTCCAGCCAGGCGTCGCTCTGGTCAGGGGCCCAGCCGTGGTGCTGCTCGAGCCGATCGGCGATCGAGAGCATCAGATCAAAGACCTCCCCCTCGTAGCCGCCGTGACGCTGGGCCTGCCGCTGCAGGGCCTGGGCCAGCTGGAGCAGGTCCAGCTCAGCCAGCAGGTTGGCCTGGTCTGCGGTTGCCTGGGCGTGGGTGGCATCGGCCCTGGCCCTGGCCCAGAGGCTGGGCTGCCAGGGCAGACACCAGGCCAGGAGTCGGTGCAGGAGCAGCACGGGGACAGGGACGGGGCTCCTAAGGGTTCCGGGCGGCCTCGATGGCATCGGGAACTGGCTGGCTGCGGCTGCGCCGGCAGGCTCAACGGCGCAGGCTTTCGCAGGCCTCCCCATCCCCGTCGCCATCGAGGTAGGTGTGGCCCTGACGCAGCAGTTGCTGGGCCTGGGCATAGGAGCCGATCTCGCGGCAGCGGTAGCGGCGACCCCCGGTTGTGGTGTTTGTGGCACCCGTGGGTGCGAGCGGGGTGCTGGTGGCCCAGGGGGATGGCTTCTGACTGCTGGATCCAGCGGCGCCCGCACCAGCGGGTTTTGTGGTTCGTCTGCTGCGCCGGAAGTCCCAGGGTCGGGTGAGGCCGCCGGGCACCTGCCACACGCCGTAGCGCCGGCGGCTGGCCCGATATTCGGCGTCGAGATACTCTCTGGCGTTGCAGCCGCTCAGGTATTGGCGATAGGCAAAGGCCAGGCCGTCTTCCACCAGGGCCAGGTTCAGGTTCACCCCACCGATTACTTCGGCCACGGTGCGGCCATAGCGGTCGGTGGTCTGGGGGATCAGCCGCACATCACTGCCGGTCGGCAGGCGGGTCTGCAGATAGAGGCGGGCCTGGGCTCCGTAGGGGGCCTGGGCCATCTCGGGGGCATCGATGCAGGCCAGCCGCACCGTCACCAGCCGGCCACTCTCACGCACGCGGATCGTGTCGCCATCGCCGATCGACACCACCGTGGCCGCGCCGCCCAGGGGCAGGGCTGCTGATGTCACCGGGCTGCTCACCACCAGCAGGGCCGTGAGCAGCAGGGGCAGGGATGGCCTTGGCACTCCTGGAGTCTGACCTGAGGCCTCCGCTATGCAGTATCTGCCTCAATGCGCCGCCGCTGGCAGTAGCGGCCAGGCTGGAACTTGCTGGAGCCTGGCAGTGTCCTGGTCTGTTCTGGAGGTAGAGCTGCCGCCCATTCTGTCCAGGGTTGGCAGTGCCATGGCCGATCAGCCGCTGCGGCTCCTGATCAGGCTCGAATCAGGACCATCGCGTCCAGTCCGATCGAGCCGATGTGTTGCCCGACACCACGCGCGAATCAATTCTTGGCACGACCCCAGGTGATGCCTACGGTCAGCAGGGCACCACTGGCCCATCCTTCGATCACCATGAGCAGCGTTTCCCTTGAGCACGAGGATCTGGCGGACGATCTGCGCCGGATCCGGCTAGGCGGCCGACTGGACATGGTGGGTGTCGGCGAAATCGAACTGCGCTTCACCAGCCTGGCGGCCAGCAAGCCGGTTGGGGTTCTCGTCGATCTGAGCGGGGTGACGTTCCTGGCATCCGTAGGCCTGCGCTCCATCATCCACAGCGCCAAGGCCCTGGACATGAAGGGCGGCCGGATGGCCCTGCTGGTGGGTGACAACGCCCTGGTTCAGAGCACCCTGGAGACCGTCGGCATCGCCGACATCATCCCGGTCTTTACCGAAGAGGCCGCGGCTCTGGACTCCCTGGGGGCTGGGGCCCACTGAGGTGATGAGCGCTCCCCCTGCGCCTGGCAGCCTGTTCCTGGAGATCCACGCGGATCCGTTGGAGTTCCGGCGCGCCTCCTGCTGGCTGCGGGAGAGCGGTGCGGCCCTGGCCGTTCCTGAGGAGCAGATCGACCGGCTCGAGCTCTGCCTCAACGAGGTCCTGGCGAATCTCGTGGAGCATGGCGGTGAGGCGGCGGCGCAGCATCCGATCCAGCTGCAGCTGGAGGCCGTTCCGCCGCCCAGTGGCTGCGGTGCCCAGCTGGTGGTGTCGGATAGCGGAAAGCCATTCGATTCCGGTCAGGTCAGCCTCAAGCCCATGCCGGACAGCCTGAGCGAGGCCTCCCCGGGCGGACTAGGGCTGCGCCTGGTGAAGGCTTTCAGTGATGGCATGGCCTACCGGGTCCTGGATGGGCGCAACGAACTCAGAATCGCGATGCACTGGACTCCTGAATCCTGAGCTCCCACGCTCCCGTACCCCACGCCTCCCCCAACAATCACCGGGGCTATGGCTGGATCCCCCTCTTCCGGGAGGTGGATGAAGCGTTGTTGGTGCGCCTGCTCAGCCGCTGCGAGGTGCGTCGGCTCAGCGCCGGCACCGACCTGCTAAAGCCGGGGCAACCCAACGACAGCCTCTACATCCTGCTCAAGGGCGAGCTGATGGTGTACCTGTCAGCGGACATCACCGCGGGCCAGGGCATCCCGATCCAGCCGGGATACTGCATCGGCGAGTATTCCGCCATCGATCGGTTGCCGGTGTCGGCGCTGGTGCGATGCGAGGGGGAAGCGGAGGTGCTGCACCTGAGCGGCCCTTTCTTCTGGAAGCGGCTGGTGCCCTTGCCGGGGGTGGCCCGCAACATGATGCGGGGGCTCACGGAACGGGCACGCACCACCAACCAGCTGGCGCTGAACAGCCTGCGCGAGCGGCTTGAACTGGAGCATCTGCGCAAGGAGCTCGACCTGGCCCGGCAACTGCAGGCGAGCATGCTGCCCCTGCGCCATCCCCTCTTCCCCGACCGCCACGACCTGGATGTGTGCGCCAGGGTGGAGCCGGCGGCCAGTGTGGGTGGCGACTTCTTCGACAGCTTTCTCACCGCAGACGACCGACTGTTCCTCTGCATCGGCGACGTGTCGGGCCATGGGATAGGCGCGGCCCTGCTGATGGCGCGCACGATCGGGCTGATGCGCAGTCTGGCGATGACCACCACCGCTCCAGAGACCGTGCTGGAGCAGCTGAATGCCTTCCTCTGCGAGGGCAATGACACCTGTCTGTTCGCCACCCTGTTCTGTGGCTACCTGGAGCCGGCCAGTGGCACCCTCACCTACTCCAATGCCGGTCACCTGCCACCCCTGCTGATCCAGGAAGGCCACTGCACGGAGCTCCCCCTGCCCCGTGGGCTCCTGGCCGGTGTCGCCCCCCGGGCCACCTATCGGGCCGCAACGGTGCAACTCAACCGCGGCGACTTGCTGTTCGCCTACACCGATGGGCTCAGTGAAGCGGAGGATGGCGAGGGCCGCCCCTTTGGCATCGACCCGTGCCGCGACCTGCTGACCCAGCGGGGGCAGGAACCGCTGCCGACGATTCTGGATGCCGTGCGCGATGCACTCACCGCCTTCAGCGGCAGCGGCGCCCTGGAGGACGACTGCACCCTGCTGTTGTTGCGGCGGCCCTGAGCCGCAGTGGAAGGGGGGCGCAGAAGCGCTGCACCTGGCGTTGATCCGGCCATCTCCTCGCTGGCACCTGCAGCGCCAGCCGTGCTTAGGTGGAGGGGCTACCTGCAGCGCCCTTGATGAGTGAAGCCTTTGCGCGCTTCCACCCAAATCCTGGATGGACAGCCCAAACCACCCAAGCCCAAACTCCAGTCACCGATACCGTCGGCAAACACTGCATCCTCGAGCTCTACGGCTGCAACGGTGCCAGGCTCGACGACGAACTCTTTCTCCGATCCGCCATCACGAACGCAGCACTGCGTGCAGGCGCGACACTTCTCAATTTGATCACCCACAGCTTTGAACCGCAGGGGGTGACAGGACTAGCACTTTTGGCTGAATCCCATATCTCCATCCATACATGGCCGGAGTCTGGCTATGCAGCCGTGGATGTCTTTACCTGCGGAGACCACACCATGCCTGAGAAGGCCTGCCAGGTGCTGGTGGAGGAATTGCAAGCACACAGCCATCTGCTCAAGAGCTTTCGCAGGGAAACGCCCTGCAAAATTGCCGGAGCGGAGCGCGAACCCTGAACGCTGAGCAGAGCTGAGCTGACTGGTGGGGGCTCTGCGGCAGCGGCTCAGACCGTTGTCGCATCCCGCACGCTCTCAAACAGGTCGATATCCCAGGCCACGAGGTCACGGCGGATCGCTTCGACGCGGGCATTGGGAAGCAATCGGGCCAGATCTTCGCCGGTGATCACGCCGTGCAGCTCACCACCATCCTCCCGAATGAAAGCAATGGCATGCCAGGCCAGAATCGCGGCACCTACCGCCGTGGGATAGGAGATGTAGGTGGCCCCAGCATAGGGGCTGTGCAGTAGACCTTTGTAGCGCAAGTAGCTGAAGCCCACGGTCTCAATCGTTTTTTGGCGGTCACTTCGAACCTGCTCCGTATAGCGAATTTCAGCAGCAGCTGCAAAGTGGGCCCGACGGATCACGCCATTGCGCAGGTACTCTTCGATTCGACGCGGCTTGTTCATGCCAGGTAGGATGGCGCGAACCATGGCCTCGACCGTGAGTTCACTCTGCTGAGGTAGGGTGCGTTTTGATAGCAGATTGAGCTTGAAGAGCGCCTTGACAAGCTCCACTTCGGAACCGCCTGTATAGACGCCGATGGACTCGATTTCCGGGAAAGAGCGGTGCAGGGACAGTAGTTCTTCCTGGTACAGGGGATACTGACGCGTTGGGGACACCTCGCCTGGGAAGGTGTGATCGCGGCCAGCGCTGAACGGCTCCAGAATCTGGAGGCGACCTTCGCGCAGCAACCTGGGCCGTGCTGCCAGCTCTTCCAGGGCCACCAGAGGTGACCAGGAAAAAACAATCTCATCGGCATCAATGTCCTCAAGCAGGAAGAGATCAACGCTCTCGATCTCGAGATCGCGGCGGCGTGCTGCGCGCAGTTGATGCAGTCGCAAGCCGATCAGAAAGTTGGTGACTCCGGGAGAGATGCCGAAGTTGATCAGGGCCGCACGACCCTGCTCCCGATAGGCCTGATCGAAACCATACTGGGAAAAGGTGTAGGTGCGTTCCGTTTCGGCATCATACATATCAGAGGCCAGATCAAGAACATTGGCGCCGACTTCCAGGCCCAGTTTCAACATCGGTTCGTTGAAACGTGGATTGGCCGCATTGACAAGAATGTGGGCGCCCTTCAGGTGGGCAAGCTGGTCATCCGATCCGTCAAACAACGCATCGAAGTCTGAAACCTGCAAGAAGTCGATGCGGTCAAACAGCCACTCGGCATGGAAGAGGGCATCACGGGCCAGCTCCGGCTCCAGCACCACCACCAAGAAGCGAATGGGCACCCCATCGCGCTCGGCCAATTCTGCCAGGCAGATCAACATGGAGGATCCCACGGCACCGAGCCCGAAAAATGCCACGGAGAGCGGTTCGGCTGCCTCCAATGGTCTGCTCATCACCATGGTGCCTCGGGCCTATAGGCATCCATCCTCACCTGCGCATGCCCTCGCGCGTGAGGTCTGGAGTTGCATGTCCACAGACCAGCGCACAGCTGCTAGTGATGCCGGCCGCAACAACCCGTTGATCCAGCGCAAGGCGTGCTGTTGAGTCGTCACCTGATGGGGTATCGCAGCCAACCTGAGCAGAGAGCCCGTCAGGAGCAGAGTTGGCCGCGTTGTTGACTGCTGGAGACACGCCTGCCATGAAGCTCTGGATCCTGCAGTCCGCAAGCCAAGCAAGCCCGAGTACCCCAACCTACGAAGAACAGCGCTTCCGGGAGGAGGCCCATATTCTTGGAACTGATATTGAGTTTGTCGGTACCAATGAAATCGATCTGATCGTGACCCGTGGTGGAAGCCGCTCGATCCGGCGGTGTGGTCAGGAGGTTGAGCTTCCAGATGGGATTCTACCCCGTACTGGCAGCAGTACCAGTTACTTCAGCCTGGCCATCCTCAGGCAGTTTGAACACCTTGGTGTCGCCGTGATCAACTCACCTCGCGCAATCGAGGCCGTCAAGGACAAGCTGTATTGCCAGCAGCTTCTGGCCCATGGCAATCTACCAATTCCTCGAACAATGCTTGTTCGCTTCCCCGTGGATCTTTCCCTGGTGGAGAGACAGATTGGCTTTCCCTGCGTCGTGAAGCTGATCGCGGGATCATTCGGAGAGGGTGTGTACCTGAGCCGAGACAAGGAGAGCTTTCGCGATCTCATGGAGCTGATTGCCAGCCTTGACCAGGGCAAGGCTTTGATCTTGCAGGAATACTTTGGCGAGCGTCCGGGCCAGGATCTGCGCGTCTGGGTTGTGGGTGGTCGCGTCGTTGGCGCGATGCTGCGGCGCAGTGTTGACGGCAGCTTCAAGGCCAACATCTCCCGAGGGGGATGTGGGGAGATCTATCCGCTTGATGACGAGATCGAGGTGCTGGCTCGTGAGTGTGCCCAGTCCCTGGGGCTGGAGATTGCTGGGGTGGATCTCCTTTTCGAGGGCGATGGGTATCGGGTCTGTGAAGTGAACAGCGCTCCTGGCTTCCTGGGCTTCGAGCAGGCTACGGGCATGAACATCGCCCGTACGATCCTGCAGCATTGTCATTGGCGAATCAGGCGCCAACTCGCCGAACCAGCACTGGCTATGGACGCTGCCCATTCGGCACCCAGCGTCGCTGACTCCAGTGGCTAGAGCGATCAGAACGCAGATCGGTCGGATTCCAATCCGATGGCATTGGCTGAGGATTGATACCAGCTTTGACTAGGGCCCCTGAATGGCCTCAGCAATCTTGGACTGTCCATCCTTGGAGAGTGCAAAGCCAAGGAATGCCTTGGCTTGAGCAGTTGGCGGTTCCCGATAGGCATAGAACAGGGGTCGCTGGAATGGATAGGATTCTGCTTCAGGGGTCCTGCCGTCAATGGGTAGCACGCGCACCGTCTGTTGATCGGCTACCTGCCCATAGGTGGCGTACCCAATCCCATCGGGGCCGAGCATCCGCAGCATGGGTGTTGTCGCATCACGCACAAGGGTCGTGATGTTGGGCGTCGTTCCAAAATTGCCATCTTCAAGAACGACCGTACGGAAGATCTTGTTCGTTCCACTGACGCTGGGCCTATTGAAAACCCGGATCGTGCGATCGGGTCCACCGAAGGTGGCCCAGTTCGTGATCTCGCCACGGAAGACCTGCACCAACTGGCTGCGGGAGAGGCTGCGGCGGAAGGGGTTGGCGACTCCGACCACGATGGCGATTCGATCCTTGGCAACCTGCACAGCACCTAGGCCACGCCCCTTCTCCTCTTCGGTCAATGGGCGTGAGATGGCCGCCAGGTTGATGCTCCCACCCAGGAGAGCTTGGATGCCATTGTCGGAACCAGTGGCAGCGGTTTCTACCAAGCTATCGGGATAGGACTTCAGGAAGCCAGCCTTAAGGGCTTCATTGATGAGAACCATGCTGGTGGAGCCATCAATGCTGACCTTTGTGCCAGCTGGCACGCTTCCTTGCCGAGGGAAGAGCGTCGCAACCTTGGTTTCACTGCCACTGCCAACAGCAGGGATGGATGGCGGATTGGGGATCGTTGGCATGGCCAGCCGCCACCCCTTGAGCTGGTGCAGTTGGGACTGAACCAGCCACAACCCAGCAAAGGCCAGTGCGATGAAAACAATCGGCGGCGGACCACTTCGCTGGCCTCCCGATGGCTGCTGATTCATGACTGTTTGGGTTCGGGGCGTTGCGGTTCAGCCGCTGCCTCCAGGGCCCTGAGGCGTTGGGAGACCTGATCATCCAGGGTGAGCTGATCGAGATCAGCTGCCAACTTCTCCTGGGGATTCTCGGAGAGCTCCGCCATGGCCTTGCTGGTCAGGTGGCGGCCTTCAACGGCATTCTTGGCCGCCTCGAAGCTGGATCGGGCTGAGCCGATGTCGAAATCGCTGTTGACCTTGGCGATTGATTCGAGCGCTGCATTGACCTCGGCCAGGTCCTTGATGTTCTGCATATCAGACTTGTACTGTTCCAGCTTGATACGCTCTCGGTTCAGTTTGTCTTTTGAGGCGTTGACGAATGCCTCCGCCTGCTGAACTTGCTGATCAAGGGCTGGCAGCAGCTTTTCGATCTGAATCGCACGGCTCATCGCCAGGCGGGCACCATCCTCATGGCCTGTGCTGAGGGCCAGTTGCGCCTGCTCCTCAAAGGTCTTGAGCTCATTGGTTTTCTCCTGGTATTTGCCCTTTGCCCTTTCATAGGAGCCCACTTGCATGGCCACCGCCTTGGCCAGCTGCTGTACAGACTCCTGCATCGACTGCAGCGATTCTTCCGCTACAGCCACAGCCATCTTGCCGCCGGCCTCCACCGGCAGGCCCCAGAGCCACCGCCAGCTGCCCACAATCACGCGACCGGCACGCTCGCCCATCAGCCAATAGACGAAGGTCTTCACGTCCAGCAGCCAGCTCCAGAAAGGCTAGGTGGCTCTCCCGGGCCCGTCATCGGTCTCAGCCACCGAGCGGCCTGTCATGGGGCTGGCCGGGGTCAGGATGGAGGCAACCAGCGCGCCTGGCCCCCATGTCCACCAAGTCTTCCCCATCGCTTCCGGCCTTCGCTTCTGGTAAAGACCTGCGGCCGCTGCGTTCCGGCAGTGGACTCGCCATCCTGCTGTTGCTTCTTGGTTGCCTCACGGGCCTGGTCATCCTGATCCGTCGCGGCGAAGGCGTGCACCGACCGCAGGCAGGGCGCCCGGCCCAGCAGTTGTGGCAGAGCCGTGAGGACCTGAGGCAGCGGATCTGGGAACTCGAACAGCGCCTGCTTGAAGCGGTGCCCGCCTCGATCGAGCAGAAGTACAGCGATCTCTGAGACTTCCAGGCCAGCTGCCCTGCCCGGGCTCGGATTAAACAAATCAGAACCTCCTGTTGGTGGCCCGTCTGGCTGCTGCAACGCCGACAGCAGTTTCTTGGTCATTCCTTAGCCGATTCATTACTTGGGGCCTCCTGAGAAACACCAGATCTTCTGCGCCGCAATGGATCTGAGCAGCTTCTGCCGGTAAAATGTGCGCAAATCGGCCTGTTACGGCCAAATTG
>NZ_NQLA01000038.1 GCF_002252705.1 Vulcanococcus limneticus LL
CCGCACCTCCGGAATGACAGCTCGTCATTCCACCTTGTTCAACCTCTGATCAGGGCATTCGGGCCTCGGGATTTACACCACGCGAAGGGACGCGGCCCTTCTGCTGCCCTGCAGAGTGACCAATCTTGATTGAACTGCTGGATGGGCTTATGGACTCTTAGTCTGTAATCTATTCGTGCATGGCTTGATAGGGTTGCTCTTGTCTGCTAGTGTGTGGTCACACTCGTGATTCTTCCATCGTCAATGCCGATGATGCGATCTGTCAGTGCAAGAATGCGGGTGTCATGAGTTGCCATTACAACAGCAATATTTTTTTCCTTCGCAACCCTCTTCAGGGTCTTGATGATTTCCAGGCCTGTCTTTCTGTCCAGGGATGCAGTGGGTTCATCTGCTAATATGAGCTCTGGGTTGCAGGCTAAAGCGCGGGCAAAGGCCACGCGCTGTTTCTGGCCTCCAGAAAGCATTGAGGGAAAGCAATCAAGTTTATGCTCAAGTCCTACCGCTGCCAATAGGTCGATAGCTCGTTGTTGACGTTTATCCCAGTCCTCATGAATGCGTGCTTCTGTGGCCACCTGCACATTCTGCAGCGCTGTGAGAAACTCCATCAGGTAGTGGGTCTGAAAAACGATGCCGATCTTTGAGCGTAGTGCCGTGAGACTTTTGGCATTGCAATGCTTTAGATCCTGATCCAATACCTTTAAATCGCCATGCTGCAGGCTCCGCAGCCCACCGAGCAGGGTCAGCAGGGTGGTTTTGCCGCAGCCAGAGGGCCCCGAAAGGGAGATAAACTCGCCACGGTAAAGATCAAAAGATATATCATGTAAGACATGCAGCTTTCCTTCACCATCTCCATAGCAATGGCTGATGTTACGAGCTTCTACCGCCAGTCTGCTGTCCATTGTAAGTGCTAATTGAAAAGCTCTGAGGGGTCAGCATCCTTGAGCTTGTTCATCGCTAGCAGGGCGGATGTGCTGCACATGGCAACGATAAGCAGGAGCGTGGTAAGGGTGACATCGGTTGACATCCGCATGGGAAGCGATGTGTAATTCCGAACAAAGATGTGCAGAAAATGGCTGCTCAGCAAGGCAATCGGGAAGCCCAGAAGGCAAAGGATAAGGCCTTGCTCAAAGATGATCCGTTCAAGACTGGATCTCCTGTAGCCGATTGAAAGGAGTATGGCATAGCTTGGAAGGTGATGGCCAACGTCTGTGTACAGCAGCTGGTAGACCATCATCCCGCCAACGGCGAGGGACATCAGGGCACAAAAAGCGAATGCAAAGCCAATGGGCTTACTGGTATTCCAATAGGACTTCTCGTTGTCAATCAGTTGTTTCTTGCTGATCAGGGATGTATCTGCTGGCAACAGTGGGCGCATCTCCTTGAGTGCTTGCTGAAGACTGCTGCCACGTTTCAGCTTGATCAGGCCCAGTTCAATGGACCTCGAGTCATCGGCAAAGATGTCTTCAAATGTTGTTGTGCTGGTGATGAATGAAGCGTCGTAACCAAAGGATGGTCCTAGATTGACCAGGCCTGCAACGCGTAACCGCTCATCGCCCACAAAAGCGATCACATCTCGGCCTGCCTGGAAATTGTTCTGGACGGGGCCAAACTCTGGGCGTGACAGACGATCGTAAAGAATTCGGCCGGGCTGATCCAGGAGGTGCTGCTGAGCCTGGATCTCCCGATCGGCAAAGGGGGTCTGGAAGGGATAAATGCCAATGGCAATCGCCAGCCGAGCCTCAGGGCTGCCTTGCAAGCGCCAGCGAACGTAGCGCCAGCGCATTGGATCGGCGGTCTCCACCGCCGGGTGACCTGCCAGCTGGGCCAATCGGGCCTCCGGAAAGCTCGTGAGGCTTGTGAGACTGACGGATTGGCGCCCCAGCAGGATCAGGTCAGTGTCAAATCTCTCGACGATCGAAACACTGGAGTTGAACAGTGCGGCTTGAAAGCCGAGCTGCATCAGGATCAGAATGCCAGCAAAGGCTACGCCAAGCACGGCCGTGATCAGCCGCACGGGTTGACGCTTCAGCAGCAACCAAGCGAATGGCAGCCTGCGCCGAACACCAAACCAAGACCTCCTGGATCTCATACCAGGTGACTATGGCTGGAATGTGACGCGAATCTTGGCCCCGGCCAAGTCTTGAACGATGGCCAGATCTTCGGGGGCCAGGGCCATCCGCACCTCCACGGTGCGGGCTTCCACGTCGGAGTCGGCCCGCGTATCCAGGGTGAGCTTCAGGCGTTGACTGACCGTGGATGCAATACGAATCACACGCCCTTGTAGGGTCTGCGGGAAACTACTATTTTCGCTCATAATCGAGACACGCTGGCCAGTCTTGATGCGACCGATGTGATCTTCACTGACCTGGGCAATGGCTTCCATTTGTTGGTTGGCGCCAATCTCCATCACACCTTGAGGGCCAGCACGTTCTCCTTCTCGAACGAAGATCTTCAGCACCATTCCGTCGATGGGAGAGAGCAGCCGCCCGTAACTCCGCTCTGTTTCCGCTTGCTTGCGCTCTGCCTGAACCTGTTTGAGCTGGGATTTCAGCTCCAGCAATCTGAGCTCCCGCGTTTCCAGTTCGGCACTGGAATAAGCCCCCTGTGCTGACAGAAGACGATAGCGTTGTGTTTCATTTTCCAGGATGCCAATCTGGCCCTGAAGGGAGCTTATCCTTGTATTTAGCGTGTTGATTTCAGAATCAACTCGCTTTAGATTGTCGAAGCTGGCCAGTAGTTGATTGCGACGTACACGCTGACCTTCCTCAACGTAGAGACTCTCGAGAATGGGTGTGCCATCAACCCGTTGGGCTGGCGGGGATAGCCTGCGAATATCTCCAGCGGGAGTCAGATAGCCGAGTGCGGAGATGTATGTAGTGGCTCTGGTGGGATTGCCGGTGGCCTTGGGATCACTGGATGCCCCCACCGAAGCCGCCTCACCGGAGGGTTTGCGGCTGGGTGCATTCAGGCGGATCACGCCTGCGGCCAGGAGGGCCACCAAGACCAACAGCCCGATGGTGCGGAAGCGCTGGATCACGCAGGACCTCGCGAGTCTGAAGGGTCGGCGGTTGGGATCACTCGGTTGGTTGTTGCCGCTGATTGTTGCCGCAAAGCCCTCCTGCTCCGATTCTCGCATGGTGACAAGACATCAGGTGTGAGGCATACTCGGCGGCCCTCGCTTCCCATCCTGCCAACGGCTCAGCGGAAAGAAAAAAGCCCCCTCGGAAGAGGGGGCTGCGGGATGGCCATCGAGACCTGATCGAACGACGATCAGACGAAGGTGCCGTTGGAGATGAACTCAGAGCCGACGTTGTCGAGCACGGTCCAGTTGGTCACCGAGTTGATCGAGTTGACGAGGTTTTGCAGCGGGCTGCCAGGGTTGGTTGCAGTAGCAGCGTAGGCGTTGAGATCGATCGTAGCGGTGGCTACCAGGATGTCTTCGCCGCCGGTGGGGGTGGCAGCGACTTCGAAGGATTCGGTGCCGTTGGCATTGACCCTCCAAGTACCACGCACTGCGAAGTTCAGTTGCTGGCCGTTGGTGTAGAAGCTGGGGAGGTTGGGGAAACCAGGAGTAATGAGGTCAAAGCCCCAGCTCAGCTGGTTCTGTTGGTTGAAGTCACCAAGAACCAGGCCGGCGGCACCGGTGGCCAGCTTGTTGGAGCCAGCACCAGCGCTCCAGTCGGTGATCACATCAAAGCCGCTGTTCAGGGTGACGGTATCCCCACCATTGATAACGCCGTCATAGCCCACATCCTGCACAGAGCCATTGGCCCCAGCAAAAGAGGCGGTGGCGACACCACCAGTGACAGTGACTTGGGGATTGGCGAGGGTGCCAGCCAGAAGGTTGGGATTGAAGAGCTCAAGGCTCCGGGTGGAGTTGGCACCTTGCTGGAACTGGTTCGATCCCGTGCCGCCGGTCAGAACATCGTTGCCAGCGCCACCATTGATGAAGTCACCACCAGCGCCACCGTTGAGGCTGTCGCGGCCGGCGTTGCCGCGCAGGCTGTCTTCACCATCGTTGCCTTCGATGTTGTCATTGGCGCTGCCGCCGATCAAGGTGTCTGCACCGGCATCGCCGCGCAGGCGAACACCAACAACGCTGGTGCTGGCGTCAATCCGGTCATCACCTTCGCCGCCAGCGACGATGCTGTTCTGGAAGATCGTGGTGGCGGAAACGAGCCTGACGTTGATGGTGTCGTTGCCCAGGTTGCCATCAATGAGGGTGTTGACGTAACCGGTGGCGGTAGCACTACCGTCGGCGACGTTGATGGTGTCGTTACCCTGGCCGCCGAAGATCGAGGAATCCGAGGTGTTGACGGTCGCACCCGAGGCCACGCCGGTGTTGATTACATCGTCGCCAAGGTTGCCGTTGACGATGGAGCTCTGCAGGTTGCCGACATAGATGGTGTCGTTGCCCTGGCCACCGGAGATGGTGCTGAGGGTGGCGGGAATACCCAGCTGGGCGTTGCCGATCGTGTCGTTGCCGCCGTTACCGTTGAGGAAGCTGGAGATCAGCGTCGCACCGGCGATGATGTTCGGGGTCAGGATGTCATTGCCTGCGCCACCCCGGATGCTGGAGTTGCTGAGGGCAAGGCCCCAGTTGACAACGTCATCGGCGCCTTCGCCGTACACGTCAACACTGGTGCTGCCGGTGGGCAGGGAGGTAATGGCTGCTTGGTCGACGCCGTCGGTACCCTGATAGGTGGTGACGGTGCCGTTGGTGGTGATGGTAAAGGCCACGGTTTGGTGTGCGAATGCAGGGACGCGGGAGCAGTCTACGCTTTGGTGCGCAGCAAAGTCAATTTACCGAACAATCCGGGGGCCGGCCAGTTGTCTGGCCTGCATGGAGGCTGATCGCTAAAGTCTCTGTGCTGCAAGGGGTCTGGGCGGTTTGCCTCGGGCATCTGGCCGCCTTGTTCCCCTTGTATCTTGGTAGGGCTATGTCGCCGAGTCCTAACATTGGCGAATCGGTGAATTGCCCTCGATCGGTCTCGCCTGATGTCTCAGATGCGACGCAGGGAATCGGTTTTGTTCTTGAAGGCCTCCAGTAGTACCTGTAGATACGTCACCTTGCGCAGCTTGATGTGGGCCTGCACCGACATGCCCACCTGCAGAGGCAGGGTTTGGCCGTTCTTGATGGTGAGCTGTTGATTGCGCAGCGCGATGTCCGCCGGATAGCGATAGGAATCCCGACGCACCGTCTGATCCGGCGGCAGGGCATCGGAGCCGATGCGCTTCACCGTGCCCTCTAGCACACCGAAATCCGTGGCGGGGAAAGAGTCCACACTCAGATCCACGGGCATGCCCACGCGCACGAAGCCGATATTGCTGTTGGCGATTTCCACCCGGGCCTGCAACTGGGCCTTCGGTACCACCTTCATGACCGAAGTGGCGCCTTGGGCCACAAAGCCCACCGCTGTGGGTTTGAGATCGAAGATCACGCCATCCACTGGTGAACGGATCGATTGATAGCGAAGGGTGAGGTTGGACTCGGCCTGCTGGGAGCGCAGCTCGGAGAGCTCACTGCGCAGTTTGTCCAGCTGTTGTTCAAGGATGGCGGTCTGGCGCAGCCGGTCTGTCTGGCTCTGCTCCAGTTTGCCCATGCCCTCCTGAACGCGGTTGCGCTGGTTCAGGTATTGCAGTTCGGCCAGGGCTCCCGCAGCATTGAGTGTTTCAAGGCGGGAGAGGATGGTGCGATCCAGCTCCAGCTGCTTGGCCAGCATGGCCGATTCGGACCGGTTCAGATCCAGATAGCGGTTCAGTTCTTCCTGCTTGAAGGCCAGCTCGCTCTGCTTCAGCCCGATCGATTTCTCCAACGACCGTCCCCGCTGGCTGCTGGCCTCGGTGTCCAGCTGCATGAGGATCTGGCCGGCCTTCACACGCTCTCCCTCCTTCACCAGGATCGCCTTGGCCACGCCGCCCACCGGCATCTGGATCTCCTTCACGGCCCCGATCGGTTCCAGCTTGCCGTCGGCCACCACGATTTCCTCGGTTTTGGCCAGGGCCAGCCAGCCGATCGCAAAGCCGGTGGTTGCGATCAGGCTCCAGGTGACACTGCGCATCCAGCGGTTCGACTGGCGGACACCCACCTCCTCCTGGCTGCTCTGGATCAGGCGCTCCTCCAGCTGGCGGCGCGTGGCCTCAAGGGGGTTCATGAGATCGATTCCTGTTGGCGGTAGAGGGCGAAATAGCGTCCGCGTCGGGCCATCAGCTCGTCGTGGCTGCCGGTTTCCACGATGGAGCCGCGGTCCATCATCACAATCAGATCGGCATTGCGAATCGTGCTCAGCCGGTGTGTGATGAAGAACACCGTGCAGCCCTTGAGGCTGGAGCGCAGGTTTTCGCACACCTGGCGCTCGGTGTCGTAATCCAGGGCGCTGGTGGCCTCGTCCATCACCAGTAGCTTGGGATTGCTCAGCAGCGTGCGGGCGATGGCGATGCGCTGGCGCTGGCCGCCACTGAGGCCGGCTCCCCGCTCGCCCACCGGGGTGCTGTAGCCGGAGGGCAGTTCCATGATGAAGTCGTGGGCGGCGGCAATCCGGGCGGCGGCCACGATCGCCTCACTGCTGGCTTCGGGATCGGTGAGGGCAATATTCTCGTTGATCGTGCCGGAGAACAGCAGCGGATCCTGCGGCACGATGCCGATCTGGCGGCGTAGGGAATACAGCTCCACCTTGTCGATGTCGTAGCTGTCGATCAGGATTCGTCCCTCCTGGGGGCTATAGAGCCGGGGTAGCAGCTTCATCAGCGTGCTCTTGCCGCTGCCGCTCTGGCCCACCACCCCCACAAAGGTGCCGGCCGGTACCGTGAGGTTGATGTTGCGCAGGATGGCTGGCGAGCCCGGGGCGAAACTGAAGCTGAGATCCTCAAAACGCACCTTGCCTTGCACCGGTGGCAGCGGGATCTTCTGCTGGTCGGCCTCGTTGGATTCCTGGGGTGTATCCACAACATCCGCCAGCCGCTCGAACGACACCCGCAGCTCCTGCACGTTCTGCCAGATCGTGGTGAGCCGCAGCAGCGGCTGGGTCACATAGCCGCTGATGATGCGGAAGGCGATCAGCTGCCCCAGGGTGAGCTGGCCCTGGAGCACCAGTACGGCACCCACCCACAGCACCAGCAGCTGGGATACCTTCTGCAGCCACTGGCTGGTTTCATTAACGGCTGTTCCCGTGATCGTCTTCTGGAAGGTGAGCGCCATGTACCGGCTGTAGCGCTCCTGCCAGGTCCAGCGGCTCACCATCTCCACGTTCTGGGCCTTCACCGTCTGGATGCCGGAGAGCACCTCCACCAGGTGGCTCTGGGTGCTGGCGTTGGCCTCGGCGGCCTGGCGGAACTGGCGGCGGAAGAGGGGAGCGCCCACAAAGGTGATGAATACCTGGATCGGCACCACCAGCAGGGCCACGATCGTGAGCACCCAGCTGTAGAGTGCCATCACCAGGATGTAGATCACCGAAAAGGCCGCATCCAGCACCGTGGTGAGGGCCTGGCCGGTGAGGAAATTGCGGATCTTCTCCAGCTCGGCGATGCGGCTGGAGAGTTCACCCACCGGCCTGCGGTCGAAGTAGCCCAGGGGCAGGCGCAGTAGGTGGTCGATCACCTCGGCCCCAAGGCGCAGGTCGATGCGGTTGGTGGTTTCGGCGAACAGGAAGGTGCGCAGGCTGCCCAGTACCCCCTCCAGCAGCGACACCACCACCAGGGCGATCCCCAGCACCTGCAGGGTGTCGAGGCTGCGCTGGCTGATCACCTTGTCGATGATCACCTGGATCAGCAGGGGGTTGGCCAGGGTGAACAGCTGCACCACGAAGGAGGCCGCCAGCACCTGTAGCAGCACGCCCCGGTATTGCTTGATCGCGGGCCAGAACCAGGCCGGCCCGAACCGGGCTTCCGGCGTGCTCACCATCCGGTCGAACAGAAGCAGCTGCAGGCCATCGGGGAAGCGCTCGGCCACCTGCCTGGGGCTGAGGGTCACCCAGCCATCGGCGGGGGAGGCCAGCGTGAGGCCAGCCTCGCTGCTCTCGGTGATCAGAGCGAAGGCCTTGCCCCAGCTCACGAGGGCCGGGGTCTGCAGCCGGTTCGCCAGCAGCAACGGTACCTGGGAGCTCATCACGTGCAGGCCCAGGTTGGACGCCAGCTGGCCGCAGAGCTGCAGGCTGGGGCTGTGGCCGCGGCGCTCTGCGTCCTGGAGCACCTTCTCGATCGCATCGCGCCGGTAGGGCAGGCCCATCAGCCGGCTGATCATCTGGAAGCAGGCCAGTGTCACCTCGAAGGGGCGTTCCGCCCGCACCAGAAGAGCCTTCGAGGCCCCCAGGCTGCGGCCGTGGGCCTGGGCGATCGGCAGCGCACTGCGGGCCGGTAGTTCGGGAGCGTCCTGGATGGTGGGCGCCGATGGCTGCTGGCCCGCCGCGGTCGCGTGGCCCTGGCCGATGGCGTCGCCATTGTTGGATGTGGCTGTTCCGGTTTCGGGCTGCCGTTCCAGTTGGTCGATCAGGCTCGCGGGTAGACCGATCAGTCGCAGCGGCAGCGGTGAGGGTTCGCGTGGCAGGGTCTGGTGGGGCTCCAGGCGGTCCCCCAGGCTCCAGCTACCGCTGATGCCACTTGCCACATGCACCAGCAGTCCTGCTTCGGCGGCCTGCTCGATGGCGGCAGGTTCCGCCGCCACCAGCGCCGCGCCCCGCTTGGCGGCGGCGGCCAGGGCATCGGCCAGCGACACATCGCTGCGGTGTGTCCTTTGCAGCAGTTCCTTGAGCAGCGCAGCCAGCTCGGCTGGAAACAGGGTGGACCCGCACCAGCCGCGGAACCCGTCTTCCTGCTCAAACAGCTTGAGCAGCAGCGCATCGGGAATGGCCGCCGCCACCAGTTCGCTGCTGGCGGACACCTCCTCGCACGGCAGGGCCCGCAGCAGCGACACCAGCCCCACCAGATGGCCAGGCCCCAGCTTGGCCAGAGTCACTAGCTTGCCCCGATCGCTGCCAAGCAGGCGCGCGTTGCCCTGGAGGATCAGCAGCACTTTGCTGGGGATCAACTGCTCCTGGCAGAGGATCTGTCCCGGGCGGAAGCGCAGGTACACCATCCCCTCCGCCAGCTGTCCACGGGCCGCCTCGGACAGGTCGGCAAAGGCCGGGTGTCCGAGGACCGCCAGCGATGGATTGGGGGATGTGGTCATCCGTTGGGAAGTCCGCTGACGAGGCTGGCGCCTGTCGGTTGAAGAAGATGCGCGATCCTAATTGTGGCCTCCTCCTTCACCCACTCGCTGAACAGCTCGAAGGCCATTTGCTTGGCCGTCCCCTCGTCGAACGTGGCATGGATGTAGCGGTCGAGGCGGGCCACCACCCACCAGGAGGCCAGGGGGAATGGGTCCAGCAGTTCTCCGTCCTTGGCGGTGCGTAGCCGCTCGGCCAGTTGCGGGTGGGCGCTGGTGAGCGGTTTGGGCCCAATGACGCCCGAGCTGGCCCGCTCGGGGCCCTCGGAGTACTGGGCCGCCAGCGCGCCGAAACTGGCCTCGCCGCTCGCGATCTGGAAGTAGAGCTCCCGGGCCAAGGCGCCATCTTGCACCCGCAGCAGGCTGTACACCACCTGATCCAGCTGGATCTTGCGCTGCAGGAAGCGGGCTTCCGACTTGGAGGCATACTGCTGCTGGCAGAAGCGCTCGATCCGCAGGGGCAGCAGGGCCTGCCAGGTCAGGTCGTCGCGGGACCAGCCATGGGTGCAGGCCATCTGGCTGGCCATCGCCTCGGGATCGGCCTTGCCGCTGAACTTGGCGATGGCCTGGTCTTGCTCCTCCTCGGGGATCGCGATGTCCCTTACCGCCTCGGCCACGATCTCCTGTTCCAGGAGGTTGCGCAGCAGATTGCGCCGGCGCAGGCGTTCCAGGGCCGCCGGAGGGAAGGTGCTGGTGAGATCACTCATGGTCTCCACCCTATGGCCCAGGGATGGGGTTCCTGGCAGCTGTTGGGGCGGTCCTGCGGCTGGTTTGACCCTGGGGACCCCCGTGGTGCATACTTGTTTCATCGGCGAACGCCGGACGCCACGGGCCTCTTCTCTGAAGCCCGTTTCTGCGGATGTAGCTCAGTGGTAGAGCATCTCCTTGCCAAGGAGAGGGTCGAGAGTTCGAATCTCTTCATCCGCTTGATTTCATTACTATTTCACTGCCTGCTTTTCAGCAGCAGTTGTTGGGAACGCATCTCCTCGAAGCCCAGCTGGCGATAGAAGCCGGCGCTGTTGGTCGTCATCAGATAGGTCCGCTCTACGCCCCTGAGCAGCGGAGCCTCCAGCAGCAGCGTCACCAGCCGCCGCCCCAGGCCCTGGCCCTGGTAGGCCTCCGCCACCACCACGTCCCACAGCGCGGCCCGGTACACGCCGTCGCTGCTGGCACGGCCGAAGCCCACCAGCCGCCGGCGGTCCCAGGCACTCACGGCGGCCTGGCTGTGACGCAGCATCCGGCGCAGGTCCCGGGTGCTGCGGCCGGAGGCCCAGAAGCTGTGGTCGTTGAGCAGGGCCTGCAGCTGGCCGATCGCCCCCACCGGCTGCCAGCCGGCGCCGAGCCCCAGGCGCAGGGCCGGGGCGCCTGGCTGGTGCCGGATCAGCTGGAGCGCCGCCGCGTCGGGGCGGGATGGGGGGTCGGCTGAGCGAAGCGCCATGGGCCGATCTTCGCGCGGCGCCCTGCACCAGACTGCGGCCCGTGCCAATTGACTTCGCCTCGGGGGGAACCGCGTGCCACTGCAGACCATCGAGGAGCTGGCGCTGTTCCATCCCTCCGGCCGCTTCGTGCTGCCGGGCAACCCCTTCGGCAAGGATGTGGCCAACGGGGCCCTGTTCCGTGCCCTGGCCCGCCACGGTGGCTACCGGCAACTGAACGTGCTCAACCAGCTTGGCCTGAGTCCTGCGCAGCTGGCCGACGGGTTGTTCGCCGAGGGCGAAGCGGGTCCGGCGTTGGCCGGTGGCCCCCTCTGGTCCACCGCCATTCCCGCCCGTAGTGGCGTGCTGCTGCGCGGGCAGCCCCACCTCTCGGAGCTGGCCTGGATCCGCCGCGGTGAAGGTCGCGACGACGCCTACAGCCTGGTGGGCCTGATCCACACCCTGGCGCCACCCGCCGTGCGCGAGAGCATCGGCGCGGCAGCGGTGGCTCCCCTCCAGCCCTGGGACGCCCTGGTCTGCACGTCGCCCGCCGTGCAGCAGGCCCTGCGCGAGATGTTCGAGGGCTGGGGTGCCTACTTGCGCGAGCGCTTTGGCGGCAGCCGGACGACCCTTCCCGAGCTGCCCCTGATCCCCCTGGCGGTGGAGGTGGAGAGGATCGCGGCCCAGGCCGCCTCCACTGCCGCCCGCACCGCCCTGCGCGCTCGCCTGGGCATCGCCGCCGACGACCTGCTGGTGCTCTGGCTGGGCCGGCTCTCCTACTTCGAGAAGGCCTTCCCCCAGGTGATGTTCCAGGCGGTGCAGGACGCGGCCCGGCAGGCCGGGGTGCGGGTTCACTTCGCCCTGGTGGGCTGGTTCCCCAATGGGGAGGCCGATCAACAGCTCTACCGCCAGGCGGCCGAGGCCTATGCCAGTGACGTGAACGTGCTGGTGCTCGACGGCAACGACCAGGACACCGTGGCCCAGAGCTGGGCCGCCGCCGACATCCTTCTCTCGCTGGTGGACAACATCCAGGAGACCTTCGGCCTGGCGCCGGTGGAGGCCATGGCCGCCGGCCTGCCGGTGGTGGTGAGCGACTGGGATGGCTACCGCTACACCGTGCGCGATGGGGTGGAGGGCTTTCTCATCCCCACCCTCGGCGCCCCAGGAGGTGCCCCCGGCCAGCTGCTGGCCCACCTCCACAGCCTGGGCCTGGAGACCTACCAGACCTATGCCGGTGCGGTGGCCCAGCACACCGCCGTGCACGGGGGCCAGGCCGCGGCGGCCCTGGCGCGGCTGATCGCCTCGCCGGAGCTGCGGACCTCGATGGGAGCGGCCGGCCAGCGGCGGGCCCGCCAGATGTTCTCCTGGCCTGTGGTGGTGGCCCAGTACAACGAGCTCTTCCGTGAACTCGCCCAGCGGCGCCACGGCGCCCAGGCCCAGGCAGGCGCGGCCTCCCCCCACCGGATCAGCCCGCTGCGGGGCGATCCCTTCGTCGATTTCGCCGGCTTCGCCACCAACGTGCTCGAGTCGGACACCCGGGTGCGCCTGGGTTCCGGGGTGGCTGGGCCGGAGGCCCTGGCCCGAACCCAGGCCGTGGCCCTCGATCGGAAGTACCCCGGCCTGCGGGGCAGCCGGGAGGAGGCGGCCCGGCTGCTGGCCCTGGTGGCCGCGGCCGATCCGGCCCAGGGCTGCTCCGTGGCCGAGCTCATGGCCGGCTTCGACCCATCCCGGCGCCCCTTCCTCGCCACCACCCTGGTGTGGCTGGCCAAGCTGGGCCTGCTCGACTGGCTACCCCCGGGCTGAGTCGCGAGCCCCTGGGCAGCGGCCCTCAGTAGGCTGCCCTGATCGCGATCCGGCCCCCCTCCATGCTCAAGCTGCTGCTGGGTGATCCCAATGCCCGCAAGCTGAAGCGCTACCAGCCGATCGTCTCCGACATCAGCCTGCTCGAGGAGGAGGTGGCGGCCCTCTCGGACGACGAGCTGCGCGGCCTGACGGCCGAGTTCCGCCAGAAGCTCGCGGCCCTGCAGCAGGACTGCGCCGGCCGGGGCCTGAGCCGTGAGGCCACCCTGGACCGGGAGCGCAAGCTGCTCGATGAGCTGCTGCCCCAGGCCTTCGCCGTGGTGCGTGAGGCGGGCAAGCGGGTGCTGGCCATGCGCCACTTCGACGTGCAGCTGATCGGCGGCATGGTGCTGCACGACGGCCAGATCGCCGAGATGAAGACCGGCGAGGGCAAGACCCTGGTGGCCACCCTGCCCGCCTATCTCAACGCCCTCACCGGCCGGGGCGTGCACGTGGTGACGGTGAACGACTACCTGGCCCGCCGCGACGCCGAGTGGATGGGCCAGATCCACCGCTTCCTCGGTCTCTCGGTGGGTCTGATCCAGCAGGAGATGGCCCCGGCCGAGCGCCGCCGCAACTACGGCTGCGACATCACCTACGCCACCAACTCGGAGCTGGGATTCGACTACCTGCGCGACAACATGGCGACCGACATCGCCGATGTGGTGCAGCGCGATTTCCACTACTGCGTGATCGACGAAGTTGACTCGATCCTGATCGATGAGGCCCGCACACCGCTGATCATCTCCGGCCAGGTGGAGCGGCCCCAGGAGAAGTACCAGCGGGCCTCCGAGGTGGCGGCCTCCCTGGTGCGGGCCGAGGGCCTCACCAAGGACGGCATCGAGCCCGAGGGCGACTACGAGGTGGATGAGAAGCAGCGCAACGTGACCCTCACCGATGAGGGCTATGCCAAGGCGGAGGAGTTGCTGGGGGTGACAGACCTGTTTGATCCCGCCGACCCCTGGGCCCACTACATCGGCAACGCCCTCAAGGCCAAGGAGCTGTTCATCAAGGACGTGAACTACATCGTGCGCGGCGGCGAGGCCGTGATTGTCGATGAGTTCACCGGCCGGGTGATGCCGGGCCGCCGCTGGAGCGATGGCCAGCACCAGGCGATCGAGGCCAAGGAGGGCCTGCCGATCCAGCCAGAAACGCAAACCCTCGCTTCGATCACCTACCAGAACTTCTTCCTGCTCTACCCGCGCCTGGCCGGCATGACCGGCACCGCCAAGACTGAAGAGGTGGAATTCGAGAAGACCTACAAACTCGAGGTCACGATCGTTCCAACCAACCGGCCCCGCTCCCGGGCCGACTGGACCGATCAGGTGTACAAGAACGAAACCGCCAAGTGGCGGGCCGTGGCCCTCGAGACCGCCGAGATCCACCGGGCCGGCCGGCCGGTGCTGGTGGGCACCACCAGCGTGGAGAAATCCGAACTGCTCAGTGCACTGCTGGCCGAGGAGCAGATCCCCCACAACCTGCTCAACGCCAAGCCGGAGAACGTGGAGCGGGAGGCCGAGATCGTGGCCCAGGCCGGCCGTGCCGGGGCCGTGACCATCGCCACCAACATGGCCGGCCGCGGCACCGACATCATCCTCGGCGGCAACAGCGATTACATGGCCCGCCTCAAGCTGCGGGAGGTGCTGCTGCCCCGGCTCGTGCGCCCTGAGGATGGCCACCGGCCGCCCGTGCCGCTGCAGCGGGCGACCGAGCCGGCCGCCGGCTTCGGCGCAGCTTCGGGCGCCAATGCCCAGGCCCCCAGCGAGGCCCGGGCCATCGGCGCCCTCTACCCCTGCGCCCTCAGCGACGCCACGGAGCGCTCCCTCTCCGAGCTGGCCCAGGATCTGGTGAAGGCCTGGGGCGACCGCCAGCTCACGGTGCTGGAGCTGGAGGACCGCATCGCCCAGGCCGCCGAGAAGGCCCCCACCGATGATCCCCAGATCCAGGCCCTGCGGGACCTGATCGCCCGGGTGAAGGCCGAATACGACGCGGTGGTGAGACAGGAGGAAGTGAAGGTGCGCGAGGCCGGCGGCCTGCATGTGATCGGCACCGAGCGCCACGAATCGCGCCGCGTGGACAACCAGCTGCGGGGCCGCGCCGGCCGTCAGGGCGACCCCGGTTCCACCCGTTTCTTCCTCTCCCTGGAGGACAACCTGCTGCGTATCTTCGGCGGCGATCGCGTGGCCGGTCTGATGAATGCCTTCCGTGTGGAGGAAGACATGCCGATCGAATCCGGCATGCTCACCCGCTCGCTGGAGGGGGCCCAGAAGAAGGTGGAAACCTACTACTACGACATCCGTAAGCAGGTGTTCGAGTACGACGAGGTGATGAATAACCAGCGCAAGGCCGTCTATGCCGAACGCCGTCGCGTTCTGGAGGGCCGCGAGCTCAAGCAGCAGGTGATCGGCTACGGCGAGCGCACCATGGACGACATCGTGGAGGCCTACGTGAACCCCGATCTGCCGCCTGAGGAATGGGATCTGGTCCGCCTCGTGGCCAAGGTACAGGAGTTCGTGTACCTGCTGGAAGACCTCACCCCCGATCAGATCCAGGGCCTGCAGATGGAGGAGCTCAAGGCCTTCCTGCAGGAGCAGCTGCGCAACGCCTACGACATCAAGGAGGGCCAGGTGGAGCAGCTGCGCCCGGGTCTGATGCGCGAGGCCGAGCGCTACTTCATCCTCCAGCAGATCGATACCCTCTGGCGCGAGCACCTGCAGGCCATGGATGCCCTGCGCGAATCCGTGGGCCTGCGCGGCTACGGCCAGAAGGATCCCCTGATCGAATACAAAAATGAGGGTTATGACATGTTCTTGGACATGATGACGTCAATGCGCCGAAACGTGATCTATTCGATGTTCATGTTCCAGCCTCAGATGAGCGCTGCCGAGGCTCAGGCCTGAGGGCCTGCTGCCTCCAGGGTCGTAAGGGTGGGAGGCTCCCGCAGCAGCTGGCAGGCACCGATCACCGCGATCGGGTGGGTTTCTGTGATGCGTAGGGCGCGGTAGTCCACCACCCGGTGCAGGAAGCGCCGGCCACCGGCGTCGCTGGTGGTGATCCCCCCGCCCACGAAATAGAGTCCCGGCCAGAGGCCGCCGCTGAAGTGAAAGCGCACATTGAATCGGCTGTCTGCGGCTAATTCCTTCAGGCTTCCGCTTGGATAGGGATAGCTCTGGCCGCTGATGCGCACGCCGGTGTGGCTGGCGATGTGGCAGCTCAAGGTCACATCGTGCAATTCTATTTCTGCCAGGTAATGAAAGCAGAGCACGAAGTCCTCGCCAAAGGGGATCACGTTGGCGGCGTCACCGTTGGGTAGCTCGATCCGCAGATCTTCGATCCGGGCGCCGTGGCTGGGATAGATCTCGGTACTGAGAGGCTGCAGACTCGGATCCTGCCAGGCTTGGCCTGCATCCGCTGCCTGTGGCTGTACCTGTTCTGGCGCTGGGGCCAGGTTCGCGTGGCTTGGCTCCGCTTCAGCGGGGAGCCAGTTGCCTTTGCCGCCAGGCTGGTCGGGGCTGAGGCAGGCATCCCACTCCGCGTCACTGGCATTGATCAGTCGCTGGTAGGTCACCGTGATCCGGGCTGGTTCCCCCATCAGCCGTGCCCGGCCGCGATGCAGCAGCAAGGCCCGGTCGCAGTGCTGAATGATCTGGGGGCAGCTGTGGGTCACCAGCAGCACTGAGGTGCCCCGCTCCTTGAGACGCTCCAGGTGCGCATAGCACTTCTTCTGGAACAGCTCGTCGCCCACGGCCAGGGCCTCATCCACCACCAGCAGATCGGGATCGATGTGGGCCTGCACCGCGAAGGCCAGGCGCACCACCATGCCGCTGGAGTAGGTCTTCACCGGTTGATCGATGAAGCTGCCGATGTCAGCGAAAGCGAGGATCGCATCGAGTCGCGCTTCGATCTCAGCCCGGCTCAGCCCCAGCAGCGCCGCGTTGAGATGCACGTTCTCGAGCCCCGTGAACTCGGGGCTGAAGCCGCTGCCCAGTTCCAGCAGTGCCCCGATTCGCCCCTGGTTGCTCACGCTGCCGCCGCTTGGTGTCAGCGTGCCGCAGAGCAGCTGCAACAGGGTGCTCTTGCCCGAGCCGTTGCGGCCCACCACCCCGAGGGTCTGGCCCCGGGCCAGCTCGAAGCTGAGGGGATGCAGGGCCCAGAAGTCGCGGTAGAGCTGGCGGCGCTCACCCCAGAACGCCTGCAGCAGCCGATCCCTGGGGTGGTCATAGATCCGATAGCACTTGCTCAGCTCCTCCACGCGCAGCACCGGATCATGGATTGCCGCGCTGGCGGCCACGGGCTCAGAGGACATCGGCGAACCCCCGCCGGCTCTTCTGGAACAGCCGGTAGCCGCATTCACAGGCCAGCAGCGCCGCTGGCAGTCCAAGCCCCAGGTAGAGCGGTGAAGGGGGCTGGCCAGCCACGGCCACCTGCCTGGTCTGCTCGATCACCAGCACCAGGGGATTGAGCTGAATCAAGGGCTGCCACTGGGGCGGCAGCGAACTCACGGGATAGAACACCGCGCTCAGGAACATCAACAGATTCACCACCACCCCCAGGACCTGGCCCAGATCCCGCAGGAACACCCCCAGGGCCGAGACCATCCAGCCCAGGGCCAGGCAGCCTCCGGCCAGGGGCAGCCACACCAGCGGCAACCAGAGCAGGCTCGGGTGGGGGCCCACCCTGGCCAGCGCCTGGAACAGGGTCAACACCACCAGGCTGGTGAGGGCGTGGAAACAGGCGGAGGCCACGCTCACGGCAGCCAGGATCTCCAGGGGAAAGATCACCTTGGTCACCAGATTGGCATTCTCAACGATCAGCGACGGGGCCTTCGTGGTGGTCTCGGCGAAGATATTGAAGGCGATCAGGCCCGCAAACAGATTGATGGCAAAGCCAATGGGGCCGGCCTGCTCCAGGGTTCCCCAGCGCGATTGGAACACCTCGGAGAACACGAAGGTGTACACCGCCAGCATCAGCAGCGGTGTGAGAAAGCTCCAGCTCCAACCCAGCACGGAGCCCCGGTAGCGGCCCACCACCTCCCGTTCCGCCAGGCGCCAGCCCAGCTCGCGGTGCCGCCAGAGGGCCCCTGGAAACCGCAGTGGACACCGACCCATCAAGCCGCAGCCTGCAGCCCGATCTCCTTGCGCAGCAGCTCGATCGTGGCGCTGCCCAGGTAGCTCTGGGCGCAGTGCACCTGGGGCAGCCGCATCAGCTGGGCGCGGTTCTGGCGCAGGCTCTGCTCCACCAGCGGCAGGCTGGGGCGGTCGCAGAGCACGTGGCTGGCGGCCCGCAGCAGGGCCAGCAGGCGGCTGCTCACGTCCGGGGTGGCGGTCATGAGCAGCAGTTCGTTGCCGCGCATGCTGTGCAGGATCACCTCGGCGGCCCGCAGCAGGCCCGGGCTGATGCTCACCAGGCCCACGCAGCTGCCGGCCCGCAGGTCCTTGAGCAGGTCGAGCTCGTGGCGGAAGTCGTTGAGGTCCACGGCCACGGCCCGCACGCCGTGCTGGCGGGCAATGTCCTCCACCGGCTGCAGGAAGTAGCGGCTGGTCACCACGGTGCCGTTGCTGGAGCTCTCGAGCACTGCCTCCAGTTCCTCCAACGGCACCACCTCCACCGGCACCTCCAGATTGGGGGTGAGCTCCTCGGCGATCAGCATCGAGGCGCCGATGTCCTCGCGGGGGGTGCTCACCAGCACCCGCGCGCCGCAGCGCAGGCGCCAGTCGATCTCGCGGGTGAGCAGTTCGCGGGCCTGCTGCAGGGTGCAGCCGGCGTTGAGCAGGCCGTCCACGCTCTGGCGCACTTCGCGGTCGATGTCGGGCAGGGCCTTGCCGCGGATCCCCGGCGGCGGCTTGATCTCGCGGGGTTTCTGCTGGTCGCGCACGTAGATGCCCGAGCCGGCCATGGCCTCGACAACGCCGTCGTTCTCCAGTTGGCGGTAGACCTTGCTGATCGTGTTGCGGTGCAGCCCGGTCTGCATCGCCAGCTGGCGGGTGCTGGGCAGGCGGTGGCCCGGCGGGAAGTGGCGCGCCGCTATCGCGAAACAGATCTGGTTGTACAGCTGGGTCGACGCCGGGATGTCGCTGTCCTGCTGGATGTGGAACCGCACGCCGGAGGGGACAGAGCTGACTCCGGCCACCTTACGGAGCTTCGGCCGTGGTGACAATCGCTGTGTTGGCATAGGCGCCTGTGCCGGTGCTGTGCCAGCTGGGCGCGGGCTCGGGGTCGGCTGTCATCGGGAGAATGGCTCCCAGCCTCTCCGTGGCCATGCCTGAGCTCCTCACCCTGCCCGCCATGGCTCGCTCCACCCGGGGCGAGTGGGTGCGCATCGCCGTGCCTGAGGCCCCCGGGGTGGCTCCCACCACGCTCCCGGCCTGGTGGGCCCGACCGGCCGAGGAGCCGCCGCGGGCGGCGGTGCTGGTGCTGCCCGAGGTCTTCGGCCTCAACGCCTGGGTGCGCAGCGTGGCGGATCGGCTCGCCGCCGCCGGCTATGCGGCCCTGGCCATCAGCAGCTTCGCCCGCACGGCGCCCGATCTGGAGGTGGGCTACGACGCGGCGGGGCTGGAGCAGGGCCGCCGCCACCGCGACCAGGTGACCGCCAGCCAGCTGCTGGCCGACGTGGCGGCCGCGGCGGGCTGGCTGCAGCGGGCCCATGCGGCCGATGGCCTGGGGGAGCGGCCCCTGGGCTGCGTGGGCTTCTGCTTCGGGGGGCATCTGGCCCTGATCGCCGCCACCCTGCCGCTGATCGCCGCCAGCTGCGATTTCTACGGTGCCCGTGTGTCGGACTTCCGGCCGGGTATGGACCCACAGCTGCCGGCGGATGCGCCCGGGCAGCCGGGTCCGAGCCTGGCGCTGGTGCCCCAGATTCCAGGCCGGCTCTGGTGCTTCTGCGGCAGCGCCGATCCCCTGATCCCGCCAGTGGAGCAGGAGGCGATCAACCAGGTGCTCACGCAGGCCAATGGGGGTGAGGCCGCGCTGGTCGCCGCTGATCTGCCGGCGGATCAGCCGCCCAGACACCGGCTGTTCCTCGCGCCGGCTGCAGGCCACGGCTACCTGTGCGAGGCCCGGGGCGACTTCGATCCCCAGGCCGCTCGCGCCGGCTGGAGCGCGATGCTGCAGCTGTTTGAGCACGCCCTGCGCTGAGGCTCCGTGGGGGCGACGGCGTGCAGCTGTCGCCCCCTTTCTCCAGGCCCAGACCCGGCTCCTGGCCTAGACCCGCCTCAGCCCGCCTCGGCGCTGGCGCGGCTTTCGATCGTGCGCACAGCCTTGGTGGCGGCGGCGGCAGCCTCCTTCTCCTTGGCCAGGGGAGTCTTGCGGGGGCTGAGGAACATGATCATGTTGCGGCCCTCCCGCTTAGGCAGCTGCTGGATCTCGGCGTTTTCCTCAAGGTCCTTGGCCATGCGGAGCAACAGGACCTCCGCCAGGGCGGTGTGCTGGATCTCGCGGCCCCGGAAGATCACCGTGCACTTCACCTTGTCGCCGGACTTGAGGAAGCGATGGGCCTGGCCGATGCGCACGTCGTAGTCGTGCTGGTCGATCTTGTAGCGCATCTTGACCTCCTTGACTTCGGTCTGATGCGACTTCTTCTTGGCCTCCTTGGCCTTCTTTTCCTGCTCGAACTTGTATTTGCCGTAGTCCATGATCCGGCAGACCGGCGGGTCCGCCTTCTCGCTCACGAGCACCAGATCCAGCTCGCGGTCGCGGGCCACCTCCAGCGCCGCCTCCCTCGTAATCACCCCCAACTGGCTGCCGTCGGCATCCACCACCCGGAGCTGGGGGTAGCTGATGCGGTCGTTGATGTTGGGGAGCTCCCGGACGGGGGCACGGCGGTCAAAACGGGGACGGGGTGGCATTCAGGCGGGCGAGAGGACGAGAGCGGAGAAAAACCAGGGGCTATTCACCCTTCACCCTAGGACGCGCTGGATCGCCGGCAAGGCCTGCTGCAACGGATCGGCTTCGTCGAGCCACAGGGGTTTGTGCTGGCGGCGGAACCAGGTGCGCTGGCGCTTGGCGAACTGCTGGGTGCGGCGGCTGGTGGCGGCCACGGCCTCGGCTTCCTCCAGCTCGCCGGCCAGCACCCGCCTGGCCTCGCCGTAGCCGATCGTCTCCAGCAGCGGGCAGTCGGCCCCATAGCGCTCCAGCAGCGCCTGGGTTTCGGCCACCAGCCCCTCGGCGTAGAGGTCGGCGCTGCGGCGGGCGATGCGCTGGCGCAGGTCGGGCGGATTGAGGCCCAGCTCGAGCACGCGCCACGGGGGCGGGGTGGCGCCCTGCTGGGCCGAGAGCGGCCGGCCCGTGGCGTAGAGCACCTCCAGGGCCCGCTGGGTGCGTACCGCGTCGTTGGCCATGATCCGCGCCGCCGCCGCCGGATCGGCCTGGGCCAAAAGCTGGTGGCAGCTGGCCTGGCCCAGGGCGTCGAGCTGGGCCCGCAGCCCAGGCTGGGGCGGCACCGCCGGCGGCTGCAGCCCCTGGGTGATCGCCTGCAGGTAGAGGCCGCTGCCGCCCACCAGGAAGGCGATGCCGCGGCGGGCGTGCTCGGCGGCGATCGCGGCTTCGGCCTCGGCCCGGAACTCCTGCAGGTTGATCGGCTGGTCGGGGGTGCGCAGATCCAGCAGTTCGTGGTGCACCCGGGCGCGCTGGGCCGGCGTGGGCTTGGCCGTGCCGATGTCCATGCCCACGTAGAGCTGGCGCGAATCCACCGACAGCACCGCCAGGTCGAGGGCCTCGGCGATGGCGAGGGCCAGCGCGGTCTTGCCGCTGGCGGTGGGGCCGAGCAGCACGATCACCAGGGGCTGGTCGGGGGCGGCCTCCGGCTGGGCCGGGACGGCGGCGGAGGGGCTGGGGTCCGGGGTCATCCGGGCCATCCTGCCTGGCGTGGGTTGCACCCCTGGCGCAAATCGCGCCGGAGAGGCCGCCAGAAGCCTCTCCATTGCAACGGTGATAGATTGACCCTCGCGGGTGGCCTCAGAGCGCCTTCCGAGCCCTTCCCTGCCCGAATGAGCGAAGCCACCAAAGTCCAGGCCGCCTACGGCGCCGAGCAGATCCAGGTGCTGGAAGGCCTGGAGCCGGTGCGCAAGCGCCCGGGCATGTACATCGGCACCACCGGCCCCCGGGGCCTGCACCACCTGGTGTACGAGGTGGTGGACAACTCGGTGGACGAGGCCCTGGCCGGCCACTGCACCGACATCGCCGTCAGCCTCAACGCCGACGGCAGCTGCACCGTGACCGACAACGGCCGCGGCATCCCCACCGACGTCCACCCCCGCACTGGCAAGAGCGCCCTGGAGACGGTGCTCACGGTGCTGCACGCCGGCGGCAAGTTCGGCGCAGGCGGCTACAAGGTGTCCGGCGGCCTGCACGGTGTGGGCGTGTCGGTGGTGAACGCCCTCTCCGAGTGGGTGGAAGTCACCGTGCACCGCCAGGACCAGGTGCACCGCCAGCGCTTCGAGCGCGGCGCCCCGATCGGCAGCCTGGCCTCCGAGCCGGACGCCAGCGGCCGCACCGGCACCTCGGTGCGCTTCAAGCCGGACATCGAGATCTTCTCGATCGGCATCGAGTTCGACTACCAGACCCTCTCGGCCCGCCTGCGGGAGCTCGCCTACCTCAACGGCGGCGTGCGCATCGTCTTCCGCGACGAGCGGCCGTCGGCCCAGGGGGCCGATGGCCAGGCCCACGAGGAGGTGTATCACTACGAGGGCGGCATCAAGGAATACGTCGCCTACATGAATGCGGAGAAGGATCCGCTGCACCCCGAGATCATCTATGTGAATGCCGAAAAGGATGGCGTTCAGGTGGAGGCGGCCCTGCAGTGGTGCGTGGATGCCTATTCCGACAGCATCCTGGGCTTCGCCAACAACATCCGCACCATCGACGGCGGCACCCATATCGAGGGCCTCAAGACGGTGCTGACCCGCACCCTCAACACCTTCGCCAAGAAGCGCGGCAAGCGCAAGGAAGCCGACTCCAACCTGGCCGGCGAGAACATCCGCGAGGGCCTCACTGCCGTGCTGTCGGTGAAGGTGCCCGAGCCGGAGTTTGAGGGCCAGACCAAGACCAAGCTCGGCAACACCGAGGTGCGCGGCATCGTCGACTCCCTGGTGGGAGAATCCCTGAGCCAGTACCTGGAATTCAACCCCTCGGTGATCGACATGATCCTCGAGAAGGCGATCCAGGCCTTCAATGCCGCCGAAGCGGCCCGCCGGGCCCGCGAGCTTGTGCGCCGCAAGAGCGTGCTGGAGAGCTCCACCCTGCCCGGCAAGCTGGCGGACTGCTCCTCCCGCGACCCCTCCGAATCGGAGATCTACATCGTGGAGGGCGATTCGGCCGGTGGCTCGGCCAAGCAGGGGCGCGATCGGCGCTTCCAGGCAATCCTGCCGCTGCGGGGCAAGATCCTCAACATCGAGAAGACTGACGACGCCAAGATCTACAAGAACACGGAGATCCAGGCCCTGATCACGGGCCTGGGGCTGGGCATCAAGGGGGAGGAGTTCAACGAGTCGGCCCTGCGCTACCACCGGATCGTGATCATGACCGATGCCGACGTGGACGGCGCCCACATCCGCACCCTGCTGCTCACCTTCTTCTACCGCTACCAGCGCAGCCTATTGGAGGGCGGCTATATATACATCGCCTGCCCGCCGCTCTATAAGGTGGAACGGGGCAAGAACCACGCCTACTGCTATAACGAGCAGGACCTCAAAAAGACGCTGGATGCCTTCCCCGAGAAGGCCAACTACACGATCCAGCGCTTCAAGGGCCTGGGCGAGATGATGCCCAAGCAGCTCTGGGAGACCACGATGGATCCTGCCACCCGCACCATGAAGAGGGTGGAGATCGAGGATGCGGCTGAGGCCGATCGCATCTTCACGATCCTGATGGGCGACAAGGTGGCCCCGCGCCGGGCCTTCATCGAGACCCACAGCGCCGAGCTCGACTTCGCCCAGCTCGACATCTGATGGACTGGCGCTGGACTTGGGTCCTGGGCCTGGCCCTGATCGGACCGGCGGCCCTGCCGGCCGGGGGCGGCGAGCGGCGCCAGCCCGAGCTGCGGCGCCGTCAGGCCAGGGAGCCGCTGCTCACCACCGGCGCCGCCAGCCTGAAGGCCTCCCCCCGGCGCCATGCCCCGGTGCTGGCCCAGCTGGAGGCCGGCGAGCCCCTGGAGCTGGTGCGCAGCTGGTGGTCGCCCAGCGGGCGGCGCTGGCTGCAGGTGCAGACCGCCGCCGGCCCGGCGGGGCTAGCCCGCCGGGGCTGGCTGGCTGGATGAGCGTGTCTGCTGAGAATCCCTTCAAGACCTGTTTCCCTGCGGCGCTCTACTTGCCAGGGGATGCCTTTGATGCCTCGCGATTTCAGCTGATCGGTCGCCGGATCGCCGGCCTGCAGTTCGCCCAGGCGATAGCCGCTTCCCTGCAGCCGGCCGAATTGCTCCGGGTCGTCTGCCCGGAGCCGGATTCCAGGAATCCCCTCGTGGCCTCCCTGCGGCCCGTTGTCCCGGCCAAGGCCGGCATCGCGCTCTCCGGCGAGGTCTCGATGGGGAGCCTGGCGGGTGTGGACGCCATCCATTACCCCGATCCCTCCATCGCCGCCGCCGCCGAATGGCGTGCCGCGAACCCAGGAGCTGATCTCTCGATCACGGGCATCATCCACACCCTCTGCACAACGACCGTCGTGGCGATGGTGCGCCGCTGTGTCACGGCACCAGTGGCTCCCTGGGATGCCTTGGTCTGCACCTCCAGGGCCGGTCGGAGTGTCGTGGAATCGATCCTGGCCCAACACACGGAGTATCTGGCCCGGCGCTTCTCCCAGGCCAGCCTGAGCAAGGCCCAGTGGCCATCCCTGCCTGTCATTCCCCTGCCGGCGCCCGTGGAGCCGCCCATTGCAACCGGCCTGTCCCGGCAGGAGCGGCGCGCCTATGCCAGGCAACGCCTTGGCATTGCGGCCACCAGTTTCGTGGCCTGTTCCGTCGGCCGTCTGAGTTTCCACAGCAAGGCCCATCCCCTGGCGCTGTATCGCGCCCTGGCCGGTGTGGCCGAGGCCCATCCGGATCTGCTGCTGCTCGAATGTGGCCAGTACAGCAATCCGCAGATTGCCGGGGCCTACCGGGAGCTGCAGGAGCGGTTTCCCCAGCTGCGTTTTCAGGTGATCGGAGGTCTGGAGCCAGCGACCGATGAGGCGAAGTGGTTGGTCTATGCGGCGGCGGATGTCTTTGTGTCGCCGGCCGACAGCATCCAGGAGACCTTCGGCCTGACCCTGCTGGAGGCCATGCTCGCGGAGCTTCCCCTGGTCGTCAGCGACTGGGACGGCTACCGCGACCTGGTGCAGGAGGGGGTGACCGGTTTTCTGGTTCCCACCGCCGATGTCCTGGCCACAACGGAGCAGGTGGACAGCATCCAGGCCCCCTATCAGGCCGGGACCCTCAGCTACGACACGATGGTGGCCCTCAGAAGCCTCGGCGTCGTGGTGGATGTGGATGCCCTGCGTCAGGCCCTGGCGACCCTGGCCGATGATCCGGCGCTGGCCAGCCGGATGGGGCTGCAGGGGGCGCAGCGGTTGCGGGAGCACTACGCCCCGTCTGTCATCGCGGCCCGCTACCGCCAGCTCTGGGGTGAGCTCGGCGAGCGCCGCCGCTCTGCGTCTGAGGAGGAGTGGCGCGGCCTCAGGGCCTGGATTCCAGCCGATGCCCGCCTGTTTCAGGGCTATGGGTCCCAGCCCTTCACGGTGGAGAGTGTGCGGGCATCCCAGCAGGAGCCGGGCGATTCCCTCCTCTCCGACAGCATGAATGCGGACCTGTTTGATCAGCTGTGCCTCGGCCAGTCCAGCACTGTCAGAGCACACCTGAAGGCCTCGGGGGAGCTCAGCCTTGCGGTGCTTCTCTCCCTGGGCTACCCCGAGGAGCGCGGACGGCAGATCCTGGCGGCCCTGGTCAAGCTTGGCGTGGCTGACGGGAGTTCGCCCTCCTGATCGGAGCCCTGATCAGGCCGAGGGCGCAGACCTCAGGGCTGAACGCATGCGGATGAACGGTGTTTCCAGCAACAGCCAGCAGATATGGCCCATGGCGATGGATGCGATCAGGTAGAGGCCAAAGCCAAGCCCACCACTCGATATTGCGAACAGTGGTGCTAGAAATGGAACTTTTAGAATTGGCAAGTGGATGAGATAGAGGCTGTAGCTTGTCTTGGCGAGGACCCGTACTGGCTGGCGAAAAGGTTGCCAAAGATGGAGATAGCTCAGGTTCCAAAGCCCGACCAGCAGTAAGCAACTCAATAGGCCCGCCATGGGGTAGGCGGCGGCGGCCAGCCAGCTCCAGTCCCAGCTTGTTGGCTCGGTGGCAGATCGGAATCTGGCGGAGATGGCTCCGCCCAGCCAGCTCATCATGGCCAGGCTCGACAGGCTGATAGGCCAGCCAAACCGTTTGATCGGGGCCTGCAGTCCGGGTAGGGCGGTGAGGATGCAGGCGAGGATTACCCCATAGGCCAGAGAGTCGAACTGCAGGGCCATGAGCTTTTTCATGGACTCCCATCGTCCTGCTTGCAGGAAGTCGAGAGCATGCAGCCGGCTTGCAATGGATGCAAGGATGACCAGCGTCATGGCCCCAGTAAGGATCCAGTTCCAACTAAGGCGTTTATCGATGGCGGGTATCAGGGTGCTGAGGAGTGCAAGCAGTCCAAGGGCAAGGTACGACCACTCTTCGATGACCAGGCTCCATCCCACTTCAAAGACGCTCGGCTCAAGGCTGGTCATGCTTTGCAGAAAGAAAGCATTCTTCAGCGCCGTTGCGGCTGACCACTGATTAGGGAGCAGCAGAACGGCAATTCCAATAAGAAGCCAAAAGGTTGGTACGGTTCTTAGCCAGCGCCGAGCCAGGAATCTGGCAACATCTAGGCGGCATCTCGCTTCTAGAATCCGAAGAATCTGGCGCCCGATGAGAAATCCGCTAAGGGCAAAAAAGATGCGAACGCCCCACCATCCAGGCCGCAGGAATGATGTCGTGATGAATGACCTGAGTGGTTCTGGCAGGAGTTCGGCGCCGTGGGCAAGCAGAACCAAGAAGATGGCGGCTGCCCGGGCGATGTCCAGTCCGTCGATCCAGTTGCCAGTCGTTCTCGCTGAGGTCAGGCTGGCCGCGCCATTGCTGGCGCGACGCTCCTCCGCTTTCGCTGACTTCGGCATGGAGCTCAACATCAGGGGAGATCGCCAGTGGGCAAGCGGCCGGGTGAGCCTCGCCCTCAGGCCGCCAGTGCCGCCTCGATCGCGCCGGTGAGCTCAGCTGCATCGGGCTCGACGTTGCTCTTGTAGCGGGCCAGGACCGTTCCGTCCTTGGCGATCAGGAACTTCTCGAAGTTCCAGGCCACATCGCCGGCCGGCTCGGCCTGGGTGAGGGTGCTGTAGGGCTCGGTCTTGGCGCCGGTGGCGTGCACCTTGTCGAACAGGGGAAAGTCGGCTCCGTAGGTGGTGGAGCAGAACTGCTGGATCTCCGGCAGGGTGCCGGGCTCCTGGCCTCCGAAGTCGTTGCTGGGGAAGCCGAGCACGCTGAAGCCCTGGGGCCCGTAGGTCTCCTGCAGCTTCTGCAGGCCGGCGTACTGGCGGGTGAAGCCGCAGCGGCTGGCCACGTTCACAATCAGCCGCACCTGGCCGTTCAGATCCCCCAGGCGCTGTTCGCCGCCATTGGCGGTCTTGACGACCACATCGCTCACATTCACGGCCATGGTTCGTTCGCGGACCGGCGTTCCGGTGTTCTGGACCGCGGGACCCTAGCGACCCCAGCCCATACACTCGAAGCGCCGAAGCCCCCAGGCGCGATGAGCGAGGCCAACGGCGTTCCCCCTGGGATCACCAGCGCGATCACCACGGCGGCCGACGGCGACGTGGCCAAGGGCGTGGCCCTTCCCGATGTGGTGGCCCAGCAGCTCAAGGCCCTGCTTGAGGCCGGCCATTACGACGGCGTGAAGCTGCTGCTGGAGCCTGTCCAGGAGGTGGACATCGCCGCGGCGATCGGCAGCCTGCCGCGCACCCTGCAGGCCCTGGCCTTCCGGCTGCTGCCCAAGGACGAAGCGATCGAGGTCTACGAATATCTGGAGGCCTCCGTGCAGCAGACCCTGCTGGAGCGGCTCCGCTCCGGCGAGGTGCTGGAGCTGGTGGAGGAGATGTCGCCCGACGATCGGGTGCGCCTGTTCGATGAGCTGCCGGCCAAGGTGGTGCGCCGGCTGCTGGCGGAACTGAGCCCGGCGGAGCGGCGTGTGACCGCCCAGATGCTCGGCTACGAGGCCGAGACGGCCGGCCGTCTGATGACGACCGAATACATCGACCTGAAGGAGTTTCACAGCGCCGCCCAGGCCCTGGCGATCGTGCGCCGCCGCGCCCAGGAGACCGAGACCATCTACAGCCTCTACGTGACCGACGCCTCGCGGCACCTCACCGGCATCCTGTCGCTGCGGGATCTGGTGGTGGCCGATCCGGAGGAGCGCATCGGCGATGTGATGACCCGCGAGGTGGTGAGCATCTCCACCGACACCGACCAGGAGGAGGTGGCCCGGGTGATCCAGCGCTACGACTTCCTGGCGGTGCCGGTGGTGGACCGGGAGCAGCGGCTGGTGGGGATCGTCACCGTGGACGACGTGATCGACGTGATCGAGCAGGAGGCCACCCGTGACCTCTACGCCGCCGGCGCCGTGCAGGCGGGCGATGAGGACGACTACTTCCAGAGCAACCTGTTCACCGTGGCCCGGCGCCGGGTGGTGTGGCTGCTGGTGCTGCTGATCGCCAACACCGGCACCTCGGCGGTGATCGCCTCCCAGAAGGGGGTGCTGGAGCAGGTGGTGGTGCTGGCGGCCTTCATCCCGCTGCTGATCGGGACCGGCGGCAACGTGGGCGCCCAGAGCTCCACGGTGGTGATCCGGGGCCTGAGCACCCAGCGCATCCAGACCCTCGGACCCGGTGCGGCCATCGGGCGGGAGCTGGTGGCGGGGGCGTTGCTGGGGCTGTTGATGGTGCTGGTGGTGGTGCCTTGGGCCTGGCAGGTGTCCGGCAGCCCGGTGGTGGCGGGGGCCGCGGGCATCTCCCTGGTGGCGATCACGACCCTGGCGGCCACGGCCGGCGCTGCCCTGCCGCTGCTCTTCGATCGCATCGGCCTGGATCCGGCGCTGATGTCGGCTCCGTTCATCGCCACCGCCACGGACGTGGCCGGGGTTTTCATCTACCTGCACACCGCCGCCTGGCTGCTGGGGCGGTTTGCGGTGGCGGGGCCGGGCTGAGCGGGGGCGCGGTCCCGCTCGGACTTTCTTTGGCTTTCTGAGAGGGACTTCACACTTCTTCAGGTTAGGCTTTACACAAGTTCAGGGTCCAGCCGTGGTCCTCGCCCTTTCTCTGCTAGAGCCCTCGCTCGCCGATCCCGTGGCCGCCGAGCGGTCCGGGGCCGCTACCCCTGCTGCCGGCCGCGCGACCGGTGCCCAGCGCACCTCCCCGCCCGTCGATGGCGACCTGGTGCGCTCCTACCTGCGCGACATCGGCCGTGTGCCGCTGCTGAGCCACGAGCAGGAGATCACGCTGGGCCGTCAGGTGCAGGAGCTGAT
>NZ_NQLA01000002.1 GCF_002252705.1 Vulcanococcus limneticus LL
CCATCCAACGCCTGATCCGCCAGCCGCCGCACCTGCCGCAGGGGATGGGCCCTGGGGATCCGCTCCTCGGTGGAGACGTAGGAGAACAGGGGACCGGTCCGCTCCTGCTGGCCGCGCATCCGTTCAGTGCCGTTGGGCCATTCTCCCGCGGATCGGTTGGTTTTTCAGCAGCCTCCTAGCCGCACACTCAGTCCATTTCCCGATCTCAGTACCGGTCTATAGTCCGCCGAGCGGCCCTGCGGCGAAGTGGCCGCCTCGATGGCCCTCGCCCATGGGCCCGAACCCTGACCCGATGTTCCCCTCCCTGCTCGCGGCGGCGGCTGCCGGTTTCCCCGCTGGAGCTGCCGGCAGCGCCTTTCTGGAGGTGGCGCGCCATCCCAGCGGTCTGATCACCCTGCTGGTGTTCGCCGGCGCGATCGTCCTGTTCGTGGGGGGCTGGCTGGCGCCGGAGGTCACGGGCCTGCTGGCGGCGGCCCTGCTGGTGACCTTCAAGGTGCTCAAGCCCGACGAGGCCGTGCGGGGCTTCGGCAGCCCGGCCCTGATCACCCTGATGGGCCTGTTCGCCGTCTCGGCCGGCCTGTTCCGCAGCGGCGGCCTCGACCGGCTGCGGGCCCTGATCGGCTCCGAGGCCGTGCGCAGCCCACAGCGGATGATCACCCTGCTCGTGACGGTGGTGGCGCCGATCTCGGGCTTCATTCCCAACACCCCGATCGTGGCCACCCTGCTGCCGGTGATCGAGGGCTGGTGCCACCGCCGCGGCGTCTCGCCCTCCAAGGTGCTGCTTCCCCTCTCGTTCGCCACGGTGCTGGGGGGCACAATCTCCCTGCTGGGCACCTCCACCAACCTGCTGGCCAGCGATGTGAGCCGCCAGTTGGGCTACGGCTCCTTCGAGCTCTTCAGCTTCACCGCCATCGGCATCCCTGTGTGGCTGCTGGGCAGCCTGTATCTGCTCTGGGCCTCCGACCGGCTGCTGCCCGACCGCGGACTCGACGATGGCGACCTGCTGAACTCCCTGACCCGCGAGGGCTACCTCACCGAGGTGCAGGTACCGGAGGGCTCGGAGCTGGCCGGCCAGTCGCTGCACAACAGCCGCCTGCAGCGCCGCTACGACGTGGACGTGCTGGAACTGCAGCGGGGCAATGAGCTCTTCAGCGCCCCCCTGGCGGATCGGGTGCTGCAGGTGGGCGATCGGCTGGTGCTGCGCTGCAACCGCGAGACCTTGCTCCGGCTGCAGCAGGAGAGCACCGTGCTGCTCTCGCCGCCGGCCGAACAGGAGGAGTGCCTGGAGGAGATGGGCCATCCCGAAATCACCACGATGCGCACGGTGGAGGTGCTGCTGCCCAACGGCTCCACGATCACCGGCTCCAGCGTGCGCGACCTCCGCTTTCGCCAGCGCTACAACGCCACGCTGCTGGCGGTGCGCCGCGGCAACCAGGTGCTGCGCGAGCTGCTCGGCCAGGTGGTGCTCCAGAGCGGTGATGTGCTGCTGCTGCAGGCTCCCCTCGACGCCATCCGCGGCATGCAGGCCAACAACGATCTGGTGCTGCTCGATGAGCTGGAAAAGGACATGCCCACCACCAACCGCAAATGGGTGGCGGTGCTGGTGGCGGCCCTGGTGATCCTGCTGCCCCTGTTCAAGGTGGTGAATCTGATGGCAGCCGTCCTGCTGGGGGTGGTGATCATGGTTGCCACCGGCTGTCTGCGCCCCGGGGAGCTGCAGCGCTCGGTCCGCTGGGACGTGATCCTGCTGCTGGGCTCCCTCTCCTGCTTCAGCGAGGCGATGCAGAAGACCGGCCTGGCCGAGGCCCTGGCCACGGACCTGCTCCACTCGCTGCAGGGCTGGCCGGCCTACGCCGTGCTGCTGGTGGTGTTCGTGCTGGCCCAGCTGTTCACCGAGGCCCTGAGCAACGGCACCACGGTGGTGCTGCTGATGCCGATCGCCACCGCCCTGGCCACGGGGCTGGGGCTACCGCCGAGGGCGTTCATCTTCGCCATCACCTTCGCCGCCAGCCAGAGCTTCCTCACCCCCATCGGCTACCAGACCAACCTGATGGTGTTCGGACCGGGGCGCTACCGCTTCCTCGACATGACGCGCTACGGCGCCCCCCTCACCCTGGGGCTGGCCCTGGTGGTGCCCTTCCTGATCTGCCGCCACTTCGGACTCTGATCGGAACAGCCGGAAACCAGCCAGGACCCAGGGCCGCGTGTCACACCAGCCGCGAGCCGCTGGCCCGCTGGCGCTGCTCGGGGTCGAATACGGAGGCCACCGTGCGGATCAGCCAACGGCCCTGGCTGGTCACCTCCACCCGGCCGCGCTCGCCCTCTCGCTCCAGCCGCACCAGGCCATCGGCCTCCAGGGCCTGCAGGTCCTGCCACTCGGTGGCGAAGCGCGCCAGGTCCAGATCCACCTGGAAGTGACACATCACCTCCTTGATCAGGGCGCGGCGCTCCAGCACCGCCGGATCACGCACCACCAGCCCCCGCTCCACCGGCAGCTGGCCCTGCTCCAGGGCGCCGTAGTAGGCCTTGAGGTCGCGCTGGTTCTGGCTGAACAGGTGGGGGAACTGGCTGATGGCCGTGGGCCCCACCCCCAGCAGATCCAGCTCGCCGCCAGTGGTGTAGCCCTGGAAGTTGCGGTGCAGGCGCTTCTCCCGGGCGGCTATCGCCAGGCTGTCGCCGGCCAATGCGTAGTGGTCCATGCCGATGGCGTCGTAGCCAGCGGCGCAGAGCAGCTGGTTGGCGTCATCGAGCATGGCCAGCCGTTGCCGCTGGGTGGGCAGGTCCGCGGCGGCGATCTTGCGCTGCAGCGGCAGCTGTTCGGGCAGGTAGGCGAAGGAGAACAGCGAGATGCGATCGGGCCGCAGCTCGCGCACCAGCTCCAGGGTGGAGCGGAACCGCTCGGGGGTCTGCAGCGGCAGGCCGCAGATCAGATCCACGTTCACGCTCTCGAAGGCAGCCTCCCGCAGCCACTCCATGGCCCGGCGCAGCTGCTCCACCGGAACCACCCGGTTCACGGCCCGCTGCACCTCGGGGTTGGCGTCCTGGATGCCGAAGCTGATGCGGTTGAAGCCCAGCTGTCGCAGGTGCATGGCGGCATCGCGGCTGAGAAACTCCGGGTTGACTTCGATCGAGGCCTCCAGATCGGGCTCGAGGTCAAAGTGCTCGGCGATCAGCCCCCAGAGGATCGTCTGCTCCTCGGCGCTGAGGTAGTTGGGGGTGCCGCCGCCCCAGTGCAGCTGGGCCAGCCGGCGCCGCTGCGGCAGCACGGCGCTGATCAGCTCCAGCTCCTTGGCCAGGGCCGCCAGGTAGGGCGCCACCACCTTCGAGCCCAGCTGGGTGGTGACCCGGTTGCAGCCGCAATACCAGCAGGCATGGCGGCAGAACGGCACATGCACGTAGAGGGAAAGGGGCTCGCTGCCGGGCTGGGCCAGCTGGGCCGCCAGGTCGCCGGCCCCCACGGCCGGACTGAAGGCCGCCGCCGTGGGGTAGCTCGTGTAGCGCGGCACGGGCTTGTCGTATTTGAGCAGCAGCTCCAGCGGGCTGGACTGGGGTTGGGCCGGGGCCAGGGGCTCCGCGGGAGCGGTGGCGGGGCTGCTGGTGGCCGTGGGGCTGGCGACAGGGGGCATGGGGCGGGGCGAGGTGGGAGGAAGGCGGACAGGGGGCGAAGCAGGGGGATGGGCGGGGGCTCGCCGGCAGCTCAGGGGGCGCCGGGACCCTGGATCGGGGCCCCGGCGCACCGCCCTCAGGCCGGAGCCAGCTCCGCCAGTTCGGCCAGCAGCCGCTGGGTGGCGCGGAAGGCGCTCTCGGCCTCCTCCAGCAGCTCCTCCTCCTCAGCCGCAGAGAGATCGAGCTGCTCGAAGCCGTCGTGCAGGGCCTGCTTCAGTTCGGGGGTGGGCCGATCGAAGGCCCAGAAGTGCAGCGCCGGCAGGCCATAGGACTGCAGGATCGCGTTGGCCTGGCCGCCCAGCTGCTGGCCGCCGGAGAGGTCGCCGCCGTAGCGCACATAGACGTGGGCCATCAGCCGGTGCGGGGCCTGCTGGGCCAGCACCCGCAGCTGCTCCAGCCACAGGGCGGCCGCCGCCGAGGCGGGCGCGGCCGGCAGGGCGGCGAGGGCCTCGGCGTCCTGGGCCAGGGCCTGGCTGCGGGCTAAGGCCGCCCAGGGGATGGCCGTGGAACCGAGGGCCGCGGCCAGCTCGGGCCCCTGCTCCTCCAGAAGTTCGTAGGCCGGCCGCAGGGCGCGCAGCAGGGCCGCCAGCTGGAAGGGGCTCACCTGTCCCTCCAGCAGGGCCCGGGAAAACACCATGCCCTCGGCCTGGCGATGGGCCGCGCCGATGCGGGCATGCAGCCGGCGCACCCGCGGACCGAAGCCCTTGCGCAGGGCGGCATCGTCGCCACCGGCATGGGCGGAGATGGCGGCCTCGGCGGCGGCGGGATGGCCAGGGGCGGCCGCCTGCCCAGGGGCTCCGGGGTGACCGGGAGCGCCGGGGTGACCGGAGGCGTGGGGGGCGGGATGGGTCGTGGTCATGACAGAAGGCGAAGCGAACGCCGGGAGGGGCCCGCAGACCCCGCTCGAACCAACGTTATAACGCTATCGTTGTTCTGCTGTTTCAAGGTTGCGATTTCGTTGCAACCCTTCCCGCCATGGCCGCCCAGCCCTTCCCTTCCGCCAACCCTGGCCACGCAGCCCCAGCGGCGGGTTCCACTGCCCCGGGCCCGACATCCCCAGCTGGCTCCCCAAGCAGCTCCACTCGCCTGGGCCTGTTGCTGGCACCCCAGGGCCTGCTCAGTGGCGACGGCCAGCTGCGGGAACTGATCCAGGAGCAACGCGAGCGCAAGGGAGCCCAGGCTTCGATCTGGTACCTGCCCCCCGCCCTGGTGCGGCACCTGGGCCTGGGCCCCGCCAATGAAGAGGCCGTGGCCACTGCCGATGCCGCGACGCTCACCTGGCTGCAGCTGCGCTTCGGTGGAGCGGTCCGCCCCTGCGACCTGCGGCCGGAGACCCTGGCCCAGCAGGCCACCGCGCTGCCGCCCGCCGCGCCCCTGGCGGCTGTGGGCCTGCGGGAGTCGGGGCGGAACTGAGCCCATGGCAAAGCCCGGGAGACAGGGCTGTCTCCCGGGCCGAACGGCCGCTCTCAGGGACGGCGTGCACGGGACAGCCGGGTGGCTGCGGAACAGCCCAGCTGCCGCGAGCCGGCTCAGCCCAGCGGCACCGTCGCCACCGAGCGGAACACCAGCCGCCGGGCCTCGGTGGCGCTGAAGCCGATCGTCGCCAGCGACTGCTCGAACAGCTCACAGAAGCTGCCCACCAGATCGGCCGGATCCATGCCGATGGCCCGCATATCCGCCGCCACGGCCTGCAGGATCCGCAGCGTCACGGGCAGGCCGCGCCGGCAGATCGCCGCCACCGCGTCGCCCACCTCGGCAAAGCGGGCCTGCAGCCACTGCTCGCCGTAGTTGAGATGTTCGGCCTCATCGGCAAGCACCGCCGCAGTGATCGGCTGGGCGTAGGCATCGGCCACGGGCAGATAGGCGCGGTAGGCCGCCACGGCGAAGCACTCCACGATCAGGCACTGGATCACCAGGCAGCCCGCCAGATCACCCGCGCTGTCGCACTCCTGAAACAGGGCGTGCAGGGGGGCGAACAGCTGCTTCGCCAGGGCCGCATCGGGCCGCACGCCCAGGTTGGCGCCACAGCCGATGAAGTCGCGGGCGTGACGACCCTCCATCGCCCCGAGGCGCAGGAGCTCGGCGCCGTCCTCAGGGATGGCGCGGGCCAGCAGCCGGAAATGGCGGTCGGCCAGGCCCTCACCCACCACCACCACACCGTTGATGCGGCTGTAGGCATCGCGGTAGACAGGGCTGGTGGGATCGGGGCTGGGGGCTGGGGCTGCGGTGCCGGAGGAGGGGGATTGGCGTGGCGTCATCGGGGATGGCGTGGGGGGAACGGGCGTGTGGTCTGCAACGGGGCTGTGGCACGCGGAGATGGCGCGGTATGGGCCGGCGCCACCGCGTGCAGGGGGGCCGCCAGACGGATGCGACGGGCCAGACCCAGCCGCCGCAGCAGGCGGATGTGCTGCCAGGTGAGGTCGAGCTCCCACCACTGGAAGCCCATGCGGGCGCTGCTGGGGTAGGCGTGGTGATTGTTATGCCAACCCTCCCCGAAGCTGAGCAGGGCCACCCACCAGTTGTTGCGGGAGCCATCACCACTGGCATGGCACACATAGCCCCAGCGGTGGGTGGCGGAGTTCACCAGCCAGGTCACGTGGTAGACGAGCACCAGCCGCAGCGGAATGCCCCACAGCACCAGGGCCCAGCCACCGGCGCCCGTGGCCTCGCCCAGGGCGTAGAGAAGAACAGCCAGCGGCACCTGCAGGAGCAGGAAGTTGCGGTTCAGCCAGCGGTAGTAAGGGACCTGCTGCAGATCGGGCGTGAGCTGGTGCACATAGCGCTTGGCGGGCACGTCGTGCAGCATCCAGGCGAAGTGGCTCCACCAGAAGCCCAGATGGCTGTTGTGGTGGTCGGCCGGATCGTCGGAGTGGAGGTGGTGGTGGCGGTGCAGGCCGGCCCAGTCGATCGGGCCGTGCTGGCAACTGAGGGTGCCGCAGGTGGTGATCACCGCCTCCAGCCAGCGCGGCACCTGGAAGGAGCTGTGGGCCAGCAGACGGTGGTAGCCGAGGGTCACCCCCACGCAGGCGGTGAGCCAGTAGAGGACCAGCAGCACCACCACCGCCGTGGGGCTCCAGAAGCGCGGCAGCAGGGCCACCAGCGCCAGCCCATGGATCGCCACCATGAAGGCGACGGTGCCCCAGCTGAGGCGCAGCCGCCGGGGCTCCACCGCAATGCCCCGCCGCAGCGGCGGCAGCGGGGCCAGGGTCGCCGAACTCACGCGCCCTCCGTGCTGGCCACCATCGGCTGGCCGAACTGGCGCACCAGCAGGCCGGCGAAGCGCACCTGCAGCCCCAGCTTGCGCAGGGCGCGGCCCAGGCCGGAGGGCTCCTCGGCGAGGGCCTTGATGGCGCGGTAGGTCTCCACCAGACGGTCGCGCAGCTCGAAGTAGGCGCGGCCCTCCAGGGCGAACACCACCGGGAAGGCCCGGCGCGCGGTGCGGTTGGTCTGACGCATCACCTCCTCATCGAACAGGGAGGGATCCATGCCGAGCAGCCGGTAGAAGTTGCCGCGCTCACACACCGTGAGGCTGTGGGTCAGGAACACCGACCACAGGAAGAAACGGCTCAGCAGCCGGCCGCGCAGGCCTCGGCGCAGGGCGGGGTTGCAGCGGATCAGTACGTTGAAGATGTCGCCGTGGCGGTTCTCGTCCTGGCACCAGGGCTCAAAGAAGTCGAACAGGGGAGCAAAGCTGTTGTCCGGGTTGGCCTTGAGATGCCGGTCGATCAGGATGTAGCGCCAGTAGCCGATCTTCTCGGAGAGATACACCGAATACAGCACCCAGCTGAGCGGGAACCAGGTGATCGGCCGCTTGCCACTCAGCGACGGCAGGTCGATCTCGATACCCTCCGCCACCAGGGCCCGGTTGAGGAAGCCGGCGTGGCGGGCCTCATCGCGGGCCATCAGCTGGAACAGGCGGCCGAGTTCGGGGCGGCTGGCCTTGAAGAGGCGGCGCGAGAGTTCCTTGAACAGCAGGAATCCGGAAAACTCCGACACGCAGGAGCGCACCAGGTAGCTCTCATAGGCCTCCTTCTCATTTGGAGCGAGATCCTTGAGGCGGTTGAGAGGAGCCTTGCGATCGAAGTGGTCGCGGTTGTAGTCGGTCTCCATCTCGCCGAGCATGGCGTCGAAGGCCTGGCGCTGGCCCTCCAGGTCCATGGTCGCGGCCTTGTCGATTTCGGTGGTGTAGAAGCGCGGGGTGAGCAGGTCTTCCCGCAGGTGGGGGGCCGGGCCGGCGGCGGGGGAGAGGGCAGGGCCCGAGACGGCAGAAACAGTGGCGGTCATGGCGGCGATCAGGCGGGGGTGACGGCGGTGGTGACGGCGGGAGCGGCGGCGCTGGCCAGGGCGTAGGCGTTGGCATCGGGACCGGCCCGGTGTCGGTCGAACCAGGTCTGGATGGCGAGCAGCCAGTCGAGACGGGCCGAGCGGTCCAGGCCGGCCTGGCGATAGCCCTCGAAGGCCGTGCGGGCGGCATCGCGGTGGCCGGCGCGGTGGCCAGGGCAGAGACAGCCCGAGGCCTCGAGCCAGCGCTCCTCGAGGCGCAGGTGCAGGCGCAGCTGCCAGAGCAGGCGGCGGCAGCTGAGGTCCTGGGCCAGCTGGACTGCCGGGCTCCCTTCGGGGCCTGTGGACTCCAGGGGCTGGCGGTAAAGATCCACCAGCTCGGCCAGCAGGGCCTCAAGCCGGTCGTGCTGGCGCTCCAGCAGCTGCACCCGCTCGGCCCACTGCCGCGGCCAGCGGAAGGCGGAGGACCGATCGGGCGGCTGGGCGGGAAGCGGGGCTGGCAATGGAGGCGACGGCGGCGCCAGGACGGAAACCACGGGCATCGCGGAGGACGGGGACGGACTCACCCAAAAGCCTACCAGTGAAATAACGCCATCGTGATACTGGGGCAGCGGCAACCGTTGTATCGGCACCCCATGCTGCCGCGATAGAGGTGCTACCATGGTGAGGGTCCCCGGCTTGCGCGAGCCGCTTCCGCCCACTCAGTTACATCCGCCGCCCCACCTCCCATGGAAGCCCTGGCCGAGTACTTCAAGGTGTTCTCCGAGCCCAACCGCCTGGCGGTGCTGGAGGCCCTGCGCGGCGGCCCGCTCAACGTGACGGCCGTGGTGGAGAAGACGGGACTCAGCCAGGCCCTGGTGTCCAAGCACCTCAAGCTGCTCACCATCGCCGGCGTGGTGCAGCGCCGGCCCGAGGGCTCGCTCGTCTTCTACGAAGTGATCGACAAATCGGTGTTCAAGCTGATTGCCCAGGCCGAGAAGCTGCTGCTGGCCGCCCGGCGCCAGCAACTCGACGCCCTGGCCGCCATCCTGTGATGCCCCCCTCCGGCGCTCTCCCCAGCCGGACATGTCTGCTCCGGCATGGCTCCATCTGAACCCGCTCCATCTGAACCCGCCCCATCGGACCCCGTCGGATCCGGGAGCGCCCCGCCGCCCCGGTCCCTGGATGAGCTGCGCGCCGCACTCCTGGCCGGCCGGCACTCCTTTGCGGGCCTGCGCCTGGGGGATCTTGACGGGGTGGACCTGGACCTTTCGGACTGCGACCTGAGGGGGAGCTGTTTCAAGGAGGCCCGCTTCGGCCGCGCCCGATTCCGCGCCGCCCGGCTGGAGGGGTGCCGCTTTCAGCAGGCCCTGCTCTGGGGTGCCGACCTCTCCTCGGCCCAGGCGAGCGACTCCTTCTGGCACGAGGCCGACCTCTCCGGCTCCCGCCTGCAGGAAGCCGATTTCTCTGGTGCCCTGCTGCACCGCGCCTGCCTGCGCGGCGTGGTGGCCGCCGGCAGCCGCTGGCGGAACACGCGGTTGGTGGAGGCCGATTTCCGCAGCGGCCTGGATCAGCTCACGGACCTGGGCCGCGCCGACTTCCAGGGCGCTGACCTCAGCTTTGCCCTGCTGCAGGGGGCCCAGCTGCACGGCGCCGACCTGCGGGGCGCCTGTCTCTACGGCACGGACCTGCGCAACGCCGACCTTCAGGAGGCCGATCTGCGCGGCTGTGACCTGCGGGACTGCAGCCTCGATGGCACCTGCCTGGAGGGGGCCCGACTGGACCGAGCAGAGCTCGGCGACGCCGGATAAGCAGGAAGCAGAAGCTGGCCTGGGCTAGCCCCTCAGGCACTGGCCAGCTGCTGCAGCTGGCCCTCCAGTTGCTGGCGGAGCCGGTTCTGCACCAGGGCGCAGAGCTGATCCACCAGAGCGCTGTCGGCCGTCCAGATCGTGCGGACCCCATCGCGTTCGCAGCGCACCAGGCCGGCGCGTTGCAGCATGCCCAGCTGGCGGCTGATGTGCGACTGGGAGAAGCCCGTGGCCTCAATCAGGCCGGCCACATCCAGGGGACCCTGCTTGAGCTGACAGAGAAGCTGCAGGCGGGCCGTCTCGCTGAGCAGCCGGAAGAAGCGGCTGTATTCCTCCAGCAGCTGGGGGGTGGGCATCGGCCCAGGCAATCCCATGGCAGTGAAGTATGACGATCAAGACATTATGCAGACATCGCGCAGCCCACCACCGAAGCCACGCCGGAACACGCCCCGCAAATCCAGCCAGCGGACGACCACCCAGGGCCTCGCACAGCCTCCTTTTATGCGGCTATCATCATAACAACGTGACATGGCTGCATGGCCGCCGCTTCTGCCCCGGGTGTCTCCCTGGCCGCCGCCGCCGGGGGCGCCTCCCTCTTGCTGCGCCAGCTGTTCGATGCCGCCACCGGCACGTTCACCTATCTGCTGGCCGATGTGCCCAGCGGCGAGGGCGTGCTGATCGACCCGGTGTTCGAGCAGCACAGCCGCGATCTGGCCCTGATCCGCGAACTGGGGATCGACCTGGTGGCCTCGATCGACACCCACGCCCACGCCGACCACGTGACCGGCAGCTGGCTGATGCGCCAGGCCACCGGCTGCGCCATCGGCCTGGCCGCCACCGCCCACGCCGAGAACGTGACCCTGCCGCTGCACCACGGCGAACGGGTGCGCTTCGGCGGCCGCTCCCTGGAGGTGCACAGCACGCCAGGCCACACCGATGGCTGCCTGTCCTACGTACTCGACGACCGGGCGATGCCCTTCACCGGCGACACCCTGCTGGTGCGTGGCTGCGGCCGCTGTGACTTCCAGCAAGGCAACGCCCACACCCTGTGGCGCTCGATCACCGAGCAACTCTTCACCCTGCCGGATGCCTGCCTGATCTACCCGGGGCACGACTACACCGGCCGCAGCGTGACCTCGGTGGCGGAGGAGAAGGCCTTCAACGCCCGCCTGGGCGGGGCCGCCACAGAGCGCGACTTCGTCGGCCACATGGAGTCGATGAAGCTGCCCCACCCGGGCCGGATCGCCGAGGCCCTGCCGGGCAACCTGCGCTCCGGCAAGCCCCAGCAGGCCGCTGCGGCCCCCGAGTGGGCGCCGGTGTTGCCCAGCTATGCAGGTCTGCCGGAGCTCGCGCCGGCCTGGGTGGCCGACCATCGTGCCGCCCTCACCATCCTCGATGTGCGCTCCCGCGAGGAGACCGAGGGCCCCGACGGCCGCATCGGTGGCAGCCTGCTGATCCCCCTGCCCGAGCTGGAGGAGCGCCGCGGCGAGATCCCTGAGGACCGTCCGGTGGTGGTGGTGTGCCATTCCGGCAGCCGCTCTGCCCTGGCCACCCAGCAGCTGCTCAAGGCCGGCCGCCGCCAGGTGGCCAACCTGCGCGGCGGCCTGGCCCGCTGGAGCGATGAGGGCTACCCACTGGAGCGCCCCAGCGCGCCCTGAGACTGGGGCCGACTGGCGGCGATGCCATGGACCGGGTGAAGCCCTGCGAGGAAGCGCCACCAAGCTTGTCCCGTCGGAGGATGGTTCCACCGCTCCCCACTGACCCATGCAGGACCGCTTCGATCTGATCGTGCTCGGGGCCGGCTCCGGTGGCCTGGCCGCCGCCAAGCGCGCCGCCAGCTACGGCGCCAGGGTGGCGATCGTGGAGGGCGACCGGGTGGGCGGCACCTGCGTGATCCGCGGCTGCGTGCCCAAGAAACTCTTGGTGTATGGCTCGGCCTACCGCCACCTGCTCGCCGATGCCCCCAGCTACGGCTGGGATGTGGGCGACATACGCCTCGATGCCTCCCGCCTGCTCGCCAACGTGCGCGCCGAGGTGGATCGGCTCAACAGCCTGCATATCGGCTTCCTCGAGAAAGCCGGCGTGGAGCTGGTGCGAGGCTGGGGACGCTTCAGCGGGCCCAGCGGGGTGGTGGTCTCCGCCGCCGACGGCAGCGAGCGGCAGCTGGAGGCCGAGCGGATCCTGATCGCCGTGGGCGGCCGGCCCCAGCGGCCCGAGATCCCGGGCGCGGAGCTGGGCTGGGTGAGCGACGACCTGTTTGAGCTGGAGTCGCTGCCCGAGGCGGTGGTGGTGGTGGGGGCTGGCTTCATCGCCTGCGAATTCGCCTGCATCCTCAACGGCCTGGGCGTGCAGGTGACCCAACTCGTGCGCGGCGACCACCTGCTGCGCGGCTTCGACCGCGAGGCCAGCCGCGCGGTGCAGGAGAGCATGGAGGAGGCCGGCATCGCGATTCGCTTCGCCCACACCCCCGCCGCGATCACCGGCCAATGCGCCCCCGGGGAGTTCACCGTCACCACCCAGAGCGGCGAAACGATCGCCTGCGGCGGCGTGCTGCTGGCCACCGGGCGCCGCCCCATGCTGCAGGGACTGAACCTGGAGGCGGCCGGCGTGGCGGTGGAGGGAATCCGCATCCCGGTGGATGCCGATCAGCGCACCAACGTGCCGGGGATCTATGCGGTGGGCGATGTGACCGACCGGATCAACCTCACCCCGGTGGCCGTGGATGAAGGCCGCGCCTTTGCCGACACGGTGTACGGCAGCAGGCCCCGCCAGGTGGACCACAGCCTGGTGGCCAGCGCCGTGTTCTCCCAGCCCGAACTCGCCGGGGTGGGACTCACCGAGGAGCAGGCGATCGAGCGCTGCGGCGCCGAGGGTATCCGGGTGCATCGGGCCCGCTTCCGGCCCATGAGTCAGGCCCTGCCGGCCACGGGGCCCAGGGTGCTGCTCAAGCTGATCGTGGAGCGCTCCAGCGGCAAGGTGCTGGGGGCTCACATGGTGGGCGAGCACGCCGCCGAGATCATCCAGATGGCCGCCATCGCCATCGGCATGGGCGCCACCAAGGCCGACTTCGACCGCACCATGGCCCTGCACCCTTCGGTGGCCGAGGAGTTCGTGACCATGCCGAACTGAGACCCCGACCCCATGACATCAGAGCGAGCTCCCCGCACCCTGCTGATCAGCGGCGACAGCCGGGGGATCGGGTGCTGGTGTCGAGGAGCGGCAAGCGGGTGAAGAGACACCAGAGCGCTTACCCCATCAGCAAGCACGCCCTGAAGGGGCTATGCCAGACCATGCGCAACGAGGGCTGGGGGCAGGGCATCGGCGTCACTGCCATCGGCCCCAGCTGGGTGGCCACGGACATGGCCGCGGCAGTGACCGCCCTGCCCGGGGAGGCGAGGACCCAGGCCGACGACATCGCTGCCCTCACCAGCCAGCTGCTGCAGCTGCCGGACAGTGACGTGCCGCTTGAGCTGGCGGCGAGCTGCCAGCGGGAGAGCTGAGGCAACAGGTTCGGCCTTGAGATATCGCGGGCGCGTCTTGTCCCTTTCGCGTGGGAGCACCTGGACAAATCGATCTGATTGCGGGGCCTAGAGACGCAGGACTCCAGGCCTGATTCGCCTGGCATGAGCAGTGCAGTCAATACCCTTTGCAACCCCAGGGGGCTCCTGGCGAGTGTCCCGCGGGCAGGGGCTGGGAGTCAGTAGCAGAGTTACCGGTGGAGGCAACACGAAGGGGGCGTACCACAGAAAACGCTCTACCCACGGCTTGCAGCCGTAACAGAGAGCCAGACCGTGAGAACAAACCCGGTCAGGGTGTGGCAGCTCGTGCAGATCACTCGACACCTGGGCAGCCCAAGAGCAGGTTCTGAGCAGACCGCTCAGAATGCGGTGCAGCTCCATCCAGGTTGATGGGTCTGGGCAAGACGTTGTGCCATACAGGTCTTGTCCAGGTTGGGATTCTCCAAGGGAAGGCGATTCCAAGGCAATGACGACCAGTGCACCCGGGGAGCAGCACGATGATGCGGACATGGCTCCGTCAACACGCTTGAGACGCACTCCTCGGGGAGGCTCTCCAAGCAGCGGCCCACAATCTACCTAGGGGAAATCAGAATCCCTGGACAGCAGGGTCAACAGCAGGCATGCCCAGGACCCTGCAACCACAGAACAATTTAGCGCATGGAACTCGCCCTGGATGATCGCAGCTGCTACCCACACTCACCGCCTCACCGGAGCGCCTGTTCAGCTTGAACAATGGCTTGCTACCAGCGGATGCTAAATTCTTTGAAGGATGCAGAACAAACTTGAGGTCATACGTTGGTCTGCAGACTGCTCGGCAACGTCATCCTTTGAAAGCTCAACAAGTACACCAGAACCCGAGAAAGGTCCTGCCCTTTCTCCCACGAGTCCGCAGGCAGACCCGAGCGCTCCCTACCCAACGGAGCGGCGGATGACCTACGACCCCTGGGGCCAGCATGAACGCCGCTTCCCCGGCAACGGGGCAGCGGCTCGACTGACGGCGCTAAAAGCTCACTTCGAAGATCGCTCAGCCCATTACATCGGATTTCCAAATAGTCGCTTGCTGTCTTTTGCGGCTTTGGCCGATTTCCTGAAATTTAACATCAACAATATCGGCGATCCATTCCATCCCAACAATGGGATCAACACCTGTGATTTTGAGCAGGAGGTGATTGCCTTCTGGTCGACAGCACTGCACCTCGATCCCGCTGCAGGCTGGGGCTACATCACCAACGGCAGCACCGAGGGAATCATGTACGGGATTGCCCAGGGGCGCGATCGGTACGAGGACGCGATACTGATCTTTTCAGACCAATCCCATTACTGCCTGCACAAGATTGCCCATCTGCTGCGGCTGCCCCACCGGGTCATCCCCAGCCATCCAGACGGCACCCTCAACCTCGAGGCCCTGAACACGACGCTGGCGGAGCTGGGAGGCCGCCCCTGCATCCTCAACCTGACCGTGGGCACCACCTTCCATGGCGCAATCGAGGCGCCTCAGCAGGTGCTGGAGCTGCTGGAGCAGCGACACTGCCGAGACTTCCATCTGCATGTGGATGCCGCCCTCTACGGTCCGATGCACTGCTGGATCGCCGGGGCGCCCCTGTTCGATTTCCGCCTGCCGATTCATACCCTCTCCTTTTCCGGTCACAAGTTCCTGGGCGCGCCGATTCCCTGTGGGCTGGTGCTCAGTCACCGCGACCCCATCCAACCCTTCGCGGGCAGCGCCGAGTATGTGGGATCGCTGGACACCACCCTGTCGGGCTCGCGTGATGGATTCTGCGCCCTCCTGCTCTGGCTGGTGATCCAGCAGCTGGGCCCCCAGGGGCTGGCCGAGATGGCGGCCGAATCCCTGCAGATGGCCGCGGAGCTGGTCAGCCGGCTCAAGGCGGCCGGCATCGCCGCGACCCGCCATCCCCAGGGCTGCATTGTGGTTTTCCCGAGACCGGAACAGGCCATTGCCAGGCGCTGGCAACTGGCTACGTACGGTGACTTTGCCCATATTGTGACCGTGCCGGGCGTGACCCAGGAGATGATCGGAGCATTCATCGCAGAGCTGGTGGAGGCTGGAGCGCAAACCGCCACCGGCCTGGGGCCCTGAGCATGGGCAGTCTTCCGATCCGACGTCGGTGGTACTGGAATCCGGCAGTGGAGGGGATCCTGTTTGCCCTCGCCTGGCTGGCGATCACCAACGTAACCATCTACTTCATCTACGTGCGGGCAGTGGAGGCGGTGAAGGAACAGATCCGTGAGGGTCTGTTGCGGAATGTGAGCGCCGCCGCCACGGTGATTGATGGCGATCAGCACCGGACGTTCACCTCCAAGGCCGCTAAAAACGATCCCAGCTATCAGAGTTTCATCCAGCGCCTCGAGCGTCTGCGCCGGGCCTCGAGCGACGTTCGCTATGCCTACACCAACATACTCAAGGATGGGAAGGTGTACTTCATCGCCAACGGCAGCCTCCAGAACGACAACGACAAGGATGGCCGCCCCGATGAGGCACCGCAGCTCATGGATCCCTATCCTGATGCCGGCCGAGCGCTACTCGAGGCTCTTCGCCTGCACAGACCCACCGTCGATCGGGAACCGTACACTGACGCCTGGGGCACCTTCTACAGCGCCTACGCCCCCTTCAAAGATTCCAAAGGGCGATTCGTCGGCACCCTCGGGATGGATCTCGAGCTGGTCACGCTGAAGGCGCGGCTGGTGCCGATTGGCGTTGCTGCCCAGCGGGCAGCCTTCACCTCCGGCATCCTGGCGTTCCTGTTCGGGACCGCCGTCTGGTACTTCCGCAGCCGCAACCACATCCTCGAAGAGCAGCACCGCAAGGGCCTCGACCGGATCGACACACTGGAATTGGAACGCAGCCAGGAGCGCACCGCTGCCGCGATCCAGTTGGAGGCTGTGGCCTCCAGGATTCACCAGACGACGGCCACTGAAGTCGGGGTGACACCGGCGGACCAGACGCGGACGTACGCGATGGCCCTGAGGCGTTATGCGCTCGCCAGGCAGGGGCACCGCTCCAGCCATGGCGAAAACTTCGATCCAGCCCAGCAGGTCCGATCGGCTCTGCCGACGGAGATCCCAGTTGAGGTCTCCCGCGAGGTGCCCTCCAGGCTGTTCGGTGACCCCAGTGAAATGGCTGACATCCTGAAATCTGTGTGTTTCAATCCGCTCAGCAGCACAATTCTGGGATCGTTACAACAGGTCAGTCTTGAGGCCAGCCGCGAACAACTCAACAGTCTCGATCTTGTCGTGACCCTGAGGTTCTGCGGGGCCATGGAGGGTCGCGGCAGCGGCGGAACCCTGATCCAGGACCCGGACCACCCCGAGCACGTCTTCGACGAGGACTCCCTGCAGTTCGCCACCTGCTGCGAACAGGTCCGCGCCCTGGGCGGCAGCCTGTCCCACGTTCAGGATGGAGAGGAGGTCGAGCTCGTTCGGCTCATCCTGCCCTTCGAGAAGTTCCGGGAAACCTGAACCATGGCGCAGGCAAACCAGACCACGGACGACAGAGGAACCCTGGTGGCGGTAGCGGCCCTGGTCCTCGCCACGGCGGTTGTGCAGGCGGCTGTGGGCTTCAACACCGTGCTCTTTCCAGTGCGCCTCGAGGGCTACGGATTCAGCAAGGGCCTGATCGGCCTCTGCCTGGCCTTCGAGATGGGTGCGGTGGTGTCGATCGTCTCCTCGATCGATTGGATCCTCGCCCGCCTGGGCCTGGTGGGCACCATGGCCCTGGCCACCGGGGTACGCCTGGTGGTGCTGCTGCTGCTCCCCGGCAGTCGCAGCCTGCCGCTCTGGTGCCTGGGGGTGTTCTGCTTCGGCATCGGCACCTACCTCTGCCTGATCTCGCTGCAGACCTGGGTGAATGCCGTGCCGCTGGGGCGCCTGCGCGGTGTGGTGAGCGGCTGCTACAGCTCTGCCCTGTCGCTGGGTACCGCCAGTGGGCCGATCCTCTTCAACCAGGTGGGATCGACGGCAGGCAGCCAGGCCTTTCAGGCCAACATGCTGATTGTGCTGCTCGCCCTTCTCCTCGTTGTTCCGTTCCTGAATCGGCAGCCGCGAATCGCCAGCCAGGGCCGGCTACGCCTGGGGTATGCCATCCGCATGGCGAAGGTGCCGATGCTCTCCTCCTTTGTCGGAGGCGTCACGTTCTTCGGTCTGCCGGCGTTCCTGACGCTCTACGGGATGATGAATGGTCTCTCGGTGCAGCGCGCATCGTTGCTGCTCACGGCCTTCATGCTCGGCTCTGTGAGCCTGGGGCTGCTGATTTCCAGCCTCTCGGATCGTGTCAACAGGACCCTGCTGACGATTCTCTGCGTACTGGTAGGTGTGGTCTGTGCCGTCTATCTGCCACTGGGCATCTACAACTACGGCATTGCACTGAGCCTCCTGTTTCTCTGGGGAGGAGCTGCCGGAGGCATCTACGCCACGGGCCTGGCCACGGTGGCCGATCTATTCAGACAGGAGGACCAGGTATCAGCCAATGTGGCCTACTCCATTCTGGACAACGTGGGCGGCATCATCGGCGTGCTGTTGATCGGTGCACTGATGGGTGCAGGCATCTCCGATGGCATCGTGTATGTCATCGTGCTGACTGCCTTGAGCTATTTCATCTACTGCCTGGCACAACTTCTACACAGCCCAGACCATGCCATCTGACACTGCAGCTCTCGTCAACCACCAACGACACCCAGGACAACTCTGCTGCGTTTGCCACCACACGCCAAACTCTCGATGAACCCACACGAGCCACGCCGCAGAGCACGACAGCGCACCAGCCTGCAGAAGCCATGGAATCTGTCAGCTCTGCTGATGGCGCTCATCGCGATCGGCCTGATGCTCCTGGCTGTTTTATCGGTTGATAGGCCCAGCAGTCGAACGGGCGACTATCTGGAGCTCTCAGGCAGCAACAGCCAAGCGATCATTCAGCGCAAGAAAGGGCTAAGCGAACTGCTGAAACGCGACCATAACGACTACCAGAAGTCCGGCAAGGATAATGCCGCCCCTGCTGAGCAGGGTGTGATGAAAGTCAAGATGGGAATTTACGCCATGAACAACTATGGCATCAATCTCCAGGTCCCCTCCTTTGAGAGTTCAGGCTATTGGTGGCTCAAGTGGGATGACGATCTCCAGGAGTACCTGACCAAGAACGACCTCAAAATCTGGAAGGTCCTGACACCCGTCAACCTGCTGGACATTCCCCAGTCCGCCGATTCAGTATTTGTCCCCACCGGCAAGGACGAACCGATCCGAATGAAGGATGGCAGCTGGTACATGACAGGAGCCTACAGCGGCATCTTCTTCATTGATCGCAGCGACTTTCGCCGTCACCCCTTCACGACATTAAGCCTTCCGATCATGATCGAGGCCGACGATATCGTACTGAGCAACAACAGGCTGCAAATCGTGCCCGACGTGCAGGGAAGCGGGATTGGTCAATTTACTTACTCCAACTCAGGATGGGTCAACCAGGGCTGGACATTAGCATCCTATAAACACCATTACGACACAGATTTCGGCTTTGGTCAAGGGGCCTCGGACTACAGCCAACTGGTGTTCGAAGTGAAGTATGCCTCCAGCAGCTGGTCAGCCTTCTGGAAAGTTCTGGTGCCTTTGTTGATCGTGATGGCCATGATCGCTGGAGCCACAAAACTCGATACCACGCATTACGACGTTCGTCTCACGCTGCCCGTCACCGTACTGCTGACCTTGGTTTTCCTGCAACAGACGCACGACGCAGACCTTCCCCGCCTTCCCTATCTCACCTTCTTGGATGAAGTCTATGTCGTTGCCTACATCCTCACCCTTGGAGCGTTTATCATGATGCTCTGGGCCTGTCGCCGGTACTACAAGGCCCTGCAGATCAAAGACCCGGTTGAGCAAGAGGTGGAACTGAAGAAGCTCGACAAGTCAGACGATTACTGGCCCACCTATGTCATCGCAGCAGGCATCATCTCGTTGACAATCAGCTGGTTTACGGGTTGATCCAGACACCCGATCACCATGGCCTGTCCGCCGCCCGCCACCACGCCATCCAGGCGCTGACTAGCGATGACCTGGTGGATGGGAGCGCCGATCAGGCTGCCATCCACCAGGCTGGATTGTCCAGGGGCAGGGAGCTCAGACCAGGGGCGCGAGCAGCTCGAAGCGGAACACCTGGCGTCCCGCGGGAGTTTCGCCGTGGGCCTCGATTTCCACCACCCGCTCGCTCAGCACCCAGGGACCGCCCTCGCCCAGGGGCACGAATGTGTCGGTGAAGCGGCTCCTGCCACCCTTGCCAGCACCCGTGGCGGGATCGGCGTACTGGCTGGTGTAGCTGCGGCTGAGGTAGCCGGCTCCGGTGTCCGTGGTGGATTCCGTGAAGATCGTCACCACGGTGCCATGGATGTGGCGGTGCACCATCGTCACCACGTTGCCATGGATGCGGTAGCGGTCGCCGGTGTTCTTACCGCCCACGATCACCTCGGTACCCACCGCATCGGTGTCACCGGCGGTGAAGGTGTTCTCGCCGTGGGTCTGCTCGAAGCTGCGGCGCACCCGGTGGATCGCCACCTCCCACAGCTGCGAGGCCACGGCCTTGTGGATCTCGGCATCATCGATGCCCTCCACGGTGGCCTTGAGGTCAGCCCCCACCTGGAACTGGCCCTCCACCCGCCGGCCATCCTGCTCCCACACGGCCCGACCCTGGTAGCCGCCGAAGCCCGGATCCCAGGTGTAGCGGTTCTCGTAGGCGGCGCGGAAGGCCGCGGTGCAGTCGGTCCCGGGGGCGATGGCGCTGCTGGGGGCGGTCGGATGGCCGATCGAGATGGGCATGAGGAAGGGCTGGGGGATTGCCGCCTCCAACCCTAAGCAGCGCCAGGACTCGGGGGCCGCCGCCTCAGCGGGACAGCGGCGGGTGGATGTCCTGCAGCGCGGTCACCGCGAAGCTCTGCCCCTGCAGGGCCGCGATCGCCTCCACGGCGGCGCGGGCGCCGGCCAGGGTGGTCACCGTGGGCACCGCGTAGTCGATGGCGGCGCGTCGCAGGTACCTGTCGTCGTGGGCGGCCTGGCGGCCCACCGGCGTGTTGATCACCAGCTGGATGCGGCCGGAGCGGATCGCGTCCTCGATGTTGGGTCGCCCCTCATGCACCTTGAGAATCGACTCCACCGCCAGGCCGGCCTGCCGCAGGCTGGCGGCCGTGCCCTCGGTGGCGATCAGCTGGAAGCCCAGCTCCGCCAGACGGCGGGCCACCGGCAGCAGGGCCGGTTTGTCGCGGTCGTGGGTGGAGAGGAACACCTCGCCGCTGGTGGGCAGAGCCTCGCCGGCCCCCAGCTCGGCCTTGGCGTAGGCCAGGCCGAAGCTGGTGGCGGTGCCCATCACCTCGCCGGTGCTGCGCATCTCCGGGCCCAGCAGCGAATCGGCACCGGGGAATCGCTTGAAGGGCAGCACCGCCTCCTTCACCGCCTGCAGCGGCGGCACCGGTTCGGCCGTCAGGCCCAACTGTTCGAGCGTCTTGCCAGCCATGATCTGGCTGGCGATCTTGGCCAGGGGCACGCCGGTGGCCTTGGCCACGAACGGCACCGTGCGCGAAGCGCGGGGGTTGGCCTCGATGATGAACACCTCGCCGTCCTTGACGGCGAACTGCAGGTTGATCAGGCCGTTCACCTGCAGGGCCAGGGCCAGGGCCTGGCTCCACTGGCGGATCGTGGCCAGGGCTTGCTGATCCAGGCTCACCGCCGGCAGGGCACAGGCGGAATCGCCCGAGTGCACGCCGGCGGGCTCGATGTGCTCCATCAGGCCGCCGATCACCACCCGGCCGGTGGCATCGCTGAGGGCATCCACATCCACCTCGGTGGCGTTCTCCAGGTACTGGTCGATCAGCACCGGGTGGTCGGGCTCCACCTGCACAGCCTCCACCATGTAGCGATTGAGCTCCTCCTCGTCGTACACCACCTCCATGGCGCGGCCGCCGAGCACGTAACTGGGACGCACGACCACCGGATAGCCGACCCGGGCAGCAATGGCACGGGCCTCCTCCTGGCTGCGGGCCAGGCCGTTGCGGGGCTGGCGGATGTCGAGCTGGCGCAGGATCGCCTCGAACTGCTCACGGTCCTCCGCGGTATCGATCGATTCCGGCGAGGTGCCCCACAGGCGCGTGCCGGTGGCCAGGCCCTCGGGGCTGGCCAGCCAGCGCAGCAACGGCAGGGCCAGCTTCAGCGGCGTCTGGCCACCGAACTGCACGATCACGCCCTCCGGTTTCTCGGCTTCGATCACGTTGAGCACGTCCTCGAGGGTGAGGGGCTCGAAGTAGAGCCGATCGCTGGTGTCGTAGTCGGTCGAGACCGTTTCGGGATTGCTGTTCACCATCACCGTGGCGAAGCCTTCGGCCTGCAGGGCGAAGGAGGCGTGCACGCAGCAGTAGTCGAACTCGATGCCCTGGCCGATGCGGTTGGGGCCACCGCCCAGGATCATCACCTTGCGGCGCGTCTCGGGCTGCACCTCGCTCTCCGGCGGGATCAGCTCCAGGCTGCCGTCGGCGTGGAGCCGCTCGGTGGGGCGCTCATAGGTGGCGTAGTGATAGGGGGTTGTGGAGGCGAACTCGGCCGCGCAGGTGTCCACCGTCTTGAACACGGCGTTGACCCCCAGGCCCTGGCGGTGGCGGCGCACCTCCAGCTCCTGGGCGCCGGTGGCCCAGGCGATCTGGCGGTCGGAGAAGCCCAGCTGCTTGAGCTCCAGCAGGGCGGCCCCATCGAGCTGGGGGAGGGAGCGCCCCTGCAGCAGCCGCTGTTCGGCCTCCAGGATCCGCCGCAGCTTGGCCAGGAACCAGGGGTCAATGGCGGAGAGCCGATGGATGGTGGCATCGCTGTAGCCGGCCACCATGGCGGTGCGCACCGCGAAGATGCGATCCGGCGCCGGGGTGCGCAGCTCCCGGTCCAGCTCGGAGCGCTCTGGGCTGGGATCGGGCCGATCACAGCCCCAGCCGGCGTGGCCCGTTTCCAGGGAGCGCAGGGCCTTCTGGAACGACTCCTCGAAGCTGCGGCCGATCGCCATCGCCTCGCCCACCGACTTCATCGCCGTGGTGAGCACCGCCGGGCTGCCGCGGAACTTCTCGAAGGCGAAGCGGGGGATCTTCGTCACCACATAGTCGATCGTGGGCTCGAAGCAGGCCGGCGTCTTGCCGGTGATGTCGTTGAGGATCTCGTCGAGGGTGTAGCCCACCGCCAGGCGGGCGGCGATCTTGGCGATCGGGAAGCCGGTGGCCTTCGACGCCAGCGCCGAGCTTCGGCTCACGCGAGGGTTCATCTCGATCACCACCACATCGCCGTTGGCGGGGTTGATGGCGAACTGGATGTTGCTGCCACCCGTATCCACACCGATCTCGCGGATAATCGCGATCGACTGGTCACGCAGGCGCTGGTATTCGCGGTCGGTGAGGGTCTGGGCCGGGGCCACGGTGATCGAATCACCGGTGTGCACCCCCATCGGATCGAGGTTCTCGATGCTGCACACGATCACCACGTTGTCGGCGGTGTCGCGCATCACCTCCAGTTCGAACTCCTTCCAGCCGAGCAGCGACTGCTCGATCAGGATCTGGGACGCCGGACTGGCCTCGAGGCCGCTCTTGCAGATCGCCCGGAACTCCTCGGGGTTGTAGGCGATGCCGCCACCGGAGCCGCCGAGGGTGAAGGCGGGCCGGATGATGCGTGGATACGTGCCGATCTGCTCGCCCACGGCCTCCGCCTCCTCCAGGCTGGTGGCGATGCCGGAGGGGCAGACGGCCACGCCGATGCGCTCCATCGCCTGCTTGAACAGGTCGCGGTCTTCGGCCTTCTCGATCGCCTGCAGGTTGGCGCCGATCAGCTCCACCCCGTAGCGCTCCAGGGTGCCGTCGCGGGCCAGGGTCACCGCCAGGTTGAGGGCCGTCTGACCGCCCATGGTGGGCAGCAGGGCATCGGGGCGCTCCTGCTCGATCACCCGCCGCACCACCTCGGGGGTAAGCGGCTCGATGTAGGTGCGATCCGCCATGTCCGGATCGGTCATGATCGAAGCCGGATTGCTGTTCACCAGCACCACCTCGAAGCCCTCGGCCCGCAGTGCCTTGCAGGCCTGGGTGCCGGAATAGTCGAACTCGCAGGCCTGGCCGATCACGATCGGCCCGGAGCCCAGCAGCAGGATGCGACGCAGATCCGTGCGACGGGGCATGGGCGGGGGGATGGCGGCCAAACCTGGCTAGCCTCTCACGCGCCGCTTCGCGACACCGTCCAATCCGGCGCTGGCGAGCCGCTGGCGGTGGCTAGTGTTGACACCACGACCAAGCCCTCCACCATCTCCATGAGCGAACTCCAGCGCCTGAAGGGGCTGCTGCCCCCGGAAATGCAGAGCTGGGTGTTCGTGGAAGCCGCCGCCTCCGCCGATCCCCCGCTGATCACCATCGAGGAGATCGGCCGCGATGAGGTGGAGATCCAGGTGGACCTTGAGAAGTGGGACCAGCTGGCCCTCGACCACCGCAACCTGCTGTTCTGGCACGAGGTGGGCCGCATCCAGAACGACGCGGTGCCCCGGGACGGCTGGGAGATGGCGGCCCTGGCCATCGGCCTCGGCGGCGCCATCGGCGAACTCTGGGTGCAGGACGGCCTGCTGCTGCTGATGGCCCTCGGGCTCTCGGGCTTTGCCGGCTACCGCCTGTACCTCAAGAACAACTCCGAGAAGCGCCTGCAGGATGCGATCACGGCCGACGAACGGGCGATCGACCTGGCCTGCCGCTTCGGCTACACCCTGCCCAACGCCTATAAGAGCCTGGGCGGCGCCCTCAAGGAACTGGTGGAGCAGACCCGCAAGAAGAAGAAACGGGCCTTCTACGAAGACCGGCTCGAGGCGCTGCGCAAGAGTGCCGGCAAGGCCCGGGCTGAGATGGCCCAGCAACAGGGGTCCCGTCAATCCGTGAGCAGCGAGAACGTCTATGGCTGAGGCCAGCACATCCGGGACCACCCCCTCCCAGGCCAGCAGCTCAGGGGTCCCAGGCGCCGCCAAGCCCAGCCCAGACCCCAGCCGCCCCCGCCTTGATCCCACCGACAGCAAGGCCCTGGCCCTGCTGGCGGCCGAGGCCTGCGACGACCGCAAGGCCGCCGACATCGTGCTGATCCGGGTGGAGGAGATCTCCTCGATCGCCGACTGGTTCGTGATCGCCAGCGGCTTCTCCGACGTGCAGGTCCGCGCCATCGCCCGCTCGGTGGAGGACAAGGTGGAGGAGGCCAGCGGCCGGCTGCCCCTGCGCAAGGAGGGTCAGACCGAGGGCCGTTGGGTGCTGCTCGATTACGGCGAGGTGATCGTGCATGCCCTCACCCCCGATGAGCGCAGCTACTACGACCTGGAGTCCTTCTGGGGCCACGGGGAGAAGGAGACCTACCTAGGCTCGGCGGGCGACTCGCCGGCCTGAGGGCCGAGACCCGATGGCCGCTCCTGGTCCCCCCGATCCCGGTGCGGTGGCGACGGCGGCCTGCCCGGTGCCGCCGGCCCAGCGCCCCCTGGAGCAGTACCGCGAGCTGGCGGCGTCCTGGTTCTTCGCCTGGCCCCACGCCAGTTTCGCGAGCCTGCTGCGGCCCCTGGCCGTGAGCTGGCTGTTGCTGCTGCCCGGGGCCTGGCTGGTGGCCAGTGGGAGCGTGGCCCTGCGCCACGACCCGCCGCGACTGGTGGCGGCTGGCGCCGTGGCGGCCCTGGTGCTGCCGCTGCTGTTGCTGACACGCCAGTGGCTGGGCTGGACCAGCATCCAGCGCCGACTGGTGGCGACCGCCGTGGAGTACGAGGAATCGGGCTGGTACGACGGCCAGGTGTGGGAGAAGCCCCTGGCCTGGCGGGAGCAGGACCTGCTGGTGGCCACCCACCAGGTGCGGCCGGTGCTGGAGCGCCTGCAGCGGGCCCTGGCGATCGCCTCCGTACTCCTCCTGGCCGGGGCGAGCCTCTGTCAGGCTCTCTGAGCTAGCCACCGCGGCGATGACCTTCTCCAGCAGCTTCGGTTCCCCCCAGCGCCCCGGAGTGCCGCCGCTGGAGGTGCGCCTGCGCCGCAACGGCATCACCGAGTCGGTGCATCGGGTGCATGCGGTGGTCTGCGACCAGCGGGGCCGGGTGCTGATGCGCGCCGGCGATCCCCAGAAGCTGAGCTTCATCCGCTCGGCCCTCAAGCCCTTCCAGGCTCAGGTGTTCGTGGCCAGCGGCACGGCCGATGCCGCCGGCGCCGACGACCGCGCCCTGGCCATCGCCTGTGCCTCCCACGCCGGTGAGGCCCACCAGGCCCGCGAGGCCTTCAAGATCCTGTGGCAGTCGGACCTGGAGACCGAGCAGCTGCAGTGCCCGGTGCCGGCGGGCGCCAACAGCCGACTGGAGCACAACTGCTCCGGCAAGCACGCCGCCTTCCTGGCCACCTGCAAGCGCATGCACTGGCCGCTGGAGTCGTACCTGCAGGGGGACCATCCGCTGCAGCAGCAGGTGCTCAAGCAGGTGGGTGAGCTGCTGGGCATGCCCGGCGCCGAGCTGGTGGTGGCCCGCGACGACTGCGGCGCCCCCACCCTGCAGCTGCAGCTGGCCCAGATGGCCCTGCTGTTCGCCCACCTGGGGGCGGGCCAGCAGCCGGAGCTGGAGCGGCTCAGCCGCGCCATGCTCGCCCACCCCGACCTGGTGGCCGGCGAAGGCCGCTTCGACACGGCCCTGATGCGAGGCGGCCACGGCCAGGTGATCAGCAAGGGCGGCGCCGAGGGCATCCAGTGCCTGAGCCGCGTCGGCGAGGGGCTGGGACTGGCGATCAAGGTGGAGGACGGCGCCAGCCGCGCCAAGCACGCCGTGGCCCTGCACCTGCTGCGCCAGCTGGAGTGGCTCACCCCCTTCACCCTCGCGGAGCTGGGCCAGCAGTTCCTGCACCCCAACGACGCCGTGGATCTGCAGGTGAGCGGCGAGCTGCGCTTCGACGGCAGCCGCTGAGAGGCCCAAGCCGCCCTAGTCCCCCAGGGCGTCCCGCTCGAACTGCTCGGCGGCAGCACGGGTGACGGGGCTGGCGAACAGCTCAGCGGCGATCTGGGGGCTGATGGTGAAGGTGTCGAGCCCCTCGGCGGCAAGGCGGGCCAGATCCTCCTGCCGCCGGAGGCTGGCCACCAGCAGCCGCAGCGGCGAGCCGACCCCCGCCACGCAGCGCTGCATCGCCGCCAGTTCGGCGTGACCATCGCGCCCCAGATCGCCGATCCGGCCCAGGTAGGGGGCGATGTAGTCGGCGCCGAGGGCCGCGGCCAGCAGCACCTGGGCGGGCTCGAAACAGGCGGTGAAGGTGATCGGGATGGCCTCCTCCAGCAACTGCCGGGCCGCCAGTGCTCCGGCGCGGGTGATCGGCAGCTTCACCCAGACGCGGCGGGGGGCCAGGGCTGCCAGGGCGCGGCCGCAGACCAGGTAGCGCTCGGCCTGGGCGCCCTCTGCCTGGGCCTCGGTCACCTGGGCCGTGGACGCCTGGCCGGCGGCGGGCCCGGGGCCAGCGCCGATGCCCGACCAGGCCTGCAGATGCACCTCCCGCGCCCCCAGCGCCAGGGCCCGGTCGGTGAGCACCGCCAGGTTGTCCAGGCGGCAGGGCTGGCCGGCCCGGCGCAGCAGCGTGGGGTTGGTGGTGACACCGTGGAACAGGCCGCTAGGCAGCCACTCCGCCCAGGCGGCGGGGTCGGCGGAATCCAGCAGCAGACGCAGGGCCATGGCGGACTCTCAGGCGGGCGGCAGGCCGGTGGCGCTCTGGCGGCGGCTGTGGCGCAGGGAATCCCCCAGGGCCAGCAGCAGCAGCACCACGCCGATCAGCCCGCTCAGCCACTCCGGCACATGCTGACCCCAGCGGGCCAGCACCACGCCGGCGAGCATCAGCAGGCCCAGGGCGCCGATGGCGTAGTGGGCGCCATGCTCCAGGTAGATCAGCTGCTCCAGGGCCCGCTCGCGGCTGAGCATCACCGTGAGCGAGCGGATGAACAGGGCCCCCAGGCCCAGGCCGATCAGGATCAGCACCAGCTGGTTGGTGATGGCGAAGGCGCCGATCGTGCCATCGAGGCTGAAGGAGGCATCCAGGAGCTCCAGATACACCAGGCTGGCCAGGCCACCGCCGGCCGCCATCCGCCCCGCGGCCTCCTCCTCACCGCCGAAGAACTCCGCCAGGGAGGTGCTGAGGATCTGCAGCACCAGGCCCACCAGGCCGCTGAACAGGATCGCCGCCTGCTGGCCGCCGGGTACGGCGGCACTGACCGCCAGCAGCAGCACCAGGGCCAGAGCCACCTCCAGCGACTCCACCCGCCCGGCCCGGCTCAGGCGCGCCTCCACCACCTGGAACCAGTGCAGGGTCTTGGCCTCATTGAAGAAGTAGCGCAGGAAGACCATCAGCAGGAACATGCCGCCGAAGGCCAGGATCCGCGGCTCGGCCACCTCCAGCAGCTGGTGGTACCGCTCGGGATGGTGCATCGCCGCCCCGAACGCCTCGCCCAGGCCGATCCCCCCCGCCAGGGACACGAGCACCAGGGGCCCCAGAAAGCGCACGCCGAACACGGGGATCACCAGGCCCCAGGTGAGGAAGAAGCGCTGCTGGACCGGTGTGAGCCGCTCCAGCACGCGTGCATTGACCACGGCGTTGTCGAAGGAGAGGCTGATCTCCAGGGCCAGCAGCACCAGGGTCACCCAGGCGGCCTCCAGGCCGCGGGCGATCAGCACGGCGACGAGCCCGACACCACAGCAGAGCAGGGGCAGGCGCACGTAGTGCAGGTAGCGGGTCATGGGCGCTGGCGGCAGCGCCCCATCCTGCTGGCTGGCTCCGCCGCCGCCCGGATCAAGGGCCCGATGCAGGCCCCGCTGGCGGACCGGATTGCGGCCTGGAAGCCCCGTGTTGTATGGTTCATGGGTCGCCGCGGGGTAGAGCAGTCTGGTAGCTCGTCGGGCTCATAACCCGAAGGTCAGGAGTTCAAATCTCCTCCCCGCCACCAACTCCCGAGACCCCGGCCTTCCCTGAAGTGCCGGGGTTTTTCGTTGGGAGCTCTGTTGTCGATTACGGGCTGTTTCCCATGCGGTGCAGTGTCCCGTTGGGAGGTGTATTGCGTTGGTTAGTTTTATGGAACGCCCCTGCATTGCGGTCCTGATCGCAGTCCTGCATCGCCCGACCGGATCGTCCATTCCGCCTCGCTGACCTGCTTGCCATGGATCCCTTCTCGACTCCCAGCCCGAGTGGTGAGGCCGGCGACGGCTCCAGCTCCGTGGTGGCCGCCGCCTCGGCACCCACCGGGCCTGAAGGTTCGCCTGTAGCCGCGGGCCGGAGCTCCGAACACCCGCTGATCTGGCTGGCGCTGCTGGTGTGGCTCAGCGTTGAGGCGATCGGCGAGGGCCTCGTGGCCCTGACCAGCCTGCTGGCGGAGTCCACCCCCACGGCAACGGCCCGTCCAACCGCGTCCAACGCAGCTGAGACCACCAGCACAACCACGGCCGAAGCCCTGCCCACCCCCCAGGTGACCCCCTCCTGATGGCCCAGGGTCCCGACGCGATCGTCGTGGGCTCCGGTGCCACCGGTGGTGTCGCGGCCATGGTGCTGGCCCAGGCAGGCCTGCAGGTGCTGGTGCTCGAGGCCGGCCCGAAGCTCAGCGCCCGGCGGGCCTTCGGCAGCGAACCCCTCAACACAGCCCGCCGCATCGCCGCCCTCAGCAGCGGTCGCCAGCGCCGCGCCAGCCACCACCCCGGCTACTGGAAGGCCAACCCGGAGCTGTTCGTCGACGAGCGCCAGAACCCGTACAGCACCCCGGCCGAGCGGCCCTTCCTCTGGACCCGCGGCCGCCAGGTGGGTGGCAAGAGCCTCACCTGGGGCGGCATCACCCTGCGCCTGTCCGACTTCGAGTTCAAGGCGGCGCAGCGGGACGGCCATGGCCGCAGCTGGCCGATCGGCCACGGCGACCTGGCCCCTTACTACGCCCGGCTGGAAACCCTGCTGCAGGTGCACGGCCAGGCCGATGGCCTTCCCCAGCTGCCCGATGGCGTCTACCAAGATCCGCTGCCCTTCACCCCGGCGGAGGCGACCCTGCAGGGGGCGGTGGCCCGGGAGCTGGGCCTGCCCCTGATCCACTCCCGCGGCTTCGCGCTGCACCGTCCCGGTGGCGCCGGGCCCTGGCCTCGCTCCAGCTCCCAGGGGGGCTGCCTGGCCGTCGCCCTGGCCACGGGCCGGGTGGAGCTGCGCAGCGGCGCGGTGGTGAGCCATGTGGAGGTCGACCCGGGCACGGGACGCGCCCAGGGGGTGATCTATGTGGAGGCCGCCAGCGGCCGGCGCCAGCGGGCCCAGGCCGCCCTGGTGGTGCTGTGCGCCTCCACGATCGAGAGCCTGCGGCTGCTGCTGCACAGCGCCCAGCTGGGCGGTCTGGAGGATCCCTCCGGCGGCCTCGGGCGCGGCCTGATGGACCACATCTCCACCAGCCGCTTCTTCGCCCTGCCCCACCAGCCGCCCGCGGGGCCGAGCGAGCTCTCCGGGGCCGGCAGCGTGTTCCTGCCCAACACCGTGAACCTGGAGGCTGGTGGCCCAGGCGGAACCAGCGGAGACGGCGCCACCGACTTCCTGCGCGGCTACGGCCTCTGGGCCGGCATCCAGCGCTTCGACCCCCCGGCCCCCTTCAAGCGGGATCCGGGCGCGGCAGTGGGCTTCCTGATCGGCCACGGCGAAGTGCTGGCCCAGGACCACAACCGGGTGAGCCTGGACCCCCAGCGCACCGATGCCTGGGGCATTCCCATCGCCCACATCGACTGCCGCTGGGGCGAGAACGAGCGGCGCATGGTGGCCCATATGCAGGCCCGCATGCAGGCGGTGGTGGCCAGTGCCGGCGGGCAGATCGCCCCCCTCACCGATCTCTTCCTCTTTCCGCTGCTGGAGCCCCTGGTGAAGGGCAGCCTGGCGGTGGCCCCTGACGCGCCGCCTCCGGGCTACTACATCCACGAACTGGGCGGAGCGCCGATGGCGGAGCGCGACGACGCCGGGGTGCTCAACCCCTGGAACCAGCTGTGGCGCACCCCCAACCTGCTGGTGACGGACGGCGCCTGCTGGCCCAGTGCCGGCTGGCAGAGCCCCACCCTCACGGAGATGGCGATCACCTGGCGAGCCTGCGAGCACGCCGCCAGCGCCTTGCGGCGCGGCGATCTCTGAACGGGCTTCTTGGTGTGGAGGCGCTCACCCTCAGGGCGGAGCGGTGTGCATCACCACAGTTTTCAGCGGCGGTCGCCCCCACACTCTCCAGGCGACCTCACAAGGGTCGGGCAAGGGAGAAACAGGTGGGCGGGGGTTCGGCACTCCCGCCTTTTTTCTTGGCTCCTCTCCTCGACGGTCGCGCTCAAGCCAGGCCCTCAACTGCCGACGGCGGGGGCCATCACCGGGGCGGGCTGGTCCGGGATCAATCGCCGGGGCGCATGAACAGGCCGTTCAGATAGTGCTGGGCGACGCAGCGGTCGCTGCAGCCGTTCTGGAACAGGAAGCCGGCCAGGGCGGAGGTGATCACCCGGTACTGGTCCCACTCGGGGCGCGCGCTCAGGAAGTTGCGCATGCCCTCGAACAGGGCTTCGGGCACCTCCGCCTCCAGGCTGACCCGGGGGGCCTGCGGAGCGTCGCTGAGATCCTCAGCGGCCGCTGCAGTGGGGAGGGAGGCCGAGCGGGAGGCGTCATCGCGCTCCAGACAGCGGCGCTGCAGATCGCGCTGGGGCAGGCGGCGGGGCGCTTCAGGGCGCTGGGGACGGGCCTGGGCGTGGCCATGGACGGGGTGATCGTGGCCGCCGCGCCCCGGGGCGCCCGGCTCCTGCATTCCCCGATCCCAACCCATACCCATGTCTGCGTCCAAGCGTCTCACGTCCGTCCTGCCGACCCAGGAAGCCACAGCCCACCCCCCCACGTCAAAGGGCGGGCCACGGGCCCGAACCCATGCCGATCCAGCGTGAGACAGGCCGCCGGCACTGACCCTCCCCGGGGGCTGCGGCCAACCCGGCACGCTCGCCTAGCAGCAAGGGGCCGACTGTCAAGCGCCCGGGTGGCCGATCAGCGCAATCCCCAACACCCTCGCTCCGACCGCCGCTTTTCCTCCGAATCCTGTGGAAAACCCCCCGGAAACCTGGGGAAAAAGCACTGCAACTGGGGAAATCCACTTCGGATAAGCAGGGCTTATGTCTCTGGATCTCATGGGACCCGGTCCCCTCCGAGACGGATGAGGCAGGGGCCGATCCCGAAGCTGGTCCCACAGGCGACCTGCTCGATCGGGCGCCGCGGCTCCGATCCGGCGGGGCAGTTCCAGCAGTCCTGATCAAGGCTCAGCTGCTGGCTGGTCCATCAGCCCGGCTCAAACAGCCCCATCCGGGCGCTGGGCCGACCGCTTCAGGGTTCGGGGGCCCAGGGGGTGGTCGGCGTGGGGGTAGGGAGCATGGCCGTGGTCATGGCCGGGACCGTGCTCATGGGCATGACCGTGCTCGTGGTCATGCTCGTGGTCATGGCTGTGGTCGTGGTCATGCCCGTGGGCCCCGTGGTGGTGCTGGTGGCCCAGCGGGATGGGGATGCCATCGGGCTGGCAGGCCCCGGTGCACTCGTGCTCGCAGAGGGTGCAGCCCTCCACCAGGCCCTCCACATGGTGGTGGTGGCTGCGCTGGGGCGCGCCCACCTCGGCCTCGAAGCCCAGCACCTGGGCCCGGTACTTGCAGAGGGAACAGTTCATCTGGGTCTCGCCGCGCACCACCTCCAGCACCCGCTGGCGGAAGGTCTCGATCACCAGCGGGTGGTCGCCGAGGTAGGAGGCCTCCACAAACTCCAACTCGGGATGGTCCGCCGCCACCAGGGCCGTGTGCTGGCGGATGCGGCTCACCAGGACCCCCGAAAACAGGAAATAGGGGAACACCAGGATCCGCCGGAAGCCGAGCCGCACCGCATGGCGCAGGCCGGGCTCCACCAGCGGGAAGGTGACGCCGGAATAGAGCGTCTCGCCCCAGCCGAAGCCGAAGCCCTCCACCAGCATCCGCGTCACCTTGGACACATTGGAATTGGCATCGGGATCGGACGAGCCGCGCCCCACCACCACCAGCAGGGTCTCGGCCAGGGGCACGGGCTGGGCACCGCTGGCGCTGGCGGCGGCATCGGCGCGATCGAGGGCCTGGCGCAGGCGGACGCCGGCGGCCTGGATCATCTGCAGATCCACCCCCAGCTCGCGGCCGTAGTCCACCCGCAGACCGGTCTCGGCGGCATAGGTGTTGAGCACCGAGGGGATGTCGTTCTTGGCATGGCCGGCGGCGAACAGCATTCCCGGCACCGCCAGCACCCGCCGTACCCCCTGGCCGCGCAGCTCATCGAGGGCATCGCGCAGCACGGGCCGGGCGAACTCGAGGTAGCCGTAGGCCACCGGAAGCGACGGCATCAGGGCCCGCAGGCCCTCCGCAAGCTGGGCGAACTCGGCTACGGCCTGGCGATTGCGACTGCCGTGGCCGCAGATCAGGACCCCGATCGGACCGCCGTCCAGGGCCTGGAGCTCGAGCGAATCCTGTTGCGCTGCGGTGGATGTCATGGGGAGCTTTGCCTAAAACGACCCTATCGCCGCCCCAGCCGGCACCAGGGTTTCAACACCATTGAAGAGGAAGCCGCACCCCTCAGTCGTCAAGCAGGCGCAAGAACTCGTTACATTTGTGGCATCACCGCATCTCCACCATGACCAGCGCCCCCACTGCCTCCCGCAACGCCAGCGACGGCTGGTTCCAAGCCTCGGCCACCGCCCAGATCCACGCAGAACAGCTCAAGCGCGTGGAGCTGTTCAACGGTCGCGCCGCCATGCTCGGCTTCGTGATCGGCGTGCTCACCGAGGCCATCACCGGCCAGGGAATCCTGCACCAGATCGGCCTGGCCACCCTGCTCGGCCCCGGCGGCGGCCTCGGCTGACCCCAAGCCCTGAGGCGCTGGCAGCGGCCTCTCCAAGCCCTACATTGCGGGTCTTGAGAAGCCGGTTGTGGCAGGTCCGGAGGCCCAGCTCGAGGTTGCCACGGCGGCGCAGGGCGTAGCCGGCGGCGCCCCCTGCGCCTTCCCCAGCCAGGCCGCCCTCTACCGCCATCTGCTGGACCTCGTCGACGGAGCGTGCACGATCCTCGACGCCGTCGGGGGCGCCATCGTCGACTGCAACGTCACCGCCCACCAGCAGCTCGGCTACACCCGCGAGCAGTACCTGGCGCTCCCCCCCTCTGATCTCCTGGCAGACCCGGCCCATGACCAGGCCTGGGTCGAAGCCGTGAAAGCGGACCTGCGCAAGCGCGGACGGCTGAGCTTCAGCACCAGCCTCCGGCATCGCAACGGCACCACCCTCGCCGTGGAGGTCCATCTGGAGCTGGTGCGCTGCGGCGGCCAGAAACTGCTGCTCGCCGCCGCCCGCGAACGCTTCCAGCTGCTGCGCATTAAGGAGCAACTCGAACTCTCGAATCGCCAGCTGCTCGAAGCCGAGCGGCTGGCCCAGCTGGGGAGCTGGCAACTGCGCAGCCTGCACGGGCCGATCACCTGGTCTCCCCAGATCGAGCAGATCCTCGAGTTCCCCGACAGCCGCCGCCCCCAGCTGCGCCTCTATCTCGCCCGGGTGCACCCCGACGATCGACCGGCGTTGCGGCAAGCCATCCGCCAGCTCGTCCAGGGGGGCCGTCCCCTGGAGCTGGAACACCGGTTGAAGCTTGCCGGTGGCAGACGCAAGGTGGTGGTGCTGCGCGCCCGCATCGAATCGGGCCGCCGCGGTCAGGCCGTCGGCGTGGTCGGCACCCTCCAGGACGTGACGGCCGCCAGCGCGGTGAAGGAGAAGCTGAAGCACACCGCCTACCGCGACGGAGTAACGGGCCTGCCGAACCGGGCCGCCAGCCATCGCCATCTGGAGCAGCTGCTGCGGGAGCTGCCCCACACCAGCAACCTGGCAACGATCTGTCTGGACATCGACGACTTCCAGGCGATCAACGACAGTTTCGGTATCGCGATCGGCAACCGGGTCCTTGAGGAGACCGGCCGCCGGCTGCGGAAACTTCTCGGACCGGCCGACTGGGTGGCCCGCACGGGCAGCGACGAATTCCTGGTCCTGAGCTCCCGGGTCCACAGCATCGGTGAGGCCCGCAGCCTGGCGGTGGAGCTGCAGCGCCAGCTGGCCAGGCCCCTGCCGATCCAGGAGCACCTCGCCGTCACCCTGGCCGTCACGGTTGGGGTGAGCGTGTGGCCGGAGCACGCCGGCGATCCGCTCGAGCTGCTGCAGCGGGCCAACACGGCCCTCACCGAGGCCAAGCAGCGGGGGCCTCGCCAGCTGGAGGTGTACTCCAACCTGATCAGCGCCCGCCTGCTCGTGCGCACCCAGCTGGAGCAGGAGCTGGCCCGGGCGGTCGATCGGGACCAGCTGCGGCTGGTGTTCCAGCCCCAGACCGACGGCCGCGGCGAGGTGGTGGGGGCCGAGGCGCTGCTGCGGTGGATCGATCAGCGGGGCCAGCCCCAGTCTCCCGCCAACTTCATCCCGTTGGCGGAGCGCACCGGCCTGATCCACGCCATCGGTCAGTGGGTGCTGGAGGAGAGCTTCCGTCAGCTGGCGGCCTGGGAGCGCCAGGGACTGACGCTGCCGCTGCTCTCGATCAACCTCTCCTCCATCCAGCTGCAGGACCCTGAGCGCAGCCTCGGCCGCTTCATCCACAGCTGCAGCCAGCAGCACGGCATCCAGCCGCAGCGGCTGGAATTCGAGCTCACCGAGACGGCGATCCAGCGCGATGCGGCCCTGGTGACCGAGCAGATGCAGGAGCTGGCCGGGATGGGCTTCAAGCTCGCCCTCGACGACTTCGGCACCGGCTACTCCTCCCTGGAAGTGCTGCACCGCCTGCCGCTGCACAAGCTGAAGATCGATCGCTGCTTCATCGATCCGCTGGTGGACCGCCACACCGACCGCAGCATCGTGGCGGCCACCATCGCCATGGCCCGCCAACTGGGGATGACGCCCCTGGCCGAAGGGGTGGAGAACGCCGGCCAGGTGGAGCTGCTGCTGGAGCTGGGCTGCGAACTGTTCCAGGGCTTCCACTTCGGCGGGCCCATGGAGGCGGCGGAGCTGGGGCGGAGGCTCGCCAGCCAGGGCACCTAGACCGGGCACCTCCCAGGCCGTCAACCGAGCGGCGCTCCGGCCAGCGGCAAGGGATTGGCGGAGCCCAGGCGAGTCAGCAGACCCTGATGCAGCCAGGTTCCCACGAAGCCGAGCGGCCGCAATGGGTAGCCCACGAAGTCCGACAGCAACTCAAGCGGATGCGGGAACACAGGCGGGTAGGCGGATTGGATCACCGTAACGAATCATTGCCATTCTGAGGGCCTGGGAGAATCGCTGCATGGTCAGCCCACCCGATCCGGCCACCGGCCCCGGCGGCATCCGCGACCCCGGCTCCCTCGCCGTGATCGGCGCCGGTGCGGCGGGCTGCGCCTGCGTCGCGGCACTGCGGCGCCAGGGCTGGGCTGGGCCGATCTCCCTGTGGGAAAGCGGCCGGGGCCCGGGTGGGCGCACCGCCACCCGACGCTCCCGCACGGACGCCGGCCTACGCATCGACCACGGCGCGCCCCTGTTCAACCTCACGACCAGCCCGCCGCCCGCGCTGCTGGAGCCGCTGCTGGCCGGCGGCTGGATCGAGCCGTGGACGGGCCCCATCGCCCAGCTCGACGGCCAGGGCCAGCTCCATCCCGGCGGCAGCGCCCCCCACGGCCTGGGCAGCCTCTACCGGGGCAACGGGGGAATGGAACACCTCTGTCGCGGTCTGCTGGAGCAAGCCGGAGCTGACGTGGAGATTCACTACGGCCAGCTGGTACGCCATCTGGAGATCACCCCGGAGCGGCGCTGGCGCCTGCTGGGCCCGGATCGCCAGCTGCTCAAGGAGGTGGACTGGCTGGTGCTGAGCGGCACCCTGCTGGCCCACCCCCGCAGCCGGCTGCTGCTCGACTGGACGGAGGTGCCCCTGGCCGCCGCCGCCCGCCGCCTGCAGGACGCCCAGCTGCAGCACGTGCTGGCGGTGCTCGCCTCGATCCAGTCGGAGGCGCGCAGCAACCTGCTGCTGCTGGTGCCCGCCGCCGCTGCGGCCCCCTGGCGCAAGCTGCCGTTCCGGCTGCTGGAGTTCTCGGAGGCGGCCCAACTGCGCTGGAACCTGTCGCGGCTGTCGGTGCAGCCCCTGGCCGATGGGCGCTGCGCCGTAGTGGCCCACTCCAGCGCCACCTTCGCCTCCGAGCACCTCAGCGTGTATGGCTCGCGCTCCTCGATCGCCAGCCAGCTGGGGGTGGCGCCGCGGCCCGAGCAGGAACAGGCCGTGATCGAGGCCCTCAGCGCCGCCCTGCAGGACACCCTGGGCCAGGCCCTGGGCCGCTGGTTGTCCAAGGCGGCCCTGCGCCGCTCCCTGGCGGGCGAGCGCCAGCTGATGCGCTGGGGCGCCGCCTTTCCCCGGCCCCCGGGCCTGCCGCTGGAGCTGGCCCTCTGCCCCGCCAGCCGGCTGGGTTTCTGTGGCGACTACGTGGCGGGTCCGGGCTTCGGCCGAGTGGAGGGGGCCCTGCGCAGCGCCGAGGCCCTGGCGGGCCGGCTGCTGGCCGCCGCCGCTGGGGGTTCGCCCGCCGCCGTCAACAACCATTGCGAGTCCAGCCGGGGCCCGGCGCCCTTGCTTGGCTGAGGCCGGCGCGCGGGGGTCGATGGCTGCGAACCGAGCACCAGCGCCCCAGCAGAGCGATCCCACCTACGACATCCTGCGCTCCCAGCGCCAGCCGCTGGCGGCCCTGTTCCAGCCGCGCACCGTGGCGGTGATCGGCGCCACGGAGCGGCCCGGCAGCGTGGGCCGCACCCTGCTCTGGAACCTGATCAGCCATCCCTTCGGTGGCACCGTGTTTCCGGTGAACCCGAAGCGCCACAGCGTGCTGGGCATCCGGGCCTACGCCGCCGTGGGGGAGATTCCCGAGCCGGTGGACCTGGCGCTGATCGCCACCCCTGCCGCCGGTGTGCCAGACCTGGTGAGCGCCTGCGCCGCAGCCGGCGTCAAGGCGGTGGTGGTGCTCTCGGCCGGCTTCCGCGAGGTGGGGCCCGCGGGACTGGCCCTGGAGATGGAGCTGCGCGAACGGCTGCGCCAGAGCCCGATGCGCCTGCTGGGACCCAACTGCCTGGGGCTGATGAACCCGCGCCTGGGGCTGAACGCCACCTTCGCCGGGGCCATGGCCAGGCAGGGCCACGTGGGCTTTCTGAGCCAGTCGGGGGCAATCTGCACGGCGGTGCTCGACTGGAGCCAGCGCCAGAACGTGGGCTTCAGTGCCTTCGTGTCGATGGGCTCGATGCTGGATGTGGGCTGGGGGGACCTGATCACGGCCCTGGGCGATGACCCCGACACCCACAGCATCGTGATCTACATGGAGTCGATCGGCGATGCGCGGGCCTTCATGTCGGCGGCGCGGGAGGTGGCGCTCACCAAGCCGATCGTGGTGATCAAGGGGGGCCGCACCGCCGAGGCGGCCCAGGCCGCCGCCTCCCACACCGGCGCCCTCACCGGCAGCGACGCGGTGCTGGAGGCCGCCTTCCGCCGCTGCGGCGTGCTGCGGGTGGATCGCCTCTCCGACCTGTTCGACCTGGCCGAGGTGCTGGCCAAGCAGCCGCGCCGCCCCGCCGGTCCCCGGCTCACGATCGTGACCAACGCCGGCGGGCCCGGAGTGCTCGCCACCGACGCCCTGGTGATGACCGGCGGTGAGCTGGCGCACCTGGCCCCCGAGACCCTGGCCCGCCTGAACGAGCGGCTGCCGCCCCAATGGAGCCATGGCAACCCGATCGACATCCTCGGCGACGCCGATCCCCAGCGCTACGCCGACACCATCGCCGCCGTCCTCGACGATCCCAACAGCGACGGCCTGCTGGTGGTGCTCACCCCCCAGGCGATGACGGACCCCACCGCCACGGCCCAGCGGCTGCGCCAGCTGGCGGCCACCAGCCAGAAGCCGCTGGTGGCCAGCTGGATGGGCGGCGACGAGGTGGCCGCCGGGGAGGCGATCCTCAACGGCACCGGCATCGCCACCAACCGCTACCCCGATGCCGCCGCACGTCTGTTCAACACCCTGTGGCGCTACAGCTACAACCTGCGGGGCATCTATGAGACGCCGGAGCTGCTGCCGGAGGCGGAATCCGATGGCCCCGGATCCGGCGGGCCCGGCGAGCGGCCGCGGGTGCGCCAGATCCTGGCCGAGGCCCAGGCCCAGGGCCGCCAACAACTCAGCGAGAGCGAGGCCAAAGCGATCCTCTCGGCCTACGCCATCCCCGTGGTGGAGACGCGCCTGGCCAGCACGGCCGAGCAGGCGGTGGCGGCAGCCGGGGCCATCGGCTACCCGGTGGTGGTGAAACTGCACAGCACCACCATCAGCCACAAGAGCGATGTGGAGGGCGTGCAGCTCAACCTGCAGGGCCCCGCTGAGGTGGAGCAGGCCTTCCTCGCCATGGAGCGCCGCATCGGCGAGGGCCAGGGCAGGGCGGCCTTCGGGGGCGTGACGGTGCAGCCCATGCTGCGGCTGCAGGGGGCGATCGAGCTGATCGTGGGCAGCAGCGTGGATCCCGAGTTCGGGCCGGTGATCCTGTTCGGCACCGGCGGCACCCTGGTGGAGGTCTACCGCGACAGCGCCGTGGCCCTGCCGCCGCTCAACACCACCCTGGCGCGACGGCTGATGGAGCAGACCAAGGTGTATGGCGCCCTGCAGGGGTCGCGGGGCCGGCCGGCGGCGGACCTGGCGGAGCTGGAGAAGCTGCTGGTGCGGGTGAGCCAGCTGGTGCTGGAGCAGCCGCTGATCCGTGAACTCGACATCAACCCCCTGCTCGTCTCCTGGACCCCAGGCGTCCAGGCCCGGACGGATGCTGCTTCAGCTGCAGAAGCCCCGACCGAAGCTCCGACCACGCAGCTGGTCGCCCTCGATGCCCGCATCGTGCTGGCCGACGCCGCCGGCGACAGCTGCGGGCTGCCCAGGCCGGCGGTGCGGCCCTACCCCAGCCAGTACGTGAAAACCTGGCGGCTGCGCGACGGCACGGCGGTGACGATCCGGCCGATCCGCCCCGAGGATGAGCCGCTGCTGGTGGCCTTCCACCGCACCCTCTCGGAGGAGAGCGTCTACTACCGCTACTTCCACATGATGTCGCTGAGCAGCCGCATCACCCACGAGCGGCTGGTGCGCATCTGCTTCACCGACTACGACCGCGAGATGGCCCTGGTGGTGGACCGGCGCGATCCCGAGTCCGGCCGCCACACGGTGCTGGCCGTGGGGCGCCTCAGCCGCAGCCATGCCAGCGCCAGCGCCGAGTTCTCACTGCTGGTGAGCGATCCCTACCAGAGCCAGGGCCTGGGCACCGAGCTGCTGGGCCAGCTGCTGCGCATCGGCCGCGACGAGGGCCTGGCGGAGGTGACTGCCGAGATCCTGCACGAGAACGGCGCCATGCAGCACGTCTGCCAGAAGCTGGGCTTCAGCCTGCACGGCACCCCGGACGTGGTGGAGGCCCGCATCAGCCTGCTGGAGCCGGCCTAGGTGCTGGGCTCCAGGAGCTCCGGCCGCTCCGGAGGCTCCAGCAGCGCCGCCACGTGGGCCGCCGCCGACCGGGCCAGACCGGCCAGGTCGTAGCCACCCTCCAGCACGGACACCAGCCGACCGCCGGCGTGCCGCTCAGCGATGCCCCGCACCAGCCGGGTCAGCTCCCCGAAGTCGACATCCAGCAGCAGGAAATCGCCCAGGGGATCGCCCAGGGCCCCATCGAAGCCGGCGGAGACGAGCACCAGTTCGGGCTGGAAGGCCTCGGCCGCCGGCAGCAGCTGGTCCCGCAGGGCCCCGAGCACCGCTGCCCGGCCGGAGCCCGGTGGCAGGGGGCAGTTGATCGTGAAGCCCTCACCTGGGCCACCGCCCCGCTGGCTCGCCGCCCCCGTGCCGGGGTAGAGGGGCCACTGGTGCACGCTGAAATAGAGCACGCTCGGATCATTCCAGAAGATCGCCTGGGTGCCGTTGCCGTGGTGCACGTCCCAGTCGACGATCAGTACCCGGCCGATGCCCAGGGCCTCCTGGGCGTGGCGGGCGGCGATGGCCACGTTGTTGAACAGGCAGAAGCCCATGCCCCGCTCCGGCTCTGCGTGGTGGCCGGGCGGCCGCACCGCCGCGAAGGCATTGGCCACCTGGCCCGCCAGCACCGCCTCCACGGCCGCCAGCAGACCGCCGGCAGCCAGCCTGGCCACCTCCTCGGAGTGGTCGCCCAGGGGCGTGTCGCCGGTGGAGAGCTGCTCGCGGCCGTAGGCGATGTCGCGCTGGACGGTCTGCAGGTAGCGGCGGCTGTGGCAGCGCAACAGCTCGGCGTCTGTGGCGGGCCGAGCCGGGATGGGCCTGCAGCGCTGGCGCAGGCCCGCACCCTCGAGGCCCTGGATCAGGGCCTCGAGCCGCTGGGGTGATTCTGGGTGGCCCGCCCCGGTGTCGTGCAGACCAAAGGCCGGGTCGAACACCAGGCCGGTGCGCTGGCCCATGGCCCGCTGCTCAGGCCGCCAGCTCGCTGGTCTGGAGGGAGTTCAGGTAGCGCTTGCGCTGGCCCGAGGCCCAGGGCTCATCGAGAACCACCAGGGTGTGACCGGAGTGGATCACACGAGCTGGGCTGGCACTGGAACTCCGTTCGCTGGTAGTGGCGCTCGACGTGGACTTTGAAGTGGATGAGTTTGTAGTGGATGTAGGCGTAGACGTGAACGCGGAAGACAGGGGGCCGCTCTGCGGCGCTGCTGGTAACTGAGCCATAGGTGGACCCTAGGCCGATTTCCAGGAAATTCAGTATCCGCCCACACGCTGTCGCAGTCGGGGGGAACACGGGCCGGCGCGGGGCTGCAGTGCCGATGGCTGGGGCCGCCAGGTCCTGTCTACGGTGAACTTGCCCCCCGAGGCCTGGATGCCGCAGAGCCCGCCGCCGGCCACCCCCCCCGACACCGCCGCCCAGGACCCGGGCCGCCAGCTCGTGGCCATCGGCTCCTCCGCCGGCGGCCTGGAGGCCCTGCAGGATCTGATCGGCAGCCTGGTGCCCAGCGGCCGCGTCTCCTATGTGGTGGCCCAGCACCTCTCGCCGGAGCACCGCAGCCTGATCGTGGAGCTGCTGTCGCGGGCCACGGGCCTGTCGGTGGTGCAGGCGGTGGATGGGGCGCGGCTGGAGCCCGATGTGATCGTCGTGGCGCCCCCCAACCACGACGTGACCGTGCTGGCTGACCGGCTGCGGGTGGTGGAACCCAAGGGCCGCTTCGGGCCCAGCCCCAGCATCGACCTGCTGTTCGAATCGGTGGCCGAGCACTGGGGCAGCCGCGGCGTGGCCGTGGTGCTCTCGGGCACGGGTTCCGATGGGGCCCACGGCCTGCGCTCGGTGCGGGCGGCCGGGGGCCTCACGGTGGTGCAGACGCCGGAGAGTGCCAAGTTCGAAGGCATGCCCAAGGCGGCGATCGCCCTGGGCGGCGCCGATCTGGTGCTCGATGCCCGCGCCATCGGCCAGCGCCTGGCCGACCTGGTGGCCGGCGGCGGCGACTGGGTGGGCCACAGCCTGCCGGCCCCCCGGGCGGAGCTGCTGCAGGACGTGGTGGGCCGGCTCAAACGGGTGGTGGGGGTGGACTTCTCCCGCTACAAGCCCTCCACCCTGCGGCGCCAGGTGCAGCGGCGCATGGCGATCCGCCAGGTGAGCAGCGTGGAGGACTACCTGCCCCTGCTGGCGGCCGACGCCGACGAGGCCGTGGCCCTGGCCCACAACCTGCTGGTCAACGTCACCGCCTTCTTCCGCGACCCGGAGTGCTTCGAGGCCCTCGCCGACCAGCTGCGCCTCTACATCGCCCACAAGGGCTGCAGCGAGCAATACCGGGTGTGGGTGCCGGGCTGCGCCACCGGCGAGGAGGTGTACACGATCGCGATGCTGTTCAGCGAGCTGCTGGACCATCCGGTTCACCTGGCCCACCAGCTCAAGATCTTCGGCACCGACCTCGACGAGGGCAGCCTGGCGACCGCCCGCCGCGGCCTCTATCCCCTCGCTTCGGCCCAGGCGATTCCACCACGGCTGCGGCAGAGCTTCTTCAGCGAGGGCAGCCAGGGGATCGAGATCCAGGAGGCGATCCGCGAGTGCGCCGTGTTCGCCCGCCACAACGTGACGGAGGATCCGCCCTTCCCGCGGCTGGACCTGATCTCCTGCCGCAACACCCTGATCTATTTCACGGCGCCGCTGCAGGAGCAGGTGCTGGCCCTGTTCCGCTACGGCCTGCTGCCCGGCGGCCTGCTGATGCTGGGCAGCTCCGAACTGCTGGGCAATCGCACGCCGGGATTCGCCAGCGCCGACCAGGAGCATCGCCTCTACAGCCGCACCGCGGAGAACCCACGCGCCAACCTGCCGACGATCAGCGGACCCTCGGCCCGCAGCGGCCTGAGCGCCACGCTGCTGCCACCCCTGCCGGCCGCCAGCCGCATCGCGATCATCCGCGACAGCGTTCCCGAGCAGCACACGGCCCTGCTGGAGGCCCTGGTGCGCACGGTCTGCGCCCCCTGCCTGGTGCTGGATGAGGCCCACAACCTGGTGGAGGTGGTGGGGGATGTGTCGGCCTACTGCCGGGTGCCGGAGGGGCGGATCACCACCGCCGCCGGCTCGTTCCTGCGGCCCGAACTGCAGGTGGAGGCCCGCACCCTGTTTCTGATCGCCCGGGCCGACGGGGTGCCGATCCAGAGCCGGGCCCTGACTCTGCCCGGCCTGGAGCGGCCGATCCGGCTGGAGGCACGGCCGCTGCCGGTGGGCGATCGCGAGCTCACGATCCTCTCCTTCCTCACCGAGCCGGAGGGCCCCGGGGCCGGCGCTACGGCGACGGGCGGGGCCGGGCCCGGCGGCCAGCCGGCGCGGGTGCTGGAGACAGACAGCTCCTTCGGCCGCGAGATCGAGCGGCTGGAGCGGGAGCTGCTCAGCAGTCAGGACTGCCTGCGCCGCTCCCTGGCCGAGCTGGAGACCGCCAACGAGGAGCTGGAGGCCTCCTCGGAGGAGCTGCAGGCCTCCTCGGAGGAACTGCAGTCGTCGAACGAGGAGCTGGAGGCCGCCAACGAGGAACTGCAGGCCACCAACGAGGAGCTGGGCATCCTCAATGCCGAGCTGCGCCAGCACAGCGAGGAGCAGGAGCTGCTCAACAACGACCTGGAGAACATCCAGGCCTCCCTCAACCAGGGCATGGTGATCGTCGATCAGGAGCTGCGGGTGACCCGCTACTCGCCCCTGGCGGTGCGCATCTTCGCCCTGGTGCAGGGCGACCTCGGCCAGCCCCTGATCGGCATCCCCACCACCCTGCCGCTGCCCGGCCTGCAACCGGCCCTGGAGTCGGTGCTGGCGGGCGGGCCGCGGGTGGCGATCGAGGCCAGCGGCGAGGGCGGCGCCTACCTGGTGCAGGTGCAGCCCTACCTGGAGCGGGACGGCCGCCGCCGCGGCGCGATCGTGACCCTCACCGACGTGGGCGAGCTGGTGCGGCTGCGCACCGCCGCCGAGGCGGCCCTGGCGGAGTTCACCAACCTCACCAATGCCCTGGAGGAGGCGGTGTGGAAACGCGATGGCGCCATGCAGCGGCTGCTCTATGCCAGCGCCCGCATGGCCAGCCTCACCGGCTGGAGCGCCGCCGAACTGCAGGACCAGCCCGGCCTGCTGGACGGGCGCATCGATCCGGCGGACCGGGAGCAGGTGCGGGCGGCACGGGAGAGCGGCCAGCCCCGCTGGGCGGTGCGCTACCGGCTGCAGCGCCGCGACGGCCAGTGGCTGTGGCTGAACGAGGTGGCCACGGTGGTGGGCGAAGGGGCGGAGCGCTGCGTGGTGGGCACCCTGGCCGATGTGAGCCCGCTGCAGGCGGCCGAGGCCCGGGCCCTGGAGATGGCCTCGATCTTCGAATCGGTGTTCCGCACCCAGGTGTTCGGCGTGGCGGTGCTCAACGGCCAGGGCCGGGTGGTGATGGCCAACGGGGCCTTCTGCGAGCTGGTGGGCTTCAGCGCCGAGTCGGTGGTGGGGCTCTCGCTGGAGCGGCTGCGGGTGCCGGTGGCACCGACGCCGGAAGCGGACGGAACGGACGCCCCCGAACCGCCGCTGCGCGATGGCCTGCGCGAGCTGCAGCTGCGCAGCCACAGCGGCCGGCTGGTGTGGGTGACGGCGGAGACCCACCTGCTGCACCAGCCCATCGGCGACACGGTGGCGCTGCTGGTGGTGCAGGACGTGACCACCCTGCGCGAATCGACCCAGCTGCTGGAGCGCCAGGCCCGGTTCGATGCCGCCACCGGGCTGTTCAACCGCAGCACCTTCACCGACACCCTGCAGCGGGAGATCAGCCGCTGCCAGCGGGACCAGAGCCAGCTGGCCCTGGCCTGGGTCGACCTCGATCACTTCAAGGAGGTCAACGATCAGTACGGCCACGACGCCGGCGACGTGGTCCTTCAGACGATCAGCGACCGCCTCCAGCAGGTGGTACGCGGCCAGGACTGCGTGGGCCGCCTCGGCGGGGACGAGTTCGGCATCGTCGTCTCGGGCTACGACGGCATGGGCGAGCTGGAGTCGATGCTGGAGCGCGTGATGGCGATGCTGCGGCAGCCGATCGCCATCGCCGGCGCCGAGGTGCTGGTGGGGGGCAGCGTGGGGATCAGTCTCTATCCCGACGATGCCGGGGAGCTGGAGGGGCTGATGGGCACCTCCGATGCCGCGATGTATGCGGTCAAGGCCGCCGGCGGCGACGCCTTCGCCTACTTCACGCCCCAGATGAATGCTGCCGCCGAGGAGCGGCGCCAGATGCAGCAGCAGATCGCAGTGGCGATCGGCGCCGGCCAGTTCGAGCTCCACTACCAGCCGATCCTGGGCGTGGCCGATGGCCAGGTGTGGGGGGTGGAGGCGCTGCTGCGCTGGCGCCGCGACGGGGCCAGCGTTGCCGCCGGCGACTTCATCGCCTTCGCCGAGGAGAGCGGCCTGGTGCGCCAGTTCTCGCCGCTGGTGCTGGGGCTGCTGCGGGCCGACCTGGCGCGCCTGAAGGCCAGCGGCGCGGACGCACTGCGGGTGAGCGTCAACCTGTCGGTGCGGCAGCTCCAGGATCCCGACCTGGCCAACCAGCTCGCTCCAGGCTCGGAACCGTCAGCGCTGGCGGGCCTTGTGCTGGAGGCACGGGAGAGCGTGTTCCTGCCTGAACACGCCCACGCCCTGGCCACGCTGCAGCGGCTGGGCCGCCAGGGGGCCGAGACCTGCATCGACGACTACGGCATGGGCTACTCCAACATCCGCCTGCTGCAGGACCTGCAGCCGCGCTACGTCAAGCTGAACCACCACTTTCTGCAGGGCTGCGGCGGCGATGCCCAGGGCCGGCGGATTCTGCGCTCCGCCACCGACATGGGCCACGCCCTGGGGGCCTCAGTGGTGATCGAAGGCATCGAGACCGCGGCGCAGCGGGAGCTGGCGGCCGAGGTGGAGGCCGATCTGATCCAGGGCTACCTGCTGGCCGAACCGATGCCGATCGAGCAGCTGCTGGCCTGGCTGGCGGAGCGCCCATGCAGCTGACCTAAGCTAGGGGTTCGGCAACAGGTTCCTTCTCCGGAAGCCTTGGCCCACCTGCTCCCGCGGTCCCACCGCGTTGCCACTTCAAGCTGCGCACCCCTGAGGTCCGGGTTCGCATCGTGCCGTCCCAGAGCCATGGGCCGCAGCCGATCCCGTCTACTCCCAATCCGCACGTCCTGCCAAACAGCAGGTCCAGCCAAACGGCGCCTGCTGCCCAACGGCGGTGTCCAGCCTGCAAGCCCTGGCCTGCAGCCCCAGCCCCTCCAAGCCTTCAGCACCAGCTCCATCGGCCTCGGCCCGGCCCCCTTGCGGCTGTGGCCCTGGCCAGGCCCCTGCCAGGCCCCACCGCCTGCCGACTGCGAACCCCTCGATCGAAACCCATGAGCGAACAGCCTTCCCTGACGATCGGTGAACTCGAGTCGAAGTACTACCTCTACCGGCGGGCCATGAAGATGCTGGTGCAGGAGGGCCGTGGGGCCACCACGATCCAGCGCACCCTCTGCTGGAGCCGTCTGGCGACCCTGCACCACTGCCTGCCCCGGCGCTACAAGTCCCCGGACCACATCCTCAACCAGGTGCGGCGCGAGGTGGAGGAAGAGCAGGCCACGGCCCTGCTGGTGGCCGAGGGCTAAAGCCAGGCCACGGGGGCCGTTCCGACCTCGCGGGCTGGCCTCCTCGGTTGGGTGCATAGACGCGCTGTCCCCAGCTCCCCGGCCGCAGCGCCCCAGTCCCCGGTCGGTATCGCCTGGGGCTCACGCGCAAAAAAACCGCCCCCGGATCGGGGACGGTTGAGGAGGGTGCCGACCTGAATCGGGCACCCGGAATCCAAGCAGAACTTGGTTTGGGCTGTTGGATCCGCAGTGAGCGGACCCGTTCAACTGAGTGGGGCAGGAACTCGGTGGTTCCCGAAACTCAGTGGTTCCCGAAACTCAGTGGCTTCCGAAACTCGGTAGCTCAGCAGCCCAGGGGCTAAGTAGCCCGGAGCTCAGTAGCGGTTGCCGCCGCCACCGCCGCCGTAGCCACCACCGCCACCGCCATAACCACCGCCGCCGCCGCCGTAGCCGCCGCGACCACCGCCACCGCCGCCGCCGCCACCGGTGCGGGGCTCAGCCTTGTTGACACGGATGTTGCGGCCCATCCACTCCACATCCTGGAGGTCGCTGATCGCCTTGTCTTCATCGGCCGCATTGGCCATGTCCACAAAGGCAAAACCGCGCTTGCGACCGGTGTCACGGTCGAGGGGAAGGGTGCACTTGCTCACCTGGCCGTACTCGGTGAACAGGTGTTCGAGATCGGCCACTTCGGCATCGAAGGACAGATTCCCAACGTAAATTGTCATGAACTGGAAAACTATGAACCGACTCGTCGACAGCCCTGAAGAAAGTTGCGAGCTAACTGGAGAGAAATCTATGAATCGCCTTACAAACTAGCATGGGGCGAGCCTCAGTCCAGCTTGACCACGTCCACGGGCCCCTGGCCGAGCCGGTTGAGCTCCTCGGCAGCCCGCAGGGCCGCCTCGTGGGTGTGGAAGCGGTGGGCGGCCAGGGCATCAGCCACATCCTCCAGGTGCTGGTCCTCACCGGCGATGGCCAGGAATGTGCCGGACTCCAGGCGCGTGAGCACGTAGTGCTCGGCCTGGGTGCAGTCCATGGGGTGGGCGGGATCGATCTCGGGAGCCCAGAAGTGCATCGCTCCAGTGCGGCTGCAGATCCAGGCTAGGGACGATCGGCTGGTGTGCCGCGGTTTGGCTGCAGTGCCGGATCAGCTGTCATGCCGTGGCGTGGCGGCTAGGAGTCCCGGCCCCGGCGGCGCTCCTAGCCTTCGGAACACAGCGTCGGGATGGAGTCCTCCATGGGACTGGTGGAGATCTCCCTGCTGGTGCGCTGGCTGCTCGGCTGGTTCCTCTGCCTGCGCATGCCGGCCCTGCCTGAGGCCCCCAACCCGACAGGGGGACTGTCCTTGGAGGCGCGGCGCGGCGCGCTGCGGCTGTCGGTGCTGATCCCAGCCCGCAACGAGGAGGGAACCCTCCCCCACCTGCTGGCGGCCCTGGCCCGGCAGAGCCTGCAGCCCCTGGAGGTGATCGTGATCGACGATCACTCCAGCGACGGCACCGCCGCCGTCGCCAGCGGCGCCGGTGCCCTGGTCCTGCAGGCCCCGCCGCTGCCGGCCGGCTGGTGCGGCAAGACCTGGGCGCTGCACCACGGCGTGCTCGCCAGTGGCGGCGAGTGCCTGGTGTTCCTCGATGCCGACACCGTGCCCGGCCCCCGCTTCCTGGAACACCTGCTGGCGGCCCAGCAGCGGCTGGGAGGGCTGGTGTCGGTGCAGCCGTTCCACCGCACCGAGAAGCCCTACGAGCAGCTCTCCCTGCTGTTCAACCTGGTGGGGCTGATGGCGGTGCCGCTGGGGCCCAACGTGGGCGTGGCCTTCGGGCCGGCGATGGCCACCAGCCGGGCCGACTACCAGCAGAGCGGCGGCCACGCGGCCGTGGCGGGCCAGGTGGTGGAGGACTGGTTCCTGGCCCACCTCTACGAGCGGGCCGCCCTGCCAGTGAGCGCCTTCATCGGCAGGGGCCAGATCGAGTACCGCATGTATCCCGGCGGTCTGCGGGACATGGTGATCGGCTTCAGCAAGAACTTCGCCACCGCCGCCGCCGAGGTGCGCTGGCCCTGGCTCCTGGGGGTGCTGCTCTGGATCTCGGGCCTGTTCTGGGCCGCCTGGTGCCTGCCGGCCGCCCTGCTGGGCTGGCCCCTGGTGGGCAACCCCGATCCCTGGCTGAACGCGGCGATCTACGGCGCCTTCGCCCTGCAGCTGGGGGTGCTGTCGCGGCGGGTGGGGAGCTTCGGCTGGATCAACCTGGTCTTCCCGATCCCGGTGCTGTTCTTCCTGGGGGTGTTCCTGACGGCAATCCTCAACCTGGAGCGCGGCACAATCGAGTGGAAGGGGCGTCAGATCCCCACGCGCTGACCACCGGCCTACCCAGGGCCAGAGGTCCAGTCAGCAAGGGGAGCGGGCCGGCCGAACAGGTAGCCCTGGCCCACCTGGCAGCCCATGGCCAGCAGCAGTTGGCGCTGCCCTTCGGTCTCGATGCCCTCGGCCACCACCAGCAGGCCCAGCTCCTTGAACACCCGCACGAAGCCGCGGATCAAGGTGGCGCAACGAGGGTCGTCGTCGATCTGGCGGATGTACGACTGGTCCAGCTTGACGATGTCCACCGGCAGCTGGCTCAGCCAGGAGAGGCTGGAGTAGCCGGTGCCGAAGTCGTCGAGGGCGATGGTGACGCCCGCCTGCTTGAGGACCGAGAGATCGTGGAACGCCTGGGCGTGCTCCCGCAGCAGCACCGTCTCGGTGACCTCGATGCGCAGGCCGGCCAGATCCACGCCGGTGCGCTCCCGCTGCTCGAGCAGCTCCTGCACCAGCGTGGCCGTCTCCAGGTGGTAGGGACTCACGTTGATCGACATCTGCCAGGACTTGCCCTGGCGCTGCCAGTCCCGCAGGGTGTCGATGGCGCGGGAGAGCACCCAGCGCTCCATCGGCACGATCAGGCCGGTGCGCTCGGCCATGGGAATGAAGCGATCCGGCGGGATCAGATCGCCGTCAGAACCCTGGAGGCGCACCAGGGCCTCGGCCCCGAGGATCGTCCCGTCCTCCAGGTTCACGATCGGCTGGTAGTGGAGCAGCAGCCGATCGTGGCGCAGGCCCTGCTCCAGCTGCTGGCGCAGGCTCACGCTCGCCTGCACCGCCTGATCCACATCGGCGTCATAGACCGCCACCCCGTCACGGCCGGCCACTTTCACCTGATACATGGTGAGATCAGCGCGGCGCATCAGCTCCTCGGCCGAGGTGCGGCCGTGGGTGCTCATCGCCACCCCCATGCTCATCGACAGCGACAGCTCCTCCCCGCCATGGCGCCAGGGCTCCGCCAGGCAGGCCTGCAGGCGCTGGGCCAGCTGCACCGCATCGTCCTCACTGGCCATGGTCTCCACCAGCACCACGAACTCATCGCCACCCAGGCGGGCCAGGGTGTCATTGCTGCGCAGCACGGTCTGGAGGCGGCGCGTCAGTTCGAGCAGCAGGGCATCGCCGGTGGCGTGGCCGTAGCGATCGTTCACCTCCTTGAAGCGATCCAGATCGCAGAAGATCAGCGCCAGCAGGCCCGGACGGCGCTGCAGCCGGGCCAGGGCCAGATCCAGCCGCTCGGCCAGGCCACGCCGATTGGGCAGACCGGTGAGCGGATCACTGAGGGCCTGCTGGGCGAGCGCCTGCTCGCCGGCGCGGCGATCCGACACATCCCGCTGCACCGAAACCCAATGGGTGAACCAGCCGTCGCTGTCGGCAAACGGCGCCACCTTGAGCTCAATCCAGTACGGATTGCCGGCGCGGTCATAGTTGAGTACCTCCATGGTGGGGGACTCCCAGCGCCGCAGGGCCGCGCCGAACTCCGCCGTGACGGTGTGGTCGGTGTCAGGCCCCTGGAACAGCCGCGGGCTTCGGCCCAGCACCTCCTCGCTGCTGAAACCCGTCTCGCGCAGCAGGGTCTCGTTGGCGTAAACAATGATCGGGCCCGGCCGGTCCATCGGCTCGGCCAGGGTGATCAACAGGGCGTCCTGGATCGTGTTGAGCAGGCCCTCGAAGAGCCGCAACCGCGGTTCGGTACTGGCCTCAGCCGCCGCCTGGGCCAGCAGGCCCACCCCCACGCCATCATCGGTGCGGAACAGGCGCAGATTCAGCTGGCCCTGGGGCGACGGCAGATCCAGATCGAGGGGACCCTGCTCCAGATCGTCACGGTGGGTGGCGATCAGGTCGGCCAGCTCGGGCCACACCGCCGGCAGATGGGCCTGCTCCAGCTGCCCGGCGTGGCTGCCGAACAGGGCCCTTGCGGTGCGATCCAGGTGCAGCACCGCAAGGGCGTCCGACACCAGCACCAGACCATCGCCCGGCAGCAGCAGGAAGCCGTGGCGTGAGGGATCCCAGCCGCGGCGGATGGGGGTTGGCGGGCGGGGTGTGATGGCGTGGGGATCAGGCGGTTGGGAAGCCACGTTGGCTGGCCCATCTGATGGCACGGGCCCCAGATGCGTGCGCCCATTCTGAGGTCTGGTCCGCTAGGACCGCTCAGGCCGGCGTGCCACCCGTCCCCAGAGCTGCGGCGGCACCGGCGCCCACGGCCGGTGAGCCATTCACGGCCACCGGGATGCTGGGCACCGGGAAGCCGTGGCGCCCCAGCACATCCACGATCAGGCGGTTGGTGTCGAAGTAGACCTGCCAGTAGTGCTTGGTGTGGGTGTAGGGGCGAACGGCCAGGCGCGGACCGCGCTCGCTGAACTCCAGGATCTCCACATCGGCGGGATGGCCCTCGGACTGGTTGGGGATCGACTTGAGGGCGTCCTTCAGCAGGGCAATGGCCTGGGGCACATCGGCCTTGTTGTCGAGCTGGGCCACCAGGTCCACCCGGCGGAAGGGATGGACAGAATAGTTCTGGATGTTGTCGCCGAACAGCTTGCCGTTCGGAATGATGTTGCGCACATTGTCAGGCGACTGGATCGAACTGACAAACATGCCGATTTCCTCAACTGTGCCGGTGACGCCGGCGGCGCTGATGAAGTCGCCCACGCTGAAGGGGCGGAACACTTGCAGGAAGACACCCGCGGCGAAGTTGCCGAGCATGCCGCTCCAGGCGGCGCCGATGGCCACGCCGGCACCGGCGAGCAGGGCGGCGAAGCTGGTGGTCTGGATGCCGAAGAAGCCCAGGATCGCCACCACGAGAATCACCCGCAGCACGGCCCCCAGCACATTCAGCAGATAGCTGATGACGGTGGCATCGAGGCTGCTGTGCACCAGGCTGCGGCGCAGAATCCGCAGGGCAAGCTGAATCAGCCAGCCGCCCACGATCCAGAGGGCGATCGCCCCCACGAGTTTGAATACGAAGGGAACAATCGTTTCGGCCACGATCGTGGGCGCACTGTCCAGCACAGAGAACTCCTCTTGAGGTAGAGCTATCTGAACCGCTGCGACGGGACCTTGTCAACTCGACCACAAGGGACCCTGACTTGGTGTAATGCCGCAGCTGGGCTCCCTAGGATCGGCGACGGCGTTGCGGCGCCGGATCGATACCCAACTCCCTCCTCGCCCCTGCTGCGCCCTCGCCCATGGCTGATCTGAAGCGCCTGGCTGTTCTGCCGCTGCCACTGTCACTGCCACTGTTGTCAGTGGTGGGGCTGGCCGCGCTGCTGGGGCCCCAGCCGGCCCGCGCCGGCCTGGGCGACAAGCTGCAGCAGTGGATCGATCGGCCCGGCTACCAGCGCAGCCAGTGCCTGGCCCTGCAGGAGGGCCGCCTCAGCTATCAGCAGGGCCTGGTCAAGCTGGGGATCGAACCCAGCACCCGCGCCAACGCCCACCTCTATGCGCTCTGCCGCGAGGTGGGGGCGCCCTTCTTTGCCAGCGGCGGCTGAGATCTGCGCCAGCTGACGGCAGCGGAACCCCGTCGTCGCTGGCGCCGCCTACCGGCTGCTCTCCAGTGGCACCACCGCCATGCCCACCGGCGCCAGGGCAATCAGGGCCAGCTTGAGGTGCTGGATGCCGAAGGGGATGCCGATGATCGTCACGAAGCAGGCCAGGGCCGAGCTGAGGTGGCCTATCGCCAGCCACCAGCCGGCCAGCACGAACCAGATCACGTTGCCCACCAGGCCCAGGGGGCCGGTGCCGAGATCGCCACGGCCCCTGAGCTCGCGGCGGCTCACCGCCTCCTGTCCAAAGGGCCAGAAGGAGAAGTTGCCGATCACGAAACAGGCCCGGGCCCAGGGCAGTCCCACGATCGTGATGGCGGCCACCAGCCCGGCCAGCCACCAGCCCAGGCCCATCAGCAGACCGCCGCAGACGAACCAGATGACGTTGGCGAGAAAGCGAAGCATGGGGGCGGCGGGCCTGCGCTGAGGATCAGCGTAGGAAGGCCAAAGAAGGCCGCCCAGTGGGAACCGTACCGGCCGGGTGCGCAGAACCCGCCAAGACAAAAGCCGCCTGCGGAGCGGAGGCTCCTGCAGGCGGCTTGGGGGGTGGGCCGCTCAGGCCCAGGGCCGGATTCAGCCGAGGCCGATCTGGGTGAGGATGCCCTGGCCGGTCAGCAGCTCGGTGCCCAGGCCGATCACGAAGCCGAGCATGGCCAGGCGACCGTTCCAGGTTTCGGCGAAGGCCACGAAACCGAAGCGGGAGGAGGTGGAGTCAGCCATGGAGGAGGTGGGTTACGAAACTTGAAGTGAGCGTAACACCTTGTTAAGACGGCGGGATGTGTCCGTCGATGCCGTTGGGCCTTGGGCTTGGGTTCCGGGGCCGTACCGGCTAGCGCGGCCTGGCGAGCTGGGGGGGGCGGAGGGTGCCTGGTGCCCCGCGGCAGTTCCCCCCAGTGCGGGAGACAGCGTGGATTTGGAATGGGCCCTGCGATCGCCTGGGGCACCGTGCGCATGGTGCTGATCGTGGTGGCAACGGTGGTGCTGCTGCCGCCAGGTGGCACCCAGCGCAAGCCCTGAGGCCCAGGTAACGGCGCAGGTCAGCAGCGGGCCCCGCTTCATGGGGGAATGCAACGACTGGTTTGGCTCCATGACATTGGGATTCACGGGCCACCGGGCTTGGCTATTCAGGCTGTGGATGGCCCTGCCAACCCCGGCGGGCCACGGGAGAAGCGCCATGGCACCAGGCCCCACCAGCAACCGCTCCAGCGGTTCCCGGCCGAGCGGCTCGCGCGCCGGTGGCACGCCGGCCAACAGCTCCCGCTCCAGCGGGACGCGCTCCAGCGGCGAGCGCAGCAGCGGCGGCCATGGCCGCTCCCTCGGCTCGGGGGCCGGCCAGCGCGGTCCAAACGAGGCGCCCCGGGGCCCGGCCGGGGACAGCCCCACCGGGGACGGCGCCGGCTGCGGGGCAGAACCCAGCCGGCGCCGCAGCCAGGAGATCGTGGCGGGGGCTACCCGCTACTTCGAAGCCCACTACGGCGAGCCGATCGCCCCCACCGACGTGGCCCGGCACCTCGGCATCTCCGAGAGCTGCCTGGCAAGCAGCTTCGATGAGTGCCGACGCCGCACGCCCTTTCAGGCCCTGGAGAGCTTCCGGCTGGCCCAGCTGTTCCAGCGCGTGCGGGAGCACCCCACCGACTCCCTGGCGACCCAGGTGCGCCAGTGCGGCCTGCCAGCGCTGGCCCGCACCGATCGCCTGTTCGAGGCCAACTTCGGCATCGGCCTGGCCCCGTTCCGCCACACCAGCCGCCGCGCCGCCGAAGACCGGGCCTTCCGTATCGAGCATCCCGGCCCGGAGGACCTGGTGGTCCCCCCGGACGGTGGCCGCCTTGGCGGGGATCAGGCCACCCCGTTAGCGCGGAACCAGGCCAGCAGCCGCTGCCAACCCTCGGCGGCCTCCCGGGCTCGGAAGGTGGGCCGGTAGTCGGCGTGGAAGCCATGGGGCGCCTCGGGGAACACCACGATCTCGCTGCGGCTGCCGGCGTCCTTGAGGGCCTGCTGCATCCGCCTCACCGACTCCAGCGGAATGCCGACGTCCTGGCCGCCATAGAGACCCAGCGTTGTGGGCCGCGTAGAGCCAGGTGATCCGACCGCCCCAGCAGAAGCCCGTGATGCCGAGCCGTTGGGTGTCACCGCCCCCCTGGCGGCCGGCCCAGACCAGCGTGGCATCGAGATCCTTGAGCACCTGGGCGTCGGGCACCTGGGCCACCACCGGCAGGATCGCCTCAATGCTGGCTAGGGCGCTCACATCCCCCTGGCGCTCGAACAGGCTGGGGGCGATGGCCAGGTAGCCGGCGCGGGCCAGGCGGCGGCACACGTCCTGGATGTGGGCGTGCACACCGAAGATCTCCAGCTCACGGCGGCCCAGGGCGAGGGGCGACGCGGCGGCTCGGGGGGAACGGAATGGAGCGGGGATGGTACGGAGAGAAGGGGGGACGGGAGCAGCTGCGCGTCTTCAGGCAGGGCGGAAGCGGCTGCAGCCGCTCAGGCGGCGAGGGCCCGCCAGGCCGGCAGCAGGGCGCCGGGCACCCGGCGCGGCAGGTAGTCGCGCGGGTCGCTGGGGCCGTGGCGCAGCACCGCATTGACCACCACCGCCGGCGTGCGGCCGCGGTTGATGGCGCCATGGGGCACGCCCGGGGGAATGCACACCCACGAGGCCTCGTCCTCCCGCAGGCGGATGCGGCGCAGGTGGCGGTCCTCCAGCACCACCAGGTCGATGGCGCCGCGCAGCACCATCAACTGGTCGGTCTGGCGGCGGTGGCAGAACAGCTCACAGGACTGGTCCGGCGAGATTTCGGCGATCAGGGTCTCGTCGCTGGGGCGGGGCGCCGAAAACAGGGCATGGCCCGACCTGGAGCGCTCCAAGGGCAGGATCTCGACCCGCCGGGGGCGGGAGACGGAACGGGACATCACAGCAATGGCAAGTGCGTGAACATTCGCGACGAAATCCAGCGACGGTCGTGCGATCCGTCACTGATCGGAGCCGCCTGTCAGGAAGTCCACGTACCGGAGCCGGCGACGGCTGCAACCAGCCGGGTGTGACCCGCCCAACGCGACCTGCCCATCACGACCTGGCCCAAGCGACCTGACAAAGCAACCAGGCAAGCAATGGGGCTGGCTGGCTGCCTAGCGTCGTGGCCTTGCCAGCCAGGGCGTCCACCGCCTTCCAACGCCGATGCGGTTGCCCTGGGCGGTGCTGCTGCTCACCCTGCTGGGGGGCCGCTACCTGGCCTGGCGCCTGGGCAGCACCCTGAACCTCGACAGCTCACTGGCGGCGGGCCTGAGCCTGGTGATGCTGCTGGCGGAGCTGGCGCTACTGATCACGGCCTTTCTGCAGCTCTGGTTCACCCTGGCGCCCGATCCCGGCATCGCCGCCCTGGCCGAGCGAGCCGCCGCCGAGCTGGAGCAACGCCGACGCCTGGATCCTGGCGCGCTGCCGGCGGTGGATGTGCTGGTGCCCAGCTACGGCGAGCCGCTCGAGCTGATCGGCCGCTGCCTGCGTGGTTGCCGGGCGATCGACTACCCCAAGGTCACCGTGTGGCTACTGGATGACAGCAGCCGGCCGGAACTGGAGCGGCTGTGCACCGCACTGGGCTGCCGCTACCTGGCCCGCGAGCAACGCGAGCACGCCAAGGCCGGCAACCTCAACCACGCCCTGCCCCATCTCGATGGGGACCTGCTGGCGGTGTTTGACGCCGACGTGGTGCCCCAGACCTCCTTTCTGGCCCGCACCGCCGGCCTGTTCGTCGATCCGGCCGTGGGCTTCGTGCAGACGCCCCAGAGCTACATGAACGCCGATCCGGTGATCCGCAACCTGCGGCTCGAGCGCTGGCTCATGCCTGACGAGGAGACCTTCTACCGCTGGGTGGAGCCGGTACGCCAGGGGCTGAATGCCGTGGTGTGCGCCGGCACCTCGTTCGTGATGCGTCGCTCGGCCCTGCTGCAGGTGGGGGGATTTGAGACCGGCACCCCCTCGGAAGACCTGGCCACCGGCATCCGCCTGGCTGCCGCCGGCTACCGCAACCTGTTCGTGGGCGAGAAGCTCAGCGCCGGCCTGGCCCCCTTCACCCTGGCGGCGATGGCGCGGCAACGCTGCCGCTGGGCGAGCGGCACCCTGCAGACCCTGCGCACCGGCGCCAGTCCGTTCACGATTCCCGGCCTGAAACCACTGCAGCGGCTGGCCTTCCTGGAGGGGATCCTGCACTGGTGCAACGTGCTGCCCCAGCTGCTGTTGCTGCTGATGCCCCTGAGCATCGGCGTGCTGGGGGTGGCCCCGCTGCGGGTGAGTGGCGACGGGCTGCTGCTCTATGCCCTGCCCTTCTATGGAGTGCAACTTCTGCTGGCCCGCTGGTTCAGCGGCCAGGCCCGCACGGCCCTGCTGCCGGAGCTCTACCGCTGGGTGTTCCTGGTGCCCCTGGCCGCCGCGGTGGTGGGCACGCTGCTGGGCAAGCCCCAGCGCTTCCGCGTCACCCCCAAGGCCCCGACCGCCGGCCGCCGGCTCGGAGCCGAACGGCGCCTGCTCCTGCCCCTGCTGGCCCTGCTCAGCCTGCAGCTGGTGAGTGTCCTGAACCTGCTGCCCCGGGGCGGCCTGGCGCTGGCACCGATCTCTACGGCCACCCTGGCCCTGGGGCTGGTGTGGGCCGGCTTCAACGCCGTGCTGCTGCTGCTGGCAATCCGCACCTGCTGGGACCGGGGCGGCGGCGACGGCACGCCCTGGTTTGCCGTGGATCGGCCCGGCGCGCTGCAGGGAGATGGGGGAGATCGTGAGCTGGCGGTGCGGGTGGGGGCGATCAGCGCGGAGGGGGTGGAGCTGGAGCTGGCAGCGGCGGCAGCAGCCCAAGGGCAGCCTCGATCGGCCGAGGGGATCTCCATTGCGCTGCCGGGCCATGCCACACCCCTGCCCCTGCGCCTGGAGGCCCGCCGGGGCCGACGCCTCGGAGCCCACTGGGGCGAGCTCAGTGCCGAGCAGCGGGATCGGCTGGAGCACCAGCTCTACCGGCAGAGCGGACTGTGGCCCCAGCGCCAGGCCCCGTTCGAGCCGCTGGCCCTGCTGGCGGTGCTGCGGCGGCTGCTGCAGCCGATCGCAGCGGAGGGCTGGTTTGCACGCAGCCTGCTGCCCCAGGCCAGTCCCGCTGACCTCGCCCGATCGCCGCACCCGACCCCGGCCAGCGGCGGCCGATAACAAAGCACTCCAGCTGGGATGACAAGCCCAGCTGTGCTGGCAACAGTGCTGTGTCGCCTTTGCCCCCACGGGGATTGCACCATGAACGCCTACATCGAGGCCTGGAAGCGCTCCTTCGACTACACCGGCCGCAGCAGCCGCCCCGACTACTGGCTGTTCGTGCTGGTGAACATCATCGTGATCGTGGTGCTGGCCTTGATCGGGGGCAAGGTGGAGGCGATCCAGCCCCTGGTCACGCTCTACACGGTGGCCCAGATCGTGCCGCACCTGCCCGTGACCGTGCGGCGCCTGCGCGATGCCGGCAAGGAATGGCCCTGGATCTTCATCGGCCTGGTGCCGGTGATCGGTGGCATCTGGCTGATCGTGCTGCTGGCCCTGCCCACCGTTACAGGTTGAGCGGTGCGAGGCTGAGCGGCCCGTGGCCGCTCAGCTGGACGCCGAGGTGTAGAAGCGCAGGGCAAAGCGCCAGAAGGCCCGGCTGAGCAGCAGAAATCCTGCGGCCACACCCAGGCTGGCCAGGGCCCAGGGGCCGCTGACGCGGCCCAGCACCGCCTCGGCCGGCACCGTGGTGAGGAACGCCACCGGCAGCACCAGGGTGAACAGGGTTCGCAGCCCCGCCGGATAGGCCGTGATCGGGTAGCGCCCCGCCGCCAGGGCTGCCCGCAGCACCTCGGTGGCGTTCCAGGTCTTGACGAACCAGATGCTGGTGGTGGCCAGCAGAAACCACAGGGCGTACAGGATCACCGTGCTTGAGAGCAGCAGCACGGCCACCAGCGCCAGGGTCGCCGCATCGAGGCGCGCCCCGACCTTCAGCCCGGCTCCCAGCATCAGCGCCAGTCCCACGGCGATCTCCGGCAACCCCGCCGGGGACACGGTGCGAGCCGAGAGCCAGAACTGGCTGTCGATGGGCTTGAGCAGCACGAAATCCAGGGTGCCCTCCTGCACGTGGGTCACGATGCGGCTGAGGTTGGGGCGCAACAGGGTGCTGGAGACCCCATCCAGCAGGGTGTAGACCCCAAGCACCACCTGGGCCTCCGGCCAGCTCCAGCCCCCCAGGCCAGGGCCGGAGCCACCACTGCCGTTCCCGTAGAACAGCGACAGCACGAACAGGCTGCCGGCCAGGTTGCCGGCCATGGCCAGCAGCTCGATCAGCAGGTTGAGCTGATACTCCAGCTGGCCGGCCAGGGCCGTGCCCCAGAACCGGCGCAGCGTGCGGGTATAACGGCGCCAGTCGCTCGCCATCAGGCCCCCATCGCCGTGTAGCGACGCACGCCGGCGCGCCAGGCCAGAGCCGTGAGCGGCAGCAGCAGCGCGATCCAGCCCGCCATGGCCGCGAAGCTGGAGGCGATCGACACCTCGAGGCCCGCCAGCAGCTGGGCCGGGAAGCCGATCATGTGGGGGAACGGCGTGAAGAAGGCCACCTGCCGCACGCCCGGCGGGAACGCGGCCAGGGGGGCCACCAGGCCCGAGAGAAACAGGTAGGGGATGAACAGCAGCCGTTCAAGGGCCTGGGCCCGCTCGCTCCAGAAGCAGAGGATCGCGATCAGGCTCTGCAGCAGGAAGTGGATCGCAAATGCCAGCCAGATCGCCAGCACCGCCAGCAGAAACCGTCCCGGCGACGGCAGGGCAAAGGCGGCCGGCTGCAACAGGAAGAACAGGGCCGCAATCACCGCCACGAACGGCAGCCGCGTGGCCTGCTCAGCCAGGTGGGCGGCCACATAGCGCCACAGGGGCTGGAGCGGCTGCAGCAGGTAGGGGGAGAGACGGCCCGCCAGGCTGTCTTCCTCAAAGGCCCACACCACCCACACCACGGTGAACTGACGGGCGATGAAGGCCCCCAGGAAGTAGCGGGCCAGCTCGGCCTGACTCAGGCCCAGCCCCAGGCCGGCGTCGTCACCGCCCGCCGCCAGGGCCGCGCTCCACACGCCCAGCATGATGAAGGGCAGCACCCCCGACAGGGCCCAGAGGGCGATCTCGGCCCGGTACTCGAGCATGTAGGCGTATTGCGTCGAGAGCAGCACCCGGGCAATGCGCAGGCCGCGGGCCAGCGAGAGCCGGGTGCTCACGCCACCACCCCCTGGCGGAACAGCCGGCCGATCAGCTCCTCGATCGGCGGATCGCTCACCTCGAGATCCAGCACGGGCAGCTCGTTGAGCAGGCGGGCCACGACCTCAGTGAGCCGTTGCCGCGGAATCAGCAACCGCACCTCGGCGCCGTCCAGGCTCTCCAGCTCGCCGTAGGAGTGGAACGTCTCAGCCGGCAGGGGCTGGGCCAGCTCCAGCCGCACCTGGCGCCAGGGGGCCAGCCGCTCGCTCAGGCCGGCCAGCCGCCCGTCGTAGAAGAGCCGGCCCCCGTGGATCAGCAGCACCCGCGGGCAGAGGGCCGTGATGTCGGCCATGTAGTGGCTGGTGAGCAGCACGGTGGCGCCGGTGCGACGGTTGTAGTCGACCAGGAACTGGCGCACCCGGGCCTGGGCGTTCACATCCAGACCAAGGCTGGGTTCATCGAGAAACAGCACCGCCGGCCGGTGCAGCAGGGCCGCCATCAGCTCGGCCTTCATCCGCTGGCCCAGCGACAGCTTGCGCACCGGCCGGGTCAGCTCCTCCCCCAGTTCCAGCATCTCGGCCAGCTCGTCGATCCGGCGCCGGGCCTCGGTGTCGTCCAGGCCGTAGACGGCGGCATTGACCCGCAGCGAGTCGAGGGGCGGCAAATCCCAGATCAGCTGCTGCTTCTGTCCCATCACCAGGGTGATCGCCTCGAGGAAACCGCGCTGGCGCCGGTGGGGCGTGTGGCCCGCCACCGTGGCCGATCCGGCCGTGGGGTGGATCAGGCCGGTGAGCATCTTCAGGGTGGTGGTCTTGCCGGCGCCATTGGGCCCGAGGAAGCCCACGATCTCGCCGGGCTGGATCGTGAAGCTCACATCGGTCACCGCGGGCACATCGCGGTGGCGGCGGCGCAGGAAATGGCGCAGGGTGCCGCCCAGGCCCGGCTGCTTTTCAGCCACCCGGAAGGTCTTGCAGAGGCCGCGGGCGACCACGATCGGCTCCGAGGGGGTCTGGGGCACGGGCGGGAGCGGTGCTGACGGCACGGGCACCAGCATCCCGCGCCAGCGGGACGAGCCCACGGGCGCACGCGCTGGCGCAGCGGAGGTTCGGCATGGCCGGGAACCCTGCCTAACGTCCAGAGAAGGAGCCAGAACGAACCGATGGAGATCAACCGCCCCAGTGCCAGGCCCCTGACTCCGGAGGAGCAGGTGGTCTTCGAGAAGTTCCGCCAGAAGCTGCATCAGAAGGCCTTGGCGGGTGGCCTCCACGGCGACGACATCCGCCAGTTGGTGGCCGGCATCCGCGCCCACCCCGACGCCAGCGAAGCGATCGTGGACGCCCTGGCCGAGGAGGTGCGCACCCTTGGTCAGCCGCTGGTGGATCTCCACTGGGACTGAGCGGCAGGAGCCGCCCTGGCCTCAGGGGCCCTGGAAGAAGCCCCGGCTGTTGAGCCACGCCAGCACCAGGGCCCCGGGCAGGAACACCGCCGCCAGGATCTGAAGCCGCACCCGCAGACCCGAGCCCGGATCGGCAGTGCTGCCGGGAGTTGCCCGAGGGGCGGGACCGGGCCCGGCGGCTGGCCGTAACCGGACCTTCTTGCGGCGGGCCTTGGCGGCCATGGGCAGGGGGCGATGGAGGACGGGCGTCCAGTGTCCTCCGCCGCGCGCCATCCTGGAGCCACCGCCGAGGCCCTTGGGCCGAGCTGACGCCACCATCACTGCCATGACCGGAAACTTCGCCGCCATCGGCTTCATGGCCAGCTGGGTGCTGGGCTGGGGCATCGGTGGCTCCCTGATCGATGCAGCTCTGATCCAGGCGGGCGTCTACAGCCTGGAAACGGGCCAGCTGGGCACGGCCGCCACCTTCGGCGCCTGGACCCTGGCCTGGGGCAGCTTCGGCTGGTGGCTGTACAACCGCTTCACCCGGCCCAATCCGCCGAGCGCCTGAACCGCTGCCAACATGCAGGCCCCCGCCGCAGCCCCGTGAGCGAGTCCGCTGCCCCCACCGCTCAGGAGGCCCCCATGGGCGCGGTCAGCGATCTGGTGACCATCGCCGAGGGATTCGCGCTGCCGGCCCCGGTGGCCGCGGTGGAACCGCTGGGGCGGGGGAACGTCAACGACACCTATCTGGTGAGCCTGCGGGGCGAAGACCAGCCGCGCTTCGTGCTGCAACGGCTGAACACGCGGGTGTTCCGCCGGCCCAAGCTGGTGATGGGCAACATCAGCGCGGTGGTCCGACACGTGGAGCGGCGCCTGGCCGAGGAGCCCCCCCAGCCCGGACGGCTCCCCTGGCGGGTGCCCCAGGTGGTGCCGGCCCGAGGCGGCAGCACGCCTTGGCTTGTGCGGGGCGAGGCGTTCTGGCGCACCCTCAGCTTCATCGAGGACAGCCGCAGCCATGAAACGATCACGGATCTGGAGCATGCCCGCGAGATCGGCTACGGCCTGGGCCGCTTCCACAGTCTGATCAGCGACCTGCCCGCCTCCGAGCTGGCCGACACCCTGGAGGGCTTTCACATCACCCCGGGCTATCTGGCCGAGTACCGGCGTGTGCTGGCGGAGAGCACGGTGTCGCCCAGCGCCGAGACGGAGCACTGCCTTGCCTTCGTGCAGCAGCGCCAGGACCTGGCCTCGGTGCTGGAGCAGGCCCGCACCGCCGGGCGGCTGCAGCTGCGGCCGATCCACGGCGACCCCAAGATCAACAACCTGCTGATGGCCAGCGGGTCCGTGATTGGCGACGGGGAAGGCCGTGGCAGCCAGACGGGTTGCGGTCAGGCCATCGCCCTGGTGGATCTCGACACGGTCAAGCCCGGCCTGGTGCATTACGACATCGGCGACTGCCTGCGCTCGGCCTGCAACCGCCTCGGCGAGGAGACCCGCGACTGGCCTGAAGTGCAGTTCGACCTGGAACTGGCCGAAGCCCTGCTGGAGGGCTACCTCGGTCAGGCCCGGGCCTTTCTCACGCCCGACGACTTCGCCCACATCCCCGAGGCGATCCGTCTGATTCCCTTTGAGCTGGGCCTGCGCTTCCTCACCGACCACCTGGCGGGCAACGTCTACTTCAAGGTGAGCCATCCGGGCCACAATCTGGAGCGGGCCCTGGTGCAGTTCCAGCTGACCCGCAGCATCGAAGCGCAACTGCCGGCCATCCGGGCGATCGTGGAGCGGCTGCGGGCCACGGAGGTGGCGCCATGACGGAGAGCTTCCGCCTGGTGCCCTTCGATTCCGCCACCGCCCCGGCCAGGGTGCGGCTGGAGGGCGACCTGAGCAGAACCGACGAGCGGTTGCGGCTCCGCTACCGCCTGGCGGATCCTGGCGGCACCCTCCGGATCCCGCCGGCGGCCCCGGCCCCCCGCCGCCGCGACGAGCTCTGGAGCCGCACCTGCCTGGAGCTGTTTCTGGCCGTGCCCGGCAGCGCGGCCTACTGGGAGGTCAACCTTTCACCCAGCGGCGACTGGAACGTCTATCGGCTCAGCGGCTACCGCCAGGGGCTGGCGCCGGAGCCAGCCGTCACGGCCCTGCCCTTTGCCGTGGAGCGCTGCGGCGATGGCCTGGAGCTGAAGCTGGAGTTCCACCTGGCGCCGCTGGTGGCGACCGGTCAACCGCTGCAGCTGGCCGTCACGGCGGTGCTGGAGCACCACGCCCCGCCTGGTGTCAGCGGTGAGGGGCCACTCTCCTACTGGGCCCTGGGCCATCCGGGCCCCGTGGCCGACTTCCACGACCGGGACGGCTTCCTGCTGCGGATCTGAGCCCCACCCCGTACGCTGCCCCCCGACGCAAGCGGCAGCCCTGTGGCGAACGACGAATCCAGCAGAGCAGAGGAACTGAAGGGCCTGGGCTGGTCCGCCGAGGACGTGCGCCGCTACGAGGAGCTCTGGGAGTACCGCCAACGCTGGGGCGCCATCAACCTGGAGCGGGAGGACCGCCTCTTCCTGCGCAAGGCTGAATCGTCCCTGCCCAAGCGCCTCAGCGGCAAAGCAGCCGCCCGCAAGAGCACCCAGGACAAGTCGTACTACCGCTGGCTGCAGCTGTTCCTGGACGCCATGGTGGCCGGGCCTGAAACAGAGCTGGCCGCCGGTGAGATCGGCGCCTGGCGCCTCGTGCTGGAGGAGGAGCTGCGCGCCCTCGACTACTACGAGCCGGTGCTGGGACTGCCCGACACCCTCAAGGCCAAGGCCTTCGGCCCCAGCCGCGAGGCCTGGATCCAAGAGGCCGCCGCCCAGGGCCGCACGCTCCACTTCGACTTCGCCGCCGTGCTGGAGCAGCACAAGGCCAAGCAGACGAGCAACTGGAAGCCCCTGCGCGAGTCGGCCCCGGATGACACCAGCTATCCGGTGCTGGAGGGTGCCGCAGCCGAAGCCTTCCGCACCAAGGTGCGCCAGGCAGTGCTCGCGCTCACCCGCGGCACCTTCCCCTCCCTGGCGGAGACGGACAAGCCCGCCCCCGCCGATGACTGGCAGCGGGAGCGGGGCTGAGGCCTGACAGCATCAGACCTCCGGCCCCGAGGGCTGGGGTCCAGGGTGCCGATCGCAACGCCGCGTTCAGGCCCCCCGTTCGCCCGCCAGAAGCAGGTCACGGGCGGCATTGATGGCCTGCATGGTGCCGTGGTGGCCGCCGCGGTCGGGATGGTGCTCGGCCGCCGCCTGCTTCCAGGCCCGGTTCACCGCCAGCGGGCTGAGCCGGCCCGCCAGGGCCAGGCCGAGCCGGTGGCGGGCCTGGATCGCCTCCAGGTCGGGGCTGCGGCCCAGGGGCCCGCGATCGGCGGCCGTCAGGCCCGTGCCGCGGCGCTTGCGACCCCGTCCCTGCCCCTTGCCCACGGCCTTGCCGAAGCCGCGGCTGGCAGCTTCGGCCCCGTCCGGCTGGCGGCGGGAGTTCGCGGCGGGTGGCGGAGCCACCAGGCCCGCCACCCGCTCAGGGGCCAGGTCCCTGGGGCAGTCCGCCAGGCGATCGAGGGGGCGGTGCTGGAGGGTCTTGCTCATCACATCGGGGCCGCGGGCATCTCCCCAGCCTCTCCCATGGCCGACAGGGGCCATCACGATGGCGAGGCCCCTCCCCTGGCCTTGCGCCCCTCCACCCATGCCCAACCTCTGGTCCGGCTGGCCGATCTGGGCCGTACTGGCAGCCCTGTTCGCGGCCGTCACCGCCCTATTCGCCAAGCTGGGGGTGGAGGGCATCAACAGCAACCTGGCCACCCTGCTGCGCACCGTGGTGGTGCTGGCGCTGCTGGCCGGCATCGTGGCGGTGCGGGGCGAATGGGAGCCCCTGACGGAATTGCCGCGGCGCAGCCTGGTGTTTCTGCTGCTCTCGGGCCTGGCCACCGGCGTGTCGTGGCTCTGCTACTTCCGGGCCCTGACCCTGGGGCCCGTCTCCCGGGTGGCCCCGATCGACAAGATCAGCGTGGTGATCGTGGCGGTGCTGGGGGTGCTGCTGCTGGGCGAATCCCTGGATCCCCGCCACTGGCTGGGGGTGGCGTTGATGGCGGTGGGGGCTGTGCTGCTGGCGCTGCAATGAGGGCGCCGTGACGGCCATCCCTATCCCCCAGCAACGGCCCAGGTGGGCGAGCATGAGCTACAGAGCAACCCTGGAATCAGGGCAGCCGACAGCAGCCGTTGATTGCTTCTTGCAGCGCCCCGGGTCCTCAGCAATTGGGGGCGATTCGATAGGCTCTGCCAGTCAGTCATTCCACTGCGATCCATGCTCACAGGCTCCGATCTGCTCGCCAAGGTGAAGGATTTGGGCGATGCCAGCAAAAGCGAGCTCGTGCGCAGCTGCGGCTACGTGTCCACCAAGAAAGACGGCAGCGAACGGCTGAACTTCACGGCCTTCTATGAGGCTCTGCTCGAAGCCAAGGGCCTCAGCCTCGGGGGCGATGGCGCCAGCCGCGGCAAGGGCGGCCGCAAGCTCAGCTATGTGGCCACGGTGCAGGGCAACGGCAACCTGCTGATCGGCAAGGCCTACACAGCCCTGCTGGATCTCAAGCCCGGCGATGAATTCGAAATCAAGCTGGGCCGCAAACAGATCCGCCTGATCCCCGCCGGCAGCACCGAAGACGAGGAGGAGTGATCCGCCGCCACGGCGGGCCGTGTCGCCACCGGTGGGGCCACCAGACTGGACGCTGAGCCCGTCGGCACCTCCGGCGCTCCCCAAGGCCACCACCCATGTGCTTCTCCAGCACCGCCAGCTTCACGGCGGCGGTGGCCCTTGTACCCCTGGGCCTGCTGGCCGTCCGCCAGGCCCAGCGCAGCGGCCAGCAGGGGCGCCTGCCCCTGGCCCTGACCCCCTGGCTGTTCGCCCTGCAGCAGGCCAGCGAGGGCGTGGTGTGGCTGGGGCTGGACGACCCCGGCGGCAACGGGACCACCGCACCCCTCACCCGGGCCGCGGCCCTGCTGTTCCTGTTCTTTGCCTGCGCGCTCTGGCCGGCCTGGATGCCCTGGCTGGCCCTGCGCTTCGGCAACACCTTGCTGGCGCCCTGGCGCCGCCGCCTGATTCGGCTACTGGCCCTGCTGGGGCTGGCCTTCGGCCTGGGGCTGTGGCTGCCGTTGCCGTTGGATTCCGATCGACTCCAGATCGTTGTGGTGGGCGGCTCGATCCACTACGCCACAACCTTCCTGGGCAGTGGGGTGATCAACCACACCCTGGGCAGCGGCCTCTACGCCCTGCTGGTGGGTCTGCCGCTGCTGCTGGTGCCCTCAGGACGCCTGCGCCTGTTCGGCCTGCTGATGCTGCTGGCCTTCACTCTGGCCCAGCTCGCCTACCTGCACGCCTTCACCTCCGTGTGGTGCTACTTCGCGGCGGTGCTCTCGGCCCTGACGGTGTGGGTCGTGTCGGAACCGCCCAGACCACCGCTCAGATCACTGCTCAGACCACCGCCCCGAACAGCCGGCCCACCGCCGCCGTGATGCCCATGGCGATCGCGCCCCAGATCAGCAGCCGCAGCGAGGCCCGCAGCACGGAGGCCCCGCCGGCCCGGGCCGAGAGGGCACCGAACAGAGCCAGGGCCAGCAGGGCACTCACGGTGGTGCTGCGAGCCAGGTGCTGGGGGCTGGCCACCAGCAGCGTGGCCAGGGGCACACAGGCCCCCACCGCAAAGCTCGCTGCCGAGGCCAGGGCCGCCTGCACCGGCCGGGCCCGCAGGATCTCGGTGAGGCCCAGTTCATCGCGGGCATGGGCCGCCAGGGCATCGTGCTGGCTGAGCTGCTCGGCCACCGCCACCGCCAGGTCGTGGTCGAGGCCGCGGGCTTCGTAGATCTCCACCAGCTCCGCCAGCTCCCCCGCCGGATCGGTGGCGAGCTCATGCCGTTCCTTGGCCAGGTCTGCCCCCTCCGTGTCGGCCTGCGACTGCACCGACACGTATTCTCCCGCGGCCATCGACAGGGCGCCGGCGACCGTGGCGGCGATAGCCGAGATCAGCACCGCGTCGCGGCTGGCACCGGAGGCGGCGATGCCCACCACCAGGCTGGACACGGAGATGGTGCCATCGTTGGCCCCCAGCACCGCAGCCCGCAGCCAGCCGACCCGGTGGCTGTTGTGACGCTCGGCATGGCGCGCGGCCAGGCGGCGGCGGCGGCGGCGGTCGGGGAGATCGCTGCTCACGGGCATGGCAGGGGTCGGAGGCCTGGCGACCCCATCGTGACGCGACCCAGGGCACCGGCCTCCCCGCGCGGCGCGGCGTCGCCCGCTGGCTGGCGGCCTTGGTCGTCCCTAGCCTGCGGCGGTGAAGTTCCCCGACCGGCCGTCACCGTCGCTGCCGCTCCTGGCCGGCGCCGTGGTCCTGGTGGGCCTGCTGGCCGCGGGGCTGGCGCGCTGCAGGGCTCCTGGTGGCCCCCATGGACAGCCCACCGGGCACCAAATCCAACCGCACACCGCCCTGTCCCCGGCCGCCGATCCGGCGGGCGCCACAGCGCCGCAGGGCGAGCTGCGCGGCACGCTGTTTCTGGCGATCGGCGTCGACACCGCCCAGGGCGTGACCAGCGCGATGCTCCAGGAGCAGAAGCGCCAGAGCACGGCGCTGGTGCAGGCGTTCCGCCAGCTCCATCCGGGCGTCACGGTCACGGTGGCCGTGTACCGGGAGGACCAGCTGGATCGGGAACTGGGCGCGCGCCACGCCGCCGGATTCGGGCCCGATCTGCTGCTGGTGAATGGCAGCACGGCCATCAACCTGGAGAGCCTTGGCCTGGTGCAGCCCATGCGCTTCCCGAGCCCGGTGACGGCCCAGCTGTTCCCGGCGGTGCTGCGGCGGGCCCAGCGGCCGGATGGGTCCCTGGTGGCCATGCCGGTGTTCCTGCAGCCCCAGCTGGCCTGCTTCAACCGCCGCCGCCTACGCACCAGCCCCAGCGATCTGGCCGGACTGCTGCAGGCCAGCACCCAGGACGTGGAAGTGGGCCTGGCCCTGACCCCCGGCGAGCTGTTCTGGACCGCCGGCAGCCTCGGCGCCGCCCAGTCCCTGGCGCGGGCCGCCGAGGGCCAGCCGCTCCGCAGCGACGATCGCCGCGCCATCCTCGGCTGGCTGCGCTGGCTGCAGGCGGCCAACCTGCTGGAACGGGTCAACTTCTTCCCCGACGATGAGACCCTGATCCGGGGCATGGTCGCCGAGCGCCTCGACTGGATCCCCTGCCGCAGCGCCAGCCTGTCGCGGCTGCGCCACAGCCTGGGCGACCAGCTGGGGGTGGCGTCCCTGCCCGGCGGTCCCGGCGGCCCAGCGACGCCGATCAACCGCCTGCGGATGCTGGCCTTCGGGGTGGATTCCAGCCCCGGGCAGCGCCGCCTCGCCGAGGCCCTGGCCCGCTTCAGCATCAACCCCCTGATCCAGCGCAACCTCACGGTCTCCACCCAGGAGCTGTTGCCCGTGAACCGCTACGTGCCGGCACCGGTGGCCAGCTCGGCGGTGCTCGGTGCCCTGGTGGCGGCCCTGCGCCAGGGGGAGTCGAGCAACCGGATCGCCCGCGAGCTGGCGGCCAGTGATCCCCGCTTTCCGCAGCTGCAGCGGGAACTGGTGCGGCTGGTGTTCGGCGAGGTCACCCCCGAGCAGGCCAGCGACGCGCTGATCGCCCTGCTGAGGCCGACGCCATGATCGAGCTGCTGCAACGGATCCTGGGCTGGTTCGGCTACCTGCAGCGGGGGCCGGTGCTGCTGCAGCTGCTGGTGGTGCTCCTGCCGTTGCTGGTGGGCACCCGGCTGCGCCGGCCGAGGAGCCGCTGGGCCGCCCTGCTGCCCCTGGCGGCGATCGGGCTGGGCATCGGCGCCCTGGCCCTGGCGCGCCAGCCGGTGGGGCTGGCGCTGTTCCTGGCGGAGCTGGTGGCCGGCTGGCAGGCCCTGGGGCTGCTGCACCGGCTGCTGGGGCGGGTGATCGAACCGCGGGCGCTGGGGCTGCTGGAGAGCCGTCTGATCCGCCCGGGTTTCCTGCTGGTGGCGGTGCTGGCCCTGATCGAACAGATCGACAACCTCGCCGACCTGGGGGTGATCCCCGTGGGGCGCTGGTTCGGGGCCGAGGTGAACCTGGGCGACCTGGGCGGTGCCCTGCTGATCGTCTACGTGCTGGTGATGGGATCGGGGCCACCGGCGGCGGGGGCGGCCTGGCTGGTGCAGCAGGGCGTGGGCCTGAGCGACGGCAGCCGCCGCGCCCTGCAGCTGATGCTCCGCTACGTGGTGATCGGCCTGGGCATCCTCTGGGCCCTCGATCACATCGGCTTCAACACCACGGCGATCCTGGCGGTGGCCGGCGGCCTGTCGGTGGGCCTGGGCTTCGGCATCAAGGAGGTGTTCTCCAACTTCATCAGCGGCCTGTGGCTGCTGTTCGAGGGCTCGGTGCGACCGGGGGAGGTGCTGTTCATCGACGGCGATCCCTGTGAAGTGCGCAGCCTGGGGCTGCGGGCCGCCGTGCTCTGGCGCGACCGCGACAACGCCGAGCTGGTGATCCCCAACCAGACCTTCTTCACCGCCACCACCACCACCTACACCGGTAGCGACAGGCTGCGGCGCAGCCAGGTCACAGTGGGGGCCTCGTACCGCCACGACCCCAAGCAGGTGATGGCGCTCTTGGAGGCCACGGCGCTGGCCACGCCGCGGGTGCTGGCCGAACCGGCCCCGAAGGCGCTGCTGCTGAGCTATGGCGATTCGGCAGTGGAGTACGCCCTGCGCTTCTGGATCGCCAACCCGATGGACAACGTCTCGATCTGCAGTGACGTGCATGCCGCGGTGTGGCACGCCTTCGCCGAGCAGGACATCGAAATGCCCTACCCCCAGCGGGTGATTCACCAGGCCTGAGCACACCCACGCCGATGCCGCCGAACCCTGACCAAGCCACTCCCGCGCGCAGCGATGGCCAGCGCAGGGATCCCGAGCCGCTGCCCTGCCGGTCCCTGGCGGAGCTGCCGGCCCTGCCGCCCCTGCGGCTGGCGGTGGTGGGACACGTGGAGGTGGTGAGCTTCGTGGGGGTTCCCGCGCTGCCAGCGGCGGGCGAGATCCAGCGGGCCAGCTGGTTTCTGGAGCAGGCGGCCGGCGGCGGGGCCGTGGTGGCGGCCCAGATGGCCAAGCTCACCGGCCAGCGGGTGCCCTTCTTCACCGCCCTGGGCCGCGACGCCCTTGGCGAGCGGGCCGCCGCCGAACTGGAGGCGCTGGGGCTGGAGCTGCATGTGGCCTGGCGCGAGGCCCCCACACGGCGGGGCGTGAGCTTCGTGGACGCGGCCGGGGAGCGCACGATCACGGTGATCGGCGAGCGGCTGGCGCCGGCGGCGGCTGATCCGCTGCCCTGGCAGCGGCTGGCGGACTGCGATGGGGTCTTCGTGACCGCGAGTGATGCCGAGGGCCTGCGCCTGGCCCGGCGGACGCGGCGGCTGGCGGCCACACCGCGGGTGCGCCTGTCGCTACTGCGCGACTCCGGCGTGCGGCTGGATGCCCTGATCGGCAGCGACCTCGATCCTGCGGAGCGGGTGGCGCCGGGCGACCTGACGGTGGCGCCAGCCCTGCGCATCGCCACCGCGGGCGCCGCCGGCGGGCTGGTGGAGCCGGGCGGGCCCTTCCTGGCCCCGGCGCTGACCGCGCCAGCCCTGGATGCCTACGGCGCCGGCGACTCCTTCGCGGCTGGCGTGACCGCCGGGCTCTCCGCCGGCTGGAACCTGGTGGACAGCCTCAGTCTCGGCTGCCATTGCGGCGCCGCCTGCGTGACGGCCCGGGGCGCCTACGCCGGCCAGCTGCGGCTCAACCCGTGAGCGGGCCTTCAATCAGGAGACTGATCGGACGGCTAACCGGCCGGCGCTCGAGCCGCGCCCGATTAGCTTCATAGTTCGAAATGGAGCAGATTCTGCCCGTCCTTCGCCGCTGTCTCTACGCCCTCGGGCCCGTTCTGATCATCCTCAGTCACCTGGGCTGCCTGCTGCTGCTGCGCACCGGCCTGCCGCTCGGCGCCGCCCTCTGGGCCCTGGGCCTCTACCTGGTGCGCATGCTGGCCACCACGGCCATCTACCACCGCCTGATCACCCACGGCAGCTACCAGGCACCGCGGCTGGTGTGGTGGATTGGCTCACTGGTGGGGGCCTCGGCCGGCCAGATGGGCCCGAGCTGGTGGAAGGCACACCACCAGCAGCACCACCGCCACGTGGAGACCGAGCGGGATCCCCACACACCCCTGGCGCCGGTGGGGGGCTGGCGCGGCTTCTGGCGCTCCCAGGCCGGCTGGCTGCTGGCGCCCAGCTTCTATCCCGAAAGCCTGCCGGCCGATGTGGAGGCCGATCCGGTGCTGCGCGCCATCGACCGCCTGCACTTCCTGCCGGTGCTGGCGCTGGCGGCCCTCTCCTGGCAGCTGGGTGGGCTGGCCTGGCTGGGGGCCTTCTGCCTGAGCACCACGCTGCTGTTCCACGGGGTGGCGAGCGTGAACTCGGTGGCCCACCTGCTGGGGGATCAGCCCTTCGCCACGGGCGATGCCAGCCGCAACAACGGCTGGGTGGCCCTGATCACCCTGGGCGAGGGCTGGCACAACCTGCACCACGCCTTCCAGGGCTCGGTGCGCCAGGGCATCACCGTGGAAGGCGGAAGCCTGCGGCTGCTGCCGGATCCCACCTACCGCTTCATCCGGCTGCTGCAGGGGCTGGGCCTGGCCTCCAAGCTGCGGATTCCCTCCCAGCGGGCGCTGCTGGCCCGGGCCGCCTCCTAACGGCCGCCCCACAGTGGGGGTGCCAGCCGTTCCCGCCTGGAGCGCCCGCCATGGACCCGATGATTGCGGCCCTGCTGCGGCCCGAGGCCTACGGCCATCCCGTGGAAGCACTGGAGCTGCTGGAGACCCACGCCTCCTGGGTGATCCTCACCGGTCCCTATGCCTACAAGCTCAAGAAGCCGGTGAACTTCGGCTTCCTCGACTTCTCCAGCTCCGAGCAGCGGCTGCACTGCTGCCGCGAGGAGCTGCGCCTGAACCGGCGCCTCTCGCCGGAGCTCTACCTGGGCCTGGAGCCCGTGCACGGCCCCGCCGAGCGGGCCAGCTTCCAGGGCGATGGGCCGGTGATCGAGCACGCGGTGCGTATGCGCCAGTTCCCCCAATCCGACCTGCTGCCCGCCGCCCTGGCCCGGGGAGCCGTGGGGGCCGCCGCGTTCGACGCCTTCGCCGAGGACCTGGCCCGCTTCCAGGCCAGCGCCGCCGTGGCCCAACCGGGCAGCAGCTTCGGCACGCCCGAGGCGGTGCGGGCCCCCGTGGACGCCAACCTGCGGGCCCTGGCGGCCGTGCCCACGGCCCAGCCGGCCCTGGCACAGCTGGCGCCCTGGGTGGAGGCGGAGTTCGAGCGCTTGACCCCGCTGCTGGCGCAGCGCCTGCGGCAGGGCTGGATCCGCGAGGGCCACGGCGATCTGCACCTGGGCAACCTGCTGCTGGATGGCGGCCGCATCGCCGCCTTCGACTGTCTGGAGTTCAGCCCCCAGCTGCGCTGGATCGACACGATCAGCGAACTGGCCTTCCTGGCCATGGACCTGGCCGAGCGGGGCCGACCGGATCTGGCCCACCGCCTGCGGGATCGCCTGCTGGAGCTCACGGGCGATCGCCAGGGCCTGGAGCTGTGGCGCTGGTACACGGTGTACCGGGCCACCGTGCGCGCCAAGGTGGCGGCCCTGCGCGGCGACCAGCCGGGGCTGGACGCGAGCGAACGGATGGCCCAGCGGAGCGACCTCAAGGCCTACCTGGAGCTGGCCCTGGCGAGCACCCGCACCGGCCCGGTGGCGCTGGTGCTCACCCACGGGCCCTCGGGGTCGGGCAAATCGTGGCTGAGCCAGGAGCTGGTGGAGCGGCTGGGGGCGATCCGGCTGCGCTCGGATGTGGAGCGGAAGCGACCCTTCGGCCTGTGGGGCATCCCGGCGGTGCGCGAACGCCAGGGGGACCCCTACGCCCCGGCCGTGAGTGAGGAGCTGTTCGCCCAGTGGCTCCCTGCCCTGGCCCGCCAGCTGCTGACGGCGGGCTGCCTCACGGTGGTGGACGCCACCTTCGGCCTGCGCCGGGCCCGCAGGCCCTTGGAGGAGCTGGCGCACGAGCTGGGGGTGCCGCTGCTGATCCTGGAGCTGCAGACGCCGCCCGAGCTGGCGCGCTCCCGGATCCAGGCGCGGCGGCGGCGGGGGCTCGATCCCTCCGATGCGGACCTGGCGGTGCTGGAGCAGCAGCTGCGGAACTGGGAGCCCCTGGAGGGGGACGAGCGGGGCTGGACCCTGCGCGTGCCGACCACGGCCGCCGGCGAGAGCGATGGCGCAGCCACCGCGGCCCTGCTTCTTGAGACCCTCAGCGCCGCAGAGCCGGCGGCGCCGCTCGCGCCAGCCCAGGGCAGGCCCCTAGATTTCTGAGGACGCCCTCACACTTCTCAATGTTTGACGCCTTCACCAAGGTCGTGGCCCAGGCCGATGCCCGCGGCGCGTACCTCAACGGCGGCCAGCTCGACGCCCTGGCGGCCCTGGTGGCCGACGGCAACAAGCGGCTGGACACGGTGAACCGCATCACCTCCAATGCCTCGAAGATCGTCACCGGCGCCGCGCGCGACCTGTTCGACCAGCAGCCCGCCCTGATCGCCCCCGGCGGCAACGCCTACACCCATCGCCGCATGGCCGCCTGTCTGCGCGACATGGAGATCGTGCTGCGCTACATCACCTACGCGATCTTCGTGGGCGATGCCTCCGTGCTTGAGGACCGCTGCCTCAACGGCCTGCGCGAGACCTACCTGGCCCTGGGCGTGCCCGGCGCCTCCGTGGCCGAAGGCATCCGCAAGATGAAGGAGAGTGCCCTGGCCATCGCCGGCGACCGCAACGGCATCACCCCCGGCGACTGCTCGGCCTTGCTGAGCGAAGTGGGCACCTACTTCGATCGCGCCGCCGCGGCTGTTGCCTGATCAGCTGCCGGAATCGGTGGCCAGAGCCTCCGCTTTCGTACCCCCGGTCCGCCGGCAGCCCGTCCAGGGCCTGCCGGCGGGTTTTTGTCTGTGAACCCCATGGCAGCCCTGCTGAGCCTGATCACCGCCCTGCTGCTGGGGCTGGCGCCCCTGGCCGCCCAGGCGGCGATGCCCCTGGCGCTGCCCGCGCTCGAGGGCGCGCCGTACCGCTGTGACGGTGAGCCGCTGGTGGCCCTGTACGACAACGGCGCGGTGGATGCTGCAGACATCCCGAACACCAGCGCCGGCACCGTGCCGGGGGCCGTGGTGGTGCTGCAATGGCGCGACCAGACCCTGGCGCTGCCGCGCACCAACAACGCCGGCCCGCCGAGCTACACGGATGGACGCTGGTGGTGGAGCCCGGCCGATCCGGATCACCCGCAGTTCAAGCAGCGCCGTGGCGCCATCGTCAGCTACGCCTGCGAGCGGGAGCCATGAGCCAGCCGGAGGTGTCCCAGGATCTGCCCCCGTGGCGGCCTCTGCTGAAGGCCGCCCGCCAGCGGGAGGGCCGGGCACCCCAGGCCCGCTGGCTGCAGCTGGCCACGGTGGCCACCGATGGCAGCCCTCGGCTGCGCACGCTGGTGTTCCGGGGCTGGGCCGGTCCTGCCCAGCTGGATCTGCTCACCGATGGCCGCAGCAGCAAGGCATCGCAGCTACAGGCGGACCCTCGCGTCGAGCTGTGCTGGTTGCTGCCGAAGGCCCGCAGTCAGTTCCGGCTGCGGGGCCGGCGCCTGGAGCTGGAAGCCAAGGCCCTGGAGGCCGCCCGCCGGCGGCACTGGCAGCAACTGACGCCCAGCGGCCGGGCCCTGTGGGGCTGGCCGGCGCCGGGGACGTCGCTGCAGCCCGAGACGGCCTTCCCGTTGGAACTCGCCGACGACACGCCGATGCCCAAGCACTTCGAGCTGTTGCGGATCGATCTGAGCCAGGTGGAGTTGCTGGAGCTGAGCGGATCCCCCCACCGGCGCCGGCGCTGGCGGGCTGCAGAGGGGTGGATCGGGGAAGAGCTCAATCCCTGAGGGCGGCCTGCAGCATCTCCAGCCGGCGGGCGTTCACCCCCAGATCGGAATCGCCGAGCCGAGACACCGAACGGGCCTGGATCTGCTGGTCACCGGCATCGGCATAGAGCTCCAGGTCATCCACAAAGCCGAACAGGCGGCTGGTGGCGGTGGCATGGAGATAGGTGGGCGTGCGCTCGACGATGCGGGTGCCCTCCAGGGACGCGGCGGCCTGGGCAAGCTGGTCCAGGGCAGCGGCGGGATCGGCACTGGGCCAGTTGGCGCGGGCGCAGTGGGCCGGGGTGGCGCAGGGGGCGAGGGCTCCCTCGCGAACGCCCAGATCCTCGGGAACGGGCCCCTCCAGATGCAGCAGAGAAGCCCGGGCGGGAACCGGCGCGGAGACGAGCACGAGCCAGGCCAGGGCCAGCGACAACAGGAGGCGGCGCAGCGGAATCATGGGGTGCGGGACAGGACGTCGTACAGCAAAGCCGCCCCTGCCGGCAGCTGGGGCCAGGCGGGGGCGGCGAGCGGTTTCAGGCGGGAACGCGACCCCAGGGGGCGCGGACTCAGCCGAGGCCGACCTGGGAGAGGATGCCCTGGCCGGTGAGCAGCTCGGTGGCGAGACCGATCACGAAGCCGAGCATGGCCAGACGGCCATTCCAGGTCTCGGCGAAGGCCACGAAACCAAAGCGGGAATCGGAGGAAGCCATGGGTGGCGAAAGCTGGTGGACTGCAGGAGTGTAACGAGTTCTGAAGGGATCTTGCGGAATCTTGCGACACCGCGGCGCCGGGCTTGACCGGGGATCTGGGGCTGTCGGCAGCTCCAGAACCTGACGACGGCTCCTGGGGCGGGATCCAAGGGTTGATTTCGGCGGCAGCGCGGCAGCGCACTGTTCGAATTGATACAGTTTTGCCATGGCCTGGCCCCGGCGCTGCCGACGCTTCGTCTCCCGTCTGCGGCGGCGCATCCAGCGGGAGCGGGCCCGGGGCCGCGCCTACCAGCCCCGGTTCCACCCCGCGCAGACCCTGGCCTCCTGGGCCAGCGCACTCGTGGCCATCGCCAGCATGGCGCTGATCAGCGGCTGGAGCCACTACCCCCTGGTGACGGCGCCGTTCGGGGCCTCGGCCGTGCTGCTGTTCGGGCACCCCACCAGCCCCCTGGCCCAGCCCCGCAACATCGTGGCGGGCAACACCCTGGCGGCGTTGGTGAGCGTGGCCTGTGTCGCCGCCCTGGGGAAAACGCCCTGGGCGATGGGCCTGGCGGTCGGGGTCACGATCGGCCTGGGCCAGCGGCTGCGCTGCCTGCATCCACCCTCCGGAGCCGTGGCCCTGCTCGGGGTGCTGCTGGGCGCCAATCCGTCCTTTGTACTGACGCCGATCCTGACGGGCTCGCTGCTGCTCGTGGCGATGGCCTCCCTGTTCAGTCGCCAGGGACCCTGGCCGACGGCCTACCCCCAGCACTGGCTCTGACGCCGCAGGAGCGCGGGACGGGCGGCGAACGACGGGGCCGCGGCAGCAGGGGCCTGGGAGACTGGCGCCACGTCCCCGTGGTTCGCCGCTTCAGCCCATGTCCCGCGAACAACTCCACGCCTTCCTGGCCCGGGTGCAGGATGACCCGGCCCTGCGCCTCACGGTGCAGGCGGCCGCCACCGCCGACGACGTGGCCCAGCTGGCGCTGGCGATGGGCTTTGAATTCTCCGGAGACGAACTGCTGCGGGCCTCCGGCCAGCGCATCGGCCGGGTGACCGTGACCAAGAACGACATCCCCGGGGAATACAACTGAGCCAGGCCACGGGCCGCCTCAGCCGGGCGGATCGTCCGGCTCCAGCTGCTGACTCCAATGGCACAGGGGCCCCTGGCCTCCGCCGATCGCCAGCGCATGGCGCAGGCTTCGCTCCACGTAGGTCTTGGCGGCTCCGACGGCCTCCAGCAGGCCCTTGCCCCTGGCCAGCTCCGCCGTGATCGCCGCCCCCAGGGTGCAGCCACTGCCGTGGCTGTGGGGCGTGTCGACCCAGGCACCCCGGAGCCAGTGCAGCTCCGTGCCGTCCCAGAGCAGGTCGACGCCCTGGAACCCCGGCAGGCCGCCACCCTTGAGCAGCACCGCCCGGGGCCCCAGGGCCGCCAGGGCCAGAACCGCCGCCTCCATGCCAGTCGCATCCGCCACCGCCAGGCCGGAGAGCAGGCGGGCCTCGTGGATGTTGGGGGTGAGCAGGTCGGCGGCGGGCAGCAGCAGCTCGACGTAGGCCGCCACCGCCTCAGGCTCGAGCAGCACCGCCCCGGCCCGCGACACCATCACCGGATCGATCAGCCGGGGCACGGCGGCCGGCAGCTGGGCCAGGGCGCCGGCGGTGGCGACGATCAGCGACCGGTTGAGCAGCATGCCGCTCTTGAGGGCCGCCACCGGCAGATCGTCCAGCACCGCCGCCACCTGGGCGGCCACGGCCTCGGGCGGCAGGGCATCGACCCGCTCCACACCGCGGGTGTTCTGGGCCGTGACGCAGGTGATCGCCGAGCAGCCGTGCACCTGCAGGGCTGCGAAGGTCTTGAGGTCGGCCTGGATGCCGGCGCCTCCACCCGAATCGCTGCCGCCGATCGTGAGGGCCACCGGGGGCGTGAGCGGCCGGGCAGGCCATGGCTCCCGGGCCGGGGATGCGGGAAAAGACGGGGCCATGGCGGGGAGCGAAGGGGATCCAGCCTGAACAACCGAGGGTGGCCGGCTGACTGGGCCGAGCCTGGCCCGCCTCAGATCCTGGGCAGCCCGGCAGGGGGCTGGGACCAACCCCCAGGGGGCCCCGCTGGAACCGGCGCCTGGCGCTGAACCACCGGCTCCAGCGCCGCCAATGCCGCCCCGAAGCCCAACAGCACCAGCAGCCAGCCCAGGGGCCGACCCGGACGCCAGGCACCCAGCCTCGACAGCCCCAGGGGGCGGCGCCCACCCCGCAGGCGCGAGTTCCCCGGCGGCCGGGTGCCCAGGGGCAACCCACAGCGCCCGCACACCATGCGCCCGCCCAGGCTGCGGTCGGCCTTCACCGACCAGCTACCGCAGTTCGGACAGGCCATGCAGAACGACGCCCAGTGTGAATGGGCATCCTGGCCCCCCTCAGCCCGCCAGGGGACGGCGGGCCTGGATCCGGAACAGGCGCTCGCGGCGATCCAGCGTCCAGGTGTAGAGGGCAATCTCGCTGAAGCTGACGGGCCCGCTGGGCAGGGGCGCGGCCGCCATCCAGCGGGCCAGCGGCTGCCGCAGCCGCTGGCCATCGCGGCGGCGGGGGCGCATCAGGGTCACGTGGGGCAGGGGCGCGCGCCGTTCGGCAGGCCGACCCGCCGCCGCCAGGGCCAGCGGGCCCCAACAGGCCAGCATCACCGCCAGCTCGGCAGCACCCAGGTCCAGGCCCAGGGCATAGGCGGAGGGGGCAGCCGCCGGCCCCATGGCGCGCCAGGCGCCAGCCGTGGCGGTGATCTCCCCATGCCGCAGCGGTGCCACGGCCTCCCAGGCCGCCAGGGCCGCCGCCTCGCCGCAGGGTCCGAGGAAGGCCACCGTGAGATGCAGATCGAGCGGATCGAAGCGGCGCAGCTCCGGCGGAGCGCCAAGGGCCGAGCGCTCCCAGCCGCAGCCCGGCGGCAGGGGCAGCGCCAGGAACCAGTTCGCCGCCGGCTGGGCGGAGCTGGGCGTCACGACGCCAGGCGCCAGAGGGCCAGACCACCCCCACGGCCGCGGGCGGCCAGCCAGGCGACAGCAGGCTCCGCCAGCGGAGTGCCAGCGGCCTGGCCTTCGGAGCGGCAGGCGACCACCAGCACACCCAGGCGCACCGGTTGCGCGAGGCGCAGCGGCCCGGGAGCGGGGGCCAAGGCCGGGCCGGCCGATGGGGGAGACACGGGCATCGGCGCGGTGGCCGCAGCGGCCCTCCAGCATGGGCGCACCGCCGCACCAGTGACAGCCATGGCCCAGTCGCCCTCCACCCTGCGCCTGCTGAGCGAGGAGCAGCGCCGCAAGCGCGACGAGAGCGACGACGCCCTCTTCTACGCCCAGCCCCGCTTCGTGCACCACCTGGACGGCGCCTTCCGCAGCCGTCTCACCCGGCTCTACCGCGAGCGGCTGAAGCCGGGAGCCGTGCTGCTGGATCTGATGAGCAGCTGGGTGAGCCACCTGCCAGGCGACGTGGTCTACGGCGAGGTGATCGGCCATGGGCTCAACGCCGAGGAGCTGGCCGCCAATCCGCGCCTGAATCGCCACTGGGTCCAGAACCTCAACCGCGACCCCCAGCTGCCCCTGGCGGATCGCAGCGTGGACGCCGCCCTGATCGTGGCCGGCTGGCAGTACCTGCAGCAGCCCGAGGCCGTGGCGGCGGAGCTGCGCCGGGTGCTGCGCCCCGAGGGCCAGCTGATCGTGGCCTTCAGCAACCGCATGTTTTCCACCAAGGCCCCGCGCATCTGGCTGGAGGGGTCCGACCGCGACCATCTGGCCTACGTGGCACGGGTGCTGCTCGGCCAGGGCTGGCGCGTGGAGCCCCTGATCGCCGAAGGCACCCGGGCCGAGGGACCCCTGGGCTGGATCGGCGGCCAGGGCGATCCGTTCTTCGCCGTAATCGCCAGGCCCTGATCACCAGGCCGTGGGCGACAGTCCGTGAGCGACAGTCCGGAGCCCAGCGGCCAGCGGCGGCGCCAGCACCCAGCTGGTTGCCGCCGCCGAGGATCATGGCCGGGCCAGACGCCAGAGGGCCAGACCACCACCCCGCCCCCGGGCCGCCAACCAGGCGGCGGCAGGCCCTGGATCGGGGTCAAGGCCAGGCGCCGCAGCGGGGCGGGAGGCGCCGATCAGGGCAAAAAACGGCAGCCGGCGGGGCTCCACAGGCCCCAGCCGCCGCGCCAGCAGCAGGGTCGATCCGAGTCGCAGCTCCAGCTGCTCAAACCAGAACTCCAGCAGCGGCCTTGCTCCCCGCAGCCGACCGGCACCCGTGAAGCGCAACTCCAGGGCGCCCAGGCGCACGCTGTTCTCGATCCGTAGCGGGCCAGCCCCATCGCCCGCGCCAGGCCGGATCGCCAGCTGCGCCCCCAGGCCGCGCAGAAGCACACCGCTGAAGCGCTGGGGCTGGGGACTGCCCTTGGGCCAGACCTGCTCCAGGCGCCACTCCCCCTGCAGCTCCTGGATCGTGAGCCCGCTGCCCAGGCGCCGGGCACGCTGCTCCAGTTGCAGCAGCTCCGGCCCATCCGGTACGGCAGTGGCTGGGGCCGGGACTGGACGATCGGGCTCAGGTGTGAACGCAGGCAAGGCCATCGGCGCGGTGGCCGCAGGGGTCGTCCCAGCATGGTCACGTCCAGCGCCTGGATGCGCTCCGCAATCGGCCGTCTCAGTCCGTGCGGTTGTCAGTCCGTGCCGTTGAGCTGGTCGCTGGCCGGCCTGGGGTCCAGCGCCTGCTCCGCTGGCAGCAGCAGGGCCTGCAGGGAGAGGTCGGGACGGCGGAGCAGGGCGAACAGGGTGCCGGCATTGCCGCGGCAGATCCGCAGCTCGGCATCGAGGACGGTGATGTCCAGCCAGGCGGGAAAGGACTGCCGCACCTTGCGCAGCAGCTGCAGCCGCCCCGTGCCCAGCGCTGGGCCCAGCCAGCCGCCACGCCGAAAGCGCACCTGCACCCGCTGCCGAGGGGCTGGTCCGCTGCTCTCCACCCCGATGGAGGCCTCCACGGCAATGCCGGCCAGGGGTCCCAGGGGCCCGGGCAAGCGCAACAGGTTCATGCCCCGTCCCTGGGACGGCGCCAGCAACTGCAGGTTCTCCAGCCAGGGGCCCACCGCCAGGTAGGGCTGGCGACCGCTGCTCCAACGCAGCTCCCAGACCCCCTCCAGCAGATCCAGGCTCCCCGCTGCCGCGAGATCGGCCGGCATGGACCGCTCCAGGGCGACGATCAGGGCGACGAGCCGCTGCTCCTCCCGCTGGGCTGCACCGCGAGGCTCCAGGCGCAGCAGGTCGAGCAGGGCCTGGCGTTGCCGGCCAGGGTCCTGGGGGATCAGGGTGGCTGGATCAGCCTGGAGCATCGGGGTGGGGGGCGTTGCGGCCAGGCTCTGGGGCCGGACGTTTGAAGAGACCACTGTCGCCGGAGATTGACGCTAGGACCGATGCGGCCGCCATCGACTTCAGCTCCCATGACCGCGCAGCAGCTGCGCGGCAATCGGCCTGCTGCAATGGGATGCCCTCCGATCAGAAGCCCGAGCCGGGTGTCTGCAGGAAGGTCAGTTCCGTGGCGCTGCTGCAACGGCCCAGGGCGGCATTGCGGTGGGGGAAGCGGCCAAAGCGGGCGATCACATCGCGATGGCGCCGGGCGAACTCGGTAATGCGTGGATCGGTGAAGGCCTCAAACAGCGGCAGCGCCGCGTCCTGAATCGCGAGGTCTTCCGCGTGCATCTGGGGCATCAGCCAGAACTGACGGTGCGCCGGATCGGGGTCCGACTCCAGCCAGCCCTGGCGAACCGCCCGCAGACTCAGGGCCAGCGCCGGGCCGTCCCCGGCATAGGCCAGGGCGGTGTCACGCCAGATCTGGCGGGGAAACTGATCCAGCAGCAGCACCAGAGCCAAGGCACTCGACGCGCTCCCATGCCAGGCGGGCAGCTCTGCGGCGATCGCCGCACGGGTCAGGTCGCTGAACCGCTCGCGCACCCGCTGGTCAAAGGCGGGGTCCTTGCCAAACCACTGGCGCGGGCTGGTCTCCTCAAACCAGAAGCGCATCACCGCCCCTGGCTCGGTATCCGCAGCGCTGGTCACGGCAGCCTCCAGGCAGAGCCCCCAGCCTGGCTGACGCAAGGGCGGGGTTCATCCCAGGTCCGGTTCCCAGGGCCAGCCTCCCAGTTCAGGCTCGGGGCGTGATTCCGCGGTGACGATCAGCGCAGTAAGCCCGCCACTTGCGATCCAGGATCAGCCCCGCGCTGACCAGGGTGATCGCATTGGCGACGATCAGGGGGCCATCACCGGTGAGCAGGCCGTAGAGCCCCCAGAGGGCGATGCCGCTGGTGAACAGGGCATACATGCGCAGCGAGATGCCGCTGGTGTCGCCAGTGCGCAGGGTCTTCACCACCTGGGGGATGAAGCTCACCGTGGTGAGGCTGGCGGCCAGGTAGCCGAGGACGGCGATGGAGGACGAGTGGGCGCTCATGGAGAGGATCATCCGCCAGAGTGAACCCCCGTGAAGCGCCCCCATGTCCCCCAGCCGTGAGCAGATCCTGGCCGCCTCCGCCGGCTGGGTGGCGGCGGTGCTGAATGTGGTTCCCGGCCTGGGGGCCGGCTACCTCTACCAGCGGCGCTGGAAGGCCTACTGGATCACCTCGGCCCTGGCCACATCCTGGTTTGTCGTCGGCGCGGTTCTCGCTCAGAACGCCGATGCCCGTGCGGAGGCCCAGAACCAGCTGGTGGGCCTGATCGGGCTGCTGGTGCTGGCGGCGGTGACGGCGACGGAAGCCGGCCTGGCGGTGAAGCGCGTACGGCAGAGCAGCTGAGGCGCAACCCGCCACGCACCATCAGCGCAGATACCACCGCAGCAGCGCCAGCAGCTGACCGGCCGGCCCATGGCCGCTGAACCATTCCCCGACCAGGGCTGCGGCAAAGCCGAGCATGGCGACGCGGCCATTCAGCCGCTCAACCCCGGCCAGCGCGGCGGTATTCCAGGGCCTGCGGGTGGTGAGACCCTCGCCAAAGCGCTCCAGCGGCTCGTACTGAAAGGAATCGTCGGGCACGGGGAAGACGCAGCGGCCCTGAGCCTATGGGGCCCGCAGCGCCGGGGGAGGGCGGGAGCCCCAAACCACCCAGCCTGCTCCGGGTCGGGGGCCGGGGCAATGCGTGGAACGACCGATTGCCCAGACCCGCCAGAGGCCTGATGCTGAACCCATCAACCCAGGAGGCGCCCACGATGGACGACACGCCACCCCGCCAGGCACCGGAAGCACGCTGACTGCCGGCCCCTGCTCCAACAGTCTCCACCCAACCGTGGGCCCATCGTTCCGCTGGGCAAGAGGATCCTCCTCGACCTGTCCGCCTGACGGCTGTCCGCCTGACGATTGACTCTCCACCTGCATCGCCTGAGGTGCCCCTGGAGTGCGCTCGGCCCCACCCCTGGATTGCCTGGCCCCAGGCGCCTGTACCAGCAGCTTCTACCCAACCGTCGATGCCGCGACACCACCAACCCCCGGGGAGTCCCCGGGGGTTGGTCTGTATCAGCTGAGCCCGACCCACGCAGCCGCCCCCGGATCCCTATCGGAGCGGCCTTACGGAATCCTCTGGACTGGTTTGCCACAACAACCAGCCGATCGAGAGCGTTGCAGGACGCGCATAGGCGAGCCCGGGGGCAGTCATGCCGCCCCAGCACTCTTCAAGCCATGACGTCCCCAGATACTGAAAGCGTCGAGTACAAGAAGCAGTTTCTCCACGAAGCCACACGCCTGGCCATTGAATCCATTGACAAGGGGTGGGGCGGTCCCTTCGGCGCCGTCATAGTCAAGGATGGAAAGATCATCGGACGGGGCTAGAATCGCTTTCTACTCACTGGAATACCCATCTATCACGCAGAAGTGACGGCCATCATTGATACCTGCTTCGGGATCAACAGGATGGCCCTTCTTGGTTCGGAGGTCTACGCAGGCAATCTGACAATGATCCCACGCCCCGAAGGCTCTCCCGATCCCGTTCCAGAGAGGGCAAAGATGCTGAAGGGCTGCGATCTCTACGTCAATGGCGCTTCCTGTCCGATGTGCATGAGTGCCATCTACTGGGCTCGCATCAATCGAGTGCCCTTAGGCACACGACTGGAAGACACCATCAAGCAGTGATTCGATAACGAATTCCAGTACGTCGATGTCCGGCTCCCTTGGGAACAGCGCAAGGCGATTCAGTGTTGTCCTGACTTTGCGCGAGACTTTGCTCTGCAGGCCTGTCAGGCCTGGATCAACAAACAGGACCGGCACCCCTATTGATGGCGCTGCGGCTCAATGGGGGGGGGTGGCATGGACGATGGGGATGATCCCGCCCAAGACAGGCCGACCATGGAGTGGCCTGAGGCCTGCATCCAGCGGCTGCAGCCGTTCACGTTAGGCAGCCATATCGGCAAGGCCGATTTCGTACGCCGACCAGCCACGGCGGAGGAAGCCTATCGCCCTGACTGTTGGACTCGCCTGGCCGACTGGCGATCTGTTCATGATTCCAATCGACTCTGCTTCGACTGGTCCGAAGACCTGCTCGATGATGACGGCGCCGCCACCCACGTGGACAGATCGGATAGACCCCGGTGTCGTGCTGAGGATGGGACATCACCGACACGACAGTGGTTCAGGGAGATGGTTGGGCCTGCGGTGACGTGCAGGCGGCGCTGAGCTGGGGCGCCAGATCATCGGCCGCACGCGCCAGCCGCGCACCCTCAGCTGTGTAGAACAAAAACTTCTGCTGGTTCCTGTAGAGAACGGGCCGGGTGCGCCCCAACAGCCGTTCCGCCTGCTCGCGGCAGCGGATGTAAGCCCCGATATCGAGGGGAGCCACCAGGGCGCTGTCCGCGGGGGCCTTGTCGATGGCGTTGGCCTGCTCCGCCAGGGCCTCCTCGCGAGGGCAGAGGCGCCGACGGATCGTCTGCACCAGGGCAATTTCGGCCTGCATCGCCCGGGTGGCGAACTGATCGCGTTGTTCCTGCAGGGCCCGGCAGGCGGGAGCGGCCCGCAGGCTCTGGGGAATCAGCAGGAACGACAGCAGGGCGATGGGCAGCTGTCGGGCCCAGGCCGGCGACGCGACGGCAGGCCGCTTACGGATCCCAGGGCGATCGAGCATCACGACTACATCTCCCACGCCCCCACCCTGGCCCATGCCGATGGAGACGTCAGACTCGGCCCAGCGCAGTGCTGAGCGATGCCGGCCCAAGCGAGACGCCGCACCCAGGAAGACAGCGGCGGGTTGCGACTGGGCTGGGGCGCCGAGCAGCGATGAAGCTCCTGGTGGTGGAGGACGACCCGACCCTGCAGGCGGCGCTGCTACGCCTGCTGGGCCAGTGGGGCTATGGCACCGAAGCGGCGGCGAGCGGCTGGGAGGCCCTGGCCTGGCTGGATCGGGAGGTCTTCGATCTGGTGCTGCTCGATCTCGGCCTGCCCGACACCGATGGCCATGCGGTCTGCCGCCAGCTGCGTCAACGGGCGCACCATCAGCCCCTGGTGCTGATGCTCACGGCACGCGACAGTCGCGGCGACAAATTGCAGGGCTTTGCGGGTGGAGCCGATGACTACGTCGTCAAACCCTTCGATCCCGACCTCCTGCGCGCCCGCCTCGCGGCCCTGCTGCGCCGCGCTGACCGGCCGCTGCAGAACCAGCTGAGCTGGGGACCGCTGCTGCTTCAGCCGGGGCAGACCACCCTGCAGGTGTCCGGCCAGCCGCTGGAGCTCACCCGCAAGGAAGCGCTGCTGCTTGAACTCCTGCTGCGGGCCCAGGGATCCAGCTGCAGCAAGGCCCAGCTGCTGCACGGCAGCGGCGATGGCCGCCGCGAGGTGGGGGAGGACAGCCTGCGCGCCCACATCCGCAGCCTTCGCTGCAAACTCACCGCAGCCGGTTGTGCCCCCGGGCTGATTGAAACGGTCTATGGCCTCGGCTACCGGCTCGCCCTCACCCCTGCCGCCTGATCCGCTGCGGCTCAAGCAGCGGCTGCTGCTCCAGGGAGGGGGCTTCGCGCTGCTGCTGCTGACCGCCTTTTCCGGGTCGCTCTACTGGGGGATCGTGCAGCAGCGGGAGGACGACCAGCGCACGGAACTGGGGCAGATCGCCGCGGGGGCTGCCGCCCAGCTGCCCCTGGTGCTGCACGAGGCCAAGGAGGTGGAGAGTCCGCTCAAGTTTCGAAGCACGCCCACGAGCCTGGCCATTGCGGGGCTGGATCAGCAGCGGCTGCAGTGGTTCGACCGGGCGGGGCGACTGCAGGGCGAGCAGGGACACCTGGCCCTGCCGCCCCTGCGCCGGCCGGGGGACAGGTGGCGCTCGGAGGCCCAGTGGCAGCGCTGGCCCGGTGGGCTGAGCCTGTGGCAACCGGTGGTGACGCGGAACACCGCCGGCCCAACCGCCACAGCGTCCCTCAGCGGCTACGTGCGGGTGGCCCGCTCCGACCAGGCCAGCCGGCGCGATCTGCAACGGCTGCAGAAGGGGGTCTTGCTGGGCTGGGTGGTGACCGTGCTGGCGGCGCTGCTGGTGGGTCGGCGCATGCTCCGCTCCGCCTTTGCCCCCCTGCAACAGCAGCTGGAGGCCCTGCAGCGGTTCACGGCCGATGCCTCCCACGAGCTGCGCCATCCCCTCACCGCCATGCGCACCCTGCTGGCCGCCGTGCCCGAGCCCGAGCGGCAGCGCCCGCCCTTCCCCTGGCAGGAACTCGACAGGCTCAGCCGCGCCATGGGCGAACAACTCGATGACCTGCTGCTGCTCGCCCGACAGGAGCAGGGAGAAGGCTCCCAGCACTTCGATCTGCTGGAGCTGCTGGAGGACCTGATCGATCGCTATGGGCCCCAGGCGGCGCAGCGCAGCATCCGACTCCGTCTCAGTCCGGACCCCGCCAGCAGCAAGCTGCCGATCAGCGGCCACCCCGAGCAGCTGCAGCGGCTGTTCACCAACCTGCTGCTCAACGCCATCCGCCACAGCCCCGAGGGCGGCACCGTGTCCGTGGAGGTGACCCCATCACCCCAGCGCCTGCGGGTCGCCGTGGTGGATGGGGGGCCGGGGATCGCGGCTGGAGAGCGGGAGCGGGTGTTTGAGCGGTACTGGCGGGGCAGCGATCAGGGCGGGCACAGCGGGCTGGGGCTGGCGATCGCCCGCTCCATCGCCCAGCGCCACGGCGGGGAACTGCGGCTGGGGGAGAGCCAGCCGGGCCGCTGTGTGCTGCTCGTGGAGCTGCCCACCGCCCGCGCCAACTTCATGACTTTTTCATGACCAGCGGCGCAAACTTCATCCATGGCGACTCCCCTGACCGCCGATCCAGGCCTGGCGGCCTTCGGCTCCAGCCTCACGGCGATCACCCTGGCCGAGCTGGGTGACAAGACCTTCTTCATGGCCCTGATCCTGGCGGCCCGCCACCGGGGTCGGGATGTGTTCCTCGGAGCTTTCGCGGCCCTGGCGGCGGTCACCCTGATCTCCCTGGGGCTGGGCTACGGCCTCCGCGAACTGCTGCCGGCGGCGGTGGTCCCCTGGCTGGCGGCCGTGCTGTTCCTGGGCTTTGGCATCAAGCTGATCGTCGATGCCCAGGGCCTGGCCGACGACGAAGCCCAGGAGGAAGAGAAGGAGGCCGAGGAGGTCATCAACCAGGCCGAGAGCCGCGGCCCGATCAACGCCAGCTACGCCGTGATCTGGGAGGCGTTCATGCTGGTGTTCATCGCCGAGCTGGGGGATCGCACCCAGTTCACCACCATCTTCCTGGCCACGGCCCCGGCCTTCACGTTCACCGGCCTGCTGGCCGGCGCCCTCGCCGGCCATGCCATCGTCACCGCGCTCGCCGTGGGCGCGGGCCAGTGGATCGGAACCCGCATCAGCGAGAAGCTGCTCTATCGCCTCAGCGGCGGTCTGTTCATCGCCTTCGGGCTGTTCGCCCTCCACCAAGCCACCAGCTGAGAAGGATCGCCATGCCCCGTCCTTACCAACCCTCCCTGCTGCGGATCCTGCACGGCGCCGTGGGCCTGCTGGTGGCGGCGGCCTGGCTCAGCGGCCTGATCGTGTATTCCCTGCACGATGGGCGCTGGGGCCGTCTGCCCTGGCAGCCCGCCGGCAACTGGATCGACATCCACGGCAGCCTCGGGGTGCTGCTCTGGCCCCTGGCCATCGCGTTCGGGCTCTACGCCCTGACTCTGGGTCGCTCCCGCCTGCGCCAACCGGAGAACACCGCCGCGCTGCTGGGCCTGGCCCTGGCCGTGGGCAGTGGCAAGCTGATGGAAGAAGACTGGCTGCGGCAGGGCGATCTCAACCAGCTGGTGTATGTGATCCACCTGCTGGCCTGGCTGCTGATCGGCGCCGCAGTGGTCTGGCACGTCAAGGCCGTTCTGGGGCGGGGTGGCCTGCCGCTGGCCCGCTCGATGGTGAGCCTCCAGACGCGGTCCAACGATCTGCCCCACCACTGGCCTGGGCAGATTCGTCGGTTCTTCAGGCGTTCGGGCTGAGCGGGCCAGCCGCCAGCCCCAGCTCCTCCAGGAGGGCCCGCTGCGCTGCCGCCGGCACGAAACTGTGGGCGGCCGCCGCGCCGCTCACGGCCACCGGCGGCACGCCGATGCCAGGGAAGGTGCCGGCACCGCACAGCACCAGGCCCTCGATCGGGGTGGTGCCGCCGGGGAACGGCCCCTGATCAGCGCCGAGGGCGGGGCCGTAGCTGCCCCGCTGCACCCGCAGATAGCGCTGGTGGGTTCTGGGGGTGCCGTGGAGTTCGACCACCACCCGATCGGCCAGATCCGGCACCAGCTCCTCCATCACTTGGCGGAAGATGCCGCAGCGCTCGGCCTTCAGGGCCTCGTAGGCCACCGTGCCGGGCTCCAGGTCGCGCCACAGATCCCAGGGCTCATTGGCGGGGGTGTAGCCGTGCAGCACCTGGTGCCCCGCGGGAGCCAGGGAGGGATCGAGCCGCGAAGGCATCGACAGCACCACCATGTTGCGCTCGGCGCTGATGCCGCGCTTCCAGTCGCCTACCCAGACATGGTGGATGGGCAGGTGCTCCAGCCCCTCGCCGCGCAGGCCCACGTGCCAGTGCAGGAAGCTGGCGCAGGCAGGGGTGGCCGCCCGCTGCTGGCGCCAGCGGGGCGGCAGGGCCTGCGCGCCGATCAGCTCCAGGGTGTCCCAGGGGCTGGCGTTGCTGACCACGCCGCGGCGCGCCCGCAGCACCCGGCCATCCTCCAGGCGCACGCCGCTGGCCCGTCCGTCCTCCACCAGGATCTCGGCCACGGCGCTGCGACAGCGAAGCTGGCCGCCGTGGCGCTCCAGACCCCGCACCAGGGCCGCCACCACGGCGGGGGACCCGCCCAGGGGGTAGTCGAGGCAGGCGCCGGGCTCGAACCACTCGCCGAACAGGGTGGCCATAGCGGCGGCGCTGGTCTGATCCAGGGGCAGACCCGAGATCAGGAAACTCAGCATCTCCACCCAGTGGAGCAGGAAGGGGTCGCGCAGATGGCGCCGGGCCAGGGGGCCGAAGGCGCCGCCGAGGGCCGCCAGCCGCGGGGCATGGCGCAGCAGGGCGCTGGCCCCGCGCACCCCCAGCACCCCCGCCATCCCCAGGCCTGGCCGCAGGGCCAGCAGCGGCAGGGCGGCGGTGGCACGGCAGTAGGGCTCCAGGGCGTCCATGAAGGCGGCCCACTCGTTGGCCACCGCCTGCCCGCGCAGCTGGAGCACCACCTCCAGGAACGGCGCGGCGCCAACTCCCACCGTGAGCCGTCCCTCCGGTAACAGCAACCCCCAGTCGCTGTAGCTGACCACCGGCACGCTCTCGCCCACCGCCCGGAGCACCTGGGCCAGGGGGTTGGTGCTGGGCCAGCGGCCCAGGCCGCTCCAGAGTGAGGGGCCCGATTCGAACTGAAAGCCGCGGCGCTCGAAGCCGTGGGCCGCACCGCCGGCCCGGTCATGGGCCTCCAGCACCAGCACCTCCAGTCCATGGCGGGCAGCCAGGGCGCCACAGCAGAGGCCGCCCAGGCCACTGCCGATCACCACCAGGTCGCAGTCGCAGGAGGCGGAACTCAACGGGAGAAGGGCGAGGCGCAACTCCGATGATGCAGGACCGGCACCGGGCCCCATTGCCCGAAGCTGCCGACTCAGGTAAAAACAGACCAACTTATCCCCCCACCCCGTTGGTCCGTTCAGGCTCCCCGCGCCAGCTCCGATCGGCCGATCGGAACCGCCGGGCGTCCGGCGCACCCCGACAGCGCTACCGCTGATGGCTCCCCACCAGCGAGGCGTCAGCGGACGATCGACTGCCGCACCCGCCCCATCCGGCGGGGTTCAGCCCTCCACTCCAATCCGACTGCTGCGGGGGCTGTGGCGGCGGATCACCCAGCCGACAGCGGTGCTGGGTCTGCTGATTCTCAGCCTGCTGGCCCTGCCCTTCGCCATGGCCTCCACCCTCTCGGGGGCCATGGCCGCCCAGATGGAGGTGCAGGCCGATGAGATCTCCACCCTGGCCAGCAGCATCCGCAGCTACTACGCCGACAACATCATCTCCCGTCTGCAGGCCTCAGGCGGGCAGGCGGTGTTCTCCGAGAATTACCACCAGATCCCGGGCGGCATTCCAATCCCGGCCACCCTGGCCATCGAGCTTGGCGACCTGTTCGACAGCGCCAATGCCGATCGCCGCATCTCCTACAGCTTCATCTCCGACTACCCCTTCGCCAAGCGGGTGAGCCCTCCCCTCGATGGCTTTGAGATGGAGGCGATCAAGGCCTTTCGCTCCAACCCGGAGCTCGATCGCTACACCAGGCTGAAGCAGAGCTGGCTCGGGCAACCCTCCTTCCGGGTGGCCACGCCGGTGCTGATGCGCAAGGCCTGTGTCAGCTGCCACAACGTCCACCCCGATTCCCCCAAGCGCGACTGGAAGGTCGGCGACGTCCGCGGCATCCAGGAGGTGACGGTGCGGGGGCTGGATATCAAGGGCCTGGGCCGCTTCGGCTACCTGATGGCCTACATGGGGCTGGTGGGGCTGGTGTCGGTCGGGGCCGCGGCCGCCTTCCAGCGCCAGGCCAGTGCCCTCGAACGCATCAACCGCCGCCTGCAGGACTCCAATGAACGGGAGAGCGAGATGGGCGACCAGCTTCGCTCCCAGGTGGAGGAACTGCGGCTGCTGAGCGCGGTGGCCGAACATGCCACCTTCGGCGTTTCGATCGCCGACATGCGGCAGGATGACTACCCTCTGATCTACGTCAACGAGGCCTTCAGCCACATCACGGGCTATCCGCGTGACAAGGCCACCGGCTTCAACTGCCGCTTCCTGCGCGGTCCGGACACCGATCCCCAGGTGGTGGCCGCCATCATCTCGGCAATCCGCGAAGGCAAGCCCTTCCACGGTGAACTGGTCAACTACCGCATGGACGGGACCCGGTTCTGGAACCGCCTGACCCTCTACCCGGTGGGCGGCAGCACCGGCAAACCCGACTTTTACGTGGGCAACCAGATGGATGTGACGGCGCTGCACAGCGCCCGCGAGCTGAACCTGGACCAACTGATCCAGCTCGGCGCGCCAACTGCCGCTGCCCAGGGCAGCCTCGACGAGCTGCTCGCCCACCAGTCAGCCCTGCAGACCTCCCTCAGGAGCCAGGGTCTGCTCACGGTCGAACTGGAGACGTTCTTCGCCGCGGAGCGCCGCACCCTGGAGACACTCCAGGCCCGGTTGCAGACCACCCGCAACGTGATCCAGCAGATCCGTCCGGAGCAGCATCCGCCAGGGAGAGGCGTCTCCAACCAGGAGGAGCGGCTCCCATGATCAAGCCACCCAGCCCGGGGCATGCGCTGCGCACTGACCTAGCCCGCGAGTCCAACGAACGGGTGGTGGAGATCCTTGTGCAATGGGGGCTGGTCTGCGTGGGGGTGCTGGCACTGCTGGCGGCCGGTCTGGGGGTGGTGGCGGCCAATCGCGATGCCCAGCACCAGAGCGAGGAATTCCGGTCCCTGGCCTCGGCGCTGGTGGAGTCCAAAGCCAGTCCAGAGGATCGCCAGCGCATCCTGCTCAGCTACCAGAACAGCCGATTTGAAGACGACCGGGAGGGGATCCTCTCGCTGCTGCTCGTCGATGAGGCGGGGCGCATCGCCCTGAGCAGCCGCCCGAATTGGCTTGGCCGCCCCCTGGAGCCCTCACTGCTGAACGGCTCAGGTGCCCGTAACCCCGAGCTGCTCAGCATCGCCAGCTGCCTGGAGCGCCAGAGCAGCGATCCCAGCAAGTGTTTCGTCGCCAGGCAGGGCCGCTACCTGCCCTGGACCAAGACGCTCACCGTGGCCCATCCCTTCTCTATCTACGACCGGCGGGCCGGGCTGAAGCCCCGCCACTACCTGCTGGTGGTGAGCTTCGATCCGGGAACGTTCACCGCCAGCCTGCTAGCGGAAGTGAGCCTGGCGGTGCTGGCCTCCACTCTGCTGGTAGTGGTTCTGGTGACGTTGCTGGGGCACCAGCTGCAGCGCGGCCTGCTGCCCAATCTGCGCCAGTTCGCCGAGACCGATGGCCTGACGGGCCTGATGAACCGCTCGGCCTTCATGGACCTGGCCGTCCAGATGCTCGCCCAGGGGCAGCGCCAGAACCTGCCCTATGTGCTCGGCGTCATTGACATCGACCACTTCAAGGCGATCAACGACGGCCATGGCCATGTCTGCGGCGATGAGGTGCTGCAGAAACTCGCGCGTGTGCTGGAGGGCAGCCTGCGCGATAACGACCTGGTGACCCGGCTCGGCGGAGAGGAATTCGCCGTGCTGCTGCAGTGCACGACGGCCCGGGGTGAAACGCTGATGGAGCGGCTGCGCAACCAGGTGGAGGTCTGTCGGCTGAGCTTTGAGGGCAGGCCGCTGAGGGCCACGGTGAGCCTCGGCGGCGCCTGCACCGAGCAGCTGGGCTACAACCTCGACTACCTCTATTCCGCCGCCGACAGCGCCCTTTACCGGGCCAAGCGGGAGGGGCGCAACCGGGTGCACTGGGCGAACACCAGGCGCGAGCCGGTGGCGCGGGATGGTTGGTCACCCGGGGAGGCCTGGCGCCAGACATTTCAGAACGCCAGACCGGGACCAGGCGCAGGACCAGCTGGCAATCCGGTCCCCGGCGACGGCCATGGCGCCGTCCCGTCCCCCATAACTGCGCCAGAGCCCCCGAGGCCGCAGCCGTGATCCCCGCACCGCACCCTGAGGACGGGGCCGATCGAACCGCCCCAGACCAGGAGCAGCCATCGAAGGTCCCTGGCCCCAAGCCGAATCAAGCCGGGGCAACCGACTCCCTGGCCCTTCCTGGCCCCTGGCCGGGCTCCGCCGTGGGCCAGCCCCCGCCGAGCAGGGCGGATCGGCCCGGCCCCGCCGAGCCTCACCAGCGGGGCTCCCTGGATTCCCTGCTCAGCCGCAGTCGCTTCACGCAGCAGCTCGCCGAGCTGGTGGGAGCCGAGGCCGAGGGGCACTTCGCAGTCATGCGCTGCCGCTTCAAGGAATACGAACGTGTGAGCGCCACCCTGGGCGGCAAGGCCGCCGAGGCCCTGATCGACGAGGGGGCGAGGCGGCTCTTGAACACGATCCCGCGTTCGGCCTCCGCAGCCCGCTTGTCGGACTCCGACCTGATCACGGTGATTCCGGAGCTGATCGAAGCACCGAGGATTTCCTCCATCGCCCAGCGTCTGATCGATCTCTGCGCGGTGCCCTACCGGATCGACGACCAGCGCCGGCCATTGAACGTGGCCATCGGCATCGTGATCAGCCGCGGCAACTACGCGGACCTGGAGGCGATCCTCTCGGACGCGAGCATGGCCCAGCGGATCGCCAGCCGGCACAACCAGAGCCAGTACCGCTTCATCGACCTGGAGACCCGCAACCAGGCCCGCCGCAGCTACGAGCTTGAGGCCGACTTCCGCGAGGCTCTGCAGCAGGGCCTCTTCCTGCCCTTCTTCCAGCCGATCGCGGAGCTGCGCAGCGGCGAGCCGGTGGGTTTTGAGGTGCTGGCGCGCTGGCCGCGCCCGGACGGCAGCTTCGTGACACCGGATCGCTTCCTGCCGATCGCCCGGGAGACCGCCCTCACCGGCGAGCTGGATCTGCAGATCATTGAGAAGGCCCTGCTGGCGGTAGGCGATCTGGCCCGGGAGGTGCCCTGGCGCTCGATGCTGCTCAGCGTGAACGTCTCGGCCAACCTGCTTGAGGACAGCGGCCTGCGCGAGCGGCTGCTCGAGCTGATCGTGGAATCACCCCTGCCCCCGGGCTGGTGGCTGCAGGTGGAGCTGATCGAGGAGGCCCTGCAGGACACCAGCTCCGCCTTCGACACCTTTCTGGCGCGGCTAAGCGAACTGAAGGTGACGATCGCGATCGACGACTTCGGCACCGGTTATTCCTCCCTGGCCAGGCTCCACAGCCTGCCGATCGACAGCTTCAAGATCGACAAGAGCTTCGTCGACAAGATCGACGACACCGAGGCCTCCAGCAAGAAGCTGCTGCTGACCATGGGCGCCCTGGCCTCGGACCTCAGCCTCAGCTCCACCGTCGAGGGGGTGGAGACCGAAGCCCAGCGCCAGTGGCTGCTGCAGAGCGGCTTCCGTACCAGCCAGGGCTACCTGTTCGGCCGGCCCCTGCCCCTGGATGAGGCGGTGGTGGAGCTGCGCCGCCACAACCTGCGACCGCCCGCCATCGCCGCGGAGCTGGACGACGAGGCCCAAAAGGACGACGCCCCCCGTCTGGGACTGCGCCAGCGCCTGCGGCGGCGGCTGCGCTGGCTGCTGGGCTGACGCGCAGGCCTTCAGCGCTCCAGCTTGCTGGGAATCCCCTTTCCCGCTCCAGCCAGGGTCTGGCGGGAGCGGGTTCCACTCCAGGAGGCCAGGTAGACGCGGGCTTCGGCCCCCAGCCCCCTCAAGTCCTCCAGATTGGCGTTCTCCACCACGGCACCGCTGCCGGCGCCGCTGCTCCCATCCCAGATCCGCTCCGGCCCGGCCGGGCTGGCGGTATCAACGTCTCCCCAGAAGAAGCGGGTGCCCTCCAGCCGGGCACCGCTGAGGTTGGCTCCGGAGAGGTTGGTGCCGGCGAGGTTCGCCTCACTGAGGTCGACATCCTGGAGATCGGCGCCCCGCAGATCGGCCCCGTTGAAGTCGATGCCGCGCAGGTCGGTGCCGGCGAGGTCGGCGCCCCGCAGCACCTGGTGCAGACGGATCACCGGCAGGCCGTCCAGCCGGTCCTCCTCGTAACTGCCATTGCCATCGAGGATGGCCCGACCCAGGCGGCTGTCGCGCCGCAGGGGGGTGAGCAGGCGGGCATGGGAGAGGAAGCGCAGCACCTTGGCCTTGCCGTCGGCATCGATGCTGCCCAGCACCGCCGCCAGCCGCCCCTCGGCCAGCATCCGCTCCAGGGGCCAGTCCTCGAGCATGCCCTCCTCGTCGGCAATCAGGTCGGTGATGCCCTGGATAAAGCTGTCGACGGTCTGGGCCTGGGTGATGCGGTTCTGCTGGGTGGTGAGCCGCTGATCCACCTGGAACTGGCGCCAGGCGATCATCAGGGCCACGAAGGCCACCAGGATCTGGCCGAAGGCACCGATCACCCCCTCGCCCAGGGCGCCGATCGCCTCCCAGTTGCCACTGGCATAGATCGCCAACAGCGGCTCCCACCAGCCCAGCAGCAGCGTGATGCTGAGCAGGGCCAGGCAGGCGGCCAGCAGGGCCAGGGTCTGAAGGGTTGCGGGCTCCTCCAGGCGTAGCTTCAAGACCAGCCACAGGGGCGGCAGCAGCTGGAGCAGGGCCAGCACCAGGGTTAGGAGGGTCGCGGCCCAGGCCAGGGGCGGCCAGCCCAGCAGCAGGGCGACCAGGGTGAGGGCGGAGGCCAGCAGCAGCTGCAGGGCGGGCTGCTGGCGCACGCGCACCCATAGGGCATGGCTGCGGAAGGGCAGCACCGGACGATCGTCGAGCGAGACGGCCACAGGCTCAGCCCCCCTGGAAGTAGAAGCCCGCCGCCAGGATCAGGTAGGCGGCCAACAGCAGCACGCCCTCCAACCAGTCGGAGCGACCATCGAGGCTCACCAGATTGCTCACCAGCACGGCAGTGGCCACGGCGACCAGTTCGTAGACATCGAAGCTCAGATCCAGGGGATGGCCCAGCAGCGGGCCCACCAGCACCAGCACCGGCACCACCAGCAGGGCCACCAGCAGGGTGGAGCCCAGGGCCACGGCCACCGCCAGGTCCATCTTGTCCTTGCGGGCCATCGTCACGGCGGTGAGGTATTCGGCGGTGCCCCCCAGCAGCGGCAGCAGCACCACGCCCGTGAACAGGGCCGAGAGGCCAAAGCCCTCGGTCACGGTCTCCACCACGCCCACGAACAGCTCGGACTCCACCGCCACGCCAGCGGTGGCCGCCAGCAGCACCATCAGCCAGGGCAGCAGCGGTGGGCGGTGCTGGGGGAGCGCGGCCTGCACCGGCTCGTCGTCAGGGGCAATTCCATACTCCGCCTCGGCCACGGCGTAGAGGGCACGGTGCGTGCGCAGTGAGAAGAGAAGCGTCAGGCCGTAGACCGCCAGCAGTACCCAGGCCACGAAGTGGGAAAAGGCGAGGTTGCCGGCCGCCACGTCGCGGCCGGAGGCCAGGGCCAGGCTCGGAATCAGGATCGCCAGCACCGCCAGGGTCATGGCCGAGCCGTTGACCCGTGCCACCACCGGCTGGAAACGCTGTTCCTGGCGCCCCAGTCCCCCCAGCGCCATGGAGAGTCCCAGGGCAAGCAGCAGGTTGGCCATCACGGTGCCGGTGATGCTGGCCTTGACGATGTCCACCAGGCCGGCCCGCAGCGCCACCAGGGCGATGATCAGCTCGGTGGCGTTGCCAAACAGGGCATTGAGCAGGGCCCCGATCGAGGGCCCCAGGGCCAGGGACAGCTCCTCGGTGGCCGTGCTCAGCCAGATCGCCAGGGGCAGGATCGCCAGGGCCGAGCTGAAGAACACCGGGAGGTCGCCCCAGTGCCACCAGGCGGCGGCCCAGGAGAGGGGCAGTGCCGCCAGCAGCCCGGTGGCAGCCAACTGGCGCAGTGTGGGCGTGCGGCTCGACTGCTCGTGCGTGGACACCATGGGAATCGCTATCGCCCGGCCCGATGGCGGCATTCTGCTCGGATTGGCCATCAGCGCCCAACCCATCGGATCCGGCACCAGGCTCAGGAGTTGGGCCGCTCCGCCAGCACCGCCCGGTCGATCTCCTTGCCCTGGCTGTCCCAGGCCCTGAGACTGAGGCGCTCGGGGCTGGCCTCCAGCTCCGCGAAGCTGAAGGTGCTGAGGGCCCGGGCGCTCTGGGGCCCGGGAATCACCGGGCGCAGGCTGGCGCCGCCGCCGCCCACGATCAGGTAGGTGATGCCGTCGATCGGACGGCTGCGCTCGTAGTGGTGCTCGTGGCCGTTGATGTAGAGCGCAACGCCATAGCGACGCAGCAGCGGAACCAGCCGCGCCTGGGCCCCCGGATCATTGCCATAGAAGCCCGAGGACACGATGGGGTGGTGCCCCACCACCACCTTCCAGGGGGCGGTGCTGGCCTCCAGCACGGTGCGCAGCCAGCTCAGCTGGCGCTGGCGGTCGGCGTTGCCGTTGGTGTCGAGAAAGAAGAACTCCACAGGCCCGCGGCGCAGGTTGTACCAGCGGCCCGCCATGCCGAAGGGCCTGTAGGCCAGTTGGGGGTCGCCGTTGGCGGTGCGGATGTCGTGGTTGCCCAGCACGGCGTGGAAGGGCACGCCGGCCGCCAGCAGCTCGGCATACGGCCGGCGGAACGTGGCCTCGATCAGGGCCATGTCTCCGGACGGGTAGATGTTGTCACCGCCGAGCACCACCAGGTCCACCGGCCGCTGGCGGTGCACCGCTGCCATCTGCCGGCCGACGGCCCGCTGGTTGGAATCACCGCTGCCGGTGTCGGCCACGGCAAGGAAACGCAGGGGGCGCTGGACGCTCTGGGCCCTGGCATCCCCCAGGCCCGGCAACAGCAGCCCCGCCCCCACGACGCCCGCCGCCAGGAGGGGGACCAGCTTGAGGAAGGCGCGGCGCTGCATGGGAGCGGTGGGATGCGACCCCCAGGCTGCCGCATGTGCCCCTGCGCTGGCGATCCAGATCCGGTGCATGCCGACCCGCCGCGATCCGGGCAGTCCGAGCGGCCTCAGCTGGCCGCCAGCGGCGCCGACTCCACCAGCTCCGGCGCCAGGCGCAGGCCGCCCTGGCCAGCCGGCACCACCAGCAGCTGGGCCTGGCGAATACGCGACAGCAGCCGGGTGGTGGTGACGCGGGTGGCGCCGATCAGCTCGCCGATGCGCTCATGGGTGAGGCGGAAGGGCAGGTCGCACCAGGGGCCGCAGCGGCGACCCAGGCGCCGCACCAGCAGGGCCAGCAGGGCATGGAGGCGCTGCTCAGCGCTGCCCAGGTGGCGGATGCGCAGCAGCTGCAGGGTCCACTCGTTCACTGGGTCGAAGCCGTCGCCGCGGCCAGGTTCGCCATCGCAGCGGAACTGGAGGGGCGTGAGGGCCTCCACGCAGATGCCCTCGCTGCAGAGGCGATCGGTGCGCAGCTGATCTCCCTTCTGAAGAAAGGCGAGGGTCATGCCGGCGGTCTCCTCGCAGGGGCAGTAGACGCGGGCCACCCCCTCCAGCACCTCGATGCAACCGCCCTCGCCGCGCAGGCCGGGATCGAGCAGCACGCTCTGGCCGATGGGAACCCGCACGGGTAGGGCGCAGGGGGAGGCGACAGCAGCCGTGGCGGCACCAGCAGTGGCGGCAGCGGAGGAGGCGGCAGGGGAGGAGGGGAAGCGGAGACCCATGGACGGGAGCGGCCGCTTGGCGACCTATTGCGAATGACTCGCAAGATAAACAACCCGCCGCCCTTTTGCAAGCGATTCTCAGTAACAACTGGATGTTGCGAGGCTGGCGCCCCAGCGGCTCACTTCCAGCCGCTGGCCTCCATCAGCCGCACCGCCGCCCGGTTCTTGGCGCCCATCTGCTCGGCCGAGACCCGATCAGGCGTGAAGGCGCCGAAGCCCTTGAGGATCGCGTTGTCGCCGTAGCCCTTGAGCGGGTACTCGTGGTTGGCCTCGGCGTAGCCCTTGCCGCCGCTGGGGGAGGCAAGAAACTCGATCAGCTTCAGGGCCGCCTGGGGATTGCGCGAATGGGCCGTCACCCCGGCGCCGCTGAGGTTCACATGGGCCGGCTTGGGAAAGACCGGCCGCAGACGGCGGGCCAGGGCCTGGTCGGCCGCCCCGCTCTCGCCCGAGAGCATGCGGGCCACGTAGTAGGTGTTCACCAGCCCGGCGCCGCACTGGCCGCTGGCGACCGCCCGTGCCAGCGGCGTGTCGGAGGTGAAGTAGGGCTGGCTCACATTGGCGGTCATCGCCTTCACCCAGGCCGTGGCCGCGGCCTCGCCCCGCAGGATCAGCTGGTCGGCCACCAGCGACTGGTTGTAGACGCTCTTGCGATCCCGCAGGCACAGCTTTCCCTTGAGGGCCGGATCGGCCAGGTCGGCGTAGGTGCGGATGCTGGCGGGATTCACCAGCTTCGGGTTCACCACCACCATGCGCACACGGCGGGTGAGGCCATACCAGCGCCCCTTGGAATCGCGCAGGTCGAGGGGAACATCCCGCAGCAAAGCGGCCGAACGCGTCGGCCGGAACAGGCCCAGGTCGGCGGCCTTGTCGAGGCGGGCCGCATCCACCAGCACCAGCACGTCGGCGGGGCTGTTCCTGCCCTCGTTGCGCAGGCGCTCGATCAGGGCGTCATCCTTGGCCTCCAGCAGCTTGACCTTGATGCCGGTGCGGGCCGTGAAGCGGCGGTAGAGCTCCTGGTCGGTGTTGTAGTGGCGACCGGAATAGACGCCGATCTCCCCGGCAGCAGCCGGCGCGCCGCCAGCCTGCTGGGCCCTGGCCGCCAGCATCGCCGCGCTGAAACTGATCGTCAGCAGGGCCGTTCCCGCCAGGCGCACGGGCGAGAAAACCGCCCGCAGACCCTCAGGCCCCCGGGACTTGGACGGAGTGTCGTTCAACGGAGAACAGCAATCAAGAGGGGACATGGTTGGGGAAGCAGGCCGGATCACAACGCCTGAGGGGACCCTAAAAACCGCATGGCTCGGCCCCGCAACACCGATGGCGCAGCTCGATGTGACGATTGCTACAGCTGCGCCCCCAGCCGCGCTGCTCAGCCGGGCCGCTGAGGGGCGAACCTCAGTCGCGCACTTCCAGCTCGCGCATGCCGCTGCGACGCACCAGATCCACCAGGGTCACCAGGTCGTTGCCCTGGATCAGACCGATGCAGCCATCGGTACCGCTGCGGCGGCCCAGGCCGGCGCTGGGATCGTGGTGAATCCCCAGGCCCCGGCGGGCCGTGGCGAACTGCGGCTCCAGCCCGATCCAGTGCAGCCGGCCTAGCTCCGGATTGTCACCGGTCTCGATCGCACTCACCTCGCTGATCCGGTAGCGGCCCTTGGGCAGGGGCGCCTGGCTGCCGAGTTTGTCGCGATCGGCCGCCTGGCGGGCCGCCCGCCCCACCAGGGCGTCAAAGCGGCGCGTGGGCTGGCCGGGGATCAGCAGGGCCAGTTCCCAGACGGGATCTCCCGTGCCATCCATGTGCCGCTCGGTGCGGCTGAGACTGATCAGACCGGAGCTGGCTGCGGGGGGCGGATCAGCCAGCACCGGCGGGGTCAGGACAGCAGGGGCCAGCAGCAGGGCCGCCAGCACCGGCAGCGGCGAACGCCGGGCAATCGGGGAACGGTCCACAGCCGACTGGCGAGTGGCCCGGTGTTAGCGCGGAGCCGCTTCTGGCACCAGGCCCTATATTCAATCAATCCGGCGGTCGCGGCGGGCCCCATGGCCCACCCGGCGAGAACCCACAAGCCAACGCCGGAATCCAGCACCGATTGAGTGACCGGACGCCCTTCTTCTTGGAAGTCGTCCAGTTCCGAGACAGACACGGCCCCCGCGACCCGGGCCGACCCACCAGCCCCAGGGCTGGATTGAGACCCCTCCTCCCCAGAGCGCCCAGCGGCTGGCGAGAGGGTCTCGGTGCGACATCCATATCCACATCCCATCCCCAATCCAGGGGACATCTCCATGACCCGACAGATTCCCAGGCCTGCCCATGGCAGCCAGACCCCTGTGCGCAGCGGCGCGCGCCAGCAGCACCGGCCGGCCCACCCCGTGCCCGCGGCTCCCCCCAGCTGGGAGGACCTGCTGGGCCGCCGTTGAACAGGCCCCAGACCGAGGCCCATTCCCTGCCTACCCTGGGCCCAGGACCACCACGGCCCTCCATGCCCCCTTCACACTCTCCCAAGCCCCCTGGCCCGTTGACGACCACGATGCTGGCCGGTGCCCTGCTGGCCGGTGCCCTGCTGGCAATGGGCCCCGCCGCCCAGGCCCAGACGTTGCTGGATGCCACCGGCGCCAGCGCCATCCAGGGCACCCTCAACAGCACCGCCACCCCGCAGTACGGCGGCACACTCCAACAGGTGAGGAACAGCCTGGGCAAAGCCGAGAGCCAGGGCTCGCAGGGCATAAGCCCAAACAACTTGAACCCGTCGGGCGGCTCCTCGCCCGGGGGATCGGCGAGCACCGGTCCCGGCACCTATGTGAACGGCCACCTTGTGGCCGTGTGCTCCCACGGCGGCCTCTGCCTGGGGCAACTGCGGCGGGCCATGCGGCGGCCCTGATCAGCCATCCAATCGCGTCAATCGCGCGGCCCATGGGCGGGCGATCGACTGGCTTGGGCGATCAAGCAGGGCAGTGGATGCAGAGAGATGGGGGCAGGGGGACTTGAACCCCCACAACGTCGCCGTCTACCGATTTTAAGTCGGTTGCGTCTACCACTTCCGCCATGCCCCCGGGCCAGGCGCGCCCCTCCGCCGGCCCGGCCATCCTAGATTCATGCTCAGAACTACGCCGCCAGCCCCGTGCCCCTGCCTGGGATCCTGAGCCCCCTGGCCGCCCTTCCCTCTCTCGGCGCCTTGGCGGACCAGGTGGGATCCGAGTCTTTGCTGGTGCTCGCCGCCGTTGTCGCCCTGGCCGGGACCTATCTGGTGGTAGCGCCGCTGGCCCTGTTCTGGTGGATGAACCGCCGCTGGATGGTGATGGGCAAGCTGGAGCGCACGGCCGTCTACGGGCTGGTGTTCCTGTTCTTCCCGGGCCTGATCCTGTTCGCCCCCTTCCTCAACCTGCGCATGGCGGGCCAGGGCGACCTCTGATGCCCGCTCCCTCTGGCATCAGCCGCGGCACGGCCCTCCTGGCCGGCCTGGCTGTCTTTGCGATCGGCGGCCTCGGCTACTGGGGGTTCCAGGCCGCGGGCTTCGAAGGCTTTTCGGCCGGCATCGCCGCCCAGGCGGTGCTGGTGGTGATCGTGCTCGGCTGGACGGGCTCCTACCTGCTGCGGGTCGTGACGGGCAACATGACCTACATGGAGCAGCGCCGCCGCTACCGCGACCTCTACGACACGGCCACGGACGACGTCCTGCAACAGCGTTTCGATGCCCTCAGCCCCACCGAGCAGGCCCAGCTGCTGCGCGAGCTGGGCCAGCTGGAAGACACGGCGGATCTCTGAGCCCCGCCCGCTGTTCCCAATACCCCGCCCCCCGACCCCATAGGCTCACAGGCACCGCGCCCACCGGCCCATCAGCGCTGCCGCGACGACTGCCGCCGTGACCACTGCCGCCGCAACGACTGCCGACGTGACCCACGCTGCCGTGACCAACGCCTCCCCAATCCAGCTGCGCTTCGCCCAGCTGCGCGACCAGGGGCGCTGCGCCCTGATGCCCTTCCTGATGGCGGGTGACCCGGAGCTGGACGTCACCCGCTCCTCGCTTCTGGCCCTCGAGGCCGCCGGCGCGGACCTGATCGAGCTGGGCATCCCCTACAGCGACCCCTTGGCCGACGGCCCGGTGATCCAGGCAGCCGCCAGCCGCGCCCTGGCCGCAGCCACCACGCCCGGCCGGGTGCTGGAGATGCTGCGCAGCCTGCAGGGCGAGCTCACGATCCCGGTGATCCTGTTCACCTACAGCAACCCGCTGCTCAACCGCGGGATGGAGGCGTTCTGCCGTGAAGCCGCCGCCGCCGGCGCCGCCGGCCTGGTGGTGCCCGATCTGCCGCTGGAGGAGGCCGAGACCCTCTCCGCCATCGCCGCCGGCCACGGCCTGGATCTGGTGCTGCTGGTGGCTCCCACCACCCCGCCCGAGCGCATGGCCCGCATCGCCGCCAGCAGCCGCGGCTTCACCTACCTGGTGAGTGTCACCGGGGTGACGGGGGTGCGCACCACGATCGAATCGCGGGTGGCCGATCTGGTGCGGCAGCTCAAGGCCCTGGGCCCCACGCCGGTGGCGGTGGGCTTCGGCATCTCGGGCCCCGAGCAGGCCCGCCAGGTGCGGGACTGGGGCGCCGACGGCGCCATCGTGGGCAGCGCCCTCGTGAAGGTGATGGCGGAGGCCGGTGCCACAGGCCAGGACGGGGCCTCCGCCGCCGGACGCTTCTGCGGCGAGCTGCGCGCCGCCCTGGACGCCTGAGCCGCCCGGACGCGCCGCCACCGTCTCGGCCGGCGGCCCTGTTCGGGGCCGTGGCCGCGGAGTACGCCGCCTTCCGGCCCACCTACCCGCCCGCCTTCTTCGCCGCCTTCGCCCGCCACTGCGCCGCCCCCAACGTGGTGTGGGACTGCGGTTGCGGCAACGGCCAGGCCGCCCTCGATCTGGCCGCCCAGTTCGCCCGGGTGGAGGCCAGCGACGCCAGCGCGGCCCAGCTGGCCCAGGCCGTACGTCACCCCCGCATCCGCTACCGCCAGGCCCCGGCCCATGCCAGCGGCCTGGCAGGCGCCAGCGTGGATGGGGTGCTGGTGGCCGCCGCGATCCACTGGTTCGCCGGCGCCGACTTCAGCGCGGAAGTGAGGCGGGTGGCCCGGCCGGGAGCCGCCATGGCCTGGATCGGCTACCTGCCACTCCAGCTGGACTGCGCCCCGCTGCAGGCGCTGCTCGATCGCTTCTACAACGAGGATCTCGCCCCCTGGTGGCCGCCCCAACGGCAGCTGGTGGATCGCGCCTACGCCGATCTGGAGTTCCCCGGCCGGGAGTGCCCCTTTCCCCGGGGACTCTGGATCGAGCGCCAGTGGGATCTGGCCCGGCTTCTCGGCTATCTGGGCACCTGGTCCGCCGTACAGGCGGCTCGGGAACAGGGCGTGGAACAACCGCTGGCGGAGCTGGGCCGGGAGCTGGCCGGCCATTGGCCGGAGCAGGGGGCCACGCCCCTGCTGCTGCGCTGGCCGTTCATGGGCCGCTGGGGCCGGATCGGCTGACAAGTGCCCATCCCGTTTCTACGGTTCGGGAACCACGGGAGCCAGCCATGCACACCCACGACATGGAGAACCACGACAACCTCTACGCCGATGAGGTAGCCATGGTGGCCGGCGAAACCCGCGCCGACGCCAACCAGCACGCCTACTGGGCCGTGGCCGTGATCGCGGCGATGATCACCCTGCTGGGCATCGGCCTCAGCATCAGCTGAGCGGGCTCCGTCAGAGACCCTCAACGGGCGACCCGGGGAGCGCGGCACCAACGCCAGCTCTCCAGGTTGATCAGCAGCCCAAGCAACACCATCACCCCCATCAGCACGACCTGGTCAAGCCGGGAATCGGGGATCAGGATGTCCACCACCATGTGGACGATGTTGGTGGCGGAATACAGCAGTCCCAACCCCAGGTGAAACCAGCGCCAGCGGCGCCAAGCCCTGGGGCTGGTTTCCGCATAGGCGATCACCACCAGGGCCGCCAGGGGCACCAGGAAGTAGCCGAGCATGGCTGCGAACACCGCCGGCAGCTGCGCCGGGTCCACATGACTCTCGATCTCCGGTGACAGCCCATGGAACAGGGGCATCAGGCCGAGGTCGGTGTGAAACAGCATCGCCAGAAACCAGGCGATCCACAGGGTCCGCAGCCGCAGCGCCGGGCCACCCGCCGGGGGTGGGGCCGGCTCCTGCGGCGGAGGCGGGGTGAACAGGGGGTCCATGGGGCATCCGTCGGGAAGGGCCAGAGTGATGGTGCTGCCGCCAGGCCGTCAGCGGAACCCCAGGAGCGACCCTGGATCCCAGGCCCGAGAGCCAGCCAGCGCCTAGGGTCGGGCCTGAAAGACGCCAGCCGCCATGCGTTTCGTGCTCTGGGGCACCTACTGCGACGATGCCCTCACCAAGCGCGCCCCCTACCGGGAGGAGCACCTGGCGGGGCTGCAGCGCCAGAAGGAGGCCGGCCTCCTGGTGACGCTGGGCCCCACCGAGGACAGCAGCCACGTGTTCGGCATCTACGAGGCCGAGAGCCGCGAGCAGGTGGAGGAGCTGGTCCATGGCGACATCTACTGGCGCCATGGCATCTGGACCGACCTTCAGGTGTACCCCTGGATCCAGGCCTTCTGATCGCGGCTTTCTCAGCGCCCAGGCTCAGACCCTCGCGCGCGGCAGCCGCCCCTCTCACCACAGGCCGCGGATGGGCGCAGGGGCCGGAGCAGGCTCAGGAGCCTGGGCCGGAGGGGTGTAGCGGGGCGCGGGGACAGGAACCGCCATCGGCTCGGCCACCGGACGCTGGGCGAAGCGATAGCGGAAGCCGAGCTTGGCGCCCCAGCTGTTGAAGGAGCCGAAATCCACGGCGTTGACGGTTTGGCCTGTGGCGCCCTGGTAAACACCTTCAAGGAAGATGTCGGTGTTGTAGCTGGCGATGTAGCTCACACCCAGCTTGGCCTGATAGCCAAAGGCGCCGTAGTTGCCACCCCCCGTATTGATGCCGCCAACCCTGATGTTGGGTGTGCCGATGTTGGAGTAGCCGATGCCGCCGCCCACATAGGGTGACCAGCGAGAGCCGGTGGGGATGTCCCAGTAGGCACTCAGCAGCACATCGTTCTTGTCCACATTGCCCGAGGCCCCCACCCGGGCGCTGCCAAAGCGGTTGGTGCTGATGTTGATGTCATTGATGCTGGAGCGGCTATAGCCGTAGGTGAGCTCGGTGCGGATGGCGCCGAAGTCGTAGCCGAGGCCGATGTCACCAGAAAAGCCGCCGCCACTGTTCACATCCCCGTCGATGCCGGTGTTGTTGATGTCGAAGCTGCGGTGCTGGGGCCACTGGGCGCCCAGGCCGATCGTGGCGTAGAAGCCCTTGCCCTGCTCGTAGGGCACAGGCTCCGGCACAGAGCCCTGGGCGACCCTCACGTTGGCCTGGGCCAGCTGCTGATCGCTCTGGGCGGCCTGGGCGATCGGCGCTTCAGCCGCCCTGCTCTGGGCCACGGCAGCCTCTGCCCGGGTCGGCGGCACCTGGCCGAGCGCAACCTCAGCAGCCCGGACGGGACCGGCGCCGAAACCCGTGGCGCCGAGCGCAGCCCCAGCACCAAGCAAGAGGGCAGGAAAAAGGGTGTTAGCCATGGGAGGGGGTATCCAAACGATCTCCCTTCTCTGTAGGCATCGTCACAGACACCGGGACAACAGCATGCCCGGAATGATTCCTGGCACAGGCAGGGTGCACCAAGGGCCTGCCCCCTCAGCCCCGGGGCCAGCCGGCCTGGGCCTGCTGCCAGACCCAGCCGGCCACCGCCTCGGGGCCCCCATCCCCCAGCACCGCTGCGTAGCCCCCCATCTGGCCCACGCCGGCGGCGGCGATGGTGGCGATCACCGCGGGGTCGGCGCGGCCGTAGCGCTCCAGTGCGGCCAGCTTCAGGGTCTTGCCGCGGCGCAGGATGTTGCCGCCATTCACATGGCAGCCGGCGCAGTGCTGCTCAAACAGCTGGGCGCCCCTGGCCACCTGGGGGCCATCGCCTGCCGGAACCGCGTCGGACACCCCCCAGGCGGGCCGGGGCCAGAGCAACAGCAGCAGCAGGGCCCCCAGCACCAGCAGCCGCAGCCACCAGCGCGGCCGAAGTCCAGCCGATGCCACGACCCCCGCGGCGGTTTCAGCAGAGCCGGGCAGGACAGCGGCCATCGGCACAGAGCGACACCCATCCAGTCTGTCGGTCAGCCCGGGCGCACCGGAGCACCCGCCAGGCGCTGGAATGGGCATCCGCTGGATCGGGCCGCCCCATGCCGTTGTTTCTGCACAGCGCCGACTGGCAGATCGGCAAGCCCTACGCCCGGGTCCACGATCCCGACAAGCGGGCCCGCCTGCGCCAGGTGCGCCTGGAGGCCATCGATCGGATCGGGGCCGCCGCCCGGGCCCATGGCGCCAGCTTCCTGGTGGTGGCGGGCGACCTGTTCGACTCCCCCACCCCCAGCAGCAGCGACGTGAGTGCCGTCTGTCAGGCCATCGGTCGGCTGGAGATCCCCGTGCTGGTTATCCCCGGCAACCACGACCACGGCGCCCCGGGCAGCGTCTGGCACGGGGGGTTCTTCCAGACGGAGCGGCAGCGGCGGGCCCCCAACCTGCGGCTGCTGCTGGAGCGGCAACCGCTGGAGCTGGAGCAGGCGGTGCTATTGCCCTGCCCGCTGCTGCGCCGCAGCGAGGCGGAGGATCCCTGCGGCTGGGTGCGCCAGCTCGACTGGGCCTCCCTGCCGGCCGGCAAAGCGCGCATCCTGCTGGCCCACGGCTCGGTGCACGGCTTCGGCGGCGCCGACCTGGACGCCGATGAGGAGAACCCAGCCGCCAGCGGCAATCGCCTGCACCTGGGGGCCAGCCTGCTGGAGCAGGTCGACTACGTGGCCCTGGGCGACTGGCACGGCCTCAAGCAGGTCAATGCCAAGAGCTGGTATGCCGGCACCCCCGAGCCCGACCGCTTTCCGCGCAGCTCCGACTACCAGGGCGGCCAGGTGCTGCTGGTGGAGGCCGAGCGGGGCGCGCCGCCGCGGGTCGAGCCGCTGCCCACCGGCCAGCTGCGCTGGCTGCCGCTGCGGGTCCACTTCACGGGCGACGGCGATCTGGAGCGCTTCGAGGGGCAGCTCGAGCAGCTGCTGGGCGATGCCCTCCGCCAGGACCTGCTGCTGCTGGAGGAGAGTGGGGGCCTGAGCCTGGAGGGTCACCAGCGCTACGAAGCCCTGCTGGAGCGGCTGGAGGCCCAGCTGCTACGGCTCAAGCGCCGGGGACGCTGCGTCGAGACCCCCGCGGAGGCCGAGCTGGCGCAGCTCACCGGCCGGCCCGGAGATCCCCTGATCGCGCGGGTGGCCGCCGGCCTGCAGTCCGATCTGCTGGAGGCCGGCAACCCTGAGGCCCAGGCCAACGGGGCCCCGGCCAGCGAAGGGCCAGACGATCCAGCCGCCCTGATCCGGCGTGCCCTGGGCGAACTGCACCGCTGCCTGCAGGCGGCGGAGCGGGGCTGAGGGGGAAGCGATGCGTCTCCTGCACTGCCGCCTGCGCCAGCTGCGCCAGCACCGCGACCTGGGACTGCGCTTCGGCCGCCGCTTCACCCTGATCGGCGGCGCCAACGAAACTGGCAAATCCACCCTGGTGGAGGCCCTGCACAAGGGCCTGTTCCTGCGGGCCACCGCCACCGGCCGGGGCGTGGAGGAGCTGCGCTCGCGCCTGCATCCGGGCCTGCCGGAGGTGGAGATCGGCTTTGAGGCCGGCGGCCAGGCGTGGCAGCTGCGCAAGCGCTTCGCCGGCGCCAGCGGCACCTGCCAGCTCAGCAACGGCGCCGGTGTGGCCCTCTCGGGGGCCGCCGCCGAGGAGCAGCTGGCGGCGCTGCTGGGGGTGGAGGGCCCCGTGACCGGCACACAGATCCGCCAGTTGCCGGAGCGCTGGGCCCACCTTTGGGTGCGCCAGGGCGAGGCGGCGAGCAATCCGCTCCAGGCCAAGCAGGAGAGCTACGACTTCAGCCGGCTGGTGGATCAGCTGCAACAGCGCGGTAGCAGCGGCGCCCTGGAATCGCCCCTGGACAGGCGGGTGTTGGAGCTGCTGCAGGAGCGTGTGGCGGAGTTTTTCACCGGCACGGGCAAGGTGCGAGCCGGCTCACGCCTGGCGGAGGTGCAGCGGCGCGAAGCCGAGGCGGCCACCCAGCTGGGCCTGGCCCGGGAGCGGCTCAGCGAACTGGAGGCGGCCATGGAGCAGCTGCGCGCCATCCAGGAGCGCCTGAGCGCCATTGAGGGCCAGGAGCGACCGGCCCTGCTGGCCCGCCAGCGGCAGGAGGCTGAGCGGCTGCGGCAGCTGGAGCAGCTGGAGCAGCGACGGCGCCTGACCATCGCCGAGCGGGATCCCCTGGCCGAGGCCCTGGAGCGGCTGCGGCGCCAGCAGCGGCAGCGGCAGGAGTTGCTGACACAGCAGGCCCAGCAGCTGGAGGACCAGGCGCGACAGGCGGCCGCGGTGCAGCGGCTGGAGGCGGAGCTGGCGGCCAGCCGTGCCGCCTGCGAGCGTGGCGGGCAACTGCGACTGCGACTCGAGGGCCAGCGCCAGCGGCTGCTGGAGCGCCAGGAGCTGCTGCAGCTGCGGCTCGATCAGCTGCAGCTGGAGGCCGAGGAGCGTCAGCTGCGCGAGCACCAGGAGCAGCTGGGGCGACTGCAGAGGGAAGCCGAGGGGCTGAAGCAGCGGCTGGCAGCCCTGCCCGCCATCGGCACGGAGCAGGTGCGCGAGCTGCGGCGGGCGGAAGGGGCCCTGGCGGAGGCCAGGGCCCGCTGCCAGGCCATGGCCGCCAGTCTGGAGCTGCTCAGCGCCGACCTGCCGGTGCACCTGGATGGACTGGCGCTGGAGATCGGCCAGCCCCAGCTGCTGAGCGGCAGCAGCGAGCTGCAGGTGGGTGCCGGTGTGCGCCTGCGCCTCAGCCCGGGCGGTGGCGAGGCCCTGCCCCAGGCCCGGACCGAGCTGGAGCGCAGCCAGGCCGCCCTCACGGGCCTGCAGGAGGGTCTGGGGGTGGCGGACAGCGAGATGGCGGAGGCGATCGAGCGCCAGCGACGGGCACTCGAGAGCGACCTCAGCAACCTGCGCAAGGCCGCAAGCGCCATCCCCTGGGCCGGGCTGCAGGAGCGGATCACGGCCCTGGAACCCCGGCGCCTGCGCCTGGAGCTGGCCCTGGCCGCGCTGGACCCGATCCGCCAGGACCTGGCCGCCGATCCGGAGACCCCGGCCCTGGACGGCCTCGACCGCAATGGCCTGGAGGAGGAGCTGCAACGGCTGCGGCAGACGACCACGCTGCTGGTGCGCCAGCTGGAGCAGACCACCCAGCAGCTGCAGCAGGCCGAGGAGCGGGAGCGGGAGCTGGGCCGCGAGCTGGTGGCCAGCCGGGGGCGGCTCGAACAGCTGGCCGGATCGCTCGGGGCCCTGGCCGAACGCCTGGCGGCCGCGGAGGGCGAAGCGGGAGGTGGCGACGCCGACGCGACCCTGGCGGAGCTGGAGGGCCAGTGGCGCGAGCGGCAGGCTCAGATCGCATCGCTTGATGCCGCGCTGGCAGCCCTTGGACCCGCCACTGCCGAGCCCGGCGCCGCCGATCCCGCCCCAGGGCTTGGGGCCGCCGTGGAGCGCCTGGAGCAGGAGCGGGAGAGCCTGCTCACCCAGCTGGGACAGGCGGAGCAGCGCTGCGCCGGGCTCGGGGCCGAGAACCCGGTCGCGGAGCTGGAGCGCCGCCAGGCCGAATGGGAGGCCTCCCGAGCCGAGCGTGACGCCATCGAGAGCCAGGGCCAGGCCCTGCAGCTGCTGCAGGCCCGCTTCCACGCCGCCCAGACCGACCTCGCCAACCGCTACAGCGAACCCCTGGGGGCGGCCATCGCCCCCTATCTGGCGGCTCTGGGCCGGGATCCGCGGGCACCACTGCTGCGCTTTGATCCCGAGCGGGGCTTCCAGGACCTGCAACTGCGCCAGGGGAGCGAGGCCTACGACTTCGAGAAGCTGAGCGGGGGCATGCGCGAGCAGCTGGCAGGTGCCCTGCGGCTGGCCCTGGCCGAGGTGCTCCAGCCCGCCTACGACGGCTGCCTGCCCTTGGTGTTCGACGACGCCTTCACCAACAGCGATCCGCAGCGGCTGCCCGGCCTGCGGCGCATGCTGCGGCTTGCCATCGAGCACGGGGTGCAGGTCGTGCTGCTCTCCTGCGATCCGGCGGCCTATGGCGAGAACGCCCTGATGGTGGCCGATCCGGACTGGGACGAGCGGGAGGAGGCCATCCAGCTGATCCGGCTGGGTTGACGCCTCAGGAGCACGCCGGCTGGGTGGATCCCACGCCATGGCCTCCGGCGGGACGGTGCCTGGCGGCCGGCCCCACTCAGCTTCTACGGTCTGGCGATGGTCAACCTGCGCCGCTTGCAGAGCCAGGATCAGCCGCAGGTGCTGGCGATCTACCGCGAGGCCGTCCGCGGCCTGGCCCCCGGGCGCTACGACCCGGCCCAGGTGCGGGCCTGGGCCGGGCAGGCCGAGGCGGACGCCCCCATGCTGCGTCGCTGCCTGGAGCGCGGCTGGGGCCTGGTGAGCTGCGACAACAACGGGCTTCCCCGCGCCTTCGCCGTGCTGGACCCGCCGGAGCGGGTGGCACTGCTCTACTGCCATCCCCACTTCACGCGCCAGGGACGGGCCTCCGCCCTGTTGGAGGCCCTGGAGGAGCAGGCCCGGCGCCTTGGCGTGGGCGAGCTGCGCACAGAGGCCAGCGTGCTGTCGCGGCCGCTGTTCGCGAGACGGGGCTGGCGGGTGAGTTGGATCGAGGAGCTGCGCATCGGCGGCATCGGCTTCCGGCGCTTCCGCATGGCCCTGCCCCTGGGGCGACCCGAGGAAGGCTCAGGTCCAGGGGCCTGAGCGTTGCCGATACTGGGCCGATGGCCGAAGCCCAGCTGCAGCAGTTTCTCGCCAAGATCGCCCAGCTCAACGCCTTCGCGGCCCTGAGCGAGGCCGATCCAGCCCTGCGCCAGGCCCTGCGGGACTGCAGCAGTCACCACGAGGTGGTGGCCCTGGCTGCCGGTTTCGGCTTCGACATCGGCCGCCGCTGGGGCGACCAGCCGGCCAGCCGGCCGCCAGGGCCCGCTGACCAGCCCAATCTGCTGGAGGGTCTCCCCCCGCAGCCGGGTCAGGAGCGGGTGGAGGTGTTGGTTCAGACGCCCCAGGTGCGGCTGGAGCGGATCCACTCCAACGCCGCCGCTAGCCCTGCCGGCTTCTGGTACGAGCAGGAGGAAGCGGAGTGGGTGCTGGTGCTGCGGGGCAGTGCCCGGCTGCAGTTCGAGGATGAGTCGGAGCCCCGGGATCTGTGCGTGGGCGACAGCCTGCTGATCAGGGCCGGCCGCCGCCACCGGGTGGTGGCGACGGATCCGGCTCCGGGGACCCTGTGGTTAGCGCTTTTCTGGTCGGCATCCGCGTGATGTGGGACTGGCGCACCAGCCAGATGGCCGCCGCCAGGGCCAGCACCGCCGCGCCCAGGCCCACCAGTTCGCCGGGATCCTTCTGGATGCCGGGGGGCATCACGATCACCTTCCGCGCCAGTGCGGTGAGGGCCGTGATCAGCACCAGCTCGATCTGCACCACGTGCTCGCGCAGGTAGGCCGTGAGGTTCTGGAGCACCTCCAGGGCGATCAGGATCACCAGGATCTGATCCAGCAGACTGATCAAGGGCTCACCGACCCACTGGACGCGCAGATCGGCCAGATCCGTGCCAAGGAACCAGAGCAGCTGGGCCGTGGCGACCAGCACCACGAACACCAGCCCCAAGGAGAGCACCTTGGCGATCAGACGCTCGAAGCGGTGGATGAAGCGCAGGAAGCCCGCGTCCTCAACCCAGGGCCCGATCTGGCCACGGAACCGCATGGGCGGGCTCAATTCTTGAAGGGATCGAACTGGGGCTTGGCGGGTGTGTTGCCCTCGGGGTTCACCAGCTTGGTGTCGCAGGTGATGGAGCCGTCAGCGGCGGTGACGCAGTTCTTGGGCTCCACCTGGGTGGCGGGGCCCACGTTGCTGCCCGGGCCGAGCAGAAAGCGCTCGCTCTGGGCCTGAACCGGATCCCCCAGGAGCAGGGCACCGGCGGTGGCGACCAGGGCCCCCAGCCAACGGCCGACGCCGGGGGCTGGAATCGGATGGGCAGAAAACGCCGTCATGGGGTGCGGGGTATGTCCTCCCACTCTGCCGGCCAGGGCGGGGCTGGGAAGGTGCCGCCTGACCAATGGTCTGGCGGCGGCCTCCTGGTCGGACGACAGCCCAGGATGTTGGCGGCGGCCCAGGGTTCAGCCGTCGCCGCTCTCCAGCCGGATCTCCTGCAGCAGCAGATCCAACTGGCCGAGGGAGTCCTCCAGGTCTGGGGCCAGATCCGACTGCCCCCCCTGGTCTTCGCCCTGCCAGAGGCCCTCGATGGCGCACAGCCGCTCGGCCAGCCCCACCAGACCGTCACGGCCGTGGATGCCCATGAGCTCCTCCAGCAGCACGGGCATGCGGATCGAACTGGCCCGCAAGGCGCGGCGCAGGTCGGCCTGGGTGCGACCGCTATGGCGCAACCAGTCCTTGAGGAAGGCCTGCAGATCGTCGAGATCTTCGGCCGTCAGCGGGGCCATCAGCGCGCTGGGGGGAACCAGCGATCCAGTTTGCGCTGTGCCCGGGCCCGGATGTCGTCGTTGAGGTGGGTGGTGCACAGGCCCAACAGAGCGGTCAGGGCCACCAGGTCGTCGCTGAAGCCAGCGGCGGGGATGAAATCAGGGATCAGATCGAGGGGCACCAGCAGGTAGGTCAGGGCCGCCAGCATCGTGATCCGCACCTGGGGCGGGGTGTTGCCGTCAAGCAGCAGCTCCAGGCACTCCAGGGCCGGGCGGGCCAGGGTGCGGCCGGCACGGCGCAGCAGACGGCGCAGGGCGCCCTCATCCACCTCACTGCTGCCCAGCACCTCGGCGTCCACTTCGACGCCGCCGCCGGCATGGGCGGCGGAGCTGGCAAACGGGCCGCCGGGGGCCGATTGGGACGAGGCCATGGCTGGTCCCCGCTGTCGAAGAACGGCTCCAGTGTGGATGCACTCCGGCAGAAATCCCAGGGCGGTTGGCGCTGCATTCGATGGCGGCTAACCGGCTGGAGCTGGCCGCAAACGCACAGGAGCCCAACCCGCCGTCTCAGTCGGCCTCCACCAGCCCGCTCTGGATGCCGGCCTTGCGCAGCTTGCGCAGGGCCCGCTGCACCACCTGGCGGCAGTACTCGCGGCTGCAGCCCAGCTGGCGCGCCACCTCGGCCAGGGTGCGCCACTCATGGCCGCCGTCGAGGCCGAAGCGGAGCATCACCACCGTGCGCTCCTTGGGGGTGAGGTTCGACTGATCCAGCAGCTTCCACACCGAGGCACTGCGCTCCGCCAGCTCGGCCCGCTCCATCGGCGGCATCTCGTCACTGGGCAGCACATCCACCAGCTCGGTGGGATCCGCCTTGGACTTCACCACCCCCTGCAGGCTCACGGTGACGCTGCGCAACTCACAGCCGAGCAGGTCTTCCACTTCCACAAGGGGTAGATCCATGGCCCGGGCCAGCTCGCTGGGGCTGGGCGACTGGCCCAAGGCCTGCAGCAGCCGGGCCTTGGCGGCCCGCAGGCGGGTGAGCTTCTCATTCACATTCACAGGAATGCGAATCGTGCGGCTCTGGGTGGAGAGGGCCCGGTTCAATCCCTGACGAATCCACCAATAGGCATAGGTGCTGAAGCGATGACCGCGAGTGGGGTCGTACTTCTCAACAGCGCGGGTAAGGCCGAGGGTGCCCTCCTGGATCAGATCCAGCAGATCCAGGCCCTTGCCCTGGTAACGCTTGGCCAGATTCACCACCAGGCGCAGGTTGGCGGTGATCATCTGATCCTTGGCCCGCTCGCCCAGCCGCAACGCCCGCCGCTCAAGCTCGTTGTAGTCGCAGGCATCACCACTGCCACCGGCAAGGCTGCAACGCTCCTGTAGCGCCACCATGGCCTGCACTTTGCGGCCCAGGGTGAGCTCTTGTTCGGGAGTCAGCAACTGATGGCGGCCGATTTCTCCGAGGAAGGCACTGAGCGAACTCGCCATGGTCTGCCGTCGTCACTGAGTTGAACCTAGGGGGTTTCAGTGGGCACCGCGAAACCCACCGAAAGACTTCCAACTTCACCAAAAGCCACCTGTCTCACGCAAACCAATGTCCACAAGCCACTTCCTTTCAGGCTTGAGGAGTGGATGGCTCGGCGGCCAGCTGCCGCAACCAGCGCGCGCCTTCAGAGATCCAGTTTTAGTTCTTCATAACCAAAGACAAAGCCTTCCTGCTTTGCAACAAGAATCCGGAGACTTTCCGAACAATCGCGACCCGCCGCGCCCTCTGAGGAGGACAATCGCTGCGCAGACCTTGGGCCGCAGGCCAGGTGCCGGCTCGCTACCGTCGGCCCCTCTGATGCACAGCACCCCATGGCCGGCCTCGCGGCGATCCCCCCCGACGTGCTCTCCCGGGCCGGGGTGGCCTACGTGCACTACCTGAGCTTCATGGTGTGCTTCGGCGCCCTGGTGCTGGAACGGCGCCTGATCCAGCCCAACCCGAGCAAGCGGGACGCCACCTTGATGGTGATCACTGACATCGTCTACGGCCTGGCGGCCCTGGCCCTGCTGGGCAGCGGCATCCTGCGGGTGCTCTACTTCGGCCAGGGCAGCGCCTTCTACACCGAAAACCCACTGTTCTGGTGGAAGGTGGGTACATACCTGGCGGTGGGGGGCCTGTCGCTCTACCCCACGATCACCTACATCCTCTGGGCAATTCCGCTGCGCAAGGGGGAGCTGCCCCAGGTGAGCGAGGCCCTCGCCAACCGTCTGGCCTGGATTCTCAACATCGAACTGGTGGGTTTCGCCGCCGTTCCTCTGCTGGCCACGCTGATGGCCCGCGGCGTGGGGCTGCCCGGCGCGGCCTGATGGGGGCCCGGGGCGCGGGGCTGCTGGCCGCCGGTCTGGGGCACTGGGCCACTGGCCTCACCCTCTTGGGCGCCGGACCGCTGGCCGGCCTGGCCGCCGCTGCTGCCCCAGTGCTGGCTCCAACCCCCGCCACAGCTGACCCGCCCGACTGCCCGAAGCAGGAAGCGGTTCGGCCGGCCACGCCGCCGGCTTCAGCCCGCGTCCCAGCCGGCTCAGCGGCTGATCCTCCAGCCATCGCCGCGACTGATCCTTCGGCCCCCGGTTCCCGATCCAACGACTACCGCCAGGCCATCCGCTTCACCCCCTGGGGGCCGGCCCTGCTGCCCCACTGGTGCGTTTGGATCGAGCCCGCCAGCAGCGCAGGGCCCCAGGCCTGGCTGGAAACCCGCTGGCTCAGCGCCGTGGAACAGGCGCTGGCCAGCTGGACTGCGCTGCTGCCGATCACCCGCGTGGACGAGCCGGAGCGGGCCCAGCTGCAGCTGCTGCGCCGGCGTCCGCCCCGCCGCGCGGAGGGCAGCGGCCGACTGCGGGCCAGCCACGGCCGCGCCGAACTGACCGTGCTGGAGGTGGAGCGCCAGGGCAGCTGGCGGCTGGAGCCGAGCCTGCGGGTGCTGATCAGCCCGGATCAACGCCAGGAGGCGATCCAGGCCACGGCCCTGCATGAGCTGGGCCATGGCTTCGGGCTGTGGGGCCACAGCCCCGATCCAGGCGACGCGATGGCGGCGGTGCCTGGCCCCCGCCCCGTGCTGCAGCTCAGCGCCCGGGATCGGGCCACGCTGGACTGGCTGCGCAGGCAACCCACCCGATTCGGCCAGTGGCCCGCCAGCCCCCCGGCATCCGGCGCTGATCGCCGACCCTGATCCGTTCAGCCGCGACGCGGCGCCCCGCGCCGGGCGGCCAGCACCTCCTGCACCTGGCGCCAGCTGACGCCGTGGTGGGCCAGGGCCACCTGCAGATGGAACACGATGTCCGCCGCCTCGCCGGCGATTTCATCGGCGTTGTCGTCCTTGCAGGCCATCACGAACTCGGCGCTCTCCTCGCCGATCTTCTTGAGGATGCGGTTATCGCCCCCCTCCAGCAGCTTGTTGGTGTAGCTGCCGGGCTCGGGCCGGTCACGGCGCCCCTCGATCACCCGCATCAGCTCGGTGCACACATCGGCCGGGGGGGCCGGGGCGGTCGGGCCCCCGGCCGTGGACTCGGGGCCGTCGTCGTAGAAGCAGCTGCGGGCGCCGGTGTGGCAGGCCACATCGCCGCGCTGCTCGATCGTGAGCAGCAGAACGTCGGCGTCGCAGTCGTAGCGCAGGCCCTTGAGGGTCTGGAGGTGACCGCTGGTGGCGCCCTTGTGCCAGAGCTCCTGGCGCGAGCGGCTCCAATAGTGCACCTCACCACTGGCCAGGGTGCGGGTGATCGCCTCCCGGTTCATCCAGGCCACCATCAGCACGGCCCCGTCGAGCCAGTCCTGGGCCACCGCCGGGATCAGGCCGGCCTCGCTGAAGCGCAACTGGGCCAGCAGCTGCTCGGTGGCAGCAGGATCCCAAGCCAACTCTCGGGCACCCTCCCCTGTGCAAGCCGTGCCGGACTCACTAGGGCGATCCGTGCCGATGTCGGGACCGATGTCGGGGAGGAGGTCGGGGCCGAGATCACTGGGCTGGGGGCTGGCCGCCACGGGCAGGGGAACCGGTTGGGTCGATCCTCCTCCAGCGCCCAATCCCCCGCCCCCCCGACAGCCGATCCACCCGTTCGTTGAAGATGACAGCAGCATGCGCGCGCCATGGCCGGGGCCTACACCTGCAGCAAGACCTTCAGCGGCTTTCCCTGCACCCACCGCCAGTGGCGCCACCCGGGCCACTGCCGCTTCGTGCACGGCTACAGCCGCAGCTTCACCTTCTGGTTCCGGGCCCGCGAGCTGGATGTGCACGGTTTCGTGGTGGACTTCTCCAGCCTCAAGGAGCTGGAGGCGCAGCTGGCCGCCCAGTTCGACCACACCTTCCTGGTGAATGCCGATGACCCGCTGCTGGCCCAGTGGCAGGCCCTGCATGAGCAGGGCGCCCTGGACCTGCGGGTGATGGCCAATGTGGGCATGGAAGCCAGCGCCGAGCTGGTGTGGGGCTGGGCCAACGCGCTGCTGCAGGGCCGCGAGCAGGGCCGCAGCTGCTGCTGGAAGGTGGAAGCCCGCGAGAACGGCAAGAACGCGGCCTGCTTCGAGCGGCTGCCGGACTGGTTTGAGGGCTGAGTCCGCCGTGATGGTGCTCCCGGCCCTGCTGCTTCAACTGAGCGCCCCGGCGCGGCTGGTCACCGCCTGGGCCGTATTTCAGGGCCTGCTGCTGGAGGCGCTGCCCTTCCTGTTGCTGGGGGTCACCATCGCCGCCCTGGCCCGCTGGCTGGCCCCTGGCGGGCAATGGCTGCAGCGCCTGCCCCGCCATCCACTGCTCGGCCCCCTGACCGGCGCCGCCCTGGGCTTCGCCCTGCCGGCCTGCGAGTGCGGCAACGTGCCGGTGGCCCGGCGGCTGCTGGCGGGGGGCGCGCCCCTGGGCACCGCCCTTGGCTTCCTGTTCGCCGCGCCGGTGCTGAACCCAATCGTGCTGGCCAGTACCTGGGCGGCCTTCCCGAATCAGCCCTGGCTGCTGGCGGCCCGGCCCCTGGGCGCCCTGGCGGTGGCCCTGGTGCTGGCCAGCCTTCTGCGGCTGCTGCCGGAATCGGAGCTGCTGGTGCCGGACGTGCTGGCGGAGCGGCGGCTCAGCCAGCCCCTGAGCGCGGTGGGGCTGCTGGAACGGCGCAGCGGGCTGGTGGGCGTTCCGGCGGGTCCGGCGGGCCTGTCGCCCCCTGCATCGGCAGTCCCCGGCGGATCCGCCGGCACCAGACCCCCTCTGGCCGAGGTGCTGGAGCACGGCGGCCGGGAGTTTCTCGATCTGGCGGCGCTGCTGGTGCTGGGCTGCGCCATCGCCGCCCTGGTGCAGACCCTGCTGCCGCGCAGCTGGCTGCTGGCGGTGGGCGGGGCCCCCACCCTCTCGATCCTCAGCCTGATGGCCCTGGCGGTGGTGGTGTCGGTGTGCTCCAGCGTGGATGCCTTCCTGGCCCTCGGGTTCGCCGCCCAGGTCACCCCCGGCGCCCTGCTGGCGTTTCTGGTGCTGGGGCCGGTGGTGGATCTGAAGCTCGTGGGGCTGTTCGGGGTGCTGCTACGGCCCCGGGCCATTGCCCTCACGGTGGCGGGCGCCAGCCTGGCGGTGCTGCTGATCGGCCAATGGGTCAACCTGCTGCGGCTGTGATGGAGATCGGCCTGCGCGTGCTCGGACTGGGCCTCTGGGGGGCCGTGCTGCTGCAGAGCACCCTGGGCGGACGGCTGGATCTGCTGCTGAGGGCCGACTTCCATCCGCTCGTGGGGGGCAGCGGTGTGCTGCTGCTGGGCCTGGCGCTGCTGGATCTGGGGCTGACCCTCAGCGGGCGCCGGGCCCGGAGCATGGGGCCGGTCCTGGGGCAGCGCCGCCGCCAGCTGGTTTGGCTCCTGGCAGCCGGATGCGCCCTGGCGGTGCTGGCGCTGCCCCCCAATCCCTCCTTCGCGAACCTGGCGGCGAACCGCCCCTCCGAACAGCTGGAGGAACCGGAGCTGAGCTTCGTGCTGCCCCCGGCCCAGCGCAGCCTCACCGACTGGGTGCGCCTGCTGCGCAGCCAGCCCGATCCCGCCCTGCACGCCGGGGATCCCGTGCGCATCAGCGGCTTCGTGCTGCCCCAGCCGGGCGACCGTCCCCAGCTGGCCCGGCTGCTGGTGCGCTGCTGCCTGGCCGACGCCACCCCCGTGGGCCTGGCGGTGCGCTGGCCGCCGGGCCGCCAGCCCCGGGCGGACCAGTGGCTGGAGCTCCAGGGGGTGATGGGCGTGGAGCGCCACGGGGAGCAGCTGCGAAACGTGGTGATCCCGCGCCGGATCACGCCGATCCGCCGGCCGGCCCGGCCCCTCGAGCCATGAGCACCCGGACGGGCGCCCTGGTGCTGGCGGGGGGGCTGCTGCTGGCGCTGGTGCAGCAGCAGCTGCTGCTGAGGCGACCACCGCGGCTGGAGTCCCTGGCGGTCGCCCCAGCGAGTTCGGGGCCGGCCGCCCTGGACCTGCGCTTCAGCCGGCCGATGCAGAACGCCAGCGTGGCCAGGGACAGCAGGCTCTACCCGCCGCTGCCGCACCAGTGGCTGGGCGACGGCAATCCGCTGCGGCTGCTGCTCGGCAGCGGTCAGACCGTGGCGGAACCGCTGCGGCTGGAGGTGGCCGGCCAGGACCGCCGTGGCCTGGCCCTTGCACCCCAGCGCTGGCGCTGGGACCCCCGCCCGCGCCTGCTGGCGGTGGTGGCCCTGGCCGGCGGCGAACAGGTCCAGCTGCTGGGCCACGACGGACGCTGGAGACCGCTCTCGCCGATCTGGCCCGCGATCCCCACCCTCACGCCCCTCGGCAACGGCTCTGCCCTGGCCTTCGCCGCCTCCGACAGCGCCGGCCGCCAGAGCCTCTGGCGGCTGCCGCTGCGCCAGCACAACCTCAACGGCGGTCGGCGCGATGGGGCCAGCGCCCCGCTGCGGGAACCCGAGATCGGGCGCCTGGAGCGGCTTTCGGAGCAACCCTTGGTGTTCGCCCACCTGAGCAGCAACCGGCGCGGCGATCTGCTGGTGCAGGCCGGGAGCCAGGTTCTGGCCGGCACCAGCACGACCCTGCTGCGCCGGGATGGCGGCCGCATGGCCATGCCCCAGACCAGCAGCGGGCCGATGCAGCTGCTATCGGAGGGCAGTGGGGTGGTGGTGCCCCAGCTGGAGGGCCTCAGCCTGCAGGCCCTGCCGGGTCAGCCCCCACGCCGGCAGCTGCTCCCTGGCAGCCGCGACCTGCTCGGCTTCTGCCCCGTGGGGGGGCGGGCCCTGCTGCGGCGTCACTGGCCGGACTTCCGCCGCTCCCTGGAGCTCGTGGAGCCGGGCCAGGCGCCGCGACAGCTGTGGCTGGGCGACGAGGCCCTGCTGGCCGCCGCCTGCGACCGCGGCGGCGAGCGGGTGTGGGTCCTGGTGAGCGCGGGCCTGGAGCGGCCGAGGCTGGAGCTGCTGGCCCTGGAGCGGAGCGGCCGCGTGGCGGGACGCCGATCGCTGACAGGCTGGGAACTGGAACCCGGCACGGGCCTGCAGTTCGACCCCACCAGCCGCCAGCTGCTGCTGGCCCTGCGTCGCCAGGGCGCCAACAGTCCGAGGGTTGCGGATGCCGCCCGGCCGGCCCTGATCGACGGGCGCAGCCTGGATCTGAAGCTGCTGGGCAGGCCGGTGCGCCAGGTGCAGTGGCTCACTGCCGGCTGAGGACCGGCCGCCCGCCCCTCAGCCCCGCCGCAGGGCCGCCAGGGGCAGCAGCCCCATGCACAGCACCCCGATCAGGGGGCCCGGCGGCAGGTTCACCGCCGGCTGGATCGCCAGCAGGAAGCCCCCGGCGCTGAGGGCCAGGCCCACCAGCGCGGCCCGCAGCAGCGCCTGGCGCAGGCTGCTGGCCCCGCCCAGGGCCAGCAGGGCCGGCGCCCCCATCAGGGCGATCACCAGCACGACCCCCACCGCCGTCATGGCACTCACCACCGTGAAGGCCGTAACGAGCGTGAGCAGCAGCCGGAGGCGCCGCACCGACAGGCCCGCGCTGGCGGCCCCCGTGGGATCCACCCCGAGGTAGACAAGCTGGCGGTAGCGCAGGGCCAGAAGCAGGGCCAGGGCCGCCAGGGCCAGGAGACTGCGCAGCAGATCGACGGGGCCGGCGGCCAACAGGTCGCCGAACAGCACGGCCTCGAGATCCACGCGGATGTGCAGCAGGGGGATCAGCAGCACGCCCAGACCCAGGAAACCCGCCAGCACCGTGTTGAGCACCGCCTCGTCGCCGCCCTCACCCGGGCCCTCGGCACGGCTCAACCGCTCCGCCAGCAGCGCCCCGGCCACACCGCTCAGCACCCCGCCGAGACCCGGATCGAGACGCAGGGCGATGGCCAGGGCCAGGCCCGGCAGCACGGCGTGGGAGATCAGGTTGGCCTGGAACAGCCGCCGCTGCACCAGCAGCAGGGTGCCGGTGAGCGGGCAGAGGGCTCCGATCAGCAGCGCCAGCACGAGGGGCAACAGCCACCAGAGATCGGTCATCGCGGCGGTCAGGGGAGGGGGCAACGGGAGGGAAACACGGCTGGGGCGAGCCGGTGCCCCCGGCCGGCGTCAGGCGGGCCCGGCGGGGCCCTCCATAGGATCGGGGCTTGCCGCGTCGCCGCTTCGGCCATGCCTCCCCAGGTTGCCGCCCCCAGCGAACGGCAGCAGCTGCTGCTGGAGCAACTGCGCCAGTCCGATCGGGAGCTCTCGGGGCAGGACCTGCACGCCCTGCTGCGCCAGGGCCCCCAGACCATGGGCCTGGCCACGGTGTACCGGCACCTGCGGCAACTGCAGCAGCGGGGGCTGGTGCGCTGCCGCCACCTGCCCAGCGGCGAGGCCCTGTTCGCTCCCACCGACCGGGATGAGCACCATCTCACCTGCGTGGACTGCGGCACCAGCGTGGTGCTGGAGCAGTGTCCGATGCGGGACATGCCGTTGCAGGACGTGCACCTGCACGGCCCGCAGGCCCGGGGCTTCCAGCTGCTGTTCCACACGCTCGAGTTCTTCGGACTGTGCGAGGCCTGCCAGCAGCGGCAGGCACAGCCGTAGACGCAGCCCAGGCCGACCGGCCGTGGATCAGCCGCAGCAGTGGTTGCCTACGTGCAGATCCCCCAGAGAGCGGCGCACCTGGGCCGGAGTGCCATCGGCGAGCAGTCGGCGGTCCAACACCAGCACCCGGTCGTAGCTGTCCAGGTCGCGGCCCCAGTCGTGGCTGCTCACCAGCAGGGTGAAGCCGGCATCGCGCAGCTGCCCCATCACCCCCAGCAGCTGGGTGCGGGATGGCGGATCAATGGCAGCACAGGGCTCATCCAGCAGCAACACCCGGGCAGGCTGCACCAGGGTGCGGGCCAGCAGGGCGCGCTGCTGCTGGCCGCCGGAGAGCTGGTCGAGCCGGCGGCCGGCCAGCTCTCCCAGGCCGACGCGCTGCAGCGCGGCCTCCACGTCGCAGCAACCGGGACGCGTGGCCGCCAGGCGCCCCAGGGCGACCAGCTCGCGCACGGTGATCGGGAAGTGCCAGGCGATCGCGCTGCGCTGGGGCATCAGGGCCAGCCGCTGCCGCGCCAGGGCCGGGCTGAGGGGCTGGCCATCGAGTCGGATCGAGCCGGCCACCGGGCTGAGCTGGCCCTCGATCGCCTGCAGCAGGGTGCTCTTGCCGGCGCCATTGGGGCCCACCAGAGCCGTGAGGCTGCCGGGCTCCAGGGCGAAATCCACGCCATCCAGGGCCAGGATCGCGCCGCGGCGCACGCAGAGATCGCGAACCTCGAGAGCCAGGGGAGGCCAAGGCGCAGGCCGCCCAACGCTAAGGGGGCCGCAGGCATGAGAACCGTTATCGTTCGCCTAGATTGATCCACGCCGTGCACCCGCGCCGTCCCACCGCCTCGGCGGCTCCCGCCGCGGCCACCGCCAGCCCGGCCCGCGCGAACGAGGCCACGCTGGCCCTGGGACTGGTGTCCGGCCTGCTAGGGCTGGGCCTCACGGCCTGCGGAGGCGGGGCCGTGGGACCAGCCAGCACCGGAGCGCCCAGCACCGCGCCGGTGGTCGTGGCCGGCGACGGGGTGCTGTGCGACCTCGCCACCCGCATCGCCGGCCCCGACCTGCAGGTGCGCTGCCTGCTGGCCGCCGGAGACGATCCGCACCAGTTCCGGCTCACTCCAGCCCAGAAGCGGGACCTGGGCGCCGCCTCTCTGGTGCTGATCAACGGCTACGGCCTCACGCCCGCCCTCGCCCAGCTGCCCGGAGCCGTGCCCGTGGCCGAACTGGCCGTGCCGGACAGCCCCCTGCTGGTCGGGGGCACACCGGGGCAGGCCGATGCGGCGCAGCACGGAGGCCCCGAGGAGCGCCACGATCCGCACCACGACGAGGCCCATGCCGATGGCGATGACCACGACCATGGAGCCGGCGACCGCGATCCCCACGTGTGGCACGACCCCCGCCAGGCCAGCGCCATGGCGCAGCTGGTGGGCGAACGCCTGGCCCAACGCAGGCCGGCGGCCGCGCCCGCCATCCGCGAGCGCAGCGCCGCCCTGATCGCCCTGCTGGGCGAGCTGGACCAGTGGAACGGCCGCCAGCTGGCCTCCATCCCCCGCGGCCCAGGCAGCACGGCCCCGCCCCTGGCCACCGGGCACCGGGCCTTCACCAGCCTGGCCCGTCGCTACGGGCTGCGGGAACTGCCCGTGGTGGACGGTGGCAGCAGCAGCAGCAGCCTGCGCCCCCAGGCCTTTGAGGGGGTGGTACGCCAACTGCAGCGCGAGCGTGTGCCCCGTCTGTTCGCCGAGCAGCTGCCGCCGCCACGCAACCTGGAGCGGATCAGCCAGCTGAGCGGGGTGCCGATCGCCAGCCAGGCACTGGTGGCCGATGGACTGGCCCGCTCCGCCACGGGCGGCGACGACACCAGCGAGGGCAGCGGCAACCTGATGGCCACCCTCACCGCCAACACCTGCGCGATCAGCGAAGGCCTCGGAGGCCGCTGTGATCGCGCCGGCGAGAGAGAGCTGGTGAACCGGTGGCGAGCGATTCGCTGAACCCAGCCCGAAGCTCCACCGACCTCGCCACCGACAGGCAACCGCACCACGAGGAGTGCAATTGAGAATCGCTTGCAGAAAGCGAGCGGGCCACCTAGGTTGCCAACTGATCCCCGCCTATGCGGCGCCAGTGCACCCGCCCGCACGGGGCGGCCGGCGCTTCCTCAGCCATGTCCGTCCCGATTCCCTCCGTGGCCCAACACTCCGACAGCCTGATCGGCAGTCTCTGCCGGGAGGTGGACGCCCTCCGCTCACGGGTCGTGCAGCTGAGCCACGCCCTGGTCCGCTGCCAGAACAGCACCCTGTGGCGCCGGCTGCATCAGGAACGGCAGCGACTGCTGGAACGGCGCCATGAACTCCTGCAGGTGGCGCGGATCTGGCAGACCCAGGAGATGCGTGACCCCCTGGCGATCGAATTCCTGGTGGAAATCACCAGCCGGCCGATGCCGGGCTGAAGCTCAGGCCAGGCTGACGGGCGTGTGCAGCCCGTTACTGAGCTCTCCGTCGATGATCAGCATCCCGGCGGGCTGGCCCTGAACGAAGCGGACCCGTCCCATCAGATGCGCCAGTTCATGTTCCGCGGCCACCTGTCCATCCACAAGGGGATCGAGAAAGGACGTGGTACGCACATCGGCGCTGCGCTCGGCCATGGCATAGAGCTGGTGCAGCGAACTCGTGACATCCACCTCCATCTGAAAGGCAGCCGCCAGAAGTTCTTCGGCTGAGGCCCAGGCCTGCCGAGGCGAGGGAACCTCATGGAGGAGAACGGCCTGCCCCCGGGCAATCAGGTAGTCGGCAAACCGGCCGGCGTGCTCCTGTTCACTGGCAGCCTCCTGCTTGAAATACTGGGCGAATCCCCTCAACTCCCGCTCGGCAAACCAGATGGCCTTGGCGAAGTAGGCCGCGCTGGCGCAGCGCTCCAGGCCCAGGTGCTGCTGCAGGGCTTCAACCAACGCGGGATCCATGGGCTGGGCCATCGCACGACCGGAGGGGCCAAGGTCAGCGGCGATTGGTGTGCCGATTGGTGTGTCGATATGCGTGCCGATCGGCGGGCCAATGGGTGAAGTCGCCATGGGCTTCCAGTCAAATCACCACCATAAGTCGGAGTGAATCAATCACAGGCGCTCGGGAAACGGATGGGAGCAGGGATCAGGTCTCCACGTGACGAAAGCTACAAGGGAATGTCATTAACGGGAAATGATTCCCTAGGGCCAATCAAGGCTCGATAGCCTGTCCTGGACATTGGGCGGCCTTTCACGCCGCTAGCCCTCAGCCATGGCCCAGAGCATCGGACGCCCGGAAGGAGACAACCCATCCAGATCCAGCCGCAGACCGCAGCAGGACAAGAAGAAGGGTTGCAAAGAGAAGAAATGCTCCAAGTGGAAAGGAGGCTCCTGTCGTTGCGGACGCGACTGAACTCCCACGGGCACGCATGACGCCCGGCGGCTGCAACGCGACCAGGAGCGTTCATCCAAGGAGCTGCGATTCGCCCCTGCCAGATGAATGCTCCGGTGCTGCCAATGGCCCAGGGAATGGTGCCGCCACTACAGCAACGCGCCGACAGTGACTGCACAATCAGCCCTGTGTACCAGCCTGCGGACTGCCGATGCGACGTCCCAGCTTCGGCCTGTTCCCGACCACCGCCGGACTCCTGACGAAAGCGAAGAGGTTCGGCCAATCCCCTAGAGGCAGCCAGCCACCCGCCCCGAAAGCTGGGCAACACAGGCCAAGGCAGCGAGGGGGACGGAGGCGGCGATGGCTGAGCCCACCGCAGCCACCGAGAACATTAACAATGGGAACCATTATCATCCCGAAGCGAGTCCGCCGATCCCCGCGGTCCCGGCGGCCCACCACCACTGCACCCGAATGATCCGCATCCCTTCCCGAACCCCAGCCCATGCCCTGCTGACGCTCTCGGCGGTGCTCACCCCCCTGGCCACCGGCGCCACCGAGCTCAACCTCGACGGGGTAAAGCGCTACAGCGGCTTTGCGGCCAGCGAGGAGCAGGTGACTTCAATCACCCAGTTCTCGGACGTGCAGCCGACCGACTGGGCGTACCAGGCGCTGAGCAACCTGATCGAGCGCTACGGCTGCGTGGCCGGCTATCCCAACGGCACCTTCAAGGGCCGCCAGGCTCTCACCCGCTATGAAGCGGCCGCCCTGCTGAACGCCTGTCTCGATCGGATCACCGAGGTGACCGACGAGCTGAAGCGCCTGATGAAGGAGTTCGAGAAGGAACTCGCCGTGCTGAAGGGCCGCGTGGATGGCCTGGAGGCCAAGGTGGGTGAGCTGGAGGCCACCCGCTTTTCCACCACCACCAAGCTCAACGGCCAGGCCACCTTTGTGCTGGGTGCCAATGGCTTCGGTGGCAGTGCCCGAAGCGCGGTCGAGGCGGCCCGCCAGGAGGTGGGCGCCACCACCTTCAACTACGACGTCCAGCTCAGCTTCGACACCAGCTTCAGCGGCAAGGACCTGCTGCGGACCGTGCTGCGGGCCGGGAACTTCGGGTCCACCGCCTTCGGTGGCGCCGGTCCCACCGGAAACCTCTCGACCCTGGAGATCGCCTTCCAGGAGGCCTCGGGCGCCGATTCAGTAGGCATCGACAAGCTCTTTTATCAGACCCCAATCGGCGGCGGCTTCACCGCCACGATTGGCGGTCGCGTTGGCCAGGAGGACATGCTGGCCCTCTGGCCCAGTGCCTATCCCGACGACACGGTGCTGAACCTGCTCACCCTCAACGGGGCGCCGGCGGCCTACAACAAGAACCTCGGCCCCGGCGCCGGTCTGTGGTGGCAGAGCAACGGCTGGGCGATCAGCGCCAGCTACGTGGCCGCCACAGGCAACCTCGGCAATCCCAGCACCGGCGGCATCGGCAACGGCAACAGCCAGGGCACCGGCACCGTGCAGCTGGGCTACGGCACGGAGCGCTGGACCCTGGCGGCGATCTACAGCGCCGTCCAGAGCGGTGTGGCCCTGCCCGGGGCAACGCCCTTCACCACCGCCGTGTTCGAGGGCGACAGCCCCAGCCGCACCGACGCCTTCGGACTCAGTGGCTCCTGGCAGCCGGCCTCAGCCGGATGGATCCCCTCGATCAGCGCCGGCTGGGGGATCAACAGCACTCGCTATGCCAAGAGCCAGGAAGCCGGGTCCCTGACGACAAGCCAGTCGTGGATGGTGGGGCTGCAGTGGAGCGACGTGCTGGCCAAGGGCAACGCCCTCGGCCTGGCCATCGGCCAGCCGATCTTCGCCACGGCCCTCAGCGGCGGCGAGACACCCCGCGATGGCGGCGTCGCCCTGGAGGCCTGGTACAAGTGGCAGGTGAGCGATCAGATCGCGATCACCCCCGCGATCTTCTACCTGAGCCGGCCCCTCGGTCAGGACACTCCCGCCGGCGAAAGCTTCAACCAGCTGGGCGGCCTGGTGAAGACCACCTTCCGCTTCTGACGGGACGCCAGACTGGTGCCTGGGATGCCGTCCCGCAGCCCATCCCGCTTGCCTCCGACGCCATGACCGCCAGCTCAACAGCCAGCTCAACAGCAACGCACCCGCTGAGCACGGACCCGCTGAGCACCGAGGCGCAGCGACCAGCCCTGCCGGTGACGATCCTCACCGGCTTCCTGGGGGCCGGCAAGACCACGTTGCTGAACCACATTCTCAGTAATCAGGAGGGTGTGAAAACCGCCGTGCTGGTCAACGAGTTCGGTGAGATCGGCATCGACAACGACCTGATCATCGCCACCGGCGATGACATGGTAGAGCTGAGCAACGGCTGCATCTGCTGCTCGATCAACGGCGAGCTGCTGGAGGCGGTCTACCGGATCCTGGACAGGCCCGAGCCGGTCGACTACCTGGTGGTGGAAACCACCGGCCTGGCCGACCCGCTGCCTGTGGCGATGACCTTCCTGGGCAGTGACCTGCGCGAGCAGACACGCCTCGACTCGATCATCACCCTGATCGATGCCGAGAACTTCAACGACACGATCCTCGAGGGCGACGTGGCCCGCGCCCAGGTGGTGTACGGCGACATCCTGCTGCTCAACAAGTGCGATCTGGTGAGCGAGGAGCGGCTGGACCAGCTGGAACGGCACCTCCGGGACATCAAGGCCGACGCCCGGATCCTGCGCTCGGTCAAGGGCGACGTGAGCCTGCCGCTGCTGCTGAGCGTGGGCCTGTTCGAGTCGGACAAGGTAGCGCTGCAGGAGCAGCCCGCCGATGGCCATGACCACAGCGGCTGCGACCACGACCACGGCCACTGCGAGCACGATGTCGCTGAGCACGGTGTCGCCAGCCACGATCACGGCCATGGCACCCACCACCACGGGCATCACGACCACGATCATCACCACGACCACGATCACGATCACGCGCACGCCGCCGATCAGCACGCGATCGAGGGCTTCACATCGCTGTCCTTCAGCAGCGACGGCCCCTTCGCCCTGCGGAAATTCCAGAACTTCCTAGACAACCAGCTGCCCGCCGGCGTGTTCCGTGCCAAGGGCATTCTCTGGTTCAACGAGAGCGACAAGCGGCACGTGTTCCACCTGGCCGGCAAGCGCTTCTCCATCGACGACACTCCCTGGACGGGTGAGCGCCGCAACCAGCTGGTGCTGATCGGCAAGGAGCTGGACCACGCCCAGCTGCGCAAACAGCTGCAGGCCTGTGTGGCCAAGCACGCCGGCAAGGGCTTCGCCTGAACCTCGGACAGCCTGGCGCCGGGCACTGGCCTGGGGCCAGGCTGTCAACGTGCTGAACAACGGCATCACCGAACACACCCGCCACGAAAACCCTGGCTAGGTTGGGGCGACCCGAGCCGAGCTCCATGGCCGATGTCGTGCTTTTCACCGCTGTCCTGGCGCTGTTCGGCCTGGCCTACTGGCTCACCGCCGGCTCCGATGACGACAACGGCGGCGGCGGCCTGATGCAGCCCGTACTGGTTCCGGTGCGGGCTCGCCAAGCCCGCTGAGCGCTCCATCAGAAGGCAGGTTTCACCCCAGCCTCAACCAGGCGCCCCAAGGGGCGCCTTTTTTGTTGCCGGTGACGGTCCGCCGCTGATGGGGCTCCAGCCAGGCCCTGCCTAGGGTGGCGGCCCAGCGATCCGCGCCGTGGTCGCCGCTCCAGCAATGGTCGCCGCTCCACCAGCCGCCCCCGCTCCTCCTCCCGCCGCCCCCCTACCCCCCAGGCCCGGCCAGCTCCTGCAGGACCGCAGCGGCCTGGCCGTGGCGGTGCTGGTGCTCTGCGGCCTGGCCCTGCTGCCGCTGCTGCGGCTGGGGGGCTTCGCCCTGACGGGAGGCCAGGGCCTGATCCACCTGGGGGCCGAGGGCCAGCAGCAGCTGGCCGGCAGCCTGGGCCTGGTGCTGGCGGTGGGCCTGGGCTGCGCCCTGCTCGGCACCACCAACGGCTGGCTCACCGCCAGCTGCCGATTTCCCGGCCGCCGCTGGCTGCGGATCGCCCAGCTGCTGCCGATGGCGTCGCCGGCCTACCTGCTGGCCGCGACCCTGGTGGACCTGGGCAGCCGCTGGACCCTGCCGGTGCACGGACCCCTCTGGGCCGTGGTGGTGCTGACCCTGAGCACCTACCCCTACGTGTTCCTGCTCAGCACCGAGAGCTTTTCGATCAGTGGCCGGCGCCAGCTGGAGGCCTGCCGCAGCCTGGGGGTGGGGCCCTGGGGCGGGTTCCGGCGCGTGGCGCTGCCGATGGCCCTGCCCGCCATCGGCGCTGGCATCGCCCTGGCCGGCATGGAGGTGGTGAACGAACTCGGGGCGGTGGAACTCCTGGGAGTGCCCACCCTCTCCGCCGGGATCCTGCAGCGCTGGCAGGCGGAAGGGGACCCCCAGGGCGCGGTGGGACTGGCCCTGGTGGCCCTCGTGATCGTGGGCCTGCTGGTGGCGGCCGAGCGGCAGCTGCGGAGCCGCAGCCGCTGCTGGAACCTGGGCCACGGAGGCGAGGCGGAGCATTCCTGGCAGCTGGCAGGCCCGCGGGCCCTGGCGGCCCAGCTGTGCTGCCTGCTGCCGCCCCTGCTGAGCCTGGGGGTGCCACTGCTGTGGGCGGCCATGAGCCTGGATCAACTGGTGAGCCAGCCCCTGGGGGACCTGCTGGCCCTGGCAGGACGCAGCCTCGTGCTCGCCCTGGTGGCCGCAATCCTCACCGTGGCCTGCGGCCTGCTGCTGGCGATCGCGCGGCGCTGGATCGCCCAGCCCCTGCTGCAACGTCTCAGCTTCGTGGCGGGCCTGGGCTACGCCGTACCCGGCACCGTGCTGGCCCTGGCCCTGATGCTGGTGGGGGGGCCCCTGGGCCTGGCGCCGCTGCTGCTGCTGGTGTGGGGCTACGGCGACCGCTTCCTGGCGGTGGCCAAGGGGGGCCTCGATGCGGCCCTGGAACGGATCCCCCCCAGCGTCGATGAGGCGGCCACCGGCCTGGGCTGCCGCTGGCCGGAGGTGCTGCAGCGGGTTCACCTGCCGCTACTGCGGGGGCCCTTGCTGGTGGGCGCCCTGCTGGTGTTCGTGGACACGGTGAAGGAGCTGCCGCTCACCTTCGCCCTGCGCCCCTTCGACTTCGACACCCTGTCGGTGCGGGTCTACCAGTACGCCAGCGACGAGCGGCTGGGGGCGGCCCTGGTGCCGGCGCTGCTGATCCTGCTGCTGGGCCTGGCAGCCTCCCTCGCCCTGGTACCGAACCTGGAGCGACGCGGCCAGTCGGGCTAGAGGCGCTCCAGGTTGAGGCCGCGGGTCTCGATCCGGAACCACCAGGTCACGGCAGCCCCCAGCAGCGACGTGGCCGCCAGGGCCGCCAGCAGCGGCCCGGTGCCAAGCCGCTGCAGCAGGGCCGGAAACAGGAAGGCCGTCAGCACGGCCCCCACCTTGCCCGCCGCCGCCGCCAGGCCCGAGCCGAGGCCCCGCAGCGGCGTCGGGAACACCTCGCCGGCGATCAGATAGGTCTGGGCGTTGGGGCCCAGGTTCGTCATGAACTGGAAGACCACGAAGCCCAGAACAATCAGGGCAAGGTGCGCCGGCCGCCCAGGTCCGACAGCAGCCATGCCGGCAGCACTCACGGCACCACTGACGCCCCCGCTGCCGGCCATGGCGATCAGCAGGCCAGTGGCGCAGCCCACGAAGCCCAGGATCTGCAGCGGGATCCGACCCCAGCGATCCGCCAGCAGGATCGCCACGCCGATGCCCACCAGGAAGCCCAGATCGATCAGGGCCGTGCCCCGGGCCCCCACGATCACCCCCTCGATCAGCTCGGCCAGGCCAGCGGCAGGCCCACTGGGGCCCGTCGGCGTCCCAGCCAACGGCACCGCCGCCAGCTCCGCCACCCCGGACGGCAGGCTGCCGAAGGCCGTGGCCACGATCACCGGCGTGAAGATGCCGATGCCGTAGGTGGCCAGGTCCTGCAGGAACCAGGGCAGGCAGGCCAGCACCAGGGCCCGCTGGTGACGGGGACGGAACAGGTGGCGCCAGTCGGCCAGATGGTGGGGCTCCAGATGGGGATGGGCCTCATGGGGCTGCAACAGGTTCAGGCCCGGCCGGTGCAGCAGCCTGGCCAGGGCGACCTCGGCCTGCTCCCGTCGCCCGCGGCTGATCAACCAGTGGCTGCTCTCCGGCAGCAGCAGCCGGGACCCGAGCACGGCGGCCACCGGCAGGGCCGGCAGCAGATAGAAGAGCCGCCAGGTGTCCAGCTCCGGCCTGGCGCCCAGCAGCAGCGCTGCCAGGGCTGTCCCTGCCACGGCACCAAGGGCCTGGAAGCTGAAGGCCGCCAGCACCAGCCGACCCCGGGCCGCCGCCGGAATGCTCTCGGAAATCACCAGGTGGGCGGTGGGGTAGTCGGCGCCGAGGGCCAGTCCGATGGCGAACAGGGCCGCCACCAGCCAGCTGGGGCCAGGGCTGGCGGCCGCGGCCAGCAGGGCCAGGAGCAGCAGGGCCATCTCGCCGATGAACACGGGCCGGCGGCCGAAGCGATCCGCCAGACCGCCCAACAGCAGGGCCCCCAGCAGGATCCCGAGCAGGCTGGCGGCCGTCACCAGGCCCATGGCGGCGGGCCCAAGGCCGAACTGGGCCGCGACCAGCGGCAGGGCAATGCCGCCCATGAACACCACCAGTCCCTCAAAGAACTTGCCGGCGCTGGCCATCCCCCACACCCGCCACTGGGTCGCGGTCAGGGGCGGAGCGGCCAGCAGATGCTGGCTGTCCCAGGCGGGGAGGTCCTCGATCCAGGCCTGCACGCTGCGGGCCTGCGGGCAGGGGCCGCCCTGGCTAGCGGGGGCATGGGAGTCGGCGGCAGCCATGGAGCGCCCCTCAGCCCTGCTCGGCGGCGGCACAGCGGGGGCAGAGGGCGCGCACGTTGAGCACGCACTCCAACAGCCGGAAGCCGTGCAGCCCGGCGGCCTGCTCGCCCGCCTGCAGCACCGCCTGGCTCTCGAATTCCTCGGTGTGGCCGCAGCGCACGCACACCAGATGGTGGTGGTCGCGATGGTCGTCGCCGGTGGCCAACTCGAAGCGGCGGCCGCCCTCCGGCAGCTCGAGCTCCCGCAGCAGCTCCATCGAGCTCAGCAGCCGCAGGGTGCGATACACCGTGGCCAGCGACACCCGCTCCTCGGCCCGCAGCAGCCGCTGGTGCACCTCCTCGGCGCTGAGATGGCTGCCCTCACCGATGCGCTCGAACAGGGCCAGCACCCGCTGGCGCTGGGGGGTGAGCCGCTGGCCGCGGCCGTGCAGGCTGGAGCGCAGCTGGTCAGCCTGAGGGTGGGGAGCCGGGACTGGGGGCAGGGCCGCCGCCATGGGGGTGACGCGAGGGGGATGGCAGGGGCCGGCACGCCGGGCCACCCACTCAGTTCTTCTCAACAGTAATGCCTGTTGCGAAGGGCTGCCAGACTGCGTGGCATCCGCACCGCCGGCGCCGCCTCCGCCCATGCCCCCAACCCCCGCACGACCCCGGGCCGTGTTCCTCGATGCCCTCAGCCTGGGGCCGGTGGATCTGAGTCCGCTGGAGTCGTGGGCCGAGCTGGAGGCCTGGCCCGTGACGGCCCCAGAGCAGCGGCTGGAGCGGCTGGTCGGCGCGGCGATCGCGATCACCAACAAGATTCCCCTCGATGGGGCACTGCTGCACCAGCTGCCGGACCTGCGGCTGATCTGCACCGCCAGCACCGGCACCGACCAGCTGGACCTGGGCGCCTGCCGGGAGCTGGGCATCGCGGTGCGCAACGCCGGCGCCTACAGCCGCGCCTCGGTGGTGCAGGTGACCTGGGCCCTGATCCTGGAGCTGGCCACCCGGATCCAGGCGCGCCGGGACCGGGTGCGCTGCGGCGACTGGCAGCACAGCCCGGTGTTCGCCCTGGTGGAGCCGGAATTCGATGAACTGCAGGGCCAGCGGCTGGTGGTGGTGGGCGCCGGCGACATCGGCCGGGGCGTGCTGGCCATCGGCGCGGCCTTCGGCATGGAGACCGTGGGCCTCACCAGCCGCTCCAGTGCCGCTGAAGTGGAAGCTGCCCTGCGCAGCGCCGATGTGGTGAGCCTGCACGCCCCGCTCACGGCCGCCAGCGCCGGGTTGATCAACGCGGAGCGACTGGGCTGGCTGAAGCCCACGGCCCTGCTGGTGAACCTGGGCCGCGGCGGCCTGGTGGACACCGGCGCCCTGGTGGAAGCCCTGCGCCAGGGCCGACTGGCCGGGGCCGCCCTGGATGTGCTCAGCCAGGAGCCCCCCGGCCCGGAGCTGGAGCCGCTGCTGCAGGTCCCCAACCTGATCCTCACGCCCCACATGGGCTGGACGTCCCGCCAGGCCCGCGGCCGCCTGGTGCAGACCCTGGCGGCGCACCTGCAGGACTACGCCCGTTCGTCGGCCGGGGCGGGGGTCTGAGCGGCGGGGGCCGGGGCGGCGGGGGCGGCCGCCAGGGCCAGCAGCCCCCCATCCAGCCGAGCCGTGCTGGCGGCAACCAGATCGGCAAGGGAGGTCACCAGGCGGTAGCTGAGGGCCACCGCCAGCAGGGGCGCCTCCGGCACCGACACCCCCAGCCGCAGCAGCAGCACCGCCTCGAACACCCCGAGGCCACCGGGGGCACCTGGCACCACCAGGCCAGCGGTCCAGGCGAGGGCGAAGCCGGCCAGCCAGCTGCCCCAGGGGATGGTGAAGGCCACATCAAAGGCCTGCACGCAGCAGGCGAAGCCGGCGAAGCGCAGCAGCACGAAGGCCAGCTCCGCCAGCAGCGGCAGCAGGGGGTAGCCGGGCAGCCGCAGCTGGGGGGACGGGATCTGGCCGGGCTCCAGGAGGCCTCGGCGCTGCAGCTGGGCGGCCCGGCGCCGCTCCAGCCGATCCAGCAGCGGCGCCAGCCAGCGCGGGGCCAGGGCCAGCAGCGGCAGCACGCCGAGGGGTCCCAGGCCCGCCTGCCAGCCGCCCAGGGGCAGCAGGGCCAGGGCCGCGACCGCCATCAGCAGGGGATCGAGCAGCACCGCCACCAGGGCCTGACCCGTGGCCAGGGGAGCCGGCAGGGGGTCGCCGGCGGCAGGGCCGTCCTGCCCGGACGACTGCAACGCCCGCAGCCGGGCCACCAGGTGCCAGATGCCTCCGGGCAGGTACTTGCGCAGGTTCGAGGCCAGAAACAGCAGCACCGTGGCGCGCCAGCGGGGCCGCAGCCCCAGCCAGCGGAGGCCCACGCCCCAAGCCAGGCCATTGGCCACCAGGCTGAGCAGGCTCACCCCCACCGCCAGCAGCAGCCACCACCAGCCCTGGCTATCGAGGCTGAGCTGCAGCAGGGCCCGCAGGTTGGCGGCCAGAGCCGCCAGCACGAAGCCGAAGCTGGCCAGGCCCACCCAGAGGCGCGCGCCGCCGGGCAACTGGCCGGTGAGGGCTGCGAGCCTGGCGGCAGCGGCCCGCAGCCAGGCCACCGGGCGGGCCGCCAGGGCGCCGGCGGCGGAGAGGCAGCGGCGCAGCGTCAGGACGGCTCGGTGGGGCACGGGGGGAGGGGGTCGGCGTTGGGGTCGGGGGGAGGACTGGCCGCCATGGCCTCCAGCGCCGCCTGGCGCAGCTGGGCCAGGGGCAGGCCGTGGCGGCGGGCGAGATCCGCCAGATCCCCATATTCGGGCTTGTGGGTCAGGCCCCCATCGGGCCGGTGGGCCGTCTTGATGCGCACCGGCCCCCAGGCGGTGTGAACGGTGTGGCTGTGGCGGGGCAGGGCCCAGCGCCGCATCCACTGCTCCCGCACCCCCAGACTGCTGCCGTGGCGCCACCACACCGCCCGCAAGGCCTCGGCCTGCTCCGGCCAGGCGATCACGCTGAGCAGCAGGCCTGGGCGGCCCTTCTTCATCAGGATTGGCTGGCTGAATACCTCCAGGGCCCCGGCCTCGCGCAGTGCGTCGGCCAGGAAGGCGAGGTCCTCGGGGCTGGCGTCGTCGATCTGGGCCTGCTGCTCCAGCACGGTCTCGAGATGGGGAGCCGAGGCGGCGGTGCCCGCAGCCACCGCCGGCGCGTGCCCGCCCAGGCCCTCCGCCACCGCGCCCAACGCACCCTGGACGGCCTGACCCAACACCAGCCGCAGCATGTTGGGCCGATCCAGCTGACGGCTACCCAGGCCCACCCCCAGGGCCTGGGGCACCAGGGCCGGCGCCGGCCCGAAGCCATCGGCCAGGGCCGCCATCAGGGCCAGACCGGTGGGAGTGGTGAGCTCGCCCGGGGGAAAGCCGGCGCTGGAGGCCAGGGGAATGGCGCCGCGGCGGGCCAGTTCCAGCACGGCCGGGGCCGGCAGGGGCAGCACCCCATGGGCGGTGCACACCGTGCCGTGACCGGCGGGGGGCACGGTGCAGATCAGCCGCTCCACCCCGAAGTGGGCCAGCCCCGCGCAGACCCCCACCACGTCCACCAGGGCATCGAGGGCCCCCACCTCATGGAAGTGCACCTGCTCGGGCGCCAGGCCGTGGACGGCCGCCTCCGCCTCCGCCAGGCCCGTGAACACCGCCAGGATCCGGTTGCGCAGCTCCGGCTGCAGCGGCGCCGCGGCGATCAGGGCGCGCAGCTCGCTCCAGTGGCGATGGGGCGGCTCCATCTCCAGGCTCTCGACCGCCAGGTGCAGCCCGCGCAGGCCGCCGCTGCGGCGCTCCTCGAGCTGCAGCCGATAGCGGCCCTCCAGGCCCAGGGCAGCCAGGGGTGCCTCCACGGCCGCCTGGGCCAGGCCCAGGTCGAACAGGGCGGCCAGCAGCATGTTGCCGGCCAGTCCCGTCGGGCAGTCGACGACCGCCAGGGGGGTGGTCATGGCTGGCTGGGCGCAGCGGCGAGGGGCACGGGGGCGGGCGGCTGCCCAGCCGGAGCAAACAGCCGGGGTGCCGCGTCCAGCAGCTGCTCGGCCTGCTGCTCCAGTAGGTCGCGCCGCGCGCGCAGGAGCTGGTCCACCTCGCGGCGGGCGCGGCGCTGCTCCCGCTGGGCCGTGGCCACGTCGAAACCGGAGAGGCCCCAGAGCCGCCCCAGCAGGGCCCGATCGTCGGCGCCGCCGCGGGAGCTGCCGTAGATCAGGGTCTCGGCCGCCATGCCGGCCTGCAGCACCCGGCTCCAGCGGCGCAACTCCTCGGCCGGCAACTTGGCGTGGGCCGGGGGGTCGAGCTCGGTGCTGCCGCTGGCGGCCAGGCCCTGGCGCAGGCAGGCCAGGCTGCCCACCAGCACCTGGCACACGGCCATAGCCTCCTCTTTCGCCACCAGGACATGGCCGGCCTCGTGGATGGCGATGCGCCGCAGCCGGGCCCGCCCGCCGGGCAGGGCCTCGGCCAGCAGGTGACCACCCCGCCCCCCGAAACGGGCCGCATCCACGCTGAGGGCCAGCAGGGCCCCGCCGGCCGCCAGGGCGATGACGCCGGGCGAGAGGCCCAGCGGCGGCCCGACCACGGCCACCAGCGTGACCGCAGCAACGGCGATGCCGACCCGCAGGGCCTCGCTGGAGCCGGCCGAATCTTCAGGGCGACGCAGCGTCGGGCGTGCGGGCTGGGGCGGGGCAGGCATGGCGGGTCAGCGCCTTGTCACCGCTGCCGTCGGACGGCCGCCGCGGCCGGGGGCACCACCGCCACCGCCCGGGCGACCACCGCGTCCCTTGGTCTTGCCGCCGCGGTTGCCGCGCTGGGGGATCGGGGCAATCACCTCGAAGGCCTCCAGGGTCAGGACCTGCCCCTGCCGGCGCAGGTCCAGGGAGACGAAGTGGCGCAGGTGTTCCAGGGGGATCTCGCCCTGGAGTTGCAGCTTGAAGGGCGTGGGCCGGCTGCCGTCGGGGCGGGGCTGCTGGCGGATCTTGACCACCACCTCGCCGCTCTCCGGCCGGGTGTAGATGAGTTCGCCGCGGACTGAGAAGTAGTCGTCGCCCTCGGGCAGGGCATCCCCAGGAAGATCGGCCGGGAGCTCGGCGGATTGCGCCACGTCGTCGGCCGGAGCCTCGCCGGGAGCTCCTTCCACAGCCTCTGCCTCGCCCTCCGGGCGCTCCAGCGCGGCCTGGGCCGCGGCCAGCGTGCTCGGCTCCCACACCCCCACGAGCTGCAGGTGCAGCTTGTCGGCCTCGCGGTAGCGGGGGTAGGCGACCCAGAGGTGGGGCTTGCTGAGGTCAAGGTGGCGACGCATCAGGGTGAGCACCCGGCCCAGCACCACGGCCTCCAGCTCGCTGCCGTCGGCGGTACGGATCAGGCCACGGGTGAGCTGCTCGGGATCGCTGGGCTCATAGGTGCCCCGCACCACGCCGATGGCCCGGTACTGCAGCGGCTCGGTGACCGGAGAAATGGGATGGTGACGCATTGTGGCTGGAACCCTCTAGGCGCGCGGGACCAGCAGGGCCCGAAAGCCAATGTAGCGAGGCCGCGGCGGCAGACTGGCGCCACCACCCGCCCGCGCCATGCCGCCCCGACCCAGCCCTGGTTCCCGCTCCGGCCTGCTGCTGGCCCTGGCGGCCCTGGCCCTGATGGGCCTGGCCGGCGCCGGTGGCTGGTGGCTGGGGCAGAGGGGCAGCGGCGGGGGCGATCGCTCCCGGCTGGCCCTGGAGCGCCAGGCCGATCAGCTGCGCAGCAAGGTGGATCAGGGCTCAGCCAGTGACGCCGAGCAGGAGCGGCTGGTGCAGCTGCTGCTGGCCCTCGACCAGCAGCGGCAGGCCACCCAGCTGCTGGAGACCCTGGCCGACCGGCAGCCGGAGCGCTGGCAGCTGCGGCTGTTGCTGGCGGAACTGCGCCGCAATGGCGACGACCGCGCTGGAGCCGAACGGGAGCTGCGCCAGCTGCTGAACCTCAGCCCGGAACGGATCGAGGCCCTGCAGCTGATGACGCTGCTGCAGGTTGAGCAGGGGCGAGGCCAGGAGGCGGAGCGCCAGCTGCGGGCCCTGCTGGCCAAGGCCAGCAAGCCGACTCTGCAGGCCCAGGCCTTACCACTGGGCCTTCTGCTCGGCGACCTGCTGCAGCGCCAGGGCCAGAAGGGCGCCGCCGAGGCGCTCTATCTGCAACAGGCCCAGGAGTTCGCCAAGGATCCCCGGCCGCTGTTGGCCCTGGCCCTGCTCAAGCAGGAGCAGGGCGACACCAAGGCGGCCCAGGTGGCCCTGGCCAAGGCCCGCGAGCGCCAACCCGACAAGGCCAACCCGCGCCTGGATGAGGTGGCCGCCAGCTGGGGACTGGCCGGCCTCAGGGCCCCTTCAGCGGCGACGAAACCCCAGGCTGCGCCGGCCTCGACTGGGCCTCAAGATCCTTGAGTGCCGCATCGATCGCGTCGCCGGGGGTAGTGGCGTTATCGAGGGCCATCCCCTTGCGGAGCTTGTTCATCAGGTCCAGGGGGTTGGTGGTTTCGAGGATCGAGCCCCCCTTGCTGCTGCCGGGCCCGCTGGGGCCGTAGTCGTAGACGTTCTGCTCCTGCTTGGACAGTCCGGAGGAGTAATCGGCTCGGGCCGGAGCGGCGGCGGCCAATAGGCCGGCCGCGAGCAGCAGGGCTGGGATGGGGGAAGCGAGGTGGCTACCCATGGCCTTCGCAGCGCAGTAGTTGTATGGGAATGCTAGGAGCAACGGCCCACCGTCACGCCCCACCCGAGCCCCATGCGCATCGCCACCTGGAACGTGAACTCGGTGCGCACCCGGCTTGAGCAGGTGGTGGCCTGGCTGGAGCGGGAGCGGCCCGAGGTGGTGTGCCTGCAGGAAACCAAGGTGGAGGACGCCCTGTTCCCCACCGGCGCCTTCACGCCCCTGGGCTACCAGGTGGTGACCAGCGGCCAGAAGGCCTACAACGGCGTGGCGATCCTGAGCTTGCTGCCGCTTGAGGATGTGCAGATCGGCTTTGACGCCCTACTCCCGGACGACCCCGAGGCGCCGGGACTGAGCGAGCAGAAGCGGGTGATCAGCGCCCTGGTGGAGGGGGTGCGGGTGCTCAACCTCTACGTGCCCAACGGCAGTGCGCTCACGAGCGAGAAGTACGCCTACAAGCTGGAGTGGCTGGCCTGCCTGCGGCGCTACCTGGCGGCCCAGGAGCAGCAGGGCGATCCGCTCTGCATGGTGGGCGACTTCAACATCGGCCCCGAAGCCCGCGACCTGCCCGATCCGGAGCGCCAGAGCGGCGGCATCATGGCCAGCGACGCCGAGCGTGACGCCCTGGCGGCGTGTCTGGGCAAGCGGCTACGGGATGGCTTCCGGCTGTTCGAGCCGGCGAGCGGCCACTGGAGCTGGTGGGATTACCGCAGCGGCGCCTGGGACCGGGATCGGGGCTGGCGCATCGACCACATCTACCTCTCGGAGGAGCTGGTGGAGCTGGCCACCGGCTGCAAGATCCACAGAGATCAGCGCGGCAACGAGAAGCCCAGCGACCACGCCCCGGTGGTGATCAACCTGGCCTGGCCTCTCCCGGACGACGAGGAGGACGACGGGGACTGGGGCTGAGGGGCTCCTGGCCTCTCTCTGGGCTGGCCTCAGGTCTCGCCCCAGCCCAGGCGCCGCGAGGCGGCATAGAGCGGATAGCCCAGGGCAATCAGGGCCAGGGCCGCCAGGCTGTTGGCCGTGTCGCTGCAGAGGGCGGCCACCAGGAAGGCCAGGGATCCGGCCGCGATCAGCAGCGGCGTGAAGGGGTAGCCCCAGGCGCGGAAGGGGCGCTCCAGCTCAGGCTCGCGCCAGCGCAGCACCAGCAGCGCCACGATGCCGGCCAGGTAGATGGCCACATACAGAAACGAGGCCATCCCCAGCAGCCGCGCGAAGGAGCCGCTCAGCACCAGGGCCGCCGCCCCACCGCTGGTGATCGCCAGGGCCGCCAGCGGCGTGCCGCCGCCCGTCACCTGCTGGGCGAAGGCCGGCACCAGACCATCGCGGCTGAGCCCGAACAGAATGCGCGGGGCGGCCATCACCACGGTGTTCACCAGCCCCAGCAGCGACAGCAGCGCCAGGCCCGTGATCAGGTGCCCCCCCAGGGGGCCCACGAGCCGCCGGGCCGCATCGGCGGCCGGCAGGGCCGAGGCCGCCAGCTGCTCCAGCGGCAGCACCCGCAGCAGCGCCCCGTTGACCAGCAGATAGATCAGCAGCACCGCCACCACCCCGCCCAGCAGGGAGCGGGGCAGGTCGCGGGCGGGCTCGCTGAACTCCTCGGAGAAGTAGATCGGGCTGGCCCAGCCGTCGTAGGTGGTGATCACGGCCTGCATGGCCAGCACCGCCGCGAGTGCGAAGCCGGGGCCGGTGATCGAGCCGGTGGCCAGGCCGGTGCTGGCGACCAGGTCCGGACTGGCTTCTGCAGCCGCGCCCAACGCGGCAACGGCCTCGCCCCCGGCCGGATCGCCGAGCAGGAAGCAGGCCAGCACCAGCGCCAGGAAGGCCACGGCCTTCACCAGGCTGAGCAGCTGCTGGCTGGCGCTGCCGGCCCGTACCCCCAGCAGCTGGATCAGCGAGAAGACGGCCAGCACGAGGCAGGCCGTGGCCTTCGGGCCCAGGGGGAAGGCCGGCAGCAGCGCCTCCACGTACTCGCCCACCGTGATCGCCACCCAGGCCAGGCCCACCACGTGACCCAGCCAATCGGTCCAGCCCACGCTGAAGCCCGCCCAGGGACCGAACGCCCGCTGGGCATACACATACCAGCCTCCGGCCCGGGGCAGGCTCGCCCCCAGCTCCGCCACGCACATCGCGCCCAGCAGGGCGTAGACGCCTCCCAGCAGCCAGGCCGCCAGGATCAGCACCGGACTGCCCAGCTGGGCCGCCACCAGGCCCGGGGTGCGCAGGATGCCGGCGCCGATCGAGCCCCCCACCGCTCCGGCCAGACCGAAGCCCAGCCCCAGGATGTGCAGCAGGCCAGCCCGTGGGGCCGGCTCCTGCGGGCCGGTCATCGGCGCCTCGCCGCTCAGAAGGCCACCACCGGCTCGGGCAGCTCCACCCCCTGCTCCCGCAGCACCGCCACCCGGCGCGCCGACTCGCCGCAGCTGCGGGGGGTGGGAAAGATCTTGCCGGGGTTGGCCAGGCCGTCGGGATCGAAGGCGCGACGCACCAGCTGCATGGTGGCCAGGTCCTCAGGGGCAAACATCCAGTCCATGTAGCAGCGCTTGTCGCTGCCCACGCCGTGCTCGCCGGTGATGCTGCCGCCGGCCTCGATGCAGAGCCGCAGGATCTCGCCCCCCAGCTCACTCACCCGCCGCTCCACCCCAGGCTCATCGGCCCGGTAGAGGATCAGGGGGTGCAGGTTGCCGTCGCCGGCGTGGAACACGTTGGCCACCGGTAGGCCGTAGCGGCGACTGAGCCGCTCGATCTCCGCCAGTACCCGCGGCAGGGCAGTGCGGGGCACGACGCCGTCCTGTACGTAATAGGTGGGGGTGATGCGGCCCACCGCCGCGAAGGCGCTCTTGCGGCCCTTCCAGAGCAGGGCACGGTCGGCCGCGTCGCTGGCCTGGCGGACACTACGGGCCCCGGCGCCGCGGCAGAGCTGGCCGGCCAGATCCACGGCCGCCACCACCTCCCGCTCCTGGCCGTCGAGCTCGATCAGCAGCACCGCCCCCGCATCGCGCGGGTACTCGTCGTGGCCGAAGAGGTCGTCCACGGCGTTGACCGTGAAGTTGTCCATGATCTCCATGCCGGCCGGCAGCACACCGGCCGCCGTCACGGCCCGCACCGCCTCGCCGGCGGCCTCCATGCTGGCGAAATCGGCCAGCAGCACCGCCACGCTCTCGGGGGCCCGCAGCAGCCGCAGGGTGATGGCGGTGGCGATGCCGAGGGTGCCCTCGCTGCCGATGAACAGGCCGCGCAGGTCCAGCTCCGGCTGCTCGGGCAGTGATCCCCCCAGGGTGGTGATCGAGCCATCGGGCAGCACCACCTCCAGCTCCAGCACATGGTTGCTGGTGACGCCGTACTTGAGGCAGTGAACGCCGCCGGAGTTCTCGGCCACGTTGCCGCCGATCGAGCAGACCTGCTGGCTGGAGGGATCGGGGGCGTAGTAAAACCCGTCGCCGGCCACGGCCCGTGTCACCCAGCTGTTGATCACACCGGGCTGCACGGTGACCCGCTGGTTATCGAGATCCACACCGAGCACGCGGCGCATGCGACTGGTGGCGATCACGAGGGCCTCGCTTTCGGCCACGGCGCCGCCGGAGAGGCCGGTGCCGTTGCCGCGGGCCACGAAGGGCACCCCCAGCTCATTGCAGAGGCGCACCACGGCGGCCACCTGCTCGGTGGTTTCGGGCAGCACCACCAGGGGCGGCTGGTGGCGGTGCAGGGTGAGGCCGTCGCAGTCGTAGGCCAGCAGCTCCTGGCGCTTGGCCACCACCGCCTTGGCGGGCAGGAGGGCGCGCAGGCGCTGGGCGATGCGGGGCCAGTCGATCGTCAAGGGGGCCTCCCGACCACGGGCGAGGCTACCGGGCCCAGTGGCCTAGGGGCTGGGCGCCGGCGCCATTGGCAACGCTCCGATGCGCCCGGATGACGCCACCCCCGGTGATGGCTATAGGGAAGTTGTAAGGATGACGGCGCCGTGGAGCATGACCAACCGGCGCCTGGTCCGGGCTGCGGCGCCGCCGCAGCCCGTCCCCTGAACCCCCTGGTCCCTCTGGTGGCGGCGGGCGGCTTCGCCCTGGCGAGCCTGGCGCTCAGCTGGAAGCAGAGCCAGGCGATCCAGGCCATGGCTGGCTTGATCAGCCACAGCCAGGCCGTGCTGGTGGCCCTCTCGGACGTGGACAGGGGGGTGCTCCGGGGCGATCTGGCGGCCAGCCTGCTGCGCCTGGGCTGGTTGGGCACCGCTTCAACCCTCGACTTTTCCGGCGCCGTGACGGATCGAGCACTGGCGGAGCTGCAGCGACTCACCGTCGACAACGCCAGCCAGCGGCTCCACATCGCCCGGCTGCGCTCGGCCATCACGGCGGCCCGCCTCTCCCGCGAGACCTTCAGCGACAGGAATCTGCAGTCCTCGATGGCGGTGGTGCTGGAGGAGGTGAAGCAGATCGGCGAGATCGAACACCTGCTGATGCAGCAACGCGGCAGGGCCCTGATCGACCTGCAGCGCAACCTGCTCCTGCTCCAGGCCGGCAATGGTGTGGGGGTGCTGCTGCTGTTGCTGCTCACCGCCCAATTCCTGCAGCGGGAACGGCGACGCGTGGTCGCCGCCCACGGCGAACTGGTCGAGAGCGAGGAGCGGTTTCGCCACCTGTTCACCTGCGACACCCTCGGCGTCGCCATCAGCCGCCCTGGCCCGGATGGAGCCCACCCCACCCTGCAGGTGAACCAGGCCCTGGCCGACATGCTCGGCACCACCAGGGTCGGGATCGAGGCGAAGGGCCTGGAGTCGTTCCTGCTGGACGACGGACAGCAGCGGGAATCGGAGGCCCTGGAAACGGTGCTGAACGGCGGCCAGGCCTCAGCCCGGCTCACCCTGCAGCTGCGCCATGCCAACGGTGCAGCCGTGTGCATCGAGGAGACGCTGTTCGTGCGCCACGGCGCCCACCAGGAAGTGCAGGAGGTGTTCAGGGTCCTGCTGAACGTGACGCTGGTCAAAAGCGCGGAGCAGGCCCTGCTCGAGAAGGTGGCCTACACCCGCAGCCTGATCGAAACCAGCCTCGATCCGATGGCCGTGATCAACGCCGCAGGGAAGCTCGACGATGTGAACGAGGCGACGATCCAGGCCACGGGCCTGTCCAGGAGCCTGCTGGTGGGCCGCGACTTCGCCGACTGCTTCACCGAATCGGAGCGGGCCGGCCGCGCCTATCAGACGGCCTTCGCCGAGGGGTCGGTGCGCGACTACCCCCTCACCCTGCGCCACAGCAGTGGCACCCTGACACCCGTGCTCTACAACGCCAGCACCTACTGCGATGCCAGCGGCCAGGTGCTCGGCGTCTACGCCGTCGCCCGCGACATTTCCCCGATCCGGCGGATGGAGGAGCAGCTGCGCAGCCTCAATGGCTCCCTCGAGCAGGAGGTGCAGGAGCGCACCGCCGAACTGACCCAGGCCAACCAGGAGCTGGAATCCTTCGCCTATTCCATCTCCCACGACCTGCGGGCTCCGCTGCGGGCCATCGACGGCTTCAGCCTCAAGTTGCTGCGGGGCTACGGCGACCGGCTCGATGCGGAAGGCCGGCGCCTGCTCCAGGTGGTGCGCGACAACGCCCAGCGCATGGGCACCCTGATCGATGATCTGCTGCGCTTCTCCCGCCTCGGCCGCCGCGAGCTGGAGACCACCCGCGTGGACATGGAGGCGCTGGCCAGGACGATGGCCTCGGAGCTGCTGGCCCTCGAGGGCGACCGCCAGATCGAGTTCCACTGCGGACAGCTGCCGCAGGCCCAGGGGGACCCCAATCTGCTGCGGGAGGTGTGGCTCAACCTGCTGTCCAATGCGATCAAGTTCTCGCGTTCGCGTGCCCTGGCCCACATCACGGTGGATGGCGCCGTGGAGAAGTCAGAGCTCAGCTACTGGGTGAAGGACGACGGTGCCGGCTTCGACATGGCCTACGCCGACAAGTTGTTCGGCGTCTTCCAGCGGCTCCATCGCCAGGATGAATTCGAGGGCTCTGGCGTCGGGCTGGCGCTGGTGCAGCGCATCCTGCACCGCCACGGGGGACACATTGAAGGCGAAGGCCACACGGACATCGGCGCCACCTTCCGCTTCAGCCTGCCACTGCCCCCGGCCCCTGAGAACCGATCCGCATCTGGAGCCTCGCCGCCATGACCGAGATCCACATCCCCCTGCAACTGATGCTGGTGGAGGACAACTCCGCCGATGCCGAACTGACCATCGATGCCCTGAAGGCGTCGCGGTTGATCAACAACGTGATCTGGGTGAAGGACGGGGCCAAGGCCCTGGGCGTGCTGCTCAAGGACCAGGACGAGGTCCAGCCGGGCAAACAGCTCAAGCTCGCGCTTCTGGATCTGCGGCTGCCGCGGGTGGATGGCCTGGAGGTGCTGCGCCAGATCAGGGCCAACCCAAAAACCCACCTGCTGCCGGTGGTGGTGCTCACTTCCTCGCAGGAGGAATCCGATCTGGTGCGGGCCTACGACCTGGGGGCCAACAGCTATCTGGTCAAGCCGGTGGAATCGGAAGCCTTCATCAAGGCCGTCACGGAAATCGGATTTTACTGGATGTTGCTCAACAAACTGCCTGGAGAAACGCGATGAGCACGATGACGTCGCCATCGGACCAGGCGGCCCCGCAGTGGGCGCCAACCTGCTGCTGGTGGAAGATGCACCCCAGGATTTGGAGCTGACCGTCGACGCCCTGCGCCGTGCGGGCGTGGAGCCCGTGCTGCGCCGGGGGGAGACGGAGGCCAGCTTCCGCTCCGCCCTCACCGAGCAGCGCCCCGACGCGATCCTGGCCGACTGGACCCTGCCGCAGTTCTCCGGCACCAGGGCCCTGGCGATCGCCCGCCAGGAGGCACCGGAAGTGCCGTTCCTGTTCGTCTCCGGCACCATCTCGGAGGCGGCGGCCCTGGAGGGGCTGCGGAATGGTGCGGTCGACTACGTGTTCAAGCACCAGCTCGAGAAGCTCGGTTCCGCCGTGCTGCGGGCCATCCAGGAGGGGAGGGAGCGCCTGGCCCTGGCCGACAGCGAAGAGCGCTACCGGCTTCTGTTCGAAATGGCCAAGGATGGCATCTTGATCCTCGAGGCTGATAGTGGTTGCATCACCCAGGCCAATCCCTTCATTCAGGAGCTGCTTGGCTGCCAGCCTCAGGATCTGATTGGCAAGCAGCTCTGGGAGATCAGCTCATTGCTGGATAAGGACAGGGTGATCAGCCTGTTCACCAGACTCCAGGAAACGGGCTACGTTCGCTACGAAGACATCCCCCTGCTGGCTGAGGATGGTTCCCTGAAGGATGTGGAATTCGCGAGCAACGTCTACCACGTAGGCCGACGACAGGTGATTCAGTGCAACATCCGCGACATCTCCGCCCGCCGGGCGGCTGAGCGGCAGATGCAGACCTACCAGCAGGAAACCCTGTGTAGCCTCCAGGACATGGTTGCTGCCTTCGTCAGCCTCAGTGAGACGCGTGATTCCTACACGGCGGGGCACCAGGCACGGGTGGCGGATCTGGCCAGGGCGATGGCCGTGGAGATGGGTCTCGATCAGCACCAGGTCGAAGGCATCCGCATCAGTGCCCTGGTGCATGACATCGGCAAGTTCTCCATCCCCATCGAGATCCTGATCAAGCCGACGGCCCTCAAGCAGCAGGAGATCGAGCTGCTGCGCACCCACGTCCAGGCGGGGGCGACGTGCTGCTGCCGATTCACTTCCACTGGCCGGTGGCCGAGAGCGTGCTCCATCGCCACGAACGCCTCGATGGCAGCGGCTACCCCCAGGGCCTGAGGGGGGAGGCGATCTGCCTGGGGGGCCGGATCCTGGCCGTGGCCGACACCGTCGAGGCGATGGCCACCCACCGGCCCTACCGCTTCGCCAAGGGCCTCGAGGCGGCCCTCAGCACGGTCGAGGCCGGCCGGGGCAGCCTCTATGACCCGGCTGCCGTGGACACCTGCATGAAGCTGTTTCGACAGAAGGGATACCAGCTGCCGTCCGTCGATCGGCTCCCTTACGTTGATCGGCTGCCCCAAGAAAAACAGGCAGGGGGGCCCTAAAATTCGCCCCAGGATGGATCCGGTCACCCCCGTAGCCGCCGGCGGGCCCGCGGCCGGCTCTGGGCGAGGATGGGCCACGGTTCTGTTCGCCGTTTGCGGATCCCGCCTTGACCTCGGCCTCCCCCTCAGCCCCTGTTTCGGCTCCTGCCTTGAACACCACCCGGTCCCAGGAACTCTTCAGCGCAGCCCAGAAGCTGATGCCCGGCGGCGTGAGTTCGCCGGTGCGGGCCTTCCGCTCCGTCGGCGGCCAGCCGATTGTGTTCGACCGGGTCAAGGGCGCCTACGCCTGGGACGTGGATGGCAATCGGTACATCGACTACATCGGCAGCTGGGGCCCCGCCATCTGCGGCCACGCCCATCCCGAGGTGATCGCCGCCCTGCACGCCGCCCTTGACAAGGGCACCAGCTTCGGCGCCCCCTGTGAACTGGAGAACCAGCTGGCCGAGCTGGTGATCGAGGCGGTGCCCTCGGTGGAGATGGTGCGCTTCGTCAACAGCGGCACCGAAGCCTGCATGTCGGTGCTGCGCCTGGTGCGGGCCTTCACCGGCCGCGAGAAGCTGATCAAGTTCGAGGGCTGCTACCACGGCCACGCGGACATGTTCCTGGTCAAGGCCGGCTCCGGCGTGGCCACCCTGGGCCTGCCCGACTCCCCCGGCGTGCCGCGCACCACCGCCGCCAGCACCCTCACCGCCCCTTACAACGACCTGGAGGCGGTGAAGCAGCTGTTCGCCGAGAACCCGGGTGAGATTGCGGGTGTGATCCTCGAGCCGGTGGTGGGCAACGCCGGCTTCATCACCCCCGAGCCCGGCTTCCTGGAGGGCATCCGCGAACTCACCAAGGAGAACGACGCCCTGCTGGTGTTCGACGAGGTGATGACCGGCTTCCGCATCAGCTACGGCGGCGCCCAGGCCCGGTTCGGCGTCACCCCCGACCTGACCACCATGGGCAAGGTGATCGGCGGCGGCCTGCCGGTGGGCGCCTACGGCGGCCGGGCCGACATCATGGGCCTGGTGGCCCCTGCGGGCCCCATGTACCAGGCGGGCACCCTGAGCGGCAACCCCCTGGCGATGACCGCCGGCATCAAGACCCTGGAGCTGCTCAAGCAGCCCGGCACCTACGAGCGCCTCGACGCCATCACCAAACGCCTCAGCGCCGGGATTCAGGACGCCGCCCGCAGCGCCGGCCTGCCGATCACCGGCGGCTCGATCAGCGCCATGTTCGGCTTCTTCCTCTGCGAAGGTCCGGTGCGCAACTTCGAAGAGGCCAAGGCTGCAGACACGGTTCGCTTTGGCAAGCTGCACCGCGCCATGCTCGAGCGCGGCGTGTATCTCGCCCCCAGCGCCTTCGAGGCCGGCTTCACCTCCCTGGCCCACAGCGACGCCGACATCGACGCCACGATCGCAGCCTTCCGGGACGCCTTCGCCCAGGTGGCCTGAAGAGGGGCCTAGAACCGAGAGAAAGTCACGGAACAGCTCCAGGCTGCCGGTCAAGGAGCCGTCACGCCTGGTGCTTGTGCATCCATCGCGGCGTCAACGGGCAAGGGGGGCCAACACCTGCCGCTGTCGCCAGCCACGGCAATCAGATCCCAGCGGGCGAAGGCCTTCGGCCGCAGGCTGGAACGGATGGTGAGCGCAGCCTGCAGCAGCGTGTTGACAGCGCCAGCCCAAGCGCCCAGCATCCGCTGCGATGCCCTGCCGATGACACCCACACCCCCGCCATCGACGGCTGTCAGCAACGACACGTCGCGCAGCTCCGGCCCGATCGAGCGCCGCCAGCGCGGAGCCCTGCGGCTGGCGGCCCTGTTGGCGGCCGGTATCGGCGCCCTGGCCTGGCTAGGCCGCAGCAGTGATCCGGCCGCCAAGCCACTCACGGCTGGCCCCCTCACCCTCGGGGCCGCCATCGCCTTCACCGGCAACGCCAACCTGTATGGCCAGGACCAGCGCATGGGTCTGAGCCTGGCCGAGCGCTGGGCCGGGACCAGCGCTCCGCAGGGGCGCGCCGTGCGCCTGCAGATGGAAGACGGCGCGTCCGATGAGCCCAGCGCCATCGCGGCCTTCAACCTGCTGATCCGCCAGGGGGTGATTGCCCTGATCGGGCCCACCCTGTCCCAGCAGGCCTTCGCCGCCAATCCGATCGCCCAGCGCCAGGGGGTGCCGGTGGTGGCGCCCTCCAACACCGCCAGGGGCATTCCCGAGATCGGCCACTTCATCAGCCGCGTGTCGGCCCAGAGCTCGGTGATTGCACCGCTCTCGATCGAGGAGGCCCTGCGCCGCGATCCATCGACCAAACACGTGGCCGTGTTCTACGCCCAGGACGACGCCTACAGCACCGCCGAGGTGGCGATCTTCCAGAAGGCCCTCGCCGCCCGCGGGCTCACCCCGGTCACGGTGCAGCGCACCCAGCTGGCCGACAACGACTTCCAGACGCCGATCACATCCGCCCTGCAGCTCCGGCCCCAGCTGGTGGTGCTCTCGGTGCAGGCGGTGGCCGGCGGCAACCTGATCCGCCAGCTGCGCGAGCTGGGCTACCGCGGCCAGATCGTGGTGGGGAATGGCCTCAACACGCCCAACATCTATCCGATCTGCCAGCGCTGGTGCGACGGCATCCTTATCGCCCAGGCCTACAGCCCCGAACTCAACACCCCGATCAACCGCCGCTTCCAGCAGCTGTTCCGCCAGACCCACGGCGACCGTCCGCCACCGCAGATCACCGCCCAGGCCTTCGCCGCCTACCAGGTGCTGTTTGAAGCGATCCAGCGGCTGCAGCGCAAGGGGGGCCTCACGGGCGTGACCCTCGGCCAGGCCCGTGCCGACCTGATGCAGGAACTGCTCAGCGGCACCTACGACACACCCCTGGGCCCGATCGGGTTCAGCCCCGAGGGGGAGGTGCTGCAGGATCGCTTCTACGTGGCTGAGGTGCGCATGGCCCCCGGCGGCCGCGATGGACGCTTCGCCCTGGTGCGCGAGCGCCATCTGCAGGGGAGCAAGCCGTGATCGAAGCCCTGCTCCAGACCCTGCTCAACGGCGCCGCCAGCGGTGGCGTGTATGCCCTGGTGGCCCTGGGCTACACGCTGGTGTTCTCGGTGCTCGGGGTGATCAACTTCGCCCAGGGCGCGCTCTTTTCCGTGGGGGGCTACCTCACCTTCTTGTTGATGGGCGGCAGGATCGGCGTCAACGGCGCGCTGCCAGGCTGGGGGCTACCGGGCGGATTGCCCTTCTGGCTGGCCCTGTTGCTGGCGGCGGCCGGATCCGGCCTGGTGGGGTTGCTGGTGGAGCGGGTGGCCTTCGCGCCGCTGCGGCGCCGCAACGCCGAGCCGCTGCTGGCCCTGATCACCAGCCTCGGTGCCGGTGTGGTGCTGGTGAACCTGCTGCAACTGCTGATGGGGGCCGAGGGCTACGCCTTCCCCCATGACACCAATGCCCTGGGAGGTCTGCCCGATGCCCTGGTGATCGCCGGTGCCCGCATCCGCACGATCCAGCTGTTGCTGCTGCTGATCTCCGCCGCCGCCGTGGTCGCCCTCAGCCTCTGGCTGGAGCGCAGCAAGGGCGGTCGGGCCCTGCGGGCCGTGGCGGAAGACGCCACCACCGCCCAGCTGCTCGGCATCCATAGCGAGGCCATGGTGCGACTGGCGTTCGTTCTGAGCGCCGCCCTGGCGGGACTCGGCGGCGGCCTGATCGGCGTGAGTGTGAGCCTGCCAGGGCCTTACTTCGGCATCGGCTACGGCCTCAAGGGGCTGGCGGTGCTGGTGCTGGGCGGCCTGGGCAGCGTGCCCGGCGCCATCGCCGGCGGGCTGCTGATGGGCCTGGCGGAGGCCCTGGTGCCCAGCGAGGCCTCCGGGTGGCGCGATGCCCTGGCCTTCGCCATCCTGTTCGCTGTGCTGCTGCTGCGCCCCAGGGGCCTGCTGGGCCGGCGCACGGTGGAGAAGGTGTGAGGCCATGAGGATCCCCCACCGCGAGGTGACCCCGTGATCGACAACGGCCTGCTGGTGCAGATGCTGCTCGGCGCCCTGCTGGGCCTGTCGGTGTACCTGCCGCTGGCGGCGGGGCAGCTGTCGCTGGCCACGCCGGCCTTCTACGCGGTGGGCGGCACCCTCGCCGCCCTGCTCTCCACCCGCTGGAGCGCCCTTGGGGCCACGGCCGATGGCGGGTTTCCGGTGCCCTCGCTGCTGCTGGAGATGGCACTGGGGGGCCTGCTGGCCGGGCTGCTGGCCCTGCTGGTGGGAAGGCTGGTGCTGCGGCTGCAGGGGATCTACCTGGCCATCTCCACCATCGCGCTGGTGGAGATCGTGCGGGTGGCGATCCTGAATCTGCCGTTCACCGGCGGTGCTGTGGGGATCTTCGCCATCCCCCAGCCCTTCGCCACCGCCGCCGGCTACCTGCTGCCGGCGCTGGCGCTGCTGGCCCTGGCCGGCTGGCTCTGCCAGCGGCTGGAGCTGATGCCCCTGGGCCGCGCCATGGCCGCCATCCGCAACGACGAACTCGCCGCCCGCTGCATGGGCATCGACACCACCCGGGTGAAGCTCATCGCCTTTGTGCTCAGCGCTGTGCTGGCCGGCAGCACCGGCGCCCTGGCCGCCCACTTCCTCAACACCTGGAATGCCCGCCAGGGCTCCTTCGACGCCAGCATCACCACCCTGGCCTTCGTGATCCTTGGGGGCTCGCGCACCTGGCTGGGGCCAGTGGTTGGGGGCCTGCTGCTCACGGCCCTGCCGGAGTTGCTCCGGCCGGTGGGCGATGCGCGCCTGGTGCTGTTCGGCCTGGTGATCCTGCTGGGGCCGGTGCTCGCCCCCCAGGGGCTGATCACTCCGGCCCTGCTGGAGCGGCTGGGGGGCTGGGGCCTGCGAAGCGCCGCCGGCCGAGACGCTGAGGGGGCCCAGCCATGAGCGTGCCCCTGCTGGAGGTGCGGGAGCTCAGCCGGCGTTTCGGCGGGCTGCTGGCTGTGGATCAGGTGAGCTTCGCCGTGCAACCCGGCGAGATCTTCGGGCTGATCGGCCCTAACGGTGCCGGCAAGACCACCCTGTTCAACCTGATCTCCGGCGTAACGCCGCCGAGCGGCGGCGCGGTGCTCTGGCGCGGTGCACCGATCACCGGCCAGCCGCCGCACCGGCTCAACCGCCTGGGCCTGGCCCGCACCTTCCAGAACCTGCGCCTGTTCGAGGATCTCTCGGTGCTGGAGAACGTGCTGGTGGCGCTGCAGCGTCGCCCCCGCAGCAGCGCCGCCGGAGGACTGCTCAACAGCGCCGGCCACCGGCGCGCCGAGCGCCAGCGGCTGCAGGCGGCCTGGCAGCTGCTGGAGGAGCTGGGGCTGACCGCCCTGGCCGAGCGGCAGGCGGGCACCCTCGCCTACGGCGATCGGCGACGGCTGGAGATGGCCCGGGCCCTGGCCACGGACCCATCGCTGCTGCTGCTGGATGAACCCGCCGCCGGCCTCAACCCCGCCGAAAAGGACCAGCTCTGCCAGCTGATCGCCGCGCTGCGCCAGAGCCACCAGCTCACGGTGATGATCATCGAGCACCACGTACCGCTGCTGATGCGGCTGTGCGATCGGATGGCCGTGCTGGATTTCGGCGTACGCATCGCCCTGGGCACCCCCGAAGACGTGCGCCGTGACCCGCAGGTGATCGAGGCCTACCTCGGCACGGGGAGTGGAGCGGGCAGTGGGAGTGGCGGTGGCAGTGGCAGTGGCAGTGGATGCAGCGCGTCATGAGCACCCCCCTGCTGGAGATCCAGGGACTGAGCGTGCACTACGGCAGCGTGCAGGCCCTCGACGGCCTCGACCTGGCGGTGCACGCGGGCGAACTGGTCACGCTGCTCGGCTCCAACGGTGCCGGCAAGAGCACCACCCTGCGGGCCATCTCGGCCCTGGTACCCGCCGCCGCGGGGCAGATCCTCTGGCGCGGCGGCAGCCTGGCGGAGGTGCCAGCCCATCGCCTGCTGAAACTGGGCATCGGCCACTGCCCGGAGGGCCGGCGGGTGCTCAGCCGCCAGAGCGTGGTGGACAACCTGATGCTGGGCGCCTACCTGCGCCGCGACACCGCCACCATCCGCACCGATCTGGAGCGCTGCTACGGGCTGTTTCCGCGTCTGGCGGAGCGACGCAGCCAATTGGCTGGCGCCCTGTCGGGCGGCGAGCAGCAGATGCTGGCGATCGCGCGGGCGCTGATGGGCCGGCCAGAGCTACTGATGCTGGATGAACCCAGCCTGGGCCTGGCCCCCAAGCTGGTGGGCGAGGTGATGGCCGCCCTGGCCCAGCTGCACCGGGACGGGCTGACGATCCTGCTGGTGGAGCAGAACGCCCAGGCCGCCCTGAGCATCGCCGATCGGGGCGTGGTGCTGGAGGCGGGGCGCCTCACCCTGGCGGGCCCGGCAGCTGAGCTACTGGCCGATCCCACGCTGCAGGCCGCCTACCTGGGGGGCTGAGGAATGGACTGGCAGTCAGCGGAAGGGCGGTGCGATCAGCAGGCCACCGTGGCTCCAGAGCTCGTTGGCGCCACGCTCCAGCCCCAGGGGTGACCCCTTGCCCAGGTTGCGCTCGAACAGCTCGCCATAGTTGCCCACCGCCGCCACCGCCTTGGCGGCGAAGTCGGCCGGGAGGCCCAGGGAGCGGCCGAGCTCGCCCTCCAGGCCCAGGAAGCGCCGCAGCCGTGGCTGGCGCGGATCGGAGCGGGCCCGGGCCGTGAGTGCCGCCACGTTGGCGCGCGTCACCCCCTGCTCCTCCGCCTCGATCAGGGCGTAGGCAATCCAGCGCACCGCATCGGCCCAGATGGGATCGGCCTGGCGGCTGGCGGCCGCCATCGGCTCCTTGCTCAGGGCCTCCGGTAGCAGCCGGTGGGCGGCCGGGTCGGGGAAGAGGGTGCGGCGGGCCGCCAGGCCGGAGCGATCACTGGTGACGGCGGTGCAGCGGCCCGAGAGGTAGGCGGCGAACGTCTCGTCGGCGTTGCGGTAGCGCAACGGCACATAGCGCAGGCCCAGGCTGCCCATGCGGTCGGCCAGCACGCCCTCGTTGGTGGAGCCGCTCACCACACAAACCGGTCGGTCGGCCAGATCGGCCAGGCGGCGGATGCCGCTGGCGCCCGGCACCAGCACGGCGCCACCGTCGTAGAAGAGGATCGGCCCAAAGGCCAGGCCGTTGCCGCCGGGGGCATCCCGGCTCAGGTTCACGGTGGTGTTGCGCGAGAGCAGGTCCACATCGCCACTGGCCACGGCGGTGAAGCGATCGTTGCTGGAGAGGAGCCGCAGCTCCACGCGGTTGGGGTCGCCCAGCACCGCCGCTGCCACCGCCCGGCAGAACTCCACGTCGAAGCCCGTATAGCGGCCATCGGCGCCGAGGCTGCTGAAGCCGGGCAGCTGACCGTTGATGCCGCACACCAGGGCCCCGCGCTGGCGCACCTGGCGCAGGCGCTCGCTCTGCAGCTGGTCGCCAGCCGCATCGCGGCCGGCCTCCCCACAGCCAGCCAGCTGGCCGGCCGTGAGCAGCGCCAGCAGCGGCAGGATCCAGATCCGCGGTGAGGACCGTCGCGGCCGCGGCTGCGCCATGGGCCTCCAGCTGGGGGACGCGAATCTAGGTGCCATAGCCACCCCCACCTGGGGTCTCGATCCGCAGCCGATCGCCAGGTTCCAGCGCCAGCTCGGCACGCCCCCCCAGCTCCTCCCAGGCGCCCTCGGCGCGCTGAAGGCGATTGCGGCCAAGGGCTGCCGCGCCGCCGCCGGCCAGCCCGAAAGGGGGCACCCGGCGCGAACCGCTGAGCAGCGACACGGTCATCGGCTCGAGGAAGCGCAGCTGCCGCACCACTCCGTCGCCGCCACGCCAGTGACCCACGCCACCACTGCCACGGCGAATGGCGAACTGCTCCAGCCGCACGGGAAATCGCTCCTCGAGAATCTCGGGATCGGTGAGGCGCGAGTTGGTCATGTGGCTCTGCACGGCATCGGCGCCGGCAAAGCCCTGGCCGCCGGCCTCAAGCCCGGCGCCGGTGCCACCGCAGATCGTCTCGTAGTACTGACAGCGGGCGTTGCCAAAACTGAGGTTGTTCATCGTGCCCTGGGCGGCGGCCATCACCCCCAGGGCGCCGAACAGGGCGTTGGCCACGGCCTGGGACGTCTCCACATTGCCGGCCACAACCGCCGCCGGTGGGCGCGGATGCAGCAGGCAGCCCTCCGGCACCACCAGCTCCAGGGGCTCGAAACAGCCGGCATTGAGCGGGATGGGCCGATCCACCAGGCAACGGAACACGTAGAGCACCACGGCCTTGGTGATCGCCAGGGGGGCATTGAGGTTGCCGCCCATCTGCTGGGGTGATGTGCCGCTGAAGTCGATGCGGGCACGGCGGGCGGCCCGATCCACCGTGATCACCACCGACACCTCCAACCCGTCGTCGAGGGGCAGGAGGAAGGCTCCGTCGTGGAGCCGATCGATCACGCGCCGCACGGCCTCGGCGGCGTGGCGCTGCACATGGCCCAGGTAGGCCTGCACCAGCGGCAGACCCTCGCGCCGGATCAGCGCCTGGAGCCGCTCCACCCCCAGGCGGTTGGCGGCCACCTGGGCCTGCAGGTCGGCCAGGAGCTGGTCGGGATTGCGCACGGGCCAGGGGCCCGCCAGGAGCCGCTCTCGCCAGATCGCATCCAGGAAGACGCCATCCCGCAACAGCGGCACGTTGTCGAGCAGCAGGCCCTCCTCCTCGATGCGGCGGCTGTGGGACGGCATCGAGCCCGGCGTGATGCCGCCCACATCGGCGTGGTGGCCGCGGGAGGCCACGAACAGCACCGGAACGGTCAGCGCCGCGGCCTCTGGGTCCAGCCCCTCGGCAAACACCGGCGTGATCACGGTGATGTCCGGCAGGTGGGTGCCGCCGTTGAAGGGGTTGTTGGTCACCACAGCATCACCGGGAACCAGCGGCGGATGCTCACCCCGCCGGACAGCCGCCAGCAGCGCCGCCACGCACTCGCCCATCGAGCCCAGGTGCACGGGGATGTGGGGCGCATTGGCCACCAGCGCCCCTTCTCCATCGAACACGGCACAGGAGAAATCGAGCCGCTCGCGAATGTTCACAGAGGAACTGGTGAGCTGCAGCCGCGTGCCCATCTGCTCGGCGATGGCGGCAAAGCGGTTGTGAAACAACTCCAGCAGCACGGGGTCGGGGGCTTGCGGGTCCTCCGGCACCCTCGGGTCCTGGCGCCTCAGCCCGGGCGCCCCAGCAGTCCCAGGAACGGGGCAGAGATCGGCAGAGGAGAGATCGGCGGATGGCAGCGCAGCGACGTGGCGGAACAGCAGCTCATCACCTGGGAGCAGCTCGGCACTCCAGCCGGGCAGCAGCAGGTTGGTGCCGGTGGGATCCACGATCAGGGCCGGCCCCAGCAAAAGGCCCGCCCCGCGCAGCTGGTCCCGCTGGAGCAGCGGGGCCTCGCACCAGGCCCCGGCGACATAGAGCCGGATCTGGCGGGGTAGCGCCCTCGGGGCAGCGTCGCTGCCCGGCGACGACGGAACAGCTCCGCCGGGGATCGAGCCGGGGCCGGCCGCGGTGCCGCGCTGAAGCGGCTGCCCCGCTCGGATCCGCTCCACACTGAGGCGCTCCACCACAGGCCGCAGCGGCTGACCATCCCGGTCCAGGGGGCGGTAGCCGAAGCGCCGCTCGTAGCGACTGGCAAAGCCCTCCAGCAGCTGGTCCAGGGGGGTCCAGGGAAGGGGGATGACACTGTCGCTGCCGGGAGTGCGCAGCTGGAGCTGGACGTCGCAGCGCTCACCTTCCCGGAGCGCAGCGCCAGCCAGGGACTCCATCAGCTCATGCCGCAGCTGCGTGAGCTCCTCCAGCAGCTCGGGGGTCAGAGGCCGGCGCACCGTGCGCTCCAGCAGGCAGCGCTCCTCCGCCAGGCCGATGCCGTAGGCGGAGAGCACCCCTGCCAACGGGTGCAGCAGTACCTGGCGGATGCCCAGGGCTTCCGCCAGGGCGCAGGCGTGCTGGCCGCCGGCACCGCCGAAGCAGCAGAGGGCGGCGCGGCGCACGTCGTGCCCCTGCTGAATCGAGATGCGGCGGATCGCCTCGGCCATGCGCTCCACGGCGATCGCCAGGGCTCCCTCCGCCAGCTGCTCAGGCGGGCGCGGGGACGCCTCCAGAGACACCTCCGGGGACGCCGCCAGCTCCTGGGCCAGCGCCTCAAACCGCAGGCCCACCACATCGGGATCGAGGGGCTGATCGCGAGCGGGCCCGAACAGCGCCGGGAATGCCTCGGGCTGGAGGCGGCCCAGCAAGAGGTTGGCATCGGTGAGGGTCAGCGGCCCGCCGCGGCGGTAGCAGGCGGGGCCCGGATCGGCCCCGGCGGAGGCCGGACCCACCTGCAGCCGCTGGCCATCGCAGGTGATCACCGAACCGCCACCGGCGGCCACGGTGTGGATCTGCAGCATCGGGGCCTGCAGGGTGAAGCCGGCCACCTGGGCCTGCTCACGCCGCTCCCACACGCCATCCGCGTAGCAGACGTCCGTGGAGGTGCCGCCCATGTCGAAGCCGACGACCGTGGTGAAGCCAGCGGCCGCCGAGGTGCGCACCGCCCCCACCAGGCCACCGGCGGGCCCGGAGAGGAGCGTGTCCTTGGCCCGCAGCTGCTCGGGGGCGATCAGCCCACCGCTCGACTGCATCACCCTCAGCTCCACCTCCTCCCCGAGGGCGGTGCGCACCTGCTGCAGATAGCTCTGCAGTACTGGGCCCAGATAGGCCTCCAGCACGGTGGTCTGGGCGCGGGGCACCAGCCGAGGCAGGGGGCTGACCCGGTGGGAGAGCGCCACCGATCCAAACCCCAGCTTCTCGAGCCAGGCCCCCAGTTCCAACTCATGGCGGGGGTGGTGGTAGGCATGCAACAGCGCCACCGCGACACTCTGGTAGCCGTCGACGAGAGCACGCCGCAAGGCAACGTCCAGCTCCCGGCCGTCGGGTCCAGCCAAGTCCAGGGGCTCCAGTTCGGAGCCATCGGCCGCAAGCCTCCCGGGCACCTCCAGCACCCGGCCCTCCAGGGGTTCGGGCCGCTCGATGCGCAGGGCAAAGAGATCGGGCCGGTGTTGGTCGCCGATGCGAAGCAAATCGGCGAAGCCCCGGTTCACCAGCAGCAGGGTGGGCACGCCACGGCGCTCCAGCAGGGCATTGGTGGCCACCGTGGTGCCCAGCCGCACCTCCTGGATCAGCCCCGCCGGCAGGGGCTCGCCATCGCCCGAGGCGTCCGTACCGGCCAGCCCCAGCACGTCGTGGATCGCCCGTACGGCCGGATCCCCGGGCTGATCCGGCTGCACCGAGAGCAACTTGCGCACCACTAGCTCACCGCTGGGGGAGCAGCCCACCAGGTCGGTGAAGGTGCCGCCGCGGTCGATCCAGAAGCGCCAGCCGCTGCGAACGACGGGCGGAACTGCAGACATCGGCGCAGACGGACAAGAGCTCCCATTGAAGCCGGGCCGCCCCAGTCGCATCCGGTCACAACTGGCGGTGGAGCGGTTGCAGGCGAGTCACCCGCCGCCGGTCCACGACTGGCAGGCTCTGGTCCCCGAACCCTCGTCAGATCCCATGGCCAATCCCATGCTGGAGCGGTTCTGCCGGCTCGTGTTGCTCTCCGTGCTGCTGGTGGCCGGCGTGATCGGCGCCACCCAGGAGGCGAATGCCAACAGCGGCAGCCGGGAGCTCAGCACCAGCGCGAACACCGGGAGAACTCAGCTGTAGTTCTTAAACCAAGCAGTTCCGTTCAGACCAGTGCGCTGCAAGGGACCTGAGGGGACCTAATTCCCCGACAGATTCGCTCCGTACTACTCGGCACTTGATGCACCGAACCTGCCCATCAACGCTGGCTCTGTCTGCTGGCAGATAGGTCAAAGACCAACGGAAGCACCCATCACCGGGTGCGTGCAAGGCCAAACCGCCTTGCCCTGCCTAGGACATCGAGCCTCGAATCATCATGGGGCCCCGCGCAGGAGACTCTCTCGGGGCTGCGAGCTGTGGGCCGTGGCAACGGCTGGGAAGCAAAGGCCCCGGTCAACCGAGTGAACCGCTCGGCTCAGCCAGTCCATCGCCCGACGGGCCGGATGGCGGCCCTGAGGTCACTGGCCTGAATGCCCAACAGGATGCTAGTATCACAGAAGCAGAATCTTGGAAATGTCCCTTCGGGAGCTCGAGGAAGTCGGCATGACCTCCGATGACATCAAACTTGATGACGACAGCAAGAATCGGTCTGGAGGCGGAGCGTCCGACGATGACTCGCGTAACAGCAATAGCTCCGCGAACAACTCATCCGGCAGTGATTCATCCGGCAGTGATAAGTCTGACGATCTGAGCGGCGGCGACAGTGACGACAACCTCTCAGGAGGCCTCGGCGACGACAGCATCCGTGGGGGCGCGGGTTCCGATGATCTAAATGGGGACGATGGAGATGATGACATTTCCGGTGATTCTGGCAACGACACAATCCGCGGTGGAAATGGATCTGACGACCTCTTTGGCGGCGACGGTGACGATGACATGCGCGGCAACATGGGCGAAGACACCCTCCTGGGTGGCATCGGCAATGACGACCTCTACGGCGGCAAAGACGACGATGACCTCTGGGGAGGCGAGGGAGATGACATTCTTCGCGGTAATATGGGGAGCGATGACCTACTTGGAGGCTTCGGCAATGACGAGCTTTACGGCGGCAAGGACAATGACTCACTGACCGGCCAAGACGGCTCCGACAGGCTCAGCGGCGATCTTGGCGATGACATCCTGACAGGTGGACTTGGTGCCGATGTCTTTGTGGCCAGCCCTGGCAATGATGTAGCAACTGATTTCAATGCCGCTGAGGGGGATCGAATCTTTGTTCCGTCAAGTGCCTTCACCCTAAATCAGGTCGGCAGTGATCTCGTATTGAGCTACGACCTTGGCACCCTCAAGCTCATCAATGTGGACATCACTGGCTTTGACCCAGCCTATGTGCAAACAAGCCCATAGAAATCTCCCCGCAATTCAGAACGCTTCAACTTGCCCCTGCCAGGGGACGGCATCTCGGGACTCCCGGCTAATTGTTGCTCGGGATTGTCATGCAGACGTCGGCCCTAGGTCCACTTCAGCCCTGTGATTACTGGGTTCCGCCCACGGCATGCCAAAGCCTCTTGGTCCGTGGTCAGGTTGATGTACCAGGAACAAGGACATCCGTAGGATGACCAAAACTTCGCCGATAATGACGGCGGTCTTCGCCTTACTAGCGTTAACTCGGCCCTACCCGATCTCCATCGGGCCATATCGAGGGAGGGCGTGAACACCCCAGTGCTGTGCGTCGTTCTGTACACCTGGACTCACAGGCCCTTGCACTGGCCAGGGCCGCTTCCAACCGCTCAGAGGCCGCGGCCTATGCCTGCAATTTCCGTAGGTTCAACTACTCCTGTCTTAACCATTGCTGCTCCCCCACCTTTTGGCACAGATCAAGGGGGACGTGGCGCATCAAGAACCAGTCCCCCTGCATCAACACTCCGGTGGAGGTACAGAAGTCGTCGCGGAGAACGCTATCCCTACCGATAGTTTTCAAACTGCAGCGGCACCTCCACGTCCTGGGCCTTGAGCAGCTGGATGGCCTGCTGCAGGTCATCCTTGTTCTTACCGGTCACGCGCAGGCTCTCGCCCTGGATGGCCACGGTCACTTTCTTGAGGTTGTCGCGCACGGTCTTGCTGAGCTCCTTGGCGAGCTCCTTGCTCAGGCCCTTGCGCAGCTTCACCACCTGCTGCAGCCGGTTGCCACCCACGGGCTCGGGGGTCTGGAAGTCGAAGATCTTGAGCGACAGGTTGCGCTTGGTGGCCTTCTGGCGCAGCACGTCCTCCACCGCCTGCAGGGTCAGGTCGCTGGCGGTGTTGATGGTGAGGCTGGTCTCCTCCAGGGCGATCTCGGTCTTGGAGTCCTTGAGGTCGTAGCGGGTGGCCACGTCGCGACGCACCTGGTCCACCGCGTTCACGAGCTCCTGGCGGTCGAAATCCGAAACGACGTCAAAGGAGTAGGAATCGGCCATGGGGGGCGGGACAGGGGGCAGCTCCCCCGCAGCCTAGAAAAGGGATGTTCCAAGGCCTAGCTCCCCTGGCCGGCCTGGCCCCGATGCCCATGCTTTCCCTGAGCGGCTCCTCCGCCCTGTCTGTCCTCGCCCTGGCCCTGCCACCCCAGCTGGTGAGCGCCACTGGGGCGCCGTATGCCTGGTCGCTGCTGCTGGCCAGCGCCACGGTGATCGCCAGCGTGGTTCCCCTCGGTGCCGCCCGCTCCCAGGCCAATTTTCAGGTGACCGATCTGGCGGCGCCCCGGGCCATGTTCGAGCGGCTGCCGGACTGGGGCAAAAGGGCCAGCTGGGCGCACCAGAACAGCTTCGAGGCCTTCACCCTGCACGCCCCGGCGGCGCTGCTCTGCCTCGTGGCCGGCGTTGATTCGCCGGTGGCGATCGCCGCGGCCTGGCTGCACCCCCTGCTGCGCCTGATCTACATCCCGGCCTACGTGGCCAACGTGCCACCACTGCGGGCCCTGTGCTGGGCCACGGGTCTGGCCTGCAGCGGCCTCCTCTACCTGGAGGGGCTCAAGGGAGTGCTGGCCGCTGGCTGAGCGCTCGGGCTGATCGCCCTGGTGTGGGGCTTCAGCCCTTGTCCTGCAGGTTGCGCAGGGCCGTAAGCAGGGAGGCGGGGCTCTGGGGATCCACCAGCAGCACGCTGCCGCCGGGGGCCTTGGCCAGCTCCTCGCCCATGGCCATCCAGTCCTTGGCGAGCAGCAGCCGCAGGCTCTCAGCTCCCGCCGGATGGGCCTCGATCACCTTGGCCAGCTCGGCCGCCGCCTCGGCCCGGGCCCGGGCCATCAGCGACTGCTGCTTGGCCTTGGCCTCCGCATCCAGCAGCAGCGATTCGGCCCGGCCCCGGGCCGCGTTCACCTGGGAGTCGCGCTCCCCCTCGGAGCGCAGGATCGCCGCCCGCTTCTCGCGCTCGGCCGTCATCTGCTGCTCCATCGCCTGCTGCACCCCCTGGGAGGGCACGATGTCGCGCATCTCAACGCGGGTCACCTTCACGCCCCAGGGGTCGGTGGCCTGGTCCAGCTCCTTGAGCAGCACCTCGTTCACCTCGCTGCGGGTGGTGAAGGTCTGGTCCAGGTCGAGCTTGCCCATCTCGGCGCGGATCTGGGTGAGCACCAGGTTCACCATCGCCGCCTGCAGGTTGTCGAGGGCGTAGTAGGCCCGCGCGTGGTCGAGCAACTGCCAGTACACCACCGCATCCACCTCGATCGACACGTTGTCGCGGGTGATGCACTGCTGGGGCGGGATGTCCAGCACCCGCTCCTTAAGCGACTCCTTGCTCACCACCTTCTCCACCACCGGCAGCACGAAGGACAGCCCCGGCTTCAGCTCCCGGTCGAACTTGCCGAGCCGCTCCACCAGAACCGACCGGCCACCGCTGGTGACCTTGACGCTGCCCAGGCCGAGAAAGGCCAGCAGCACCAGGGCCGGCAGGGAAAAGAGGGTTTCCATCGCAGGGGATCCGGCGGAGCGGAACGAACAGGTGCCCAGGCTAGGAAGGGGCTCCTGGCGCTACCACCGGCGCTGGGCCGCCCCAGAATCAGGCCATGGCATCCCTGATCTGGCTGGCCCTCGCGGGCGTGTTGCTGCTGGTGGAACTGGCGGTGCCGGGCTTCGGCGGCTTCCTGATGGCCAGCGTGGCCGCCCTGGTGCTGGCCAGCCTGGCGGGACTGGCCCTGGCGCCGGGCCTGCAGTGGATCCTGTTCGTGGGCCTCACCGCGGCCGGCAATCTGGTGCTCTGGCGCTGGTCGCGGCGCCAGCGGCCGACCCGGCCGCTGCAGAGCAGCCAGGCGGACCTGGCGGAGGTGATCGAGGGCTTCGGCGGCGCCGATGGGGCGCCCGGCCAGGACGGCAGCCTGGGGCGGGTGCGCTGGCAGGGGCAGAGCTGGGCCGCCGAGAACCTGGGACCCTCCAGCGCCCTGGCCCCCGGCACCCGGGTCACGGTGATGGGGCGGGAGGGCACCCGCTTGCAGGTGATGCCCTGAGCCGCCGGGGCCGCGGCGCCCCCTCAGTCGAAGAACATCAGGCTCACCACCTTGCCCATGTCCTCGGCGCTACGGCAGCTGGCCAGCAGGGTCTCGCTGTCGTGGAAGGCGTAGCAGATCAGCTGGTCGCAGCGGCTGATGATCTCCTGGTTGCAGAGGCTGCTGGCCATCGGCAGCGGCAGCTCGTCGTGCTCGGGCTTCTCCACCAGGTGCAGCACCTGCTCCAGCTGGTCGCGGGATTCGCGCGGCTGGCGGTCCAGGCTCTGGGGCAGCAACACCGTGAGCCGCGAGGGCTCCACCTCCAGCACGCTGCGGATCACGGCGGAGTTGACCCCCTGGGCGCCGGAGGTGATCAGGTTGTGGCCCTCCTGGGCCAGGGAGCGGGCCACCAGTTCCACCAGATGCACCGACACCACCGGCACGTGGCGGCTGCCGAGGATGGCGATGCGCCGCTTGCTGCGGTCCTGGAGCATGGCCAGCTCCTGGGCCAGGGTGTCAATCCGGTCCAGTGCCGGTAGATCGAGGGACCGGGTCACTGCACGCCCATAGCCGTTGGCTCGAAACTAGCAGTGCCGCAAGGGAATCCGACGCTCAGGCCCCTTCTGGCACCATTGATCGGGCGAGTGGTTCAGGCCGCCACCGGCAGGCGCAGCTGGCGGTAGAGGCGCTCGAAATCGCAGTACTCCTCCACCAGGCGGAAGGCGTAGCTGGCCTTCACCGATTCGTGCAGCCGCACGTGGCCGAAGGTGCGCTCGATCACCTCCACGGTGGTGAGGGTGTCGTGCTCCACCTTGAGCAGCGGCACCTCCAGCTCCTCCGCCCGGGAGATCAGCTGGGGCAGGGGTTCGCCGGCGCCGGTGAGAATCAGGCACTGGGTGGAAGCCTCCAGGGCCGCCAGCTGGATGTCGGTGCGATCGGCTCCGGTCACCACGGCCATGTTGCGGCGGCGGCGGAAGAACTCCATGGCGGAGTTCACGTTCATGGCGCCGATCGAGAGGGTCTCCACCAGCAGGTCGAGCCGCTCGCGGCAGCAGAGCACGCGGGCATCGAGGCGGCGGGCCAGCTCCTCCACGGTCACGCTGCGCAGCAGCGGGCTCCGGGGCATCACCCCCAGCACCGGGATGCCGAGCCGCTCCAGGGCCGGCACCACCTCAGCGCGCAGCTGGGGCACCGCATCGGGGGTCACGGCATTGAGCACCACGCCGGCCAGCTGGCTCCCCAGCAGGCCATGGGCCTGCAGCAGGGCATCGGCGCTGCCGGCGTCGCTCCAGGGGTGGACCAGCACCACGGGCGCCTGCAGGGAACTGGCCAGCTGGGGCAGGCTGAGGCCGTAGAGCAGGCCCTCGCTGAGGCTGCCGGCGGCCTCCAGCAGAGTGAGGCCTTCGCCGGCAGCAGCCAGGCGGGCCCGGAAGGCCTCGAAGCCAGCTCCGGCGTCAAGATCGCCGGCCAGCAGCCGGGCCTGGGCGGCGGCGGGCTCCAGCAGGTGGGCGGAGGGCAGCAGCTGGTCGTCCGCGAGGCCCAGGATCTGGCCGACGAAGCGCACGTCGTCGTCGATCAGCTCAGAGCCAGGCGTGACCGACCCGGCGGCATTGAGAGCGTCAGCGGGCGTGGTGGCATCGAGGCTGGTGGCCAGGGGCTTGCCGAAGCGCACGGAGATACCCCGCTGCAGCAGTTGCCGGGCCAGGCCCAGCACCAGGGCCGACTTGCCGCTGAAGGGCTCGCAGGAGCCCACCAGAAGGGCGGCGCCGGGAGCGGAGGGGCTGGCCTGGCCCATGCCGTAGGTGCGGGTCGGGGGAATCTAGGTGGCCGCCGCAGGCGGCAAGGCGCCCACCAGCAGCCAGCGCCAGAAGCTCTCGGGCAGGTCCGCCGGGGTGCTGGAACCCTGCTGGGCCTCCAGCAGATCCATCAGCCAGAGCACCAGCAGGTAGGTGGGCAGGCTGAAGGTGTAGCTCACCTCGGGCAGGGCCGGGAATCGCAGGATGCAGCTGCTGAGCTCCTGGGGAGAGCCCGCCGCCGACCAGCTGAACTCAAAGTCATGGCCGCCGCCGGGTCGCAGGGCCCGGTGGCCGCTGGTCCGGCCGCGGGCCATCAGCTGCAGGGCCTGCTCCAGCCGCGCCGCCCTGTTCACGCCGTCGCAGTAGGGGGCGTACAGGGCCACCAGGGCCGCCGCGCTGCCCAGATCCTGGCTCAGGGTCTGGGCCTGCCCCAGTTGCTCGCCGAGATGTTCCCCCAGGCCCGCTGCCATCCACCCCAGCACGCATGCCCCAAGGATGGCGCATGCTGGCCACAAGACCACCCCCGCAGTAGATCCGTGGCCCCGCATCCAGGTTCGCCGACCGGTCCCTGGCAGGGGCGCCGCATCGCCATCACCGGCGCCAACGGCAGCCTCGGCCGTGCCCTGATCCGGGTCCTGCACCGCGAGGGGGCCCGGATTCTGGCCCTCACCAGCGCCGCAGCCGGCACCAGCGATCCCCTGGTGGAGCGCGATGAGGCAGGGGCGCCGATCCCGCTGGAGCTGGTGAGCTGGCGCTGCGGGGCGGAGGAGGAGCTGGCGGGTGTGCTGGCCGATGTGGACGTGCTGGTGCTCAACCATGGCGTGAATGTGCACAGCGCCCGCAGCGCCGAGGCCACCGGGCTCTCGCTGGAAGTCAACGCCCTGAGCAGCTGGCGCCTGCTGGAGCTGTATGCCGAGCTGAAGCCGGCCCGGGCCAGCGACCGACCCCGGGAGGTGTGGGTCAACACCTCGGAGGCGGAGATCCAACCAGCCCTGAGCCCCCTCTACGAGCTCAGCAAGCGGCTGCTGGGCCAACTCACGAGCCTGCGGGCCCTGGATCTGGCCGGCCCGGAGCTGCGGATCCGGCGCCTGGTGCTGGGGCCGTTCCGCTCCCCCCTCAACCCGATCGGCGTGATGGGGGCCGACTTCGTCGCTCGGGAGATTGTGCGCCAGGTGGGCTGGAACCTGGGGCTGGTGATCGTGACCCCCAACCCGCTCACCTACCTGCTGATGCCGGTCACGACCCTGGGCCGCTGGCTCTACTTCCGGCTGCTGACGCGGCCGTCGCCTGACCCGGGCTGATCAGAACTCCCGGTCGGTGAGGATCTCGCAGCCGTCGCTGGTCACGGCGATGGTGTGCTCCCACTGGGCCGAGAGGCTGCCATCCACGGTCACCACAGTCCAGCGGTCCTTGAGGGTGCGGCAGGCCTTGCTGCCGGCGTTGAGGATCGGCTCCACCGCCAGGGTCATGCCGGCCCGCAGCTTCATGTTGGGCAGGTCGCGGGTGCGGTAGTTGAACACCGAGGGCTCCTCGTGCAGGTTCCGGCCCACGCCGTGGCCCGTGTAGTCCTCCACCACTGCGTAGCCGTGGGCCTCGACGTGGTCCTGCACGGCGCCGGCGATGTCAAGCAGGGTGTTGCCGGCCTTGATCTGGGCCAGGCCCTTCATCAGCGACTCCTGGGCCACGCGGGTGAGGCGCTGGGCCTCCTCCGTGGCGCCCTCGCCGACGCAGAGGCTCACGCAGCTGTCGCCGTGGTAGCCGTCGAAGTAGGCGCCGGTGTCGATCTTGACCAGATCGCCCGCTTTGATCACCCGCTTGCTGCTGGGGATGCCGTGCACCACCTCGTTGTTGATCGAGGCGCAGATGCTGGCGGGGAAGCCGTGGTAGCCCTTGAAGCTGGGTACGGCGCCCATCTCGCGAATGCGCTTCTCCGCGTGGCGATCCAGGTCGCCGGTGGTCATGCCGGGGGCTGCGATCTCCAGGATCTCGCGCAGCACCGTGGCCACGATGCGGCTGGCCTGGCGCATGGTCTCGATCTCGCGGGCGCTCTTGATCTCCACGCCGCGGCGGCTCTTCTGAATGCGGGGACCGGTGGCCACTGCCGTCGCCACCGGGGCCGCGATCCCCTTGCCGGCACTGGTACCGGCCCCCGCCGCCCGGGTGGAGCTAGCCAGCAGATCGGCAAAGAGGTTCATCGGGTCAGTCCAGGACCGGACTTCAAGTTAGAACTTCGGCCCGGGAGCTGACGGTTCCCCGATCACCTCTGGCCCAGCCACTCATCTGAACACCGCCGCCATGGCGCCTTCACCCCAGTTCTTCGCCCAGGCGCGCCGCGTCCACGGGGCCATCGCCCCCCTGGTGCTGGCGCCGCTGCTGATCACGGTGCTGAGCGGCATGGCCTACCGGCTGCTCAAGGACTGGGGCGGCCTCGGCCGCGACCAGGTGCATTGGCTGATGGTGGTGCACGAGGGCGAGTGGCTGGGCCGCGCCGCCGAGCCCATCTACGTGCTGCTCAACGGCCTTGGACTGCTGTGGATGCTGGCCAGCGGCAGCCTGCTGCTGCTGCAGAAGTGGCAGCGGCGGCCTGGGCGGCCGGCCGGGGAGCCCGGAGGCTGAACCCCGAGCCGGTACACTCGCTGTTTGGCCGGGCGCTTTTTCCAGCCGGATTGGCAGCTGACTCGAAGGACATGACTGACGACATCAAGGACACGGCTGCCGAAGCCACCACCAGCGAAGCCCCAGCTAGCGAAGCCACCAGCGCCACGGCGACGGCCATCCCCGCCACCAAAGCCACCACGGGCAAGCTGAGCGCCCACGACCTGCTGCGTGCCTTCGAGGCCGAGCAGCTCAAGAGCGATCTGCCCGAGATCTACGTGGGCGACACCGTGAAGGTGGGCGTGCGGATCAGCGAGGGCAACAAGGAGCGCATCCAGCCCTACGAGGGTGTGGTGATCGCCAAGCGCCACGGCGGTCTCAATGAGACCATCACCGTGCGCCGCATCTTCCAGGGGATCGGCGTGGAGAGGGTGTTCCTGCTGCATAGCCCCCAGGTGGCTTCCGTGAAGGTCGAGCGGCGCGGTAAAGTGCGCCGAGCGAAGCTCTTCTACCTGCGCGACCGAGTGGGCAAAGCCACCCGCGTCAAGCAGCGCTTCGATCGCTGAGGCCGGTTCCTGGTTCAACCCAGGGTTTCCTTCCTCAAACCTGGCCGGATTTCGATCCGGCCAGCCGATGCAAACCCTTGCATCGACGGGGAGACATCGCCCTGCGCCGTTAGTTCAGTTGGTAGAACGCAGGTCTCCAAAACCTGATGTCGGGGGTTCAAGTCCTCCACGGCGCGTTGATGTCTCTCCACTGCAGTCTCTCGGTTCCGGACATGGAGTTGGATCTACAGCCCGGTGATGTGGTCAAGGTTCTCGAATCCGCCGCTTTGGGCTGGGTTCGTGCCCGGGTGATCCGCGTGAAATCCGGCGGTCGCGTGGTGGTCCAGAGCGACCAGGGCCGTGAATTCACTGCCCGCGGCAACCAGGTGCGCCTGATCGAGCCAGCCGGCTTCCGTCCCTGATGGCCTCCGGGCACCCCCTGCCGAGGGGGTGTCGGGTATGGGCCCAACCGCTATGCGTTTAAGGCCTCCGTCCCGATCCATCCCAACGATTCCGCACAGGAATTTCGCTCCATGCCCGCCTCCGTGCGGGCTTTTTCATGGCCCTGTGTTTTGGGTTCGGGGCGGGGCAGTCTCCATGGAGGGGCGGAAAGCCGGACAAGAGGTGCCTGAGCTGATCAGCCGTCAGCGGCTGGCGAGCGGTCAGTGCCAGCGTCCTGGCCTTGTCGGACCAGTGTCCGATGGTGGTCCTGCCCCGGTCAGCGGCCAGGCGTGTTGACGAAGGGCCCCACGACAACGGATACTTCTGGAGTCGCCGACGCGACGCAGACACGGCCCAAAAGCCAGTCTGGGAGTGCTCTCAGAGCACTATGGGACTGTAGTTCAATCGGTTAGAGCACCGCCCTGTCACGGCGGAAGTTGCGGGTTCGAGCCCCGTCAGTCCCGCTCTCATTCCATCAAGGAGTAGCCAGGTGGTAGCAACTGGTTCGGCGGTACGCGTTCGTCTCGCCCCCAGCCCCACCGGCACCCTCCATATCGGCACCGCTCGCACCGCGGTGTTCAACTGGCTGTTCGCCCATCGCCACGGCGGCCAGTTCCTCTTGCGCATCGAGGACACCGACAGGACGCGCAGCAAGCCCGAATACACTGCCAACATCCTGGAAGGCCTGGCATGGCTTGGGCTGCACTGGGACGGCGAGCCTGTGATCCAGAGCGAGCGGATCGAGGCCCATCGCGCCGCCATCCAGCAGCTGCTCGATTCGGGCCGCGCCTACCGCTGCTACGCCAACGAGGCCGAACTCACCGAGATGCGCGAGCGTCAGGCAGCCGAGAATCGCGCGCCCCGCTACGACAACCGCCACCGCGACCTCAGCCCCGAGCAGGAGCAGGCCTACATCGCCGAAGGCCGCGAAGCCACGGTGCGCTTCCGCATCGACGACGACGCGGAGATCACCTGGACCGACCTGGTGCGCGGCGAGATGCGCTGGGCGGGCAGCGATCTGGGCGGCGACATGGTGATCGCCCGCCGGGCCCCGGCCGATCAGATCGGCGATCCCCTCTACAACCTGGTGGTGGTGGTTGACGACGCCGCCATGGCCATCAGCCATGTGATCCGCGGCGAAGACCACATCGCCAACACCGCCAAGCAACTGCTGCTCTATGGGGCCCTGGGGGCCACCGCGCCGGTGTTCGCCCACACCCCGCTGATCCTCAACCAGGAGGGCAAGAAGCTCTCCAAGCGCGATGGCGTGACTTCAGTGAGTGATTTCCAGCGGATGGGCTACACGGCCGAGGCCCTGGCCAACTACATGACCCTGCTGGGCTGGTCGCCGCCGGAAGGCATGGGCGAGCGTTTCACCCTGGCAGAGGCGGCCGCCGCGTTTGATTTCGAGCGGGTGAACCGGGCCGGCGCCCGCTTCGACTGGGACAAGCTCAACTGGCTCAATAGCCAGGTGCTCCACGGGCGCAGCCCAGCCGCGCACCGGGAGGCGCTGGTGCCCCTCTGGCGGGCCGAAGGCTGGCTGCCGGCGGATCCCTCAGCAGACGCCGCAGCCGGCAGCGCAGCCGATCCCGCCTGGCAGGAGCAGCTCGCTGCGCTGCTCGGCCCCTCGCTGGTGCTGCTCGCCGATGGGGTGGAGCAGGCCAGGCCGTTCTTCGAGCGGCCGGAGCTCAGCGAAGCGGCCGTGAAGCAACTGGCGAGCGATGGTGCCCGGCCCGCCCTGCAGGCCCTGCTGGAGCGCCTGCCTGAGGGCGCCCTGAGCAGCGAACAGGCCCAGGCGCTGCTGGGGGATGCCGTGTCAGCCGCCGGCGTGAAGAAGGGCGTGCTGATGAAGAGCCTGCGGGCCGCCCTGCTCGGCAGCCTGCAGGGCCCGGACCTGCTCAGCACCTGGCTGCTGCTGCAACCCAGCGGCGAGGCCGCTGCCCGGATCCAGCGGAGCCTCTGAGGCGAAGCCCGACAGGGTGATCAAACCTCCACCAGCCCCAGCCGCCGCGCCAGGGCCGGAGCGCTGAAGCCCTGCAGCCCTACGGTGAGCAGGATCATCAGGAACACCAGACCCTTGAGGGCTGAGGCGCCTGGCACCCCGGCCGCCTCCAGCTGCAGCGCGAACAGGCTGGCCACGGCGGCGCTCACGATGCCCCGCGGCGCGATCCAGCTGAGAATCAGCTTCTCGCGCCAGCCCAGGCCCGGCAGGCCGATGGCCCCCAGCTGGATCACCAGCCAGCGGTAGAGCATCAGCACCAGCACACAGGCCACACCCCCGAGCCCCAGCGGGCTGAGTTCGGCCCAGGAGAGGTCGGCCGCCAGCAGCGGGAACAGCACCGTGATCGCCAGCTGGGCCAGCTGGCGGATCAGCTCATCGAGCTGGGTGGCCTCCTTGTCGAGGCGCAGGCCCACCACCACCCCGGCCGCCACGGCGGCGGGCAGGCCGGCACCGGGCAGCAGCCCCTCACTGCCGCTCACCAGTAGGAACAGGGCCCCGAGGCTGAGCTGCAGTGGGAGGGTGTCCTCACTGATCCGCACGGGGGCTCCTGTATCGGCCTGCAGCGCCTGCAACCGCCGCAGCAGCTCCGAGAGCAGCCAGCCGCCCGCCGCACCGATCGCGGCCCCGCCCCCAAGCCGCAGCATCAGCAGAGAAGGCACAGAACTCAAGCCCGCCAGGTCGCCCAGGATCAGCTGCAGGAGCAGCAGGGCCAGCACGGCCCCCACCGGCTCCAGGATCAGCCCCTCGGCCTCCAGGATCTGCCCCAGCACCGGGATCAGGCGCATCTGCTGCACCATCGGCGTCACCACCGTGGGGCCGGTGGCCAGGGCCACGGCGGAAAACAGCCAGGCCAGGGGCCAGTCGAGGCCGGCCAGCAGGTGGGCCAGAACAGCGGCACCAAGCAGGCCGAACACCGCCCGCACCAGCACCACCTGCACCACCGTGCGCTGCAGGTCGCGACCGGCCAGGCGCAGGTTGAGGCCGCCATCGAACAGCACCAGGCTCACCAGCAGTCCCACCAGGGGCTCCAGGCCATGGCCCAAGGCTTCGGGCTGCACCAGATTCAGTCCGGCACGGCCGATCAGCAGGCCCACGCCGAGCAGAAGCACCACCGCCGGCAGGCCGGTGAGCCGTGCCACCAACTGGGCCAGGGACCCGGCGAAGAAGGCTTCGCCCCAGAGCAACTCCAGCCTGTTCACGCCAACTCCTGGGGGACGGGCCCATCAGGCCACCTCGTTTCAGTACGACGCCATGGGGCGCCGCACCATCTCAGGGCGCTCAATCCTCCAGCGCCCCGTACTGGGGCTCCACGCGGATGCCCACCACGCGGCTGGGGCGGATCACCAGGTATTCCCCCTGGAGTTCGGTTATCGGCACGTTCACGAAGGTGTCTGCGGGGCCAGCGTTGAGCACCCCGCCGTACCACTGCTGGAAGGCGTCCAGGGTGGCGAAGTGCACCACCTGGTGATGGCCTCCAGCGAGGAAGATGTGTATGGCGAAGCGGCTGGGGGTGCGGGCCATCAGCGGGGGGCGCGGGGCGGCGGCGAGGAATCGCCCCCACAGGATGGCCCAGATGCAGCGCCGGAGGAATCCCGGGTCAGACTGAGGCCCCCAGCGCCGCCCGCCGCATGCCCGAGAGCCCCTGGCAGCCGGAGCCTGTGGTGGAGTCGGTGGCAGAGGAGGCGCGGCGGCTGCGCGAGCGCCTCGGACCACACCAGGCCCCCTTGGGCCACTACGAGCGGATCCGCTCCCTGCCCTTCGCCGGACGGCTCCGCTGCGACACCCGCCAGCTTGAAGCGGGCAGCTGGCAGGAGCTGCTGCTCGACTACACGGTGGGCGGATCCGGCATCGCCGATGGCGCCTGGCTGAAGCTCACCTTCCGCTTCTACTCCGACTGGGCCCTGTTCCAGACCCACGACCCCGCCGGGGCGAACTACGTGAGCGCAGAGGTCCAGAGCGGCCCGCTGCTGCCTGGCCAGTCGCCGGCCACGGTGCAGGCGCTGGCGGTGCGCTTCGACCAGAAGGGCCATGAGCGGCCGTTCCAGAAGGCCGTGATCATCGATCTGATCGACGGCTACCTCAATGCCGGCGACCACGTGCTGATCCGCCTGGGGGACCGCCGCGGCGGTGGGCCCGGCACGCGGGTACAGACCTTCGCGGAGGACGGCTTCCGCTTCCGCGCCTACGTGGATCCGCTCGGTACCTCCCGATTCGTGGCCGTACCCGGCGACGTGAGCCTGGACATCGTGGCGGGCCCGCCAACGGCGCTGCGGCTGCGGGGCCCCCGCTTCTGCCGGCCCGAGGAGCCGACCCAGTTCCGGCTGGCGCTGGAGGACCGCTGGGGCAACATCTGCCGGGACCTGGCCAGCCAGGGCAACCCCTGGGACGGCGGCCCGCGGGACGGCCGCCCGGCGCCCGTGACGGTGGAGATCCTGGAGGAGCGGGGGGGAACGGTGGGTCCACCCATCAGCCACCGGCGGCTGGAGCTGCCGGCCGGCGGCTGGGCCACGGTGGGGCTGGAGGGACTGAACCTGAGCGAGGGCCACTACCGACTGCGGGCCAGCCTCCCAGGTCGTTCAGAGGAGCCCCATGCCCCCGCAACAGCCGGCCTGGCGAACGCTTTCACAGCCACCGCCCTGCTCGCGGTGGCAGCCGAGCTGCCCGCGCCCCGCAGCTTCTACGCCGACCTGCATGTCCACGCCCACGACACCGTGGGCACCAACAGCCCCGCCAGTAACGCCGCCTACGCCCGCGATGTAGCCGGCATCGACGTGCTCGGCTACACCGCCAACGACTTCCAGATCAGCGACGCCAACTGGGCCGCCGGCCTGGAGGCGGTGAATGCCTACCACCAGCCGGGCCACTTCGTGGTGATTCCGGTGCAGGAGTGGTGCGGCAGCTCCACCGCCGGCGGCGACCACAACGTGCTGTTCCTCGGCGACGACCCGCCGGACTTCCCCTACAACGCCCGCGGCGAGCACAACCGCACCCTGCAGTGGAGCGAGGACATGGCCGGCCACGCGGTGGAGCTGGGCCGCTGGCCGGTGGAGCAGCTGTGGGATGCCTACGGCCACGCCCCCGAGGAGCACCTGCTGATCCCCCATGTGGGCGGGCGGCGCTACATCCCCGACTGGCACCACCCGGAGTTGGAGCGCCTGGTGGAGATCGTCTCCGCCTGGGGGCAGTTCGACTGGCTCTATGCCGATGTCATCGGCCGAGGCTACCGGCTGGGGGTGAGCGGCAGCGGCGACGAGCACCGCGGGCGACCCGGCGGCGGTGCCCCGGGGGTGGATGTGTTCGGGGTGCGCGGCGGGCTCACCGGCGTGATCGCGGATCGCCTCGAACGCCGCAGCATCGGGGCTGCGCTGCGGGCCCGCCACACCTGGGCCACCACCGGTGAGCGCACGGCGCTGCTGGTGCGCTGCGGCGAGCATCTCCAGGGTGATGCCTTCGAGCACAGCGGTACCGCCCACATCGACTACCAGTTGCTCGGCGATGATCCCGATGATGGCGGCGGCTGGGAGGAGCTGGTGGTCTACGACCACACGGGCCCGATCGCGCGGCGCAACCTGCACGCCGAGCTGGGCTTCGCCGATGACCTGGTGCGGCTGCGCTGGGGCGGTGCCCGCATCCGCGACCGCTACCGCTGGGCCGCCTGGCGCGGGCGCATCACGGTGCTCGGAAGCACGGTCCTGGGCTTCAAGGGCCAGGGCTTCGAGCACCCCGAAGAGGCCTGCTGGCGCGAGGGGCCCACGGCCATCGGCTTCCGCAGCGAGACCTACGGCGATGCCGACGGCGTGGAACTCAATCTGGACCAGCTGGCCCAGGCCCGCCTGCAGATCGAGGGCACGATCGACAGCTTTCAGAAGCTGGGCGGCGCCGCGCGCCGGCCCTTCGTGCACGCGCCGGAGTTCCGCTGGGAGGTGAGCGGGGCGGAGCTGATCGCCGCTGGCGGCGAACTGCGGCTGGAGCTGGGCGGCACCGAGCTGTTCCTGGCCCTCGAGCGGCTGACCCGGGCGCCCCTGCCCAGCGAGCTGAGCGGCCCGTTCAGCGTGGAGCCGCTGAACGGGCCCTTCGGCTGGCGGCCGATCTACCTGCGCGGCCGCCAGCGCAACGACGCCAAGGTGTGGTCGTCGGCGCTGTTCATCACATTCAGCGAGCCCTGATCGGCAGGTGCGCTCGCTGAGCAGCCCTCAGGGCTCCCGGATCCGGTCCTGGTGGCGGACCAGGGTCTGGACCAGCAGGCTGAGCAGCGCCACGGACCCCAGCAGCGAGGCGCAGGCGAAGGCCGCAGCGCCGTCGTATTCCAGATAAGTGCGCTCCACGTGCAGGGTGAGGGTGTTGGTGGCGTTGATGATCTTTCCCGACACCACCGAGATCGCCCCGAACTCCCCCACGGCCCTGGCGGTGCAGAGGATCACGCCGTAGATCAGGGCCGGACGGATGTGGGGCAGGGTCACGCTCCAGAAGGTGCGCCAGGGGCTGGCGCCGAGGCAGCGGGCGGCCTCCTCCTCCTCGCGGGGCACCTCCTGCAGGGCCGGATACACCTCCCGGGCCACGAAGGGCACGGTCACGAACAACAGGGTGAGGGCCAGGCCCGGGGTAGCGAACACGATCTTGACGCCGGAGCGCTCCACCGCATCGGCGAACAGCCCCATCTCGGGACTGAACAGCAGGATGAACATGAACCCCACCACGATCGGCGAGATCGAGAGGGGCAGATCCAGCAGGGCCAGGACCACGGCCTGGCCGCGGAAGCTGCGGCGCGCCAGGATCCAGCTGATCAGCAGCCCGAAGACGGTGTTCAGCGGCACGGCGATGGCCGTGATCAGCAGTGTGAGTTGCAGGGCATGGACCGCCGGCGGCTGGGTGATCGCCCCCCAGTAGGCGGCAAGGCCAGCGCTGAAGGCCTCCACGAACACCGTCAGCACCGGCAGCAGCACCACCAAGGTGAGGAAGCTGAGGCCCGCGGCAATCAGCAGCTTCGGGCCCCAGCCGGTGGGAGTGCGCAGACTCATAGGGCGCGGCTGCGGCGGTACCAGAGGGCCAGGCCGTTGATCAGCACCAGCAGTCCCAGGCTCCCCGCCAGCAACACCAGCGAGACGGCCGTGGCACCGTCGAAGTCGAACTCCTCGAAGCGCTGGTAGACATACACGGTGGAGGTGAGGGTCTCAAAGGGGATGTTGCCCGTGAGGATCGTCACCAGGCCGTACTCGCCCAGGCCGCGGGCCAGGGCCAGGCTGAAGCCGGTGGCCAGGGCCGGCAGCAGCTGGGGTAGCAGTACCTTGCGGAAGGTCTGGGCTGGCGTGGCGCCGAGGGTGAAGGCCGACTCCTCCACCTCCGGCTCGATCGCCTCCAGCACCGGCTGCACGGCGCGCACCACGAACGGCAGGGTGGCGTAGACCATGGCCAGCACCACCCCGAAGCGGGAGCCGGTGAGGTTGAGCTCGGTGATGCCGATCCCCGCCAGCCAATGGCCGAAGGGCGCCTCCGGATCCCAGAGCTGACCGATGCGGCCACCGGGGCCGTAGAGCCGCAGCAGGGCGATGGCCGCCACCACGCCGGGCATGGCGAAGGGAAGATCGATCAGTGCATCGGCCAGGCGCCGGCCGGGGAAGCGGTAGCGCACCAGGATCCAGGCCAGCAGCAGCCCGAAGCCGGTGTTGATCAGGGCCGCCAAGGTGGCCGCGCTGAGGGAGAGCTGCAGGGCACTGGCAGCCAGCTCGGAGCTGAGCAGCTGCCAGAGCCGCTGGGGCGGCAGCTGCAGACCCGCCCGCAGCAACGCCGCCAGGGGCAAGCCGAGCAACAGCACCAGGTAGAGGGAGGCCAGCAGGATCAGCCCCCGGCCCCCCAGACCCTTGCGGCCCCCCGGCACCAGGCCGGGAACCCCGCGAAGTCGGGCCAGGCTCACCGGGCGGCCTTCTGGGCCTGCTCGAACAGGGCGCCGTCGTTGAACAGCTTCTGGTTCACGGCGTTCCAGCCGCCGAAGTCAGCGGCAGTGCGCAGTTGCCGCACCAGGCGGAACTGGTTGCTGTAGCGGCGCAGCACCTGGCGATCGGAGGGGCGATAGCCGGCCTCAGCGAAGATCTCCTGGGCCTTGGGGCTGTAGAGGAAGCGGGTGAAGGCCTCAGCCACCTGGCGGGTGCCGCGCTTGTCGACCACCTTGTCGATCACCGTCACGGGGAATTCCACCTTGAGGTTGGAACTGGGCACCACGTAGGGGAAGTCCTTGGGGATGGCGTCGTTGGTGACGATGATCTCGTTCTCGAAGGTCACGAGCACATCGCCCACCCGGTTCTTGACGAAGGCATCGGTGGCCTCACGGCCTGAATTCACCTGCGACTTGATGTTCTTGACCAGGCCGAACAGGTAGGTCTTCGCCGCCGCGTCGCCCTTGTCCTTGAGCACGGAGCCATAGCCGGCCAGGAAGCCCCAGCGGGCGTTACCGGAGGTCTTGGGGTTGAGCGAGACCGACTCCACCCCGGGCCGGGCCAGATCGGCCCAGGTCGTGACCTTCTTGGGGTTGCCCTGGCGCACCACCACGGCCATCACCGTGGTGACCGGTACGGCGTTGTTGGGCAGGCGCCGCTCCCAGCTGGAACTCACCAGTCCCTTCTCCACCAGGGGCGTGATGAAGGTGGAGAGATTCTGGGCCAGCACATCGGCCTCGAGGCCGCCGAGGATCGAGCGGGTCTGGGAGGCCGAGGCGCCGTACGACTCCTTGAAGGTGACGGTCTGGCCGGTCTTGGCCTTCCACTCCTTCTGGAATTCGGGGATCAGCTTCGAATAGGCCGCCTTGGCCACCGCATAGCTCACCAGCGTGAGCTGCACCGGCTCGGGCTTCGACTGGGCCAGCGCCCCGAGCCCCCAGCTGGCCCCCAGGCCAGCGGCAGCCCCGGTGGCCGCCAGGAGCCCGAGCAGGGAGCGCCGGCTCAGGCGCCAGGTCGACGGGTGCGGGGGGATGGGGGAGGGCAGGGACATGGCGGGAGTGGGGGGAGCGACGCGGGGGCTGGGCTCGCCGGAAGCTGGCCAAACCCTAGGGATCCACTGGGGCACGATGGCCAGGGCCACGCCTGGCCCATGTGCCTGCGGCCACATGGGCCCACGCCCCGGGGCCCGCCGCTGCCTCTGCCAGGCTGGGCCGATTCGGGCGCCAGCCAGCCGCATCGCCATGGCAGCAGAGGGTTCCAGCGTTGCCGGCGGCTCGAGCACGACCACGGGGGCAGGCCTTGTCCCGGCCGTGGGGGGCAGCGAGAAGCCTCTGCTGCTGCTGGTGGATGGCCACTCCCTGGCCTTCCGCAGTTTCTATGCCTTCGCCAAGGGGGGCGATGGCGGGCTGAGCACCCAGGCGGGCGTGCCCACGAGCGTGACCTACGGCTTTCTCAAGGCCCTGCTGGACAACTGCAAAGGCCTGGCGCCCCAGGGGGTGGTGATTGCCTTCGACACGGCCGAACCCACCTTCCGCCATGAGGCGGATGGGGCCTACAAGGCCCACCGCGACGAGGCGCCCGAGCACTTCTTCCAGGACCTGGCCAACCTGCAGCAGATCCTCGTGGAGGGGCTCGACCTTCCCCTGTGCATGGCGCCGGGCTACGAGGCCGACGACGTGCTGGGCACCCTGGCCAACCGGGCGGCCGATGGTGGCTGGCGGGTGCGGATCCTCTCGGGCGACCGCGACCTGTTCCAGCTCGTGGACGACAGGCGCGATATCGCCGTGCTGTACATGGGCGGCGGGCCCTACGCCAAGAGCAGCGGCCCGCAGGAGATCCGCCGCGAGGGCGTGATTGCCAAGCTGGGCGTGACCCCCGAGGAGGTGGTGGACCTCAAGGCCCTCACGGGCGACAGCTCGGACAACATCCCCGGCGTGAAGGGCGTGGGGCCGAAGACGGCGATCAACCTGCTGGCCGCCTACGAGCACGTGGACGGGATCTACACGGCGCTGGAGGCGCTGGAGCAGGCCGGCCCCAAGGCCAAGGACCCCAAAGGCGTGCTCAAGGGCGCCCTGCTGCAGAAGCTGCGCGATGACCGGGAGAACGCCTACCGCTCACGCATGCTGGCCGAGATCCTGGTGGACATCCCCCTGCCGAGCGAGCCGCGGCTGGCCCTGGGGGAGGTGAGGGTGGACGCGCTGGCCGGCAGCCTGGAGGAGCTGGAACTGCACAGCCTGGCCCGCCAGGTGGAGCGGTTCGCCCAGGTCTTCTCGGCCCATCCGCCGATGCCGGCGGGCGGCGCGGGCGGCCAGGCGGCGCGGGCGGCTGGAACAGCCCGGAGCGCTGGAGGCGCAGCGAGCGCAGCGGCAGCGAGGGTTGGAGACGGGGCCTTGATGGCGCACCAGGCTGCACCAGCCAGCGCCAGGCCGGCGGAGACCACCGGTACCGACCCGGCCACGGCGACAGCCCGCGCCAGCGCCGAAACGGGGGCCCCCACCGCCAGCACCCCGCCAGCCCTGGAGCCCCAGCTGATCACCAACCCCGCCGAGCTGGAGGCCCTGGTGGCGCGGCTGCTGGCGGCCACCGATCCGACCGCTCCGATCGCGCTCGACACCGAGACAACCGCCCTCAACCCCTTTCAGGCCGAACTGGTGGGCATCGGCCTGGCCTGGGGCGCGGGCCCGGACGAGCTGGCCTACATCCCGATCGGCCATCTGCCGCCCGTGGCACCCGATCTGCTCACCGAACCCCCGGCCACACCGCCCCAGCTGCCCCTCGATGGGGTGCTCAGCGCCCTGGCCCCCTGGCTGGCCAGCGCCGACCACCCGAAGACCCTGCAGAACGCCAAGTACGACCGGCTGGTGCTGCTGCGCCACGGCCTGGCCCTGGAGGGTGTGGTGATGGACACGCTGCTGGCGGACTACCTGCGCGACGCCAACGCCAAGCACGGTCTGGACGTGCTGGCGGAGCGCAACTTCGGCTTCAGCCCCACCAGCTACGGCGCGCTGGTGCCGAAGGGCGCCACCTTTGCCGCCGTGCCGATCGAGGAGGCCGCGCTCTATTGCGGCATGGACGTGCACGTGACCTGGCGGCTCACGGGGCTGCTGCGGGCCCAGCTGGCGGAGCTCGGCCCGGCGCTGCCAGCACTGCTCGATCAGGTGGAGCTGCCGCTGGAGCCGGTGCTGGCGCTGATGGAAGCCACCGGCATCCGCATCGACAAGGGCTACCTGGCGGAACTCTCCACTGAACTGGCGGCCACCTTGCAGCAGCTGGAGGCCGACGCCAGGGCGGCGGCGGGGGTGGACTTCAACCTGGCCTCCCCAAAGCAGCTGGGCGAGCTGCTGTTCGACACGCTGGGGCTGGACCGCAAGAAATCGCGCAAGACCAAGACCGGCTGGAGCACCGATGCCGCCGTGCTGGAGAAGCTGGAGGAGGCCCACCCCGTGGTGCCGCTGGTGCTGGAGCACCGCACCCTGAGCAAGCTCAAAAGCACCTATGTGGATGCGCTGCCGGCGCTGGTGGAACCGGAAACCGGACGGGTGCACACCGATTTCAACCAGGCGGTGACGGCCACCGGCCGGCTCTCGAGCAGCAACCCCAACCTGCAGAACATCCCGATCCGCACGGAGTTCAGCCGGCGGATCCGCAAGGCCTTCCTGCCCCAGGAGGGCTGGAGCCTGATCAGCGCCGACTACTCCCAGATCGAGCTGCGCATCCTGGCCCACCTCTCGGGCGAGGAGGTGCTGGTGGAAGCTTACCGAACCGGCGACGACGTGCACGCCCTCACGGCCCGGCTGCTGCTGGACAAGGCCGAAGGCGAGGCGGTGAGCAGCGACGAACGCCGCCTGGGCAAAACGATCAACTTCGGCGTGATCTACGGCATGGGCGCCCAGCGCTTCGCGCGGGAAACGGGGGTGGGCCAGGCGCAGGCCAAGGAGTTTCTCAGTAAGTACAAGCAGCGCTACCCGAAGGTGTTCGCCTTCCTGGAGCTGCAGGAGCGGCTGGCCCTGAGCCGCGGCTACGTGGAGACGATCCTGGGCCGGCGCCGGCCGTTCGGCTTCGATCCCTCGGGCCTGGGGCGCCTGCGGGGCAAGGATCCACTGGAGATCGACCTGGAGGTGGCCCGCCGTGGCGGCCTGGAGGCCCAGCAGCTGCGGGCGGCCGCCAACGCGCCGATCCAGGGCTCCAGCGCCGACATCATCAAGCTGGCCATGGTGCAGCTGCACCACCGCCTCTCTGAGAGCGGCCTGCCGGCGCGGCTGCTACTGCAGGTGCACGACGAACTGGTGCTGGAGGCGGCCCCCGAGGCTCTCGATGCGGTGCTGGCGCTCACCCGCAGCACGATGGAACAGGCCGTGGCGCTCACGGTGCCGCTACTGGTGGAAACCGGCGTGGGGCCCAACTGGATGGAGGCGAAGTAGGGCCAAGCCCAAGCCGTAGGTTGGCCGCCATCTCCCGAAGCTCCCGTGACCCTGCGGCTCACCAACACCCTCACCCGCCGCACCGAGGAGTTCCGCCCGCTGGAGCCGGGGAAGGTGAGCATCTACTGCTGCGGCGTCACGGTCTACGACCTCTGCCACCTGGGCCACGCCCGCAGCTACATCGCCTGGGACGTGCTGCGCCGCTATCTGATCTGGAGCGGCTATGCGGTGACGTTCGTGCAGAACTACACCGATATCGACGACAAGATCCTGCGTCGCGCCGCCGAGGAGAACAGCTCGATGGAGGCGGTGAGTGAGCGCAACATCGAGGCCTTCATGGCCGACATGGCCCGGCTGAACATCCTGCCGGCAGACCGCATGCCGCGGGCCACCCAGAGCCTGGAGGCGATCCGGGCCCTGATCGGGGAACTGGAGGCGCGGGGAGCCGCCTACTCCGCCGATGGCGATGTGTATTTCGCCGTGCTGAAACACGCCGGCTACGGCAAGCTCTCGGGCCGCGATCTGGCCGAACAGCAGCAGAACGCCGATGGCCGCGTCACCGATGCCGAGGAGGCCCGCAAGCAGCACCCGTTCGACTTCGCCCTCTGGAAGGGCGCCAAGCCGGGCGAACCCAGCTTCCCCTCCCCCTGGGGCGCGGGCCGGCCCGGCTGGCACATCGAGTGCTCGGCCATGGTGCGCGCCGAACTCGGCGACACGATCGACATCCATCTGGGCGGCGCCGATCTGATCTTTCCCCACCACGAGAACGAGATCGCCCAGTCGGAGGCGGCCACGGGCCGGGAGCTGGCTCGCTACTGGCTGCACAACGGCATGGTGAACGTGGGCGGCCAGAAGATGAGCAAGTCGCTCGGCAACTTCACCACGATCCGAGCCCTGCTGGATTCAGGCGTCTCGCCGATGACCCTGCGGCTGTTCGTACTGCAGGCCCACTACCGCAAGCCCCTGGACTTCACCGCCGAGGCCCTGGAGGCCGCGGCCACCGGCTGGAAGGGGCTCAACGCCGCCCTGGGCCTGGCCGAGGCCATCGGCGCGGCGAGCGGTGACGATCCCCATCCCCGCGATGCCGCCGGCCTGTCGCCGGAGCTGGTGGCCGCCCGCCAGCGCTTCGCCGCGGCCATGGACGACGACCTCAACACCTCCGCCGCGCTCGCCGTGCTGTTCGAGCTGGTCAAGCCCCTGCGCTCCCTGGCCAACCGGCTTGAGCGCGGCGATGCCGCCGCGGCCGAGGCGGCCAGCAGCCCGCTCCTGGCCAGCCAGGGCCGGCTGCTGCTGGAACTGGCCGGCGTGCTGGGGCTCCAACCGGAAGCGGCCCCTGTGGCCGGAACCACCCACAGCAACGGCCCCTGCGACCAGACCATCCAGGACCGGATCGAAGCCCGCCAGACCGCCAAGGCCTCCCGCGATTTCGCCACCGCCGACCACATCCGCGCCGAGCTCCAGGCCCAGGGCATCGAACTGATCGACAAGCCCGGTGGCCTCACCGAGTGGCGGCGGGTCTGAGCCGGGATCAGCCTGAGGCGCCCCCGACAGCCCACCGGGCTCAGACATCGGGGCGCGCGGGGGGTTCTGCCTGACCGCGCATCATCTGCTCGATCTTGCGGATGCGCTGCTGGGTGGTGGTCCACACGTCGCGGCGGAAGCCGGGCTCACACTGCTCCACCAGCTGCTCAATGGGCTCGCCGCGCTCGAACGCCTCCCAGAGCTCGCGCTCGAGCTTGGCGCGCTCGATGAAGTTCCAACGCTGCAGCCAGCCCACCATGTCCGCCCGTTCGGCACGGCCCCCAGTGTGACGGGCGGTTCCACCGGCCAGCGGACCAAGCAGGCACTCACCAGGCCCGACGCCAGAACGAGGGCGCGGCCGGCCCCCAGCCTCGCCCGGGCCACCCGCCCGTAGGTGGGAAACTGACCCCACTTGCTGCAGTGCCGTGAAAGCCCTCTCCGTGCTGGGATCCACCGGCTCGATCGGCACCCAGACCCTTGAACTGGCCGAGGAGTTCCCGGATCGCTTCCGGGTGGTGGCCCTCACGGCCGGCCGCAACCTCGACCTGCTGATCGAGCAGATCCGCCGCCACGCCCCCGAGGTGGTGGCCCTGGCCGATGCCGAGAGGGTGGCCGAGCTGCGCGAGCGGCTGCAGGCGCTGGAGCCCGCCCAACGGCCTGCCCGGCTGCCGGAGCTGTTGGGCGGCCCCGATGGGATCTGCGCCGCCGCCGCCTGGCCCAGCGCCGATCTGGTGGTGACAGGCATCGTGGGCTGCGCCGGCCTGCTGCCCACCCTGGCCGCCATCCACGCCGGCAAGGACCTGGCCCTGGCCAACAAGGAGACCCTGATCGCCGCCGGCCCGGTGGTGCTGCCGGAGCTGGAGAAGAGCGGCTCGCGGCTGCTGCCGGCCGACTCCGAGCACTCCGCCATCTTCCAGTGCCTGCAGGGCACCCCCTGGGCCGACACGGCCCGCCTCAGCACCGGCCATCCCACCCCAGGCCTGCGCCGCATCCAGCTCACCGCCAGCGGCGGCGCCTTCCGCGACTGGCCCGCCGCGGATCTGGCCAAGGCCACCGTGGCCGATGCCACCAGCCATCCCAACTGGAGCATGGGCCGCAAGATCACGGTGGACTCGGCGAGCCTGATGAACAAGGGCCTCGAAGTGATCGAAGCCCACTACCTGTTCGGCCTCGATTACGACCACATCGAGATCGTGATCCACCCCCAGTCGATCATCCACTCGATGGTGGAACTGGCCGACTCCTCGGTGCTGGCCCAGCTCGGCTGGCCCGACATGAAGCTGCCGATCCTCTACTGCCTCAGCTGGCCCGAGCGCCTCGAAACCCCCTGGCGCCGCCTCGACCTCACCGAAGTGGGCACCCTCAGCTTCCGCGCCCCCGACCCGGCCAAATACCCCTGCATGGAGCTCGCCTACGCGGCCGGCCGCGCCGGCGGCACGATGCCCGCGGTGATGAACGCCGCCAACGAACAGGCCGTGGCCCTCTTCCTCGAGGAGCAGATCCACTTCCTCGAGATCCCGAAACTGATCGACGCGGTGTGTGATCGCCACAAGGCCGATCTCACCACCTCCCCCTCCCTGGACGACGTGCTGGCCGTGGACGCCTGGTCACGCGAGGCGGTGCGTGAGGCTGCAGCCCGGCTGAGGGCCAAGGCTCCGGTGGCGCTGCCGGCCTGAGCCCCCGATCCGGCGCCCACCGCTGCCCCCTGCTGCCCTCCAGCCCCACACCATGGCCGTTGTCCAGCCCCGGATCGCCCACCACCTGCTGCTCTGCGCCACCCCCAGCAAGGCGCTCTGCTGTCCCGATCCGGCCGTCGGCGCTGCCAGCTGGGAAACCCTCAAGCGCCTGGTGCGGGAGCTCGGCCTGGAGGATCCGGCCCGTCCCGAAGGGATCGTGCTGCGCACCAAGGCCGACTGCCTGCGGATCTGCGCCGAAGGCCCGGTGCTGCTGGTCTGGCCCGAAGGGATCGTCTACGTCGGCGTGAGCCCGGAGCGGATCGAGCGGATCGTGCGGGAGCACGTGGTGGGCGGAAGCCCCATCGAAGCCTGGATCCTCAGGCGGATGCCCTTCCAGCCGCAACCCACCTGAGCGAATCCTGCTCGCGCAGGCCGTTCAACGCCCCCCTTCAGGCCAGCCTCAGGCCCTGAGGGGGCGCAGCCTGCGCAAGTCGCTCCAACCAGCGCACTGCGACCTGGTCAGCCCAGCTGGCCTGGGGCCGATCGCCGGGGGCATGGAAGCCGTTGTGGCCGCCGCCAGGGCTCAGCAGCACCCGCGACAGGGCGAGATCGCCCCAGGCATGGGCGAGCTGGCGGGCCGGGGCCGCCGGCACCCAGGGGTCGTCGCTGGCATGAAGCAGCAACGTCGGGGGCAGAAGGCCGGGGCCGGCCAGCAGCCGGGGGAGGGGGCTGGCCGCCCCGTAATAGTGCTCCACCGAGCTGTAGCCCCAGCGCGGCGCGGTGATGGCGGCATCGAAGGCGCGGATCGTGCGGATCACACCGCCAGGCCCGCGGCCCAGCAGGGCCTCACGCTCGGCCGCGGAGATGCCAAAGGGATCGGCCAGGGTCTGGTCCCGCAGGCGCCCCAGCAGCCAGTGCTGGTAGAGGCCATTGCGGGGACGCTCGATCTGCCAGGCGGAGCCCTCCAGATCCAGGGGACTGCTGATGCAGACCAGGCCATCAAGGGGCGGCGGCGCGCCCGCGTCCAGACAGGCATTGAGCAGGACCGTGCCCCCCAGCGAGAGACCGGCGGCGAACAGGGGCAGCCCCCCCGCCAGCGTGCGGGCCCGCCGCAGCACAGGGGCGAGGTCGCGGCTGCAGGCTGCGGCATAGGTGCCCGGCGCCAGTGGGCGACCCCGGCCGGCGCCCCGCAGGTTGAGCCGGAGCACCGCGAACCCCTGGAGCTGCAGGGCCAGGCCCAGGCGCCGCACCCCCGGCCCCTCGCTGCCGCCCCCCAGACCGTGCAGCAGCAGCACCAGGCCCCGCGGCAGCGACGGGGGCCTGGCAGCGGGATCGGGCGTCGCCGGAAGCGGCTGATCCAGCAGGGCCAACAGCTGATGCTCAGCGTCGGTAGAGCCAGTGCCACCAGCCGCACCGACACCGGCCAGTCCGATCAGCACCGCCTCACCCCGATCCGGCGGAAGCCCCGGCGGGCGCAGGGTGTCCCGCAGCGTCTGCAGGTCGGCGCCCCACCAGGGGCCCCGGGGCCGGAAGGGATCGAGACCCAGCTGGCTCAGCAGGGGGGCGCCCACAGGGGAGAGCAGCGGCAACACCCCGTCACCCTGCCGCCATGGCCGCCCGATGACCAGGGGGCCAGCCCTGCCGCCGCGCCTCAGCCCGCCGCCACCGCCACCTTGCCCACGCCAAGGCTGCGCAGTTCGGCGGTGAGCTGTTGCAGCACCGCCTTGGCGTCGCCGAACACCATCGAGGTCTGGGGCAGCTCGAACAGGCCGTTGCGCACGCCGGAGTAGCCGGCCCCGAGACTGCGCTTGACCACGAACACCGAGCGGGCCTGGTCCACCTCCAGCACGGGCATGCCATAGAGGGGGCTGGAGGGGTCGTTCTTGGCCTGGGGATTCACCACGTCGTTGGCGCCCAGCACGATCACCACATCCGTGCGGGGGAAATCGGGGTTGATCGTCTCCATCTCAATCAGCTGCTCATAGGGCACATCGGCCTCGGCGAGCAGCACGTTCATATGGCCGGGCATGCGGCCCGCCACCGGGTGGATGCCGTAGGCCACCTGGATACCGGCGCTCTCCAGCAGCCGCGCCAGCTCCTTGAGGCTGTGCTGGGCCTGGGCTACCGCCAGGCCGTAGCCCGGCACGAACACCACCCGCTCGGCGGCCTCCAGGGCCAGGGCGCACTCCTCGGCGGAACAGGACGTGATGCGGCTGTAGCCCGGGTCCTCCCCGGAGCCGCCTTCGCCCACGGGGGCCGCGGCGGCGCCCAGGGCCCCGCCGAACAGCACCGATGTGAGCGAGCGGTTCATGCCCGTGCACATCACCTGGGTGAGGATCAGGCCGGCAGCCCCCACCATGGCGCCCGCCACCACCAGGAGCTGGCTGCCCACCACGAAACCGGCAGCGGCGGCGGCCACGCCCGAATAGGAATTGAGCAGGGAGATGACCACCGGCATGTCGGCGCCGCCGATCGGCAGGGTGAGGCCGATGCCGAGCAGCAGGGAGGCGACGGTGATCACGACCAGGGCCGGAGCCGGGGTCAGCAGCCCCAGGGGCAGGGCAGCGCCGGCGGCCAAGGCCACGAGCACCAGGCCGATGTTCACCGCATGGCGCTGGGGTCGCAGCATCCAGGGCGGGGTGGCCAGCCACTCCTGCAGCTTGGCCATCGCCACCAGCGAACCGGAGAAGGTGACGCCACCCACCAGCACCGAGGCGAGCACAGAGAGCTGACCCAGCAGGTCAAGGCCGGCGGGCAGGGCAGCGGCCCCGAGGGCCACCAGCAGCGAGGCCATGCCGCCGCAGCCGTTGAACAGGGCCACCACCTCCGGCATCGAGGTCATCGGCACCCGGTAGGCCACCAGGGCCCCCAGGCCGCCGCCGGCCAGCAGGCCGAGCAGCATCCAGGGCCAGCCGGCCACACCCTGCTCCAGCAGCAGGCCGGCGACCGCCACGGCGATGGCCACGGCCGCCAGGCCATTGGCGCTGCGGGCGGTGCGCACCTTCGAGAGCCCCTTGAGGCCCAGGGCCAGCAGCAGCACGGCCCCAAGATCCAGCGCCAGGTGGACGCTGGGCAACGCGGACGCGGGCATGGAGACAGCTGGCAGGAAGACGGTTGGCAGGGAGACGGTCAGCAGGGAGAAAGGGGGCAAGGAGGCCGTGGGCAGGAAGAGACCAGGTAGCAGGGAGCCGAACCAGGGGGAGATCAGAGCGACCATCAGCCGGCCCTCCGGCGGAACATCGCCAGCATCCGATCGGTCACGAGGAAACCTCCCACCACGTTGAACAGAGCGAAGCCCAGGGCCACGGCGCCCAGCAGGCGCAGGCCAGGGGAGGCGGCCTGGCCAATCAGGGCGAGGGCCGCCAGCAGGGTGATGCCACTGATCGCATTCGCCCCCGACATCAGCGGCGTGTGCAGGGTCGGCGGCACCTTGCCGATCAGTTCGAAGCCCAGCAGGCTGCCGAGCAGCAGCACCCACAGGGCCTCCGAGAGAGGGCCATTCATGCCGCCACCTCCTGGCCGGCCCGGGCGGGGCGAAGGTCCTCGCGGCGGCAGACGCCGGCGTGACTGAGCAGGCAGGGATCGAGCAGCGGATCCTCAGGGTCGAGGCGCAGCTCGCCCTCCTGGATCAGGGCCTCCAGCAGGGCCGCCAGGTTGCGGGCATAGAGGGCGCTGGCGTGCTGGGGTAGGGAGGCCGGCAGGTTGCCGGCGCCGATCACCGTCACGCCGTCCACGTCCACGGAGGCATCGCTGCGGCTGCCGGCACAGTTGCCGCCCTGGCCCACAGCCAGATCCACCACCACGGCACCGGGGCGCAGCAGGCCGAGCATCTCGCGGGTGATCAGCAGCGGCGCCGGCCGCCCGGGCACCTGGGCGGTGGTGATCACCACGTCCGCCTCGGCCAGATGGGGCGCCAGCAGCTGGCGCTGGGCCTCCAGAAACACGGCCCCGGCCTCGCGGGCGTAACCGCCCACTTCGCCGGGGGCCTCCTCCAGCCGCGGCGGCTCGATGAAGCGCGCCCCGAGCGACTCCACCTGCTCCCGGGCAGCCGGCCGCACATCGCTCACCTTCACCAGGGCACCCAGGCGCCGGGCCGTGGCCACCGCCTGCAGCCCAGCCACACCGGCACCGAGCACCACCACACGGGCCGGCTGCACGGTGCCGGCTGCGGTCATCAGCATCGGGAAGAAGCGATCGAGCGCCGCCGCCGCAAGCAGCACCGCCTTGTAGCCGGCGATGTTGGCCTGGGAGGAGAGCACGTCCATAGCCTGGGCGCGGCTGATGCGCGGCAGCAGCTCCAGGGCCACGGCCGAGAGGCGCTGGCGCTCCAGCCGCTCGATCAGGCTGTGGTCGCCGTGGGGATTGAGCAGGCCCAGCAGCAGGGCCTCGGGGCGCAGGGCTTCCAGGCCGCTGCCACCGGCTTCGGCCTCAGTGCCTGGGGCACCGGGGGTCTGCACCGCCAGCACCACATCGGCCTCGGCCCAGCGCTCCGCGGCCTCCGGGCCCTCGCCCTGGAACAGCTCGGCGCCGGCCTCGGCATAGGCCTCGTCCGCATAGCCGGAGCGCAGGCCTGCCTGCCGCTCCAGCCACACGGCACAGCCCCGTCCCCGGAGACGCTTCACCGTTTCAGGGGTGGCGGCCACCCGGGTCTCCCCGGGCTGGCGCTCCCTGGGTACCAACACTCGAATCAAGACAGAGCCCTACCAGGGACGGTTCTCCATTCATCGGCCGCCACGCCGGCGGCGGCAACGGTCGCCGGGGCTTTGTGCGCAGTCCGGCACAGAGGGCCAGAGAGGCCGAGGTGCCCACTTGCCATCCCCACCACGACGTGGCTACCGCGGAGGCTGAATCTGCTCCGACTTTTCCATGGCTCTCTCGGCGGTCGAGTGCCCTAACGGCGTCTGTCACAGCCACCACGGCGGCCATGCCGTGGACCGCCACACCCTGCAGGAGCAGCTGCACGCCCACGGGGAGGGCTGGTGTGAGCGGGTGGCCGAGCGGGTCTACGAGATCTCGGTCGACAGCTTCTGCCAGACCGTGATGCCCAACCTGCACCAGGAGGGCTGGCAGCGCCGGCACCTCGACTGGGAGTTCAAGCTCGACCGCGAGCCGGCCGAGGCCGAGCGCACGGTGGTGGATGGCGCCATCAACGCCATGGAGAGCTTCCTGCGCAGCACCGAGGTGCAGCGACTGTTCGTGAAGGAGCTGGTGCAGGGCACCCTGGCCGAAGCCGACCAGAGCGGTCTGCGCAGTCAGGCCGTGCGCCAGCTGATCGAACGGGAGCTGCTAACCCACCTCCAGGAGCAGCGGGAGCAGCTGCTGGAGCGCCTGGCCACCCAGCTGCTGAGCGAGGCCAACGGCGATGACGCCCGGGCCCGCCGGGCGGCCGCCGAGGGCATCGAAGAGGTGGAGCACCTCCTGGTCAACCACGCCGAAGCCCTCAGCTGAGGCTCGCCAACCAGGTCGAGAGGGCGGAGGCAGCGGCGGCCTCCGCATCGGCTGTGCTGGTGACCTCCACGATCCGGCCGATGCTGGCCGGCGTGGCCAGGGCCTCCAGGCACACCCGGGCCACCAGCCGCCGGGGGATGCTGCCCTCCCGCTGGCTGTCGGCTGGGCCGTAGCGCACCACCTGGGCCGCCAGGTCGTCCTCCTGCTCCCGCAGGCCCCCGGGGCGCACCACCGTCCAGTCGAGGCCACTCTGCTCCAGCCAGCGCTCCCCCAACCGCTTCCACACCAGGATCAGGCCGAACAGGTTGAGGGGATGCAACCAGGCGCCGGCCAGCAGCGAACTCACCAGCACCACCCGCCGCAGGCCCACCGCCTGGCAGGCTGCGATCTGGGAGCGCACCCCGAAGGCGTCCACCTTCAGGGGCGCCGCCAGATCCACCGAGGGCCTGGCGCCTGTGGCGATCACCAGCGCATCACAGCCCCGCAACGCCGCCTCCAGGGCTTCGCGATCACCCAGGTCCAGCCGCACCAGCTCGGCGCCGGCCAGACCCTCGAGCACATTGGAGTCCGGACGCAGGATGGCCCGCACGTCATGGCCCTGGGCCAGGGCCTCCTGAACCACGCGCCAGCCGGTCTTGCCGGAGGCACCGCTCACCGCCACGCGCATTCAGAACAGGGGCAGAAGCTCCTGTTCTAGGCAGAGGGCCTGCAGGGCTGCCCCCTGGCGCCTCAGCAGGCGAGCCCGCAGGATCATCGGGTCGATGTCGCACTCGAGGGCGAGGGCGCGCTCAAGCAGCAGGCGGGGCCCATCGGGGGGACGGGGGGAGGCGGGACGCGCATCCATGGGCTGGCAGGCAGGACGGGCTGGGCGACAAAACGGACTGGGACGCGGAACGTTCTGAAAGACCGGATGGGCCGATGGACAGGCGAAAGGCCCTGCTGGAGTGCCCGACAGCGGGGGCTGGCCGGAAGCTAGGGACGCCAGCACCCAGGCGAATACGTAGAAACACCTATCTTTCGCCCGGTGCTGCCGGCACACCCCTGGCCGGCGTCAGCACAATGGCGGCCATGGCAGCACCGTCCTTCGATCTGGGGCCCCGACCGGGCGGTGCCGGCGGTCGCGGCAACAGCGGCCCTGGCGGCGACAACACGATCCGGCCGCGCCAGTGGCAGAGCCAGCTGATCCAACTGCTGCGGCGCCGGCTGGAGGGCACGCCCCCCAGCGCCACAGCAAGCAGCACGGCCAGCGGCCAGGGCCCTGGCCAGGATGTGCTGATCCACGCCGGTCCCGGCGCCGGCAAGACGCTCGGGGCCCTGCTGGGATTCCAGCGCCTGCAGGCCGAGGGCCGGCTGCAGCACTTCGTGGTGTTCTGCCACCGCAGCGCGATCGCGGGCCAGTGGCGCGCTGCGGCCGCCCGACTCGGCCTGCGACTGGCGGAGTGGGAGCCGGAACTCAGCACAGGCCGCGGCCCCTGGGTGGACGGCAGCCACGGCCTGCTGCTCACCTACCAGGGTGCCGGCCGCAACCTGGAGCAACTGGAGCAGCAGCTCACAGCGTCCGAGGCGCTGAACTGGCTGGCCATCGCCGATGAAGTCCACCACCTGGGGGTGGATCCCGAAGAACCGGAAGCCACCGCCTGGGGCCATGCCTTCTCGCGCCTGAGCGCCTCGGCCAGTCTGCGGCTGGGACTCACGGGCACCCCCTTCCGGGCCGACAACCTCGGCTTCTGTGCGGCCCGCCGGGTGCAGGTGTTCGATGAGGGCGTCTGGGTGGAGCAGATCGCCCCGGATCTGAGCGTGGAGCCGCGCCAGCTGATCGCCGCCGGCGACGTACGACCGCTGGAGTTCCGCTTCCAGGACGGCTGGGTGGACCACGGCCGCCAGGGCCAGGCCTTCGAGGACGGCAGCGGCGATGGCCCGGGCGCCGCGGCGCCCCTGGGCGACACCGAGCGCTCGCCCCTGTCGCTGGAGCAGCGCGAGAGCTGGCGGGCCCGCAACCTGCGCCGCGCCATCCGCCTGGGGGATTCCAGCAGCATCGCCCTACGGCTGCTGCTGAACGCCCGCCGCCGCCTGGAATCGGTGCGGCGCCAGCACCCTGAGGCTGGCGGCCTGGTGATCGCCCGCGACATCGCCCACGCCCGCCGCATCAGCGGCCTGCTCGAGGAGGAGGGCGACCGGGTGCACCTGGTGCACTCCCAGGACCCGGACGCCCAGGCGCGGCTGGCGGCCTTCCAGGGGGGTGAGGCCGACTGGTTGGTGAGCGTCGACATGTGCGCCGAGGGCTTCGATGCCGCGCGGCTGCGGGTGGTGGCCTATCTCACCACCGTCGTCACCCGCACCCGCTTCGTGCAGGCGATCACCCGGGCCGTGCGCATGGACGACAGCCGCGCGGCCCTGGAGGCCGTGCCCCGCCACCCCTCCTACGTGTTCGCGCCAGCAGATCCACTCCTGATGCGGTACGCGCGCAGCTGGTCGCTGAGTGAGCCTTACCTGATCCGGCCCAAGACAACCGCCTTGCCGCCCGAGCCAGCGGCGGGCGGACGGGCCCCAGCACTGCCGCTGCAGGCCGTGGAGGATGGTGCCGGCGAGGTGATCCGCGTCAAGGGCCCCCAGCTGCCCAGCTTCCTGTCACGCCCCTGAGCCAGGGAGTCCAGAGGAAGACGAGGCAGTCCGACGCGGTAGTGCGACGCGGTAGACGCAGCGAGATACCCGAATCAAATACCCCCAGGACCTACCCCAACCAGGCCTCCAAAACCGGGCGCGCGTGTCTGCGCTGGCATGACTTTGCAGCAGTCACTACATCGCACAGCCGAAAAAAGTGCGACGTTCTGCGAATCCACACCACAGGTGGGCACCCTGCCCACCAGCGTGGTGCCACGCACCGGTCAACGGGAAGGAATCCGATGAAAGGCTCGATCCAGCGCCGACTGACCGTCGCCATCAACTGGTCCGCCGCCCGGATCGCCAGCCTCGATTCCCGCGAGTGCTATGAGGACAGCTATGCCCTCACCGAAGAATTCCGAGAATGGATTCTGTGTGTCGAAGAACACCCGAGCCTGATGGCGGAACACGTTCTGGTGGTGCCCAGCCCCGAGCAACTTCAAGTCCTGCTCGAGCTGCGCCAACAGGGGGCCGGCCGCGACGGCGACGGCCTGCTGGAGATCTGAGCCGACCCCTCAGCCTCGGGCAGATCCCGCTGCCGAACCAACTGGACCGATGCCAGCTGAGTCCTAGCCAGTTCAATCCCAGCCAACTGATCCCAACCCGACTCATCCCACGCCGACAGGCCCGTCCCCCTACACTCAAGGCGAAGTGAGTCCGCCTTAGCCATGGTGTCCGAGGCTTCTGCCGCCCAGGGGTCCGCCGACGCGGTGTCCAGTCAAGGGGGACCCGTTGAAAATCTGGTGATCGTGGGCTCCGGCCCTGCGGGATACACCGCCGCCATCTACGCCGCCCGGGCCAATCTGAGCCCCGTGGTGATCACCGGCTTCCAGGCGGGCGGCATCCCCGGTGGCCAGCTGATGACCACCACCCACGTGGAGAACTTCCCCGGCTTCCCCGACGGGATCATGGGCCCCGACCTGATGGATCGGATCAAGGCCCAGGCCGTGCGCTGGGGCAGCCGTCTGATCGAGGCCGACGCAGACGCCATCGACCTCAGCCAGCGCCCCTACCGCATCAGCACCGAGGGCCGGGAGATCCGGGCCCATGCCGTGATCCTGGCCACGGGCGCCAGCGCCAACCGGCTCGGCCTGCCCAGTGAGACGGCCTTCTGGAGCAAGGGCATCAGCGCCTGCGCCATCTGCGACGGCGCCACCCCCCAGTTCCGTAACGCCGAGCTGGCCGTTGTGGGTGGCGGCGACTCCGCCTGCGAGGAGGCCGTCTACCTCACCAAGTACGGCAGCCGCGTGCACCTGATCGTGCGCCGCCACGAGTTGCGGGCCAGCAAGGCCATGGCCGACCGGGTGCTGGCGAACCCCGCCATCACGGTGCACTGGAACCGCCAGGTGGGCGACGTGGCCGGCAGCGCCGACTGGATGGAGCGCCTGCTGCTGCAGGAGGCCAGCAGCGGCGCCCCCGCCGAGGAGCTGACAGTGAAGGGCCTGTTCTATGCCATCGGCCACACCCCCAACACCCAGTTGGTGCGCGACCAGCTGGAGCTCGATGCCAGCGGCTACCTGGTGACCCGTCCCGGCCGGCCGGAAACCAGCGCCGAGGGCGTGTTCGCCGCTGGCGATGTGGCCGACGCCGAGTGGCGCCAGGGCGTCACCGCCGCCGGCAGCGGCTGCCAGGCCGCCCTGGCGGCCGAGCGCTGGCTCACCCACCACGGCCTGGCCGTGACCGTGAGCCACGACCCGGTGGATCCTGAGCCCGCCGGCGAACCCAGGCGCACCGCCGAGAGCGACGCCAGCAACTTCGACCCCAATGCCCAGTGGCAGAAGGGCGGCTACGCCCTGCGCAAGCTCTACCACGACAGCCCCAAGCCGGTGCTGGTGGTCTATACCTCACCCACCTGCGGGCCCTGCCACGTGCTCAAGCCCCAGCTCAAGCGGGTGCTTGCGGACCTGGGCGGCGCCGCCCAGGGCGTGGAGATCGACATCGAAGCCGACCAGGAGATCGCCGCCCAGGCCGGTGTCACCGGGACGCCCACCGTGCAGCTGTTCTTCCGAAAGGAACTGAAGCAGCAGTTCAGGGGCGTCAAGCAGCGCAGCGAGTTCAAGGCCGCGATTGAAGGGCTGCTGAGCGCACCGGTGGGCTGAGGCTTGCCCAAAGCCCCCCCGCAACGGCGGGGCTTTGGGTCTCGGGAACGGCTGGGGCCCCAGGGGCCCGCAGACTTCAGCGGCGCCGGGGGCCGCCGGGGCGGTTGCCGCCGGGACGGGGGCCGGTGGCTCCGGCGTTGCGCTCCCGGTAGGTGATGCGGCCGCGAGTCAGGTCGTAGGGGCTGATCTCCACCAGCACTTTGTCGCCGGCGAGCAGCTTGATGCGGAACTTGGTGAGCTTGCCGGCAGCGCGGCACAGGCATTGGTGGCCCGCCGGCTGCTCAAGGGTGACGAGATAGAACCCGTTGCCCTGCTCTTTCTCGATCACGCCGGAGGTCTCAATCATGCGGGGCTGCCAGGGAACGTTCGAACTGCTCCGTTCAGCTTAGGTGTCGCCCTCGCCACACCCTTGTCTGCAGAGTCCCGTGGCGAGGCCGCCAGCCCGTCGCGCCGGGCCTGGGCGGCGTCTAGGGTCGCAACCCCTGCCTCGGCCCGACCCGGGCCCTTTGCCAATGGTGCTGCCACCCCTCTCGTTGGACCTGGGCCTGTTGCTGATCTCGATCGGCGTGGTGAACCTGTGGAAGGCTCGCTAGGCCTCCTGAGCCGCTCTGGCCGGCCCCATACGCCCGCACGGAGCCGGCACCGACAGCCGACAACGCCCCTCTGACCGCCCCTGACGACGCTCCTGTTCCACAAGCCCTACGGGGTGCTGAGCCAGTTCACCCCGGAACCCGGCAGCCGCTGGGGTTGCCTGGCGGAGCACATCCCCGTGCCGGGGGTCTACGCCGCCGGCCGACTCGACGCCGACAGCGAGGGGCTCCTGCTGCTCACCGCCAACGGCCGACTGCAGCAGCGCCTCACAGATCCGGCCTGGGGCCACTGGCGCCGCTACTGGGCCCAAGTGGAGGGCGAAGCCAGTGCAGAGGCCCTGCAGCGCCTGCGCGGGGGGGTTCTGGTGCAGGGGAAACCGACACTGCCGGCCAGGGCGCGGCGGCTGGGTGAGGCCGAGCTGGCGGCCGCAGCCCTGCCCGAGCGGGTGCCGCCGATCCGCCACCGGCTTCAGGTGCCCACGGCCTGGATCGAGCTGGATCTGCGCGAAGGCCGCAACCGCCAGGTGCGCCGGATGAGCGCCGCGGTGGGCCTGCCCACCCTGCGGCTGCTGCGGGTGGCGATCGACCTGATGGACGGCGAACCGCCCCTGGACCTGAGCGGCCTGGCCCCAGGCCAGTGGCGAACGGCCGGGCCGGAGGAGGAGCGGCGCCTACAGCGCCTACTGACCCGCACCGGAACGACGCCCGGGCCCCGGGGGCGCGGAGGCCGGGCCGGAGGCGGGAAGCCCGGCCGCAGCGGTGGCGGCGGATAAGGGGGCTTAGCCCAGGGCATCCCGCAGTTCACGCACGGCCTGAAGCTGGCCGTAGTAGTAGTTGGCGCGGGCCCGGAGGTCGGCATCTTCCAGGCTGTCAAGGGCGTCGAAGCCCAGGCTCTGCCAGAGCTCATGGCCGCAGGCGCGGGTGACTTCCTCGATGGCCTCCTGCTCCAGGTTTCCCAGACGGCGCTGGAGATTCTTGATCTGGGCGACGGACATGGCATGGAGGCCGCCCAGGACGGCCGAGGACAGTGCGACATGGGCCATAGTACAGACGCACCATCAGCCTGGAATGGAGCGGCCAGCCTGGCGAGGATCAGGCCTGGAGCTGCAGGCCCTCAGAACGGCAGTTTCTTCTTGGCATCCTTGTCGAGATCGGCCTCCAGCTCCCGCAGGCGCCGCAGGATCGTGTCGTAGTACTCCTTGAGGTAGTCGTCGAGCTGGGTGGTTTCGGCGGGATCGAGGCCGAAGACCGCATAGCTGGCCTCCATCGGTGCGTCGAGGCTGACGCCGCCGCCGGTCACCTTGTCAAAAGCAAGGCGCTCCACCACATTCACCGCCGGCTCGAAGAAGGAGGCAACGGCCTGCATCGCCCGCAGCAGGACGGGCCGCACCCGGAACACCCGCGCCGACTTGCCGCTGTACTTCTCACACAGCTGGGTGATCTCGCCGGTGTTCCAGGCCCGGGGCCCCACCACCGGGAACGCCTGGCGGACGGTCTCAGGCCGCTGGAGGGCAGCCACCGCGAAGCGGGCCACATCCTGGGTGTTCATGTAGGCGATCGATGTGGGGGTGCCGCTCACCCACACGGTCTGGCTCTCCAGCACCGGAATCGCCACCTGGCCGATCACGCCCTGCATGAAGGCCACGCAGCGCAGGATCGTGTAATCAAAGTCCGAGTCGATCAGCAGCTGCTCGGTGCAGTACTTGATGTCCATCAGCGGCACGTCGCGGTGCTTGTCGGCATCCAGCAACGAGATGAACACGACCCGCTTCACGCCGGCTCGCTGACAGGCATTGAAGAGATTGAGCTTGCCGGTCCAGTCGGTGTCGTAGACGCTGCCGCCCTCGGTGGCCCGGGTGCCGGCGGCATCGATCACGGCCTCCTGCCCTTCGAGGGCATAGTCGAGGCTGTCAGGCTCGAGCAGGTCGCCGCGGGTCAGTTCGCAGCCCCACTCCTGCAGGAAGGCCGCCTTGCGGGGGGTACGCACCATGCAGCGCACCTGGTGGCCGGCGTCGAGGGCGCGCCTGGCGATCTGACGGCCGAGGGTGCCCGTTCCGCCGATGACCAGAACCCGCATGACCCTCGCTCAATGAGGGTCGAGCCTAGAGGTGCGCCTGGCTACTGCGCGGCTGCAATCCGCCCGAAACGGGCCTTTGCAGGGACGGGACCAGGCGCCCCGGGGCTCACTGGCCTTCGAGCTTGAGCAGCAGCAGGCCACCCACCAGGCCCACGGGGATCAGCAGCCAGAAGACCGCCGCAATGCCGAAGATTTCAGAGGCCATGACCGCTTGCCGTAACGGCCTACCTATTTAGCGTGCCGCCCGTGGGGCCCGGGGCCTGGCGGGCGGGGCTGTCACGGGCTGCCGTGATCCGGCCGGCCAGCTCCAGCACCCGGTGCCAGGGGGCATCGCTGCGCAGCTGACCCGCCATCACGCCACTCGGGCAGGCGCTCCAGCCCTCCGCCCGCAGGGCCTCCACAAAGGCCTTTAGCGGCGGCGGTCCGCCCCCCAGCCGCCGGCCCAGCTCCACCAGGGGCCAGCAGCGGGCAGGCTCGCCGGGGTCGCGACGCAGCGCCTCCAGCAGCCGCGCCCCTGCCCGGCCCAGGCTTGCGGGTGCCCCGTCCGCCACGGCCCGCCGCTCCGCCTCAGCCATGGCGGCCAGGCTGGCGGGATGCTGCAGCGGACCAAGCCAGAGGGGCCCGGAGATGGCCAGGGGCGGCGTGGCGGCCCCGGGACCGGAACCTGGAGCGGCAGCCAGGCCAGCCCCCGCCTCGCAGGCACAGGCCGGCCACTGGCGCAGCGTCAGCAACGGCTGCACCAGCTGCTCGCCGCAGCCGTGGCAGTGGGCGATCAGGCCCAGCCGGCACTCCTCGCCGCTCTCGGGCCGGCGCAGCAGCTGAACGGCCGTGCGAAAGGTGCGGCCCTCGCTGAAGCTGAACAGGGGCCGCACCCCGCGCCCCAGGGCCCAGGCGGCCCTGGCCACCACCCCGATCTGCAGGCGCAGGGCCAGCTCCCAGCTGGCGGGATGGACGCGGGCGGCTGCCCCCAGGGAGCGCACGGCCGACCGGCGGTCGTGGCCAGTGGGGGAGCGGCCATCGGTGCTGGCCAGATAGAGCACGCCGCCGAAGGCCAGGGCCTCCAGGGCCAGGGGCACCAGCGGGGTGGGGCAGCCGAAGGCGTCCAGATCGAGCAGGTCGAAGCGCTCCTCCCGCAGCAGGCAGTCGGCCAGCAGCTTCTGGGCCGTGAGAGCCGTGCGCCGCAGGGCCACACCGGAAGCCTCCAGGGGCGCCAGGTTGGCCTCCAGCAGGGGCAGGCGATCACGGTCGGCATCATTGGCCCACACGGCGGTGGCCCCGGCCTCCTGGCCGTAGCGCAGGGCGCGGATGCCGCAGCCGGCCATGACATCCAGCACCCGCAGGCCCGCCGCTGGCGGCTCAGCCCCGCCGGCGCCCTGGGCCAGGTATCGGACCAGCAGCACGCCGAGGTCGCGACCCGGGCGGGAGTCGGGACGAAAGAAGCCGGAGCCGGTGTCCAGCTGGACAGAACCCTCGGCATGCAGCGGCATCGGCGGAGGGGACGGGCGGGCCCTGCATCCTGGCGGCCCTCAGGTCGCCAGCAGCGCCGCCTCATCCACGGCGTCGATCTGATCAGGCTGCAGGAAGCGCTCCGCATAGCGGCGGTAGACCCCGGAGCTGACGAACAGCGCGAAGAGATCGGGATCGATGTGCTGGTCGCGCTTCATGAAGGCCATGATCTTCAGGGCCTGGGACAGAGTCTTGGCCTGTTTATAGGGACGGTCGGAGGAGGTGAGCGCCTCGAAGATGTCGGCGATGGCCATCATGCGCGCCACCTCGCTCATCTGGTCTTTGCGCAGCCCCTTGGGATAGCCCGTCCCGACAAGAGTTTCGTGGTGACCACCGGCCAGCTCCGGCACGTCACGCAGATGGCGCGGGAAGGGAAGGGCCGAGAGCATGCGGATCGTGTGCACGATGTGCTCGTTGATCTTGTAGCGCTCCTCCGGCGTGAGCGTGCCGCGGGAAATGCTTAGATTATGCAGTTCTCCGCGGTCGTAAAGCCATTCGGTGGGCTGCAGGGTGAAGCCCCATGGGTTGTCGGGGCCCAGGCGATCGGAGTGGTGGCGCTCGAGACGATGGTCGGGGCGATCCGCCAGCAGCGGCTCGAGCACCGGCAGTGGAGCAGCGGGCTGGCGCTCCATGCGTCGGCGCTCCTCCTGGGAGGTGCCGAGGCGGTCGTCGAGGGTGCGGGTCCAGGTGCGGGCCCCGATGCCCTGCAGGCGCTCGATGTGCTCGGGTGACAGGAATTCGCCTCCCTCGTTGCAGGCGGCCACGAAGGCGAAGTCAGCATCGAGCTCGGCCCACTCCTGCTCCAGACGCTCAGCCAGCTGCGACGGGTCACCCCCCGCCAGCCGGTCCTGGTAGTAGCGGATGTGGGCATCGCGCTTCAGCACTTCAAAACGGGTGCGCACCTCATGGATGCGGTCGTAGATCGTCTCGAGCTTGGTGGCCTTGTCCACCACGTACTCCGGTGTGATCACCTTGCCGCAGTCGTGCAGCCAAGCCGCCACATGCACGGCCTCCCAGCGCTCCGGCGTCAGGGAGAAGTCGGTGAAGACCCCCTCCTTGGCCTCGCAGGCCGCCTCTGCGAGCATCTTGGTGAGCTCCGGCACCCGCTGGCAGTGGCCGCCGGTGTAGGGGCTCTTGGCATCAACAGCGTCGGCGATCAGCTCGATGAAGGCCTGGAACAGGGCCTTCTGGGAGGCGATCAGGTCGCGGGTTTCCAGGGCGATCGCCGCGTTGCCGGAGAAAGCCTCGATGAAGGCGACCCGGGCCGGCTCGGGAGGAGCGTCGAACCAGAGCAGCAGGAGCCCCAGCAGGTTCCGCTCCCGGCTGGCGAGCGGTAACGCCAGGTAGGGGGCCCCCTCCAGCTCCAGGGCGTAGGCCAGCTTGCGCTCCATGGGCGTGCCCTCGCTCGTGAGGGTGCCGTGCAGCACTTCGCTGGAATCGAGCCGGTGGCCCATCAGCTTCACCACCCCGGCGGTGGGCAGGGCGGTGAGGGGGGTCTGCAGCGGCTTCAACTCAGGCCCCATCACCACCGCGGGCTCCAGGCGGCGGTCGCCATCGCCGCTCAGGAACAGGGCGCCCCCACGGGCGTGGGCGGCGGAGATCGACTCCGCGAGGATCGTTTCCATCAGCCGATCCACATCCGGCTCGGCGGCGATCACGGCATTCACCGCCAGGAAGTGGCGGATCGTGTCCTTCATGGCGTCGATGGCGATGGCCAGGTCATCGACCTCCCGCACCATGGAGCGCACGTTGACGGACCCATCGAAGCGGAAGCTGCGCACCGCCTCGGCCTCGTGGCCGAGCTTGCGCAGGGCCCGGGTGATGCGGCGGGCCAGCAGCCAGACAATGGGGGTAATCAGCGCCACCACCGCCAGGGTGGAGAGGATCGAGTCGCGGCCAAGGCTGCGGGCGTCCTGCAGCAGCTCGTCGCTGGGCACCGCCACCACCAGGTACGACTGCAACCGTTCGAAGCGCTGGGCCCGACCCACCGCCACGATCCAGTCACGACCGTCGATGCGCAGCTGCCGGTCGGCCACAGCCGCGCTCGGCGGCAGATCGGCGATCAGCTTTGGCACCACGGCGCCCGCCTGGGCGAAGACGGGCACGCCCGCCCACTGCAGCAGCGGCGGGGACGTTGACTTAGCCCCGCCGCCGCCCAGGCCCACGCCGTCGAGGGCCAGCACCCGGCCCCGACCATCCACAAGCGCCAGGCGCGCGCTGGGGGTCTGACTCAGGCTGCGCCTCAGATTCCATAGGATGTCGGAGATGGTTGACACCCGTAGGTCGGCGCCCACCACGGCCCGTCGGTCGGGGGTTCGCTGGGCAACGGTGAGCCCGCTTTGCCCGGAGGTAGCAAAGGTGTAGACGTCGGTGACGATCGGCCAGGCCATGGCGATCGCCTGGCGATACCAGGAGCGGGTACGGGGGTCGTAGCTGGCCCACTGGGGAGCCGCGGCATTGAGCAGCAACCGCAGCTGGCGATCGAACAGGAGCCGGCGGCTCACCGGCCCGGCGGGGGTGCGCTCCAGGCTCTGCACCACATAGCTGGTGTCGGGCGTGGCCTGGAAGAACTGCCGCTCGCTGTCGTCCTGGAGACGACGCAGCAGAATCCGATCGCCGTTGGCGTAGCCTACGTAATACGCATTGATGGCCGGGGTGACGTCCACCACCGCCTTCATCTGCGGTAGCAGGCGCAGCCGGGCCGCAAGGGAATCGGCCCGGGAGAACAGGGCCAGCGACGCGATGTTCCGCTCGGTCTGCTGGATGTTGAGGCGCGTCTCCATCCTGGCGGTGGCCTCGGCCGCGATTGCCGCGATCAGCTGGCGGTTCGTGCCCAGCAGCAGGTGGCTGGTGCGCTGATAGGACACCAGGCCCACCGCCGCCCCGGTGAGCATCACCAAGGGGACAAAGACCAGCGACAGTCCCACGTGGAGCTGGACACGGCGGATGCGGGGGAACACCTGGAACAGGGACCTGCCGGCCACTGCGAAACGACCGTTAACATAATTTGATAGTTTTTTTTGGACAACGGTCTGCTGGATCGCAACAACGCCCCGCCGGTAACGATGCGCCCCAGGATGGGGGTTGTTCGGCAGCGCCAGCCATCCACTCCGATCCCCTCGGTTCCGATCCCCGGCAGCGGACCAGCGGCCCCCACTGGGGCGAGCACGGCCAATGGCACTGGCAGGGCCATGCGTGCCACTGGCGCCAACTGGGGGATCAGCGGCATCCGCCGCTTCTGCTGCTGCATGGCTTCGGGGCCGCCAGCGGACACTGGCGGCGCAATGCGGCCGGCCTGGAGGCAGCTGGCTGGTGCGTCTACGCCGTGGACCTGATCGGCTTTGGCGACTCGGCCCAGCCGGGCCACCACCGCCACCGCCGCCTCGACAACCGCCTCTGGGCCCGCCAGGTGCAGGCCTTCCTGGCCGAGGTGGTGGGCGGGCCGGCCGTGCTGGTGGGCAACTCCCTTGGCAGCCTGGTGGCGGTGAGCTGCGCCGTGTTCTATCCGGCCTGGGTGCGGGGGGTGGTGGCGGCACCCCTGCCCGATCCCACCCTGCTGATGCCCGTGGCGCGGCGACGGCGGCCCTGGCGGAGGCGGCTGCAGCGGCACCTGGTGGAGGGCCTCTGCGGGGTGCTGCCTCTGGAACTGCTGTTGCCCCTGATCGCCCGCACGCCCCTGCTGGATCTGGGCCTGCGCTCCGCCTATGCCGACGCCGGGGCCATCGACCAGGAGCTGCGTCGCCTGGTGGCACGCCCGGCCCTGCGGCCCACGGCGGCCCGGGCCCTACGGGCGATGAGCATCGGCATGGCCCTGCGGCCCCGCGGCGCCACTGCGGCGGTGCTGCTGGAGCGGATGCGCCAGCCACTGCTGGTGCTCTGGGGCAGCCACGACCGGCTGGTGCCGATGCGGGTGCGCCACCGCCTACCCGCCCACAAGCCGGATCTGGAGCTGCAGGTGCTGCCACAGCTGGGACACTGCCTCCACGACGAGGCCCCGCAGCGCTTCAACCGCACCCTGCTGCAATGGCTGGCCCAGCTGGAGCCCCAGGCGGCACCGGCGGATGCGTAATTTGGGCCCAGATCGACGTTCAGGGCACCTCCGGGCATGAAGCACACCCTCTCGGTGCTGGTGGAGGACGAATCCGGAGCCCTCAGCCGCATCTCTGGCCTGTTCGCCCGCCGCGGCTTCAACATCGAGAGCCTGGCGGTGGGCCCAGCCGAAGACGCCGGCTCCTCCCGGCTCACGATGGTGGTGGAAGGGGATGACCACACCCTCGAGCAGATGACCAAGCAGCTCAACAAGCTGGTCAACGTGCTCGCCGTCACCGACCTCTCGGCCATCCCGTCGGTGGAGAGGGAGCTGATGCTGCTGAAGGTCTCGGCGCCGCCGGAGCAGCGCTCCGCCATCCTCGATCTGGTGCAGGTGTTCCGCGCCAAGGTGGTGGACGTGGCCGACACTGCCCTGACCCTGGAGGTGGTGGGAGACCCGGGCAAGCTCGTGGCGTTGGAGCAGGTGCTGCAGAGCTATGGGATCCTCGAGATCGCCCGCACCGGCAAGGTGGCCCTGGAGCGCGCCTCCGGCGTCAACACCGCCTACCTCAAGACGACCGCCTCCGACAAGCGGGTGCCCGCCTGAGCCTCGGCCTGATCACCGGCTGAGGCTGGAGTAGGCCCGGCGGCCCGACCTCAGCGGCTGTCCTTCACCAGGGTGCCGCCCGAGAGCAGGGTGGCCTTGAGCAGCTTGTCGCCCTGGTTGATCCGATCCACTACATCCATGCCCTTGCTGACCCGACCGAAGACGGCGTAGCGGCCATCGAGCTCGGGCAGGGCCTGCAGAGCGATATAGAACTGGGCGCTGGCGGAGTTCGGATCCTCGGCCCTGGCCATGGCCAGGGCCCCCCGCTGATGGGGGAGCTTGACCCGGGCCAGTTGGTCGGGGCCAGAGCTGGGCTCGCCGTAGCGGGGCTTGGCCTCGCCGCTGAGGCCGATCTCCAGGGGGAGGTAGCGGGGCTGGCCGCTGGCCGGGTCGATGAAGCTGCCGCCGCCTAGCTGGTCCACCGGCACCTTGGGATCGCGGCTCTGGGGGTCACCGCCCTGCACCACGAAGGGAGCGGGCTCCTTCACCACCCGGTGGAACACCGTGCCGTTGTAGACGCCACGCCGCACCAGATCGACAAAGTTGCCGGCCGTGAGCGGCGCCGCATCACCATCGAGGCTCACCTGCACCTCTCCCTTGCTGGTGAGCAGGGACACCACGGCCTTGCCCTTCAGGCAGGGAATCCCGCCACTGCCGCAGCCCAGGTCAGCGCTGGGGCCGGGCGCGGCGCAGGCCACCGGCCCCAGGGGGCTGAGCAGCAGGGCCAGCACCAGGGCCAGAGGGCTGAAGCGGCGCAGCCTTGCGGGCAGGGTCAGGGAATCAGCAACGGTCATGGGGAGGAGCGGCGGAACGGGCGAGACGAAAGGGATTCAGACGCCCTCGAGCGGCACCCCCAAGAAGCGGGCCAGCTCGGCGCCCTCGCGCTCCAGATCGACCAGGGGAATCGGCTCACCCACGCGGGTCAGGGGCAGGTCGCGGCGGCCCTGTACCCGCAGGGCCAGGCGGCGGCGGGGGTTGAGGCCGTCGCGCACCTCCACCTTCACCGCCTGGATGTCCTTGAGGGGGGTCTCCACCTGGATCAGCTGGCGGAAGCCGCGGCGGGTCACGAGCAGGCGGCCGGCCGCCTTGTCGAAGCGGTTGGAGCCGGCACCCACATCGATGCCGATCACGGCCCACAGATAGGTGGCCAGCAGCGCGGCCGCCAGCCCGTAGAGGCCCATGACCAAGCCTTGGGGCACCCAGACCAGGGCCGCCGGGTGGCCGATCGGCAGCAGGTCCCGCCCGAGGTAGCTGGAGAGGCTGGTGAGCAGGAAGCCGGCACCGCCTGCGCTCACCACGGCGGCCACCAGCACGTTGGAGAGGCGGCGGGAACCCAGCACCTCCTGCTCAAGCACCACCGGGGCAGCCGCAGCCGGTGCGGACTGGGCGGAGGGAACGGAGGCCATGGGGGGCGAATCGCCAGGGGGCTGCCATCCTCGCGCCCCCGCCGCCGAGCTGCCGGACGCGAAAGCCGCCCGCAGGCGGGGGCCCGCCCAGGCCCTGAGCACAAATACCCAAACGTCAATGGTGACGGGCCGTGTCAGCCCGCCGGAGCCGCTCTCGCGGTGGCTGGGAACGTTGTTACGATCGCGCGGTAACCCTCAGCTCGCGGGTTTTCCGCACCGCTCATTCCGCTCTCATGACGATCGCTGTAGGGCGCGCGCCACAGCGGGGATGGTTCGACGTCCTCGATGACTGGCTCAAGCGCGACCGCTTCGTTTTTGTCGG